>JACPFW010000024.1 GCA_016182795.1 Gemmatimonadota bacterium
GCGGGCGCTCACGGGCGTTTCCCCGTGCGTTGGGTCCATTCGCGGAAGGTCTCGTCGGCGAGCACGGGCAACGCGCGCCCCGGGCGCGTCCACGGATTCCACCGGCCGCGTAGCCACGCCGCCGGCACCAAGCGCTGCACGCGCCGTGCCCAGCGTGCGGCGAACGCAAAGCGCCCGCGCGCGGCCAGCACCCAGCCAACCAGTGGGAAGAGCAGCGAGTAGCCGCGCGGCAGTCGCCCCGCCGCGGCGCTGCGCGCGCGCCACGCCAACAGTTGCGCCGGAATGTCGATGCGTACGGGGCAGACGTCGGCGCACGATCCACAGAGCGTGGAGGCAAATGGCAGCGACGCGTGCGCGTCGAGGTCCACCGCCGGCGCGAGGATGGCACCGATCGGCCCCTGAATGACGTGTCCGTAGCTGTACCCGCCGCTGCGCCGATACACGGGGCAGGTGTTGAGGCAGGCGCCGCAGCGAATGCAGTGCAGGGCGCTGCGCATTGTCTCATCGGCCAGTCGCTTGGTGCGGCCATTGTCCACGAGCACCACGTGCATTGCGCCACCGGGCTTGGGCGAGTTGACGTGCGTCGTGTACGACGTGATCGGCTGGCCGGTGCCGCTGCGGGCGAGCAGGCGCAGCAGCACGCCGAGGTCATCGCGCGTGGCCACCACTTTCTCGATGCCGGCGCAGGCGATGTGAATGGGCGCCGTGTGCATGCCGAGGTCGGCATTGCCTTCGTTGGTGCAGACAGCAGCGTCTCGCGCAGATGCACGCGGGCAGCGGCGGTGAGGCGATCAGGGTCGGCCTCGCCGGCGGGTGTGCCGATGGTGCGATGAAAGAGCGCGCCGATCTCCTCGCGCTTCCAGTGAATCGCTGGCATCACGATGTGCGACGGCGGCTCCTTTGCGAGCTGGACGATGCGTTCGCCGAGGTCAGTGTCCACCACCTCGATGCCGTTGGTCTCGAGGTAGGGATTGAGACGGCACTCCTCGGTGAGCATCGACTTGCTCTTCGAAACGCGCATCACGCCGGCGTCGCGGAGAATGCCGAGCACGATGCGGTTGTGCTCGGCGTCATCGCGCGCCCAGTGCACGACCACGCCGTTGGCGGTGGCGTTGCGCTCAAACTCCTCGAGCAAGTCGGCGAGTCGGCTCATCGCGTGCGCCTTGAGCGCCGAACCGGCAAGGCGCAGCGACTCCCAGTCGGGGAGCGCGCTGGCCTTGTCACGCTTCTGACGCACAAACCAGAGCGACTGATCGTGCCACGCGGCGCGCGGCGCGTCACCCAGGAAGTTTGCGGCCGCCGCGGCGTGCGTGCGACGCGATGCGGAGGCGGACCCTCCGGCGGCCGGCGAGGTCATCGCGTCGCCTCTTCAAGCAGCTCGGCGATGTGCAGTGTCCGCAGCGGTGAACCCTGGTGCAGTGCGAGCGCCTCGAGATGGAGCAGGCAGGACGGGTCGCTGCTCACGAGCACCTCGGCGTGGTGCAACGCCACGTCGGCGAGCTTGTCGCGTCCCATCGCCGTGGACACCTCGGCTTCGCCCACGGCAAACGACCCGCCGAAGCCGCAGCACTCGTCGGGGCGATCGAGTTCGGCAAAGGTGAGTCCGTCGAGACCGGCGAGCAGGGTGCGCATCGGACCGTCGAGCGTCTGGTGCAGTTCAGTTGACCCGCCGAGGCGCAGGCCGCGCTGGGCGTGGCACCCCAGGTGCATGGCGACGCGGTGCGGAAAGCGCCCCGAGAGGGTGCGGCGCCCCAGTGGGCCGGCGATGAACTCGCAGAGTTCGAACGTCACCGAGGCGGCGTGCGCGGACGCATCGTTGTTAAGGAACGGCGGCAGGTGATGCCGCACGTGATGGGTGCAGCTTCCCGACGGCATCACGATGGCGTCGAACTGACTCGACGCCTGCACCCAGTTGTCGGCGGCGGCGCGCGCGGCCGTCAGGACGCCGGCGTTGAACATCGGCTGGCCGCAGCAGGGCGCGTCGAAGTCGAGGCTGACCTCGCAACCGAGTCGCTCGAGGAGCGCGAGCGTGGCCTGCGCCGCTTGAGGTCGGAGCTGGTCAACGTAACAAGGGACGGCCAAAGCCACGCGCATGCTCACGACCCAAAGGTAGCGCGCCGTGCGGCGCTTCGCCGCCGGCACGGGTTGGTTTTCTTGACGCGTTCCCGTCCGCGGACGACTATAGATGGTCTGTCGGCCAGCGATGTGCCGCCGCTGTTCTCCGCCAACGCGCGCAGCCATTCGGGAGTGTTCCCATTCTCACCCAAAGCATCCAACTCGGCGCCGTCGACTGGCTGATCCTGATTCTCTACTTCTCGTTTGTCGTCGGCATCGGCGCCGCCCTCAAGCGGGGGATGAAGAGCTCCAACGACTTCTTCATGTCGGGCCGCAACATTCCGGCGTGGATTTCGGGCCTCGCGTTCCTCAGCGCCAATCTCGGCGCGCAGGAAGTGATGGGAATGGCTGCGTCGGGCGCGAAGTACGGTATGATGACGTCGCACTTCTACTGGGTGGGTGCGGTGCCGGCGATGGTGTTCGTCGGCGTGTTCATGATGCCGTTCTACTACGGCTCCAAGGCGCGCAGCGTCCCTGAGTACCTCAAGCTGCGCTACGACGAGAAGACGCGGACGTTCAACGCGTTCAGCTTTGCGACGATGACCGTCTTTTCCAGCGGCATCTCGATGTACGCGATGGCGAAGCTGCTGAACCTCCTGCTCGGCTGGAACTTCAACGTCGCGCTGTGGGCGAGCGCCGCGATCGTGCTGGCGTACATCTTCCTCGGCGGCCTGACGTCGGCGATCTACAACGAGGTGATGCAGTTCTTCCTGATCGTGCTTGGCTTCGCGCCTCTCGTCTTCCTTGGGCTGCGTGACGCCGGCGGATGGTCGGGGCTCGTGTCACGGCTCGACCTCGTGGCGACGCAGAGTCACAATCTGGCAGGGGAGCCGTACGCCGCCGGCGCCTGGATGGGCGCGTGGAATCACATGGGCACGCCGGGCGGCAACCCGATGGGTGTCGAGTGGTTCGGCATGGTGATGGGGCTCGGCTTCGTGCTGTCATTCGGCTACTGGTGCACCGACTTCCTGGTCGTGCAGCGCGCGATGGTCGCCGAGAACGAGCAGGCGGCGCGCCGCGTGCCGCTGATTGCCGCGGTGCCCAAGATGCTCTTCCCGTTCCTCGTGATCCTGCCCGGCATGATCGCCATTGCGCTGACCGCCAAGGCGGGCGAGACCGGCTTCGCCCTGCCGGTGAAGGGGAACGCGTACGACTACGACATGACGATCCCGCTGATGCTCAAGCACTATTTCCCCACCGGCCTGCTCGGACTCGGGCTGACGGCGCTGATGGCGTCGTTCATGAGCGGGATGGCGGGCAATGTGACGGCATTCAACACCGTGTGGACGTACGACATCTACCAGAGCCACATCGCGCCGAACAAGAGCGACGCGCATTACCTGACGATGGGGCGGATGGCGACGGTGTTCGGGATCGTGCTGTCGATCCTGACGGCGTACATGGCGCAGCACTTCAACAACATCATGGACATGCTGCAGCTCGTGTTTGCGTTCGTGAACGCGCCGCTGTTCGCCACCTTCCTGCTGGGGATGTTCTGGAAGCGCACCACGGGGCACGGCGCCTTCTATGGTTTGCTGGCGGGCACGTTTGCGGCGGCGATGCACCATGGCCTGACGATCCCTGTGGAGGCCGAGAGCCTGTTCAAGGGCGGGTGGATCGGTCCGGTGATGCACACGTATCCCAGCGAGATGGCACAGAACTTTTGGACCGCTATCTGGTCGTGGTCCACATGCTTCACGGTCACGATCCTCATCAGCCTGCTAACCAAGCGGCTCAAAAGCGACGAAGAACTGCGCGGTCTCGTGTACAGCCTGACGGAGCGTCACGCCGAGGGGCATCTGCCATGGTACAAGCGGCCGGTCTACCTTGGCGCGATGATCCTCGTGGCCGTGACCCTGCTCAACCTTGCCTTCCTCTGAGGCCGCCATGAGACTCGACCTTCGCCTGCCTATTGGGCTGCTGTTCTCGATGTTCGGCGCCATCCTCGTGATCTACGGATTTCTCACGCCACCCGAGGCGTACCGGCAATCGTTGGGGATCAACGTCAACCTGTACTGGGGCGTGGTACTGTGCGGGTTTGGCGCGGTAATGCTAGGGTTTGCGGTACGCGCCAAGATGCGGGAAGAGAGGAGGGACGCGCGGTGAAGCGGCGGACATT
Organism: Gemmatimonadota bacterium; assembly: GCA_016182795.1. GTDB lineage: Bacteria > Gemmatimonadota > Gemmatimonadetes > Gemmatimonadales > Gemmatimonadaceae > PNKL01. The sequence goes on from JACPFW010000024.1 coordinate 4,235, forward strand.
TGTGGGAACGATGATGGCCGCCTCGGCGGGGCTCGGCGGGTGCGTGCTTCCGGCGCCATTCGCGCGGGGTGGACGGCGCTTATCGCGCGTGAGCCTCGAGCTGTACTCGGTGCGCAATGAGATGCGCAAAGATCCCGAGGGGACGCTCGCGGCGGTGCGGGCGATGGGATACGACGACGTTGAGCTGCTCTGGTCGTTTGGCAACTTCGGACGCAGCAACGAGCAGGTGAAGGCCGCCCTGCGCAACACCGGACTCAAGGCATCGTCGGCGCACATCGCGCCGCAGATCCTCACCAAGGACTGGCAGAAGAGCGTGGACGCGGCGGGGTATCTGGGGCAGGAATATCTGATCGTGCCGAGCCTGACGGCCGAGGCCGACAAGTCGCTCGACGAATGGAAGCGCTGGGCCGACATCTTCAACGACGCCGGCGCCGTGGCGCGGAAGGGCGGCATCTGGTTGGGATTCCACAACGAGCCCAACCATATGAAGGCGATTAACGGGGTGGTGCCGTTCGACCTGTTCATCGCGCGCACCGATCCCGCCGCCGTGCGACTGCAGCTGGACGCCGGCAACATGCGTATGGGCGGCGGCGATCCGCTGAAGTATATGCAGCAGCATCACGACCGGTTCTGGTCGTTCCACGTGAAGGACGTGGTGGCCGACAACAGCAAGGACACCGATCTGGGCACCGGCACGGTGGACTTCCACGCGCTGTTCGCCGGCGTGCGCGACCTCGATGCCAAGCTCTTCGTGGTCGAGCAGGAAGGGTCGGCGGCGCCGCTGGAGAGCGCCAGCCGGAATCTCCAGTACATGCGGGCGCTGCGCGTCTAGCGCGAGGAGTGCACGAATGAGGCGGCAACTCGGAGGCGTTCTGTGCCTGGTGATGGCGGCGCAGGGCGCCTTGGCGCAGGCGGGCACTGTCGGCGCGCCAAACCGCGCACCAGCCAACGCGCCGGCGCAGGTCAGCATCAAGGACAGCACGCTGGTGCTGCGCTACGATGGCGCGGCGATCCTAACCGCCAGCATCCAGGCGACGCGTGGCACGCCCACCGTACGGCAGCTGGTGGACACCTCGGACGGCCGGATCACGCAGGTGATCAGCTGGGTGGCCGGCGCGGGGCGCTACACCCTGCGCGGCACGGTGCGAGCCGCGGGGGAGTCGTTTGCGGTGGAGGCCGACCCGCGCGAGGACGGCGTGCCGGTGGTGCGACACAGCGTGGGGCCGAGCTACAGCCTGTTGAATCGTGCGGTGTATGCCCGCGACCGCGACTGGCTGTTGAGCGTCGACTTCCCCGCCGGCGCGCGACTGACGCCGGTGGCCGGCGGTGATTCGACCGCGTACGAAATAGTAGCAGAAGGTTACGAAATCACCCTGCGCTTCCGGCCGCGCTTTTATCAGCGGCACCGCGGGCTGGCGCACTACGAACCGTGGACGTTCCAAACGTGGCCGGCGTCGGTGGCGGGGTGGACGTCTTGGTTTGCGTTCAAGGATCAGGTGACCGAGGGCGACATCCATCACACGGCCGACGTGATGGCTGAACGATTGAAGCCGTACGGCTACTCAGTGTTGCAGATCGACGACGGATTCCAGCAGAACCCCATTTCGGTGCCCGACCACTGGCTGACCACCAACGCCAAGTTCCCCGGCGGGCTCGCGGACTTGCAGCGCTACATCGCCGGCAAGGGACTGACCGCCGGGCTCTGGTACTTTCTGCGCGGGGCCGATGGCCGGCCGTCGCGGGGCAACTGGGTGGGGTACGTGATGGACGGAAGTCCGGCGACGATGCGCGATCTGGTGCTGCCTGTGTACTCGACGCTCCGGAAGCAGGGATGGGGCTACTACAAGGTCGATGCCCTGCGCCACCTGCGATATGAAGGCTTCAACAGCCACGCCGCCGCGTTCACGCAGGCGAAGCGCGACCGCATCAAAGTGTACCGCGACTTCACGCGGCAGATTCGTGATGTCATTGGGCGCGAGAGCTTCCTGCTCGCGTCGTGGGGGCCGCGACCGGAGCTCATCGGGTTGATCGACGCCACGCGGTTGGGCGACGACGGTTTTGGCTACGGAGGCTTTGCGCAGTTCAACTCGTTCAACAACGTCGTCTGGCGCAACGACCCCGACCACATTGAACTCCACCAGCCCGATGGCCGGCGCGCGGCGACGTTGACGTCGCTCACCGGTTCGTTGCTGATGCTCACCGACAAGCCGAGCGTGTATCTAGGCGCCGAGGTGGTGACGGCGCAGCGCACGGCACCGGTTCTGGTAACGCGACCCGGGCAGGTGTACGACGTCGATCCGTCCCGCACCGACCGGCTGTGGATGGTGGACAACGAGGTGAGCGGTGCGGGTCCGCGACCGTTCGAGGCCGACCAGCGGCTGCAGCAGACGCTGTATCAGACGGATATCGCGCGTCCGTTTGAGCGATGGACGGTGCTGGCGCGCACCTCCGGAGCGCCGGCCACACTTCCGCTCGCGGAGCTCGGGCTCGACACTGCGCGTGCGTATGTCGCCTTCGACTACTGGGATGATCACCCACTCGGCGCATTCAAGGGATCGCTGACCTTGCGCCCGGTTGGTGAGAACGACGTTCAAGTTGTCTGTCTTCGCGAGCAGATCGCGCACCCACAGCTGCTTTCCACGAGCCGTCACGTCACCTGTGGCGCCGCCGACCTGCAGGGCGTGCGCTGGGACGACCTCACGCTGCGCGGCACCCTGAGCACGGTCACGGGAGACCAGCCAGTGCTCTCGATCAGTGAGCCGACGGGATGGGAGGCGGTGTCGGTGGTCTCTCCCGACACTCGCGCCGAGTTGGGCGAACTCCGCGAGCAGAACGGCATTCGCTGGCGCCGCGTGGTGCTAGTCGGTACGTCGAACGTTGTGAACTGGACGGTTCAGTACCGGCGCGTGCCGTAGCCGAGCAGTTCGGTGCTGGCGTTGGCGGCCGGTAGTCTGCACGTTCAACGCATGCCCTGTTTCGTGGTGCAACGTTCTCGGCGGGCATGGCGGGTTCTGGTCACCGGCGTCGGTGCCCTGACGATTGTTGCTCGTCCTGCGGCCTCACAAGGCGCAGTGCCGGCAACGCGCAGTGCTGTGGCGGGTGTCGTCTTCGACTCCATCGCCGGCAAGCCGCTCGCTGGCGCGGTAGTGCAGGTGGCGATCCCAGACTCGCCGAGCGCTCCGCGCACCGCGACCACCGACACGCTCGGCCGGTATCGCATCGGCGAGCTCTCCGCCGGCCGCGTGATTGTGGGGTTCTACCACGACGCGCTCACCGAGCTGGGGCTGGACGCGCCGATGCGCTCGGTAGAACTCACCGCTGGCGTTGCGACGACGGTGGATCTCGCCATTCCGTCGAGCGCGGCCATCCGGGAGCTACGATGCGGCGTCTCGGAGCCGTATGCCCAGGGAATGCTGGTGGGGATCATGCGCGACGCGCAGACCAGACGCGCGGTAGCCGGAGCGAAGCTCGCGGTGCACTGGCGCGCGTTCGCACTCGACTCGGGCGACTACCGCGTGGTGACCGAGCGGCGGCCGGCGACGATCGAGGCGGATGGCGCGTTCCTGGTCTGCCATCTACCGACCGATGTGCCACTCGATCTGGCGGTGACAGCGCCAGGGCATCGCAGCGTCGACGGGACGGTGGTAAACGTGCCGGTGATGGGGATCGGGCGGCTCGAAGTGCAGCTGTCCGACACGGCGCTGACCACGGGGACGGCGATCATTCGGGGCACGGTGAAGCGCGAGTCAGGGAAGGCGGTGACGTCCGGGCGTGTGGACATCAAGGCGCTCGCGCGCGACGTGCCGATTCAGGACGGCCAGTTTGTGGCGTCGAACGTGCCGTCGGGCACGTGGGTGGCTCAGGCGCGCGTGATCGGCGTGGAGCCGCAGGATGTGCTGGTCACCGCCGCCGAGAGCGCCGTGACAACGGCGGTAATCACCGTGGGCAACGGACCGCAGCGACTCGACGCGGTGACGGTGGTTGGGAAGCCCGACCGTACCCTGCGGGTCCTCGACGATGTGCTGCGGCGCAGTCGTGTCGGGATGGGGACAACGTTCCTGCCCGGGCATCCGGCGCTGCGGTCGGCGCTCACAATTGCGGACGTGATGCGCGAAGCGCGGGGTTTCCGGCAGATCTCGCGCGACAAGGTTACGGTTGCTGGACGCGGCGGCCATGACTGCGGGAGTGTGTGGGTCTATGTTGACGATGTGCGGATGGCCGGGGGGTTCGAGACGGTGGACGCATCCGTTACGCCACGCGAGGTGCTCGCCATCGAAACCTGGCCGGATATTCGGCTGGCGCCGGTGCAGTATCATCGCTCGGCTCCGCCGCCGTCTTCGGGGCCGACTCGACGCGGCTACGGTGCTCCGCCCCCCGAGCCCGCCCCCTGCGCGCTCGTCCTCGTCTGGACCCGCCGCCGTTTCTGATTCGCCCGGCGCGCCGTAAACTATCGGAATGAGGAAACTGCACTTCCCCCATCCGATGGTCCTGCTGCTGGCCTGCGTGCTCGTCGCGGCCGCGCTCACGCACATCATTCCCGCCGGGCAGTTCGACCGCCACGACGATGCGGCAACGGGGCGCACCGTTGTCGTCGCCAACACCTATCATCGCGTCGACGCGCAGCCGGTGGGGCCGTTCGCGGCCTTCGTGGCGGTGCCACGCGGCTTCGTGGCCGCCGCCGAGGTCATTGTGCTCGTGCTGCTGGTGGGTGGGGCGTGGACGGTGGTGGACAAAGCGGGCACGCTGCGCGCCATCGTCGACTGGCTGGTGGGGAAGTTCGGCCGCCAGCGGTACCTCGCGATCATCATCCTGTCGTGCGCTTTCGCCGCGGGCGGCGCGCTGGAGAACATGGGCGAGGAGATCATCCCTCTCGTGCCGGTGCTCCTGCTCCTCTGCCAGGGGTTCGGGTACGATGCGATGACCGCGGCGGCGATGAGCATTGGCGCGGCCATCGTGGGAAGCGCGTTCAGTCCGCTCAATCCGTTCCAGGCAGGCATCGCGTTGAAGCTCGCGCAGCTCCCACTGCTCTCGGGCGCCGCGCTGCGCATTGTGCTGCTGCTCGTTGCTGTCGCGCTATGGATTGGGTGGACCATTCGCCACGCCGAACGGACCCGAGTGGAACCGGACGAAGCGCACCGTCCGTCGGACGTTGTCTTCGACGTGCGGCAACGCCTCATCCTCCTGCTCGTGGTGGCCCCGTTTGTTGCGTATGTGATTGGCGTGCTCAACTACGGCTGGGGTTTCAACGAACTCTCGGCGGCGTTTCTCATCGCCGGCATTTTCATTGGGCTGGTCGGACGGCTCGGCGTGCAGGGCACTGTGGACGCGTACTTCGACGGCATGCGGTCGGTCACGGCGGCGGCGGTGCTCATTGGCGTGGCGCGCTCGATCTCGCTGGTGCTCGAGGACGGGCGAGTCATCGACACGATCCTGCAGGGACTCGTGTCGCCGCTGGCCGACGCGCCGCGCGCCTTTGCCGCCGTGCTGATGGTCCCCGTTCAGGCGCTGCTGCATATCCCGGTGAGCAGTGTCAGCGGGCAGGCGGTGCTGACCATGCCGGTGATGATTCCGCTCTCCGACCTGCTAGGCATTTCGCGGCAGGTGACGGTGCTGGCGTTCCAGGCCGGCGCGGGACTCACCGAGTTCTGGACGCCGACCAACGGATCGCTGATGGCGATTCTGCTGACGCTCAAATGCCCGTATGAACGGTGGCTGCGGTTCGTGGCGCCCGCCGTGCTGGTGCTGACGCTGCTGTTCATTGGCGGGATGCTCGTGGCGCTGTAGAAAGGAGCGAATTATGTCCATACAGTTGAAGGGTGCGATCATCACGATGGTTGTCGGCTTCATGTTCGTCGCACTCGAGTTCGCGACTCGATCGTACACGTCGCTGGCCGGCATCTTCATCCTCGGCGTGGGATCGGGTCTGTTGCTTGGCGATCGCATGGGGAAGAAGCCCGCAGCCCCGACGCCTCCGGTGCAGCCGCTCTGAGGTGCGGCGTTACACGCATGCGCGACCTCGGCTAGATTTAGTGCATCATGTCACGTCCTCAGACGTTCGGTGAAGAAATCGCCAATGCCGTCAGTCACGGCATTGGCTTCGCATTGGCGGTGGCGTCCATTCCCGTGCTGGTCATTGCCGCACTGCCGCACGGCGCGCGCGCGGTGGTGGGAGGGGCGGTCTTTGCCGCCACCGCGTCACTGCTGTATCTGACGTCCACGCTGTACCACGCCATTTCGCACGAGAAAGCCAAGCGCGTGCTGCGCGTGCTCGACCACAGCGCCATCTACCTGTTGATCGCGGGGACGTACACGCCGTTCACCCTTGGCGTGCTGCGCGGTGCGTGGGGCTGGTCGCTGTTCGGCACCATCTGGGGGCTCGCGATCGCCGGTGTCGTGGTGAAGTCGGTGCACGGGTTTGGCATGCGCGGCCTCTCGACGGCGCTGTATCTGGCCATGGGATGGCTGGTGATCATCGCCGCGCGGCCATTGTACCTGCATCTCCCGGCGTGGGGACTGTTCTGGCTGCTTGCCGGTGGCGTGGCTTACACGGCGGGGACCGTGTTCTACGCGGCGCCGCGCATGCGGTACGCGCACTTTGCCTGGCATCTGTGCGTATTGGCCGGCACCGCCTGCCACTTTGTGGCGGTACTGCGCTACGCCATCTAAGGCAGTGCGGGAAGCCTCACACTGATCCCGCTGAGATTACCCGCCGGCCCCGCACGATAGCGCGCGTCGCCAAAGAAGACGGTGGTGTCGGTGCCCTGCGCCTCTACGCGCACATACGGAAACTGCGACCAGACTAGATAGTTGCGCGCCGCCGGCGTCTCTCGTGCTCTCAGCACTGCGGACGCGCTCCAGTCGCCGCGTGGAATGACGATGCCCGAGAAGGTCACGCGCGGATCAGACAACCAGCGCAGCGCGCCGGGGTGGTAGGCGTCGGGTGTGCGCACCACGATGTCAGCGGCCAGCGGTGTCGCCGGTCGCGGCGAGTAGAGCACATCCGTGATGGGGGCGATGCCCGCCGCCTCTGCCGCTGACCGGACGAGTCGCTTGCCTTGCACGCTAAGTCCGATCATCGTGGCGAGGTACGCGAGCGCCAGCATTCCCGCCGTGCGCGCGAAACGCGCGACACGTGACTGATTGGGTTGCGACCGCCGGGCCACGATGAGCCCCGCCCCCATGACAAGCCAGAGCCACGGATCAACGATGAAGACGCTGTCGCCGCGGAACCATGTCTCGCGGAACGGCATCAACAGCCGAATGCCGTAGGTGTTCAGCCAGTCGAGTGCCGGATGGCTGAAGACGCCGAGCGCGGCCAGAGAGAGCAACGCGTCACCGCGTACGGGAGCGGCGGTCGGATCGCGCCGTCGTCGCGCCCAGCGATCCCACGCGACAAGCAATCCTGCCACTGCGAACGGAAGCACGATCCACGCAAGCGGGCCATGCGTCCACCCTCGACGGCAGGCAAGCGAGGCGTTCTCGTCGTGGAGAAAGGCCGTGACGATGTCGATGTCCGGCGCATTGGCGCCGAGCAGGAGGGCGGCGGTAGCGAGCGGTGTGCGGCGGTCGAGGCCGGCGCGCGCAATGGTCGCGCCGGCCAGCGTGTGGGTGATGGGGTCCATAGCGGGTCGCTAACGCTCCTCGAGCACGCGCAGTTCCGTGTCGGCGGAGCGCAGGCGCTTGGAGATGGCGACCGCGAGCCGTTCGAAGATGGTGCCACCGAGCGCCGGGTATCGACGCGCGACCGCGTCGAAGCGGGCGCGGGAAAGGACAAACAGTTCGGTGGGCGTGACCGCTTCGACGCTCGCCGAGCGGGGTTCTTGGTCGATGAACGCCATCTCGCCAAAGAAGTCGCCGCGGCAGAACGTCGCCACGTGGTGCCGCTTGCCCGTTTCGAGCGGGAGGAGCGCGCTCACTCGGCCGCGGCGCAGGAGGAAGAGTTCATCGCCGGCATCGCTGTGCTTGCAGATGGTGCCGCCCGCGGGAACGCTCAAGGTCGTGACGGCGCTGGAGAGTTCGCGGATGGTCTCGTCGTCAAACTCGGACAAGATCTCGATCTCGTTGAGGTCGAGCGCGTCGCCTTCGTCCTCCTCGGTATAGCCGTGGGCGTCGAGGATCTGGTCTTCGATCCACTCGATGGCGCTGTCGCGCGTTTCGAACAGACGAATGCCGTGTCCGCTTCCGACGAGGCCGAGCTGCGACAGGTAGCTCTCGATGTCACTGCTGCGCGCCAGCCCTGACGGCATCGAACTGAAGAGCAGCTCACCCTTGTTGTCGGCCACGCGCGCCTTCATCTGCTCAAAGAGGTGCGCGGCGGTGAAGTCCATGGACTGCACCCGCCGCATGTCGAACAGCACATACCGACAGCGCCCGAGATCGGCCTCGAGTTCACTAAAGAGCTTGTCCGTGGTGCCGAAGAACAGATTGCCGTGCAGCTGAACCACCACGGCCTCGGTGCCGAACTCGTCGAGAATTTCCGATTCGGCGAGCAGACGCCGGCGCTTGGAGTGCACCGCGCGGAGGTCGCGCTTGTTGACGATGACCGAACTGCGCGCCTGGTCGCGGATGAAGAGCAGGATGGCGAGGAAGACACCCACTGCCGACGCGGCGATGAGTTCGACCTGCGCGACCGCGATCACGGTGAGGATGACGGCGAAATCCACCCGTGTGGACGGATTGCGCAGCAGCTTGAACGCCGCGCGGTCGAACATCCGGAACGCGACGACGAGCAGAATGCCGGCCAGCGCCCCAATGGGAACCCACGCGATCAGCGAGCCGAGCACGAGATACGCCAGCAGAACAAAGACACCCTCAGCGATCCCCGACCACCGGCCGCGGCCACCGCTGGTGACATTCACGAGCGTGGCGCCCATCGTGCCGGCGCCGGCCATTCCACCGACGAAGAAGGAGGCCAAGTTTGCGGTGCCCTGGCCAATCAACTCCCGGTTGGAGTTGTGGCGACTGCGCACCAGGGTGTCGAGCACGACGCCGGTCTTGAGCGTGTCGATGGAGAGGAGCACGGCGAGCGTAATGGCCGAACTGAACACCAGCGACACATCGGCCGGACCAATCTCCAGCAGCGATGAGGCACGCGCCGCCACGGCGCCGACGAACGATCCCGATGCGGTGATTGGACCGATGATGAGCTTGTTTCCCTCGATGATCAGTAGGGAGCTGTCGACGAGCGCGAGCGTGAAGTAGGAGGCCACGCCGACGGCGAGTCCAATGATGGCGGCCGGCACCTTGCTCGTGAACTTGGGCGCGAGCAGAACGGCGGCGATGGTGACGAGCCCGACGACAATGCCCTGCCATCGCCAGAGATCGGTTGAAATCAGCATCGCACCGAGGTGCGTCCCTTTGGGCACGCCGAGCAGCTTGGGCAGCTGACCGACGGCGATGATGACGGCGACGCCCGACAGGTATCCGCTCACCACTTGATATGGAATAAACTTGATCAGCCGCCCGACGCGGGCGAACCCAAAAACAAGCTGGAAGAGCGCGGAGAGCAGGGCGGTGAGTCCGATGAGCGCGATGATGCGATCGGGCGCCATGCCGCCCTGCGTCGCGAAGCCGGCGGCGAGCGCCGAGAGAATGGCGGCCGCCGGCGCGCAGGGGGCGGTGATGAACCCGCCATTGCCGCTGACGAGCGGCGCGACGATGCCGAGGGCGGCGGCGCCGAGGATGCCGGCAAGCGCGCCGGCGCCGGCCTGCTCGGGGCCGATGGCGCTGTAGATGAGGACGCCAAAGGCGATGGACGACGGGAGCGCGACGAGCATCGCCGCCAGTCCGCCCCAAAGATCACCGGCGCGCGACGGCGCGCTGCCAGCGGGGAGTTCCATGGTTGCCATTATTGCCTCGTGGCTCGACGCTCCCGCACACCGGAGCGTGCTCTCCATCATGGCATGAATTCGAGGGTCCGGCGAGGGCGCGGGGGAATTGTCCCACGTGATACCCGTTGTTGCCCGACTGACGGGCTAGTCTGGCGGTCGCACAATTGGACCATCGCTCCAGACGACGACGTCTGCCCCGAAGCAGTGCACCCAGTGGTTCACTGAAACCTCGAACCGCCTGCCGCTGATCGGCACAGGAGGGATTTCCGGATGAAACGTCTTCTCATAGTTGGCGCAGCGGTCATGATGATCGTTGCCGGCTGCGGCACCACGAAGGATCAGGGCGGAAGCAGTGGACCGATCACGAAGGCCGATCTCGCCGTCTTCGCGCCGCTGCCTGCGGTAGTCGAGGTCGCCAGCCAGCCGCTCTCCGACGCGAAGGTCCAGCTGGGTCGCGAGCTGTATTACGAGACGCGGTTGTCGCAGAGTCACGACGTGTCGTGCAATAGTTGCCACGCGTTGAACGCGTGGGGGGCCGACGGTCGCAAGGTGTCGCTGGGGCACAATGGACTGGCCGGCAATCGCAACGCGCCGACCGTGTACCACGCGGCGGGGCACATTGCACAGTTCTGGGACGGGCGCGCCGCGGACGTGGAAGCGCAGGCCAAGGGGCCGATTCTGAACCCGGTGGAAATGGGAATGCCCGACACCGTGGCCGTGCTCGCGCATCTGCGTGGGACGCCGGCGTATGTGGCGCAGTTCCGTGCAGCCTTCCCGGGTGAGGCGCAGCCTGTGACGTATGACAATGTCGGCAACGCGATCGGGGCGTTCGAACGGAGGCTCCTGACGCCTTCGCGCTGGGACAAGTTCCTCGCCGGCGACACGGCGGCGCTGACCGCCGACGAACAGAAGGGATTGAGAACGTTCCTCAACACCGGCTGCCAGGCCTGCCACCTGGGGACCTACATGGGCGGCGATCGCTATCAGAAGGCCGGCGCGCAAATCGCCTGGTTCTCGCAGGCCGACAGCGGACGCTTCGCCGTGACCAAGGACGCGAAGGACCTGTATGTCTTCAAGGTTCCGTCGCTGCGTAACATCGACAAGACCGGACCGTACTTCCATGACGGATCGGTGGCCGACCTCAACGAGGCCGTTCGGCTGATGGCGCACCATCAGTTGAGCAAGGAACTCCCACCGGCTGACGTGCAGTCCATCGTCACGTTTATGGGATCGCTGACCGGCGACCTCGACACGGACTACATCGCGTTTCCGCAGCAGCCGAAGAAGTAGGATTTACGGGATTCGGCTGCGAGGATTGCGCGGCTAACCCAGCGGGCGGTGTTCAGTCTTCAAGCGTGAACACCGCCTCGATGGGCTGGCAGAATGTTTGCGCGATGCGCAGTGCCAGCACGAGCGACGGTACGTAGCGCTCCTGCTCCAGCAGCACGATGGTCTGGCGCGTGCAGCCAACGCGATCGGCCAACTCCTGCTGGGTCATCTCGCCGTGCGCGAAGCGCAACGCACGGATGCGATTGCTGATGGTGGCCTTGGGCATCGTCAGCTCCGGCGATAGCCGATCAGCACGCCGAGCAGTGACGCCACGATGCTGGTCAGCAGGACCGACCAGAACATCGCGTACAGATACGCCGACGGCACGAGATGCGTGTCGTGAAACCGCTCGATGAGGTAGAGCATCCACACCGCCAGCACGACGAGCATCGCCGGCGCCTGTCCGGCAGGTGCCGCCGCGAGGATCGCACGGTCGCGCTCATCGAGCGTGTCGTTGTCCTTGATGAGCCACGTGCGCAGCCGCGCGATGAAGTACGTGTAGCCGCCGAGGGAGGCGATCACGAACAGGGTCACCGTGGCGCGCACGTCGTCGTTATTCCAGACGTCCAGGACTCCGCGTTGGGCAACGATTATCGCGGCGACCGCGATGCAGAGCAGCGTCGGAATGAGTGCCTGCCAAGCCACACGCTGCACGGGAGTGGATGGGAGGGGCTCGCCGCCCGTTGCGGGGTTCGGTGCGACGATCCGCTGCGTCCGGCGCACGGCGATGAGCGACCAGACGCCGGCGATACCCACGGCGATGATGATCCAGAGAATCGGCGACATCTGACGACCTCCAATGAGCGTCGAGAAGAATGTAATGTTTTTCGTACAAAAAGTCAAATAATTCTTTCGTACCTTCCTAGGTGCTTGCCCATCAATCACTTATGTGGCAAGCTCAGGCATGGCACACACCGAGCGACACAGGACTGAGCACATCGGGTGGCTACGGGCGGCGGTGCTCGGCGCGAATGACGGGCTGATCTCGACGAGCAGTCTGGTGGTCGGCGTGGCCGCGGCGCAGGCCGAGCGCGGACCGGTGCTGCTGGCGGCGACGGCGGGGCTCGTTGCTGGCGCGCTCAGCATGGCGGCCGGCGAGTACGTCTCGGTCAGCTCGCAGTCGGACACCGAGAACTCCGACCTTGCCCGGGAGCGCCACGAGCTGGCAACGATGCCGGAGCACGAACTCGCGGAACTTGCCGGCATCTATGTATCGCGAGGTCTCACGCCCGAGCTTGCCACGCAAGTCGCCGAGCAGCTGACTGCGAAGGACGCACTGGGCGCCCACGCGCGCGATGAGTTGGGGATCCACGAGCTCACCCGCGCGCGTCCAATTCAGGCGGCGCTGAGCTCGGCGGCCGCCTTCGCGGTGGGCGCGGCGCCGCCGCTGCTGCTGGTGTTGGCGGTGCCGCTCTCGCAGATCACGCCGGCCGTGATGAGTGTGACGCTCGTGCTGCTCGTTGGCCTTGGCGCACTGGCGGCGCGGCTCGGCGGAGCGCCGATGCTGCGCGGCGCTGTGCGCGTGGCGTTCTGGGGGGCGGTGGCGATGGCCGCGACATCGTTGGTCGGAAGGCTATTTGGCGCGGTCGGCTGATCCGGTCGCACAACGCAGAAGCGCCGCGGCGATGCCGAGGCGCTTCTGCGTATAGTGAACAGCTACTTGTTCGAACTCGTGCTGTCAGGCAGCTGTGGCACGCTGCTGTCGGCCGACGCGCGCAGCAATCCGGTCTGCGTGTACAGCAGCAGCTTGTCGCGCGTGTCCACAATGTCGAGGTTGCGCATGGTGAGCTGGCCAATGCGATCCGCCGGCGTGAAGAACGCCTCACCCTTCTCCATCGTCAGCCGCTCGGGCTTGTACGTAAGGTTGGGGCTTGTCGTGTCGAGGATCGAGTAGTCATTGCCGCGGCGCAGTTCGAGCGTCACTTCACCGGTGACGGCGCTCGCCACCCAGCGTTGGGCGCTTTCGCGCAGCATCATCGCCTGCGGGTCGAGCCAACGCCCCTGATACAATAGGCGGCCGAGTCGGCGCCCGTTGTTGCGATACTGCTCAATAGTGTCCTCGTTATGAATGCCGGTGACGAGGCGCTCATAGACGATGTGGAGCAGCGCGAGCCCCGGCGCTTCGTAGATGCCGCGGCTCTTGGCTTCGATGATGCGGTTCTCGATCTGGTCCGACATGCCGAGCCCGTGGCGCCCGCCGATGGCGTTGGCTTCCATGAACAATTCGAGCGGTGTGTCGAACTGCTTGCCGTTGATGGCCACTGGATGTCCTTCCTCGAACCGGATCGCCACCGTTTCCTTCTTCACCGTCACGTCGTCGCGCCAGAACGCGACCCCCATGATCGGTTCAACGATTGTCACGCCCTTGTTCAGGAACTCGAGATCCTTGGCTTCGTGCGTGGCACCGAGGATGTTGCTGTCGGTGGAGTACGCCTTTTCGGCGCTCATCTTGTAGGCGAAGCCGTGCGTCTTCATGTACGCCGACATTTCGGAACGGCCGCCGAGTTCGTCGATGAACGCCTGGTCGAGCCACGGCTTGTAGATGCGCAGGCCGGGGTTGGTGAGCAGGCCGTAGCGGTAGAAGCGCTCGATATCGTTGCCCTTGAACGTGCTGCCGTCGCCCCAGACGTTCACATTGTCTTCACGCATGGCGGCCACCAGCATGGTGCCGGTGACGGCGCGGCCGATGGGAGTGGTATTGAAGTACGTCGAACCGGCGGTGGTCACGTGGAAGGCGCCGCACTGCAGAGCGCTGATGCCCTCAGCGACCAACTGCGGTCGGCACTCGACCAAGCGCGCCTTCTCGGCGCCGTACTCCATTGCCTTGCGCGGGATCTCGTCGTAGTCCGATTCGTCGGGCTGACCGAGGTTGGCGGTGTAGGCAAACGGAATGGCGCCCTTGGCCCGCATCCAGTGCAGGGCGGCGCTGGTGTCGAGACCGCCGGAGAAGGCAATGCCGACCTTTTCGCCGACAGGGAGGTGCTGCAGGATGGTGGCCACGCGAGGGTCTCGTGCTGGTGGGAGGGGACGGGCCGTGCGGTGGCGCAGCCCACCCCAAAATACACAGCCGAGTGGCGAATTGAGAGCCTGAGAGCGCTCGAGTCGACGGCACGGGGCCGCACGCTGCGGGTAAAGAAGAGGCGCTCTCGAACACAAACCCTGGAGGCCCCATGCGCGAATCGGCGATTGTCGCTCGTTGGACGTCAGCCGCCACACAGTTTCAGGGACTACTGCGCGTCGTAGCCGCGTTCCTGTTCATGCAGCCGGGAATGATGAAACTGTTCGGATATCCCGTTCCCATGCCGCCGGGAACGGAAATCACCTTTCCCTCGCAGATGTTCTTCGGCGGAGTGCTCGAGGTCGTTGGCGGAGCGATGATCCTCGTCGGACTCTGGGTACGGCCCGTGGCGTTCGTGTTGGCCGGCGAGATGGCGGTTGCGTACTTCCAGTTTCACGCGCCCGGCGGCTTCTGGCCGCTCGCCAATCGCGGCACCGATGCCGTTCTCTTCTGCTTCACGTGGCTGTACTTCTCGGCGGCCGGGGCCGGGGCGTTCAGCCTTGACGCTCGACGAACGGGGTGACGTGCGGCAACTTGGGCGCATGCCCAGCGCAAACTCCATCGTCAACGTCGGCTACCGCTCCACCAACTTCTGGGTGGTGAGCGTGGGGCGATCGCGCCTGCTCATCGATCTTGGCTGGCCTGGCATGTTTGACGCGCTCACCGCGAATCTGGCACGGATGGACATTCCGCTGAGCGAGATCACGCATGGAGTGGCCACGCATTACCACATGGACCACGCCGGGGCGGCGCAGGATCTCAAGAACGCGGGAATGCGGCTGATCGTCGCCGAAGAGCAGGTTGCCGCGATTCCGCAGATGGCGCAGCATATGAAGCCGACCGACCACTACACGGCGATTCGTGCTGAGGGCAACCTAGTTGTCTGTTGCGCGGAGAGCCGATCGGTGCTCACGTCGCTTGGTCTCGACGGTGCGTTTGTGCACACTCCGGGGCACTCGGACGACAGCATCAGTGTGCTGCTCGACAGCGGTGAGGTGTTCACCGGCGACCTGACGTGGCCGACGTTTGCCACTGAAGCGGCGATGCCGGTCGTGACCGAGAGCTGGGAGCGGCTGCGTGCGCTTGGTGCGCGCACCGTGTACGCCGGACACGGGCCGGTCCGGCCGGTGCCGACGCCTTAGCCTTCGGTGGCGGCGGGCCGGGGTGCGCGATAGATGGTGACCGCCGTCTCGCCGTAGTCGTAGCGCTTGCCGCCGCGCGGCAGGGTGTGCACGGCGGCGTGTTCGGCGACAAAGACGCGCGCGAAGTGCGTTGCCTCCCAACTCTCGATCACACGGTCGAGCATGCGCGATTCGTACGGTGGATCGCAGAAGCAGATGTCGTACACACCGGCGGTGGTGAGCGCGGCGGCGAACGGCACGGCGTCGCGCTTGAAAACCCGCGAGCGTTCGCGCATGCGGAGCGCCGCGACGTTGGCCTTGAGCGCGTGCAGGCTGCTCGGGCGCGTCTCCACGAAGTCGGCGCGCTTGGCGCCGCGCGACAACGCTTCCAACCCCAGGGCGCCGGTGCCGGCGAAAAGGTCGAGGATGCTGGCGTCCTTGAGATCGGCTTTCAGGAGTTCGATGATCGCCACGCGCACCTTCTCGGCGGTCGGATGCACCCGAAAATCATTGGGAGAGGTAAGGTCGCGCCCCGCATACTTGCCACCGACGATTCTCATTGCCGCCTCAGTAGTACCTGACCAGCAGGGGTGGTCGCCAGCAGCGAACCGTTGGCGAGAGACAACCGCATACCGGCACCGCCGCGCGGATCAAAGGTGCGGAACTCCCCACCCGCAGAGGGGAAGAGTTCGACGGCGGCGTGCGGACGCGCGCCGAGATCTTCAATGCGTCGGCTGCGGTTGAACGTATAGATATTGGTGGCACCGCCCCGTTCAAAGTTCAATCGCACCGTGGTGCGCAATCCACCTTCGGGTCCAGCGAGGGTGCCGACAACTTCCGCAGACTGGAAGGCGCCAAGCCGTTGACGCCGGCCATCCATCAACTGGGCCTCCTGGCGCGCCACCTCAGTCGAGTCGGGAGCGCTATCGCCAAGAGCGGCGAGGAGCGGCCGTACGTTGCCGACGACGAGCGAATCGACAATCGCGCGCGCCCGCTCGTTGGCCTCAGCGGCGCCAGGCGGCGATGTCGTGTCGCCCACGAACAAGAGTCCGTACGCCTGCTGTCCGATCGCCTCGGCCATCAAGCGACCGTTGTCCGCGCGCACGATGAGGCGGCTGCCATCATCAAGCCGGTAGGTGCCTGCGACCTGCGCGAGCGTTTCGGCGCTCGCGGAGACGCGCTGCGGCGGGAGTTCGTACGGTTGGCCAAAGACGATGCGAGACACCGTGCGCACCGCCTGGGTCGCCGTAAGCTCCGACACGGTGGAGGTGAGGAAGAGCGTGACGCCCTCGTCCACGAAGCGCAGGAACTCGGCGACGTAAATGCCATTGCCGCCGTTGTGCGTCACGAGCCGGGTGCCGCGCGACGTCTTCATGACGGCCCAACCGTATGCGTACTGCGAGGCGCCGTCCGGACCTTCATTGACGTAGCCCGTCATGAACTTGCGGCGGCTCGAGTCGGTGAGCACGCGCGCATCGTTGAGTGCGGCGTCCCAGCGCGCCATATCGCCGAGGGTGGTGTGCAGACCGCCATTGCCGCGCAGGGCCCAATACGGAGCGCCCGCGGGGGCGATGCGCTCGACGATCGTTCCCCAGTCGCGGCCGTTCTGGTAGCCATGCGCGATGCGCGTCGCCGCCCAGCCGGGGGCCTTGTACCCGGTGGAGAGCATGCCCGCGGGCGTGAGCACGAGCTCGCGCAGCGCCGTCTCATAGTCGTTGCCGGTGACGATCTCGACGATGGCCGCGAGCAGCGAGTAGCCCGCGTTGGCGTAAAAGTGCACCGCTCCCGGGGCGCTGCGCAGCGGCGCGGCGAACATGCGGCGCACATACTCGTCACGTGTGGTCGCTTCGTAGTCGGTAGGTGAGAAGTCCGAGTCGAAGCCGGCGGTGTGGGTGAGGAGCTGATGTATCGTGATGCCGCGCTTGTCGGGTGGTGCTGACGGGAAGAACCGGGCGATGGAATCGGTGGTGCGGAGCTTGCCGAGTTCTTCGAGGCGGAGGATGGCGGCGGCGGTGAACTGCTTGGTGATGGAACCCAGGTTGTACACAGTCGCGGTGTCGGCTACGATCCCAGCGGCCCGATTGGCCAGGCCGTAGCTGCGCATCACCACGGCGTGTCCGTTGCGGAGCACCAGCACGCCGCCGGTGTAGCCGAGGTTCTCGAGGCGCATCATGTATTCGTCGACCCGCGAAGCGACTTGGGCGTCGGTGGGCGGTGTCGGCGTCTGCGCGCTCACGGCGACCATCGGCATGGCTACCGAGAGTGCAAGCGGCGCTAGCAGCTTGCACGATGGCCGTGGCCCGGGCGTTGGTGTCGCGCGGGTGGCGATGGACGTCGGCATGAACTCCTCTCCGGGAAGGGTGGGTCTCCGACAACAAGTCACCAGCCCGTACCGCGGCGTTGCCCCGGTCGTCTCGAAAGGTATCTCGCTTGCCCCGCACCGCGCTGGTGGTCGCTGGTCGCGGGGTGGCATAGCTTAGGCGAGCCCCCCATGACCGATCTTCCCGACCGAACGGCCCCCCGCGGGTCTTCACGGACGCGCTTCCGGCGTTTCGTGGACGACTACCGCACCCGGAAGCTGGACGCGCGCACCGAGGGTAGCGGCGGTTCAGGCGACAAGCCGAGCGCGCCGACCTCGCGCCGAGCATACATCAAGGAGTATGCGCGCTGGCTACGCCCACACGGTTGGGCTGTGGGGGCGCTGTTTGTCCTCGCCCTGGTCACCGCGGGCCTGCAGATGGCGGAGCCGCTATTCATGCGGTTCATCGTGGACCGCGTGCTGCTCGCCACCGGGCTGGTGGCGAGCGAGCGGACGCGCCTGCTGAACTACGCCGGTGCGCTCTTCCTGCTGCTTATTGTCGTTTCCAACCTGTTGGGCGCGGTGAAGGATTACCGCCAGCGCCTGCTCAACGTGCGGGTGATGCTCACGCTGCGCCGCGCGCTGTTCGAACGACTGCTGCACCTTCCGCTGCCGCGCCTGTGGGACATGAAGACCGGCGGCATCCTATCGCGCATCTCGGGCGATGTGGACACGACCAGCGGCCTGCTGCAACTCGCCATCGTGTCGCCAGCGGTCTCGGCGATCCGGCTCGTGATCGCGGTGGCGATCCTCATGACGCTCAACTGGCGGCTGGCGCTCACGGCGCTCGCGATCCTGCCGGGCATCGTGCTCATCAGCCTCATCTCGGCGCGCCGCATCCGGCCCATCTACCGGTCTCTGCGCAAGGACGCGGAGGCGGTGGACGGGCGCGTGGGCGAGACGTTTGGCGGCATCCGCGTGGTGCGCGCGTTCCGGCGTGAAGGACAGGAGCTGCTCGACTACCTGCGCGGGCGACATACGATTCTACGCAAGGAGCTGTTTGCCCAGCGCCGCGAGATGGTGATCTGGACGTCGTGGGGGCTGCTGCTCGGCGTGGTGAATGTCGTCATCGTCTGGTACGGCGGCGCCCTGCAGCTGCAGGGGCGCGCCACCGTGGGCGACATCATGGCCTTTCAGTGGTTCACGTTCCTGCTGCTCAATCCCGTGTGGCAGATCGTGAACTCGTTCTCCGAGTTGCAGCGATCGCTGGCTGCCATGGAACGCGTGTTCGAACTGCTGGCCATGGAGCGCGATAAGCCCGATCGTCCGGGCGCGGTTGATGCGCCGGCCGAGGTGCGCGAACTCACGTTCGACGGCGTCGAGTTCGAGTATCGCGAGGGGCGGCCGGTCGTGCGCGATTTCAGCGTGACCGTGCCGGGCGGCAGCGTCGTGGCGCTCGTGGGCCGCAGCGGGGCGGGAAAGACAACCGTCACCGATCTCGTGGCCCGTTTCCACGACCCGTCGCAGGGACGTCTGCTGATCAACGGCATCGACCTGCGCGACTGCAAGTTGGCGACGTACCGGCGGTTGCTGGCCATCGTGCAGCAGGACGTCTTCCTGTTCGACGGCTCGGTGCGCGACAACATCGCGTACGGCCGGCACGATGCCACCGATGCCGAGGTCGAGGATGCGGCGCGCCGAGCCAACGCGCACGAGTTCATCGAACGCCTGCCGGACGGCTACGAGACGTTCGTCGGCGAGCGCGGCGTGAAGCTGTCAGGGGGCCAGCAGCAACGGCTGGCGATTGCGCGCGCGTTCCTCGCGCGGCCACAGATCCTGATTCTCGATGAAGCCACCAGCAACCTCGACACCGAAAGCGAGCAGTTGATTCAGGCGTCGATGGCCGACCTGCTGGCGGGACGTACGACGTTCATCATTGCGCACCGCCTGTCGACCGTGCGCCGCGCCGACCTAATCCTGCTGATGGAGGACGGCCGCATCATCGAGAGGGGGACGCATGCGTCGCTGATGGCGGCGCAGGGACAGTACTTCCGGATGGTGCAGCGTCAGGCGGCGACCGCTGAGCAGGGGGCGGAATCCCTGCTCGACTAGCCCGCTTAAGGGTGACGCTCTAGCGACGAGGTGTCGTTCGCGGCTAGTTAGTAGTCGCACGCTCGCGCGGTGGCTACCGAGCGCGCCACGACTACTGGAGCGCCCATGCGATTCGTTCTGTTGATTGCCGCCGCCGGCCTCAGCGCCTGCTCCCTGCACACGCGCGCCGGAGCGCCGGCGGCGCCCGCCGCTGAGCGCGGCACCATTGCGCAGATCTACTATTGGCGGGCGAAGCCGGGGAAGTTCGACGAGTACACGCGCTACGTGCGTGATTCTGCCGAACCAATCGACGCCGAGGGACAGCGGAACGGCGCGTTCATCTCAGTCACGACGTTCATCACCCGCGACACGACCATCGCTTGGACGCATATGCGGGTCTTCGTGCTGCGCGACTCGACCCAATTGCGTGAGCTGAGCGGAAAGCTGGACGCCGCCGGCGTAAAGCTCGAGCCGGACAGCGTGAAACGTCGTCTGCGCGGCGAGTACTCGGCGAGTCTGCGTGAGAGCGCTGGGCGGGCGACGGTCGCGATTCTGCGCTAGGCGATCCGTTCGGGCTCAAGGACGCGTTCGTGAATCTTGCCGTCCACGACGCTCACGTAGTAGCACTTGGCGTTGTCCTTGGCGGCCACCACCCGCTTGAGGTCGGTCCCTTCGAAATAGAGGCCGGCCTCGTTGTCGCAGGCGTACCCGGGCTTGAGCTGACCGGTGCGAATGAGCTCCTGATACAGCGGGCGCCGCCCCGGCTCGGCGTCGTAGTGCGGCGAGTGGCTGCCCGGCAGGAAGCCCATGCACTTGACGATGGACAGCGCCTTGGGGCGTGAGTCGGTGGTGCCCTCCTCAAACCAGCAGAGCGACCCGGCGCTGGCGCCGCCGAGCACGATGCCGCGGTCCCACGCCTCGCGCAGCACCACATCGATGCCTTGGGCGCGCCAGATGGCCTGCTGGTTCAGCGTGTTGCCGCCCGACACCAGAATTGCGTCGGCGGAGAGCAACACCTCGTCCCACCCTTTGGTCTGGGAGAGGCTTTCGATGAAGACATCCTGCACGAACGGCTCGACGGCGAGCGCGGAACACCAGTTGAAGAAGTTCAGCTTGGCGTCCGGCCGGTCCCCAACCGCCGTGGGCAGGTAGCAGATCCTGGGCCGGGGCTTCCCCGTCAGCGCGGCCATGTAACGAATGAACGGCGTCATGAAACCGCCGCCGGCGATGAGAATCTTGCGCGTGGGACTCGACACGTTCATTTGGGGCGTCATGGTGAGAAGGGCGAGCTTTCTGGGCTCACAACGTCAGGCGCTGGGCCGGCGTTCCTTGAGGGAAGGTGCCACCGGCCGGGGCAGCGAGCAATGGCGGTTTTGCGCATAGCCGCATCTGGTACCGGTGCATCTATTATATGGACGTCATTTGTCCGTCATACGGCGTCGTCCGATCCACAACTTCACCGTCGATCACTACCGCAGGCACTCGCCATGAAGAAACTGCTATTTCTCGCGACCCTGGTCCTGGCCGCCGACCTTTCGGCGCAGTCGCGCTCCGACATGCGGCGTTGGGAACGTCAGGCCAGCGCCGTCACCATCACGCGCGACGACTGGGGGATTGCCCATGTGAAGGGCAAGACCGACGCCGATGCGGTCTTCGGCGTGATCTATGCCCAGGCCGAGGACGACTTCAACCGCGTGGAAGTGAACTACCTCACCTCGCTGGGGCGCATGGCTGAGGCCGACGGCGAAGGCGAGATCTGGCGCGACCTGCGGATGCGGATGTTCATCGACACCACGGAGTTGAAGACGCAGTACGCCACGAGCCCGGAGTGGCTGAAGAAGCTGATGAACGCCTGGGCCGACGGGCTGAACTACTACCTGTACACGCACAAGGCGGTGAAGCCGAAGGTGCTCACGCGTTTTGAGCCGTGGATGGCGCTGTCATTCACCGAAGGGAGCATCGGCGGCGACATTTCGTCGGTCCCGGCACGCGGTATCGAATTGTTCTACGGCGCGCAGGGCGGAACAGCCCCATCGCGCGGGGACGTCGAGTCCGCTTGGGCCGCGGAGGAAGAGGAGGCGCGGCTCGCCGTGCCGCAGGGCTCCAACGGTGTGGCGATCGCGCCGTCGATTGCCAAGAACGGCCACGCGCTGCTGCTCATCAATCCGCACACCTCGCACTACTTCCGCGAAGAAGCGCAGATGACAAGCGACGAGGGGCTCAACGCCTACGGCGCCATCACGTGGGGGCAGTTCTTCATCTATCAGGGGTTCAACCCGACGGCGGGCTGGATGCACACGTCCAGCAACGCCGACGTAGCGGATGACTATGCGGAGACGGTGAGCAAGTCAGGCGACGGCTACGTGTATGCGTACGCCGGCGCGACGCGTCCGGTCACCACCAAGCGCGTGACGATCCGCTACAAGACCGCCGACGGCTTGAAGTCGCGCGACTTCACCCTGTATTTCACGCATCACGGTCCGGTGGTTCGCGAGCAGAACGGCAAATGGATCACCGTGCGGATGATGAACGAGCCGGTGAAGGCGCTGACGCAATCGTATACCCGCACGAAGGCGCGGAATTACAAGGAATACCGCGCCATCATGGACCTGCATACCAACTCGTCGAACAACACGATCTTTGCCGACGCCGAAGGAAACATCGCGTACCTGCACGCGAACTTCGTGCCCAAGCGCAACCCGAAGTTCGATTGGTCGAAGCCGGTGAATGGCAGCGATCCGGCCACCGAGTGGCAGGGACTGCACGGCGTGGAGGACAGCCCGCTGGTGTTGAATCCGCCCAACGGGTGGCTGTACAACTCCAACAACTGGCCGTACACCGCGGCTGGGGCGTACAGCCCGAAGCTGAGCGACTTCCCGGCGTACATGAACCCCGGCGGCGAGAATCCGCGCGGCGTGCATGCGATTGCGGTGCTATCGGGGAAGAAGGACTTCACCCCGCAGTCATTGCAGGCGGCGGCGTACGACAGCTGGATGCCGGCCTTCGCGACGCTCGTCCCGCGCCTGGTGAATGCGTGGGATAACCTGGCATACTCGGACCCGCTCAAGTCCAAGCTCAACGAGCAGATCGCGCTGCTGCGCGCGTGGGACTATCGCTGGGGCGTGGCGTCAGTTCAGACGTCGCTCGCCACGTTCTACGGCGAGGAACTGTGGCGTCTGCCGCGCACGGCCGGCGCGCTGGTCGATCCGTACGAGTTCATCAATACTCGTCCGCCCGAACAGCAACTGCAGGCCTTCAACCGAGTCTGCGACCGCCTGACGGCCGATTTCGGCTCGTGGAAGACGCCATGGGGGGAGATCAATCGCTTCCAGCGGCTCGTGCCGGACATCGCCCCACGTTTTGATGACAACGCGCCGAGCGTGCCGGTGGGCTTCGCATCGGCGCGGTGGGGCTCGCTTGCATCGTACGATGCGCGCGCGGCGCGCACGACCAAGAAGCTGTATGGCACGTACGGCAACAGCTTTGTGGCGGTCGTGGAGTTCGGCGACAGTGTGCGGGCGCGCGCCGTGATGGCCGGCGGCCTGAACGCCGATCCCAAGTCGAAGCACTTCGCCGACCAGGCCAAGACGTATGCGGACGGTGAGCTGCGTGATGTGTATTTCTATTCGAACCAGCTGCAGGGCCATATTGAGCGGACGTACCGGCCCGGCGCCAAGCAGGACTGACCCTCCAGCCCAGGAACTCCCCGTGCGCTCCTCCTCCTGTCTTCGTGCCACGCTGATCGCGCTATCGTGCGCGCTGCTCGCGGATGCGCTGCCGGCGCAGGCGCCGACGCCGTCGGCGGCGATGCAGTGGCGGCAAATCGGCCCCAATCGCGCCGGCCGCGGCCGCGCGGCCGTTGGCGTGCCGAGTCAACCGAACGTCGCCTATGTGGGCTTTGACAACGGCGGCGTCTGGCGCTCCACCGATTACGGCAACAACTGGGAACCGATCTTCGACCACGAAGCGACGGGCTCCATCGGCGCCATCGCGGTGTCGCCGTCGAATCCGAATGTCATCTACGTCGGTACAGGGGCCGGCATCATCCGCCCCGACTTGGCCACCGGACTTGGCGTGTACAAGTCCACCGATGCGGGCAAGACGTGGCAGCATCTGGGGCTGTTCGACTCACAGATGATCGCGTACATCGACGTCGATCCGCGCAATCCGGACCGGTTCTTCGTCGCGGTCCTCGGTCATCCGTATGGCCCTAACGCCGAGCGCGGCCTGTTCCGGTCGACGGACGGCGGCAAGACGTTTGAGAAGGTGCTGTACAAGGACGAGTACACGAGCGCCAACGACGTGCGCATTGATCCGTCCGACCCCAACGTGGTATACGCCACGCTCTGGCAGCAGCAGCAGACGTTCTACGAAGGGCAGACGTTTGGCGGCGGCGGCAATGGGATCTTCAAGAGCACGGACGGCGGCACGACGTGGAAGCAGCTGACGGCGGGCCTGCCCGAGAGCGTGCTGCAGGCCAACATCGCGATTGCGCCCAGCAATCCGGCGCTGCTGTACGCGATGGTCGCTCCGGCGATGCCCAATGGCGCATCGGGCCCGGTGAGCTTCTACAAGTCGACGGACCGCGGCGAGCACTGGCAGCTGGCGGTGAACGGTCCCGATGGTCAGCCGCGCCGCACGCCTGATCCGCGCCCGCTGGGACGCATCGGGGGCGGCGACCTGCCGCCGGTCGTGGTGGATCCCAAGAATGAACAGGTCGTCTACAGCGCGTCCACTGTGATGTGGCGCACCGAAGACGGCGGGCTCAACTGGTCGGCGGTGCGCGGCTCGCCGGGCGGCGACGACTACCAGCGCATCTGGATCAACCCCAACGATCCGAACATCATCATTGCGATCGCCGACCAGGGCGCTGTCATCTCGGCGAACCGCGGCGTGTCGTGGAGCAACTGGTACACGCAGAACACGGCGGCGATGTTCCACGTGAACGCCGACAATGCGTTCCCGTATCGGTTGTGCGCGGGGCAACAGGACAGCGGCTCAGCGTGCGTCGACAGCCGCTCGATGGACGGCATGATCACGTTCCGCGACTGGACGCCGGTGAACACGCAGGAGTACGGCGTGGTGGCGCCCGATCCGCGCAATCCCGACATCGTCTTCGGCAGCGCGCGCCAAGGTGTGTCGCGCTGGGACCGCCGCACACGGCAGACGACGCAGGTGGGGCCCGATATGTCGGCGCGCGGTCCGAACGGCGAGGCATTCAATCGCAACGTGCGCACGATGCCGTTGGTCTTTTCACCGGTGAACGCCGACCTCCTGTTCTACGCGTCGAACGCCGTCTGGCGGACGACCGACCGCGGGATCAACTGGAAGCGCATCAGCCCCGACCTCACGCGGCAGACGTGGGAGGTGCCGGCGAGCGCGGGCAAGTATGGGCGCGACGTGAAGCCGACGCCGCTCGGCGCCATCACCGCGCTGGCGCCGTCATACAAGGATGCCAACGTGCTGTGGGCCGGCACCGATGACGGACAGGTGCAAGTCACGGTGGACGGCGGCGCGACGTGGACGAACGTGACGCCGGCCGGGCTCAAGCCGTGGACGCGCATCTACAACATGGAAGCGGGGCGCCACAATCGGCTGACGGCGTACATCGCGGCCAACACGATGCGCATCGATGACTTCCGTCCGCACTTCTGGAAGACGCACGACGGCGGGAAGACGTGGACCGAGATCAGCAGCGGACTCAGCGGCGACTATCCGGCGAACTCGATCCGCGAAGATCCACGGGTGAAGGGCCTGCTGTATGGAGCGACCGACGGCCAGGTGTGGGTGTCGTATGATGACGGCGCGCAGTGGCGCTCGCTGCGCAACAACATGCCGGCGATCTCGGTGCGCGACATCAAGGTGAAGGACGACAGCATTTGCCAGTGCGCCGATCTCGTGGCCGGCACGCACGGGCGCGGGTTCTGGATCCTCGACAACCTCACGCCCATTCGGAAGGCAGCGGAGATTGCCAAGGCCGCCTCGTCGCACACAGCGTATCTCGTGAGGCCGGCCACCGCGCTCCGCATTCGGTTTGGCACCAATGAACCGACGCCGCTGCCGCCCGAGGTGCCGGCCGGCGAGAATCCGCCGCCGGGAGCGATCCTCGACTACTTCCTGCCGCACGCGGCGGGCGAGGTGAAGCTGGAGATTGTCGATGCCAAGGGCATCGTCGTTCGCACCTACTCGAGCAAGGATCCTGTGCTCGCCCTGCACCCCGCACTCGACCGCGCGGCGTACGACAAGCTGTGCCAGAAGACGGTAACCGCGACATTCTGCGGCCTGCCGCTCTATTGGCCGGCCGAGCCCGAGATATTCGGCGCGTCGGCCGGGATGCATCGTGTGACGTGGGATATGCGTCTGCAGCCGGCGCCGGTGGAAGACGTCGCCGCCGCCGGTGACGTGGACGCCACGGGCGCGGTGCCAGGCCGTGCAATGCTCCCTGAGACGTCGCCGTGGGCCCCGCCGGGCGTGTACACGGTGCGGCTCACCGTCGACGGCACCTCCGTCACGCAGCCGATCACCCTCAAGCTCGACCCGCGTGTCAAGACACCGGCACCCGCGCTCGCGCAGCTCGCCACCCTGTCGCGCGCCATGTGGGACGGTTCGAACTCGGCGCGCGCCGCCTTCGCGAGCGCCCGTTCGTTGACCGCAGTGCTCGCAAACGAATCGGGGGCCGAGGTCAATGCGTTCAAGGCGGCGCTCGATTCCATTGCCCCCGCGCCAACGCGCGGCGGTCGCGGCCGCGGCTTCGGCGGACGCTTTGGCGCCCCCGCAGGGCCCGCGACACTGGCGAGTGCGAGCGGGACGCTGATGAGCGCCGCCATGGCGATGCAGGGCGCCGAAGTGGCGCCGACCGCGCGTCAGGTCGCCGCCTGCGCCAGCGCGACCAAGCAGCTTGATGACGTGATGAAGCGCTGGACCGCGCTCAAGACCACGCGCCTTGCGGCGCTGAATGCGGCGCGCAAGACGGCGGGGCAGGCGGAGATTCGCCTGCCATGAGGTATGGTGCGTGGGTGCGTCGCCTAGCGGCGGCGGCGATCGGGGCGGTGCTGGCCGCCGCCCCGATTGCCGCGCAGGCGCCGGCCGCGGCCGATGTCGCTTTCATGAAGGGCATGATCCATCACCACGCGCAGGCCGTGGAAATGGTGGCGCTAATGCAAGGGCGCACCGACACTCCCGCCCTGCGCTCACTCGGGGAGCGGATCGACGTCTCGCAGCGCGACGAGATTGGGATGATGCGGCAGTGGCTGCTGGAGCACGGTCAGGAAGCCCCCGATCCACTCCCGCACATCGGCATGGATATGGGCGACCACGCCATGCCGATGATGCCGGGGATGCTCACCGCCGCGCAAATGGCCGAGTTGAAGGCGGCCAAGGGCGCCGAGTTTGACCGGCTGTTCCTGACCGGGATGATTCAGCATCACCAGGGAGCGCTGACGATGGTGGAGGAGCTGTTTGCCACTTCCGGCGCGGCCCAGAACACCGCCATCTTCCGGTTCGCATCGGACGTCGACGCCGACCAACGCGCGGAGATCGCGCGGATGCGGGCGCTGCTTCGCCAGGTGCCACCGCGGTAGTTTGCAGTTCGCTGGACACTGAACCCCGTACCGAGGACACTATGCCCCCCATGGTTCCGCGTCGCGCTGTGCGCGCGACAGTTGTGTCTGTCTTCGCGCTGCTGCTCGCCGGCCGCGCCGGCGCTCAGGGCGCCAGCACCACCGATGCGCGCGCCGGGCTCAAGGCGGGATGGAAAGACGCCGCGTCCGCGATCTGGAACCTCCGCCTCGTCTCCACGACGTGGAAGCCCGACGCGATGCTGGACGCCAAGAACCTCGGCAACTTCGGGTTCCTGAACTCCGACCTCGCCTTCGCGGGGAAGTACGTCTTTCAGGGCAACTTCAACGGCTATCAGATCTGGGACGCGTCGGACGTCGCGAACCTCAAGTTGAAGACGCTCTACCCCTGCCCCGGCGGGCAGGGTGACATGTCGACGTGGGGCAACCTGCTGTTCATGTCGGTCGAAGAGACGCGCGGGCGCGTGGATTGCGCCCCGGGCGGCGTGAAAGACACGGTGAGCGCCGAGCGATTCCGCGGCATTCGCATCTTCGACATCAGCGACGTGGCGCACCCCAAGGTGATCACGCAGGTGCAGACGTGCCGCGGTTCCCACACGCACACGCTCGTGCCGGACCCCAAGGACAAGGGCGCCATCTACGTCTACGTGCAGGGAACAAGCGTCGTGCGTTCGCCGAATGAGTTGGCGGGATGCTCCGGCAACTCGCCTGAGGCCGATGCCAACTCGTCGCGTTTCCGCATCGAGATCATCCGCGTGCCCTTGGCGCACCCGGCCGAGGCGAAAGTCGTGAATGCGCCGCGCATCTTTGCCGACTCCGCAGGGCACATCGCCGGCCTCTGGAAGGGTGGCAAGCATGGCGAAGGGACACAGGAGACGTCGGTCACCGACCAGTGCCATGACATCACAGTGTATCCGGCACTCGGCCTCGCGGCGGGCGCTTGTTCGGGGAACGGGATCATCCTCGACATCACCGATCCGGCGAATCCCAAGCGCATCGCCGAGGCGATGGATCCCAACTTCGCGTATTGGCACTCGGCGAACTTCAGCAATGATGGGTCGAAGGTACTGTTCACCGACGAGTGGGGCGGCGGCGCGGCCCCGCGCTGCCGCGCCAGCGACAAGCTGACGTGGGGGGCCGACGCGATCTTCACGCTCGACGGGCGCGCGCTGCGTCACGTCGGGTACTACAAGCTTCCGGTCGCGCAGGGCAACTCCGAGAACTGCGTCGCCCACAACGGCGCGATCATCCCCGTGCCGGGACGCGACATCATGGCGCAGGCGTGGTACCAGGGTGGCATCTCGGTCTTCGACTTCACCGATCCCGCCAAGCCGCGCGAGATCGCCTATTTCGATCGCGGGCCGATCAGCGCCGACACGCTGCACCTTGGCGGGTCGTGGTCGGCGTACTGGCACAACGGCCACATCTGGAGTTCGGAGATCGCGCGCGGGCTTGATGTGCTGGAGCTGACGCCGGGCCGCGAGCTGTCGGCCAACGAGATTGCCGCCGCCGCACTGGTGAAGTTCGACGTGAACAACCCGCAGACGCAGATGCGCAATGTCTGGCCGGCGCACCCCGCGGTGGCGCGCGCGTATCTGGACCAGCTTGAACGCGATGCCGGATTGGGCGCGGCGCGCATTGCCGCCATTCGCTCGGCGATCGACGGGGCGGAGCAGGCCAGCGGCGCCGCGCGGCGCACGGCGTATCAGGCGCTCGCCAAGTCGCTCGCCGGAGACGTGTCGGGTGCGTCTGACACGACGCGCGTGAAGGCCCTGACCGACGTGATCACCCAGCTCGCGGCGCAGCGCTGACACGTGAGCAGCAGGGATGACGAGGGGCGCCACCAGCATATCGGTGGCGCCCCTTGTCTGTGCTCTCCTGTGTCTCCCTGTGCTACGCTGCTATCGCCCGCAACGCCTTCACAAACGCATCCAGCTCCGCCGTAGTCGTGTAGACCTGCGGTGTGACACGCACCCCGCGCACGCGGCCGCCGTCGATGGCCACTGTCCAGATCTTGTGCTGGTCGAACAGGATCTTCATCAGGTCGGCGGGCTTCACGCCCTCCACGCCCACATTGGCGATGCCACAGGAGCGAGCCGGATCGGCCGGCGTGTTCAGCACGATGCGAGACTGGCCCCGCACCTGGTCGCTCCAGTGGCGCTGGAGGTAGCGTAGGCGGGCCTCCTTGCGCGCAATGCCAATCGCCTCGTGGAATGCGATGGCATTCTCGATGGCGAGGTCGGTGTGGCAGGGATGCGTGCCGGTGTGGTTGAGCTTGCGGATGTCGTCGTCCGGCGAGCCATCGCCGTAGATCGGCCAAAGGCCGGCAATGCGGTCCTGACGCACGTACAGGATGCCGGCGCCCAGCGGCACCGACAGCCATTTGTGCAGCGACGCGCCGTAGTAGTCGCAGTGCAGGTCGGGAATCCTGAAGTCGAGATGCGCAAACGCGTGCGCGCCGTCCACCATCACCTGTACGCCGCGCTCGTGCGCCATGTCGCAGATGGCGCGCACGGGAAGAATCTGCCCCGTGATGTTGACCATGTGGCAGATCATCAGCAGGCGCGTCCGGGGCGTGATCGCGTTGGCGTACACCTGCACGACCTCATCGTCGCTCGTCGGATTGAGCGGAAGGTCGATGAGCCGGTTGACCATCCCGTAGCGGCGTGCCTGCAGCTTGAACTGCTCGAGCATCGCGCCGTAATCGGAATTGGCCATCACGGCTTCGTCGCCCGGCTTCCAGTCAAAGCCGGCGATCACGGTGTCGAGCGACTCGGTGGTGTTGCGCGTGATGATCAACTCGGCCGGCGAGCAGCCCGCGAGTGCGGCGAGCCTGGTGCGCACGCGCAGCTTGTCGTCGTCCTTCACGGTGCGCATGTAGCGCGATCCGAGGTAGTTGACGTGCCGTACGTGGCCGATGAATCCCTCCAGCGTTTCCTCGGGCTGGAAGCAGTAGTAGCCGTTTTCGAGGTTGATGAAGTCGGGGTTCAGCTTGAACTTCGCCCGCAGTGCACCCCAGAACGGCTCGTCCCTGGCGAGCGTCGCGGCTGGCACGGAGGCCGCCTGCGCCAAGAGCTCGGGGCCTAACACAAGGCCCGCCGAGATGCCGCCAACCGTGCGCAAGAACTCCCGTTTATCCATCGCATATGCTCCTCGGGGGGCCCACTCGGGCCGGGGTGACTGGATGCCCGCTGGCCATCAGGCGACCTTATAGTAGCCATCACGGCCGCCGCGTGTCAGCCGCCGCGTCCACGTCCCGTCAGACAGGAGCACGCATGCGCATCAGCCCCCTCGTCCTCGGCCTCGTCCTTCCCGCCGCGCTCGCCGCGCAAGACGCGCCGCGGCCGGCGCAACCGCCGTCGCCGCGCGCCGACAGCACGCGAATGGCCAACCGACTCGACGCCGACGGCCAGACGACCAGGGCGCGCGAGATCTTCGCCGCGCTCATCGCGAGCAGTCCGACACCGGCGGCCAAGGCGGCCGCCCAGCGGGCGATGGCCATGTCGTACGCCTTTGACGGCGACTGCACCAACACCGTGAAGTACGAAGAGTTGGTGATGGCGTACTGGCGGACGCGCGAAGCGGAAGAGCCGCAGAACGCGTTCTATCAGCAGGGCGAGATGGCCAACGAGGCGGCCCGCGTGTGCATTGATGCCGGCGACCTGAAGACGGCGGAGAAGTACTACCGGCTCGGCAGTGAACTGGGCAACAAGGAGCCCGCTCCGCGCACGCACCCGAAGAGTCTATGGGACTTCCGCCTCGAGCACGCGCTGGCACGCGTGGCCGCCCGACGCGGCGACAAGGCAGCCGCCGCGCGTCACGTCGCCGCCGCGCGCAAGGCGCTCGACAGCGACTCGGCGATGGCGGCTCAGCAGGAGCGCTTCTTCCCGTACCTCACGGGCTACGTGGCGCTCTACACCGGCGAGCTTGCCACCGCCGAGTCCGACTTGAGCAAGGCGCTGTCGATGCGCGGCAGCGAGCGCGATCCGTTCTTCCATGCCCTGCTGGGGATGGCGTACGAGAAGAAGGGCGACGCGGCGAAGGCCAAGGAGTACTACGAGAAGGCATACGATCTGGCGGCCAACGCGCACAATCCACCGGCGGCGTTTACGCGGCCGTTCGCGCGCCAGAAGCTCGCGACGCCGTAGCACCGGACGGGGTACCCGAAGAGGCGGGCTCCAGTGTATAGTGGGACATGCAGTACCACTTTACACTGGAGCCCCCCATGCGTTTCATAGTCCTGGCGGCCCTCGTGGTCGCCGCCTGCAGCTCGCCCGCCACTCAGCAGCAGGCTGCTCCCCCCGCCCAAGGCGCCAACCTGAATCCGCCGGCGGAGATGTCGCACGGCGAAGCGCCGGTTGGTGTGGCCACCACCAAGCCGGACCGCGCGGCCGACGCACCAGCCCGCACCAAGGCGCGCCACCATCGCATCCGGATGACAGCCGTCGCCGTGCGACACGAGGTGTCGCCCGACGTCTGGTACGATGCGTGGACGTTTGACTCCGTCGTCCCCGGGCCCGTGCTGCGCGCCACCGTTGGCGACACCGTCGAGTTCACGCTCATCAACGGCGCCAACATGCCGCATTCAATGGACTTTCACGCGGCTGAGATTGCCCCTAATCGCGCGTACCGCAACGTGATGCCCAAGGACAGCGTGCAGTTCACGTTCGTGCCCCGCGTTCCCGGCGTCTTCATGTATCACTGCGGCACCGCACCCGTGGCGGCGCACATTGCCAATGGCATGTACGGGGCGTTGATCATCGATCCCGCGGCCCCGCGTCCCGCGGCGCAGGAGTTCGTGCTGGTGCAGAGCGAGTTTTACATGGGGGCCGGACAGGGCAAGGACTCGCTGCGCGCCCTCGACTGGCAGAAGCTGCTTGGCGCCTCGCCCGACTACGTGACGTTCAACGGCGTGGCGTCGCGCTATGCGACGCATCCGATCGAGGTGAAGGCGCACGCTCCCATTCGACTGTATATGGTGAACGCCGGGCCCAACCGGTTCAGCGCGTTCCACGTGGTCGGCGCCATCTTCGACGCGGTCTTTGTTGACGCGTTCGGCTCGCCATTACGGGGGGTGCAGACGTACAATGTACCAGTCGGCGGCGGGGCGATCTTCGAACTGAAGCTGGCCGAGCCGGGGCAGTACCCGTTTGTGTCGCACGCCTTTGCCGATGCGACCAAGGGGGCCGTCGGCGTCTTCCAAGCGGTGCCGGCGAAATGACGTTGACCTGAGTTCCGAGAGGACCGCAGCCGTGACACGCCACTCGATGACCGCACGCGGGACCTTTGAGGTGAGCATGACCCCGCAGGCGAGCAACACGCACGACGGGGTCACGGAGTCGCGGTTGGGACTCGAGAAGCGGTATCACGGACACCTCGATGCCTCGGGCGCCGGAACGATGCTCAGCGCGTCGACGGCAACGCCGGGATCGGCCGGCTATGTGGCGATGGAGCGTGTGTCGGGCACGCTCCATGGCCGCAGCGGCAGCTTCGTGCTGCAGCACCACGGGCTCATGGAACGGGGCACGCCGCACCTCGCCATCGCCATCGTCCCCGACTCGGGGACCGGCGAGTTGTCGGGCATCAGCGGCCAGTGCCACATTATCGTCGCCAACGGTACGCACTCGTACGAGCTGCACTACAGCTTGAATCCGACGCCGTAGCGTCGCCCGGAGCACCTGATGCGGTATCTGATGCGGCAGAAGCTGCTCTCGTGGGGCGACGACTTCGTCATCAAGGACGAAGACGGTCGCGAGGTGTACTTTGTCGACGGCAAGGCGATCAGCCTTGGCAACAAGGCGTCGTTCCAGGATATGGCGGGGAACGAACTGGCGTACATCGCCCAGAAGTTCCTGACGCTCATTCCCACCTATGAGATCAGCGTGGCGGGCGCTCTGGTTGCCGTCGTGAAGCGGGATCTCTTCAAGTTCCTCCACCATACGTTCACGGTGGACGTCCCCGGACCGGACGACTTGACGGCCGAAGGCGAGCTGATGGACCACGAATACAGCTTCCGGCGCGGCGACGCCCCGGTGGCGCACGTGTCGAAGCAGTGGTTCACGCTCGCCGATACCTATGGGGTGGAGATCGGCGAAGCCGAGGATCCGGTGCTCGTGCTGGCCAGCGCGGTGGTGATCGATCTCGTCTGCCACGATCATCGTCGGCGGCGCTAAGACGCCAGCCGTCGCGCGCCGCGGCGGGCATGCTACACGGCCTGCATCCAGCGGCCGAACGCGGTGGCGGCGCCGCTCACCGTCGCCGTGAACACGGTGCCCCAGATCAAATCCACGACAGCCCCCTTCACGGGGAAGTCCTTGAGCAGGGCGAGCGCCGTGAGGTCGAACGCCGCGTACGCGGCGAGGCCGAACATGGCGCCCAGCGCAACGGCGCGGCCCACCGAGTCCCGCTCGAGGCCGGGCTTCACGCAGAGCACCACGATGGCGGCCACGTAGATCAGATAAAAGAGGATCGCCGCGCCCCACTGCACGTCGGAGCGCGTGAGGTGCCCCATTTGCTCGGCGTAAAACCGTCTCGCGACGACGCCCAGCCACGTCAGATCGATGGCGAAGAACATGGCAACGACGACGGCGTAGAGCTTCAGAAACTGGAGAGCGGGCATTGGCGTATGCGAGAGAGGAGGGGATGCCGGACTAACCCGGTGCCTCACACAGACGTTCCCGTCGGTCGTGCGTGGCGTCTATATTCTCGCACCCCCCATGCCCACACCACATCCCAGACACTTCGCCCGCTACGTCGCCATCGGTGACAGTTCAACCGAAGGGCTCGACGATCCCGACGGCCGCGGCGGGTATCGCGGCTGGGCGAATCGACTGGCTGCGCACGTCGCGGCCGCGCAGGACGGCGGCCTGCTCTACGCCAACCTCGCCGTCCGCGGCCGCAAGACCAAGGATATTCGCCGTGAGCAGCTCGTCCCGGCGCTGTCCATGCACCCCGATCTCGTGACCGTCTTCTCCGGGGTCAATGACATTGCCCGTCGGCGGTGCGACGTGACGGCCGTGGCACGGGAGACCGAGCGCATGCTGTCCGCGTTCGCCGGCACGGGGGCGACCGTGCTCACCATTACGATGCCGGACTTGAGCGCCGTGGCGCCGGTCGCGCGATTGGTGCGCGATCGCCTGCTCGAACTCAACGATCGGGTGCGCGAAGCCTGCACGCGCTCGGGCGCGCGGTGCGTCGACCTGGCGCGTGTGCCGGTGACGGGCGACCTGCGGCTCTGGAGCGGAGACCGGCTGCACGCAAACTCCGAGGGACACCGGCGCATCGCCGCCGCGTTGGCGCAGGCGCTGGGCTTGCCGGGCTACGACGCTTCGTGGGCTGATCCGCTGCCGCCGGCGCCGCCGGCATCCATCGTCGCTCGCGTCACCGACGAACTACGCTGGACTGGCGAGCATCTGGTGCCGTGGCTCTGGCGTCATGCCCGCGGCGTCTCGTCGGGAGACGGCCGCACCGCCAAGCGGCCGACGCTCGAGACGGTCGAACCCGACAACATCTAGGCCCGGTGCACCGCACACCCTACGGGTCGAGGTGCGCGCTGCAGCCGTCGTCAAACAGGCCACCCTCGGCGCCGCTGCTCCGCACTCCTTGGCGCGCGTTCACCGCCTGCAGGAGATCGGTGACCTTGTAGTAGCGCCCGCCGCGAATCACGACTTCGAGCTTCTGCAGGTCGCTGATCTTCTCCAGCGGCTTGCCGGCGATCACCAGCACGTCGGCCACCTTGCCCACGGCGATGCTTCCGTAGTCGGCGTCTTCCTTCATCACGCGCGCGGCATCGAGCGTGGCGATCTGCAGGATCTTGGCCCGCGGAATGTTGGCCCGCTCGTACATCTCGAGTTCGCGGCGATACGTGACGCCCGCTGAATTGTCGGTGCCCGCCACGAGCGGGACGCCGGCCGCGTACAGCCGGCGGATGAGCAGCATGTAGGCCGAGTCGGCGCGCTCCTGCGTGGCCGCCGCGCCGCCGGCGCCCACAAGGGCCGCGCCGCCGCCGATCCACAGGTTGAAGGTGCCGTCGATCACCGTCTTGTGCGCGGCGAGGTACGCGATGAGCGATGTCATGGCCGGCGAGTTCACATCGAACGTCGGCGCCACGACCGACGCCACCTGTGAGTAGGCCCGCATCTGCGGCACGTAGAGCGAGTCCTGGAAGAAATTCGAGAAGAAGAACGCCGCGTGCTGAACTTCGTCGTAGCCGAGCGCCACCGCGGCTTCCATCGACATTCCGCGTGGAATGTGCCCGCTCAGCCGCATCCCGCGCCGATGCGCCTCGGCGGCAATCACCGGCACGAGGTCTGGATGCGTGACGTTGTAGAGCTTGATCTGCTTGTAACCCAGCGAGTCGTACCGCGCCACCCAGGCGCGGGCCTCGGCCTCGGTGGAGACCAGCACTTCGGTGGGCCCCGCCCACGCGAGCGGCCCTTCCATGAATCCGGCGAGGATAATGCGCGGCGACGCCAGCTTGCCGGCGCGCTCACGGTCGCGCTGTGAGACGGCGACGTCCATATCGGCCGCGAGATCGCGCGCGGTGGTGAGCCCCTGCGCCAGCTGCATCAGGCTCAGCGATGACTGGTTGGCCACCTGCAGGTGCGTGTGCATCTCCCACATGCCGGGCATCATGGTCTTGCCCGTAGCATCCACCACGGTGGCGCCGTCGGGCACCGGCGTTGTGGCCGCCGGTCCGACCGCGACGATCCGATCGCCGCGTATGACGACGGTCTGCGCCGGCACGAGCACGCCACGCTCGCTGTCGAACAGATCGCCATTCTTGATCACCAGCGCGCCCGGCACCGGCGTCACCACCTGCCGCGCGACGCGCTCAGCGCCGGCAGCGCGCCACGCCAGCTCGATGGTACGAAACGCCGGGAGCAATCGCTGCGCATCCGGGCGCACGGTGATGAACCACTGGACGTCGCTGGCCAGCAACGCGCCGTGTTCGTCGAGCCAAAGACCGTTTGGCGCTGGGGAGGCGTTGCGGTAGATCATCACGAGGCGCGCGCGCTGCCGATGCCCGCCGACACGCAGCGTGGTGTCGGCGACGATCTCGGCGCGTGCGCTTCCGCCGCCCATGACGGGCGCGGCGCGGTTTGGCTGGGCAAGCAGGAAGCGGGCGAGCGTCGCCTGTTCCCACGGCGTGCCGGCGCGCGCTCCGACATAGGCAGCTGGATTTCGCTTGACGGCGGTGCGCGGCAATCCGTTGGAGACGCCATACCAAATGGAATCGGCGCCGACCTCAAAGGCGTCCGTCGGCGCGCCGGCGGTGCCGTCAGCCAAGACGGGGCGCTGTTCGCCACGCTCCGGTTCGCCCTTCGCGTTGAGGCGGTAGCGCAGCTCCACGCGCGTGCCACGGTTGCGATCCGTGAAGACCCATCGCACCACGGCGGAGTCGGCGGTGCGCACCACAACGAGGTCGCCGGCCTCTCGCCCGTGATTCGAGACAATCCAGCGCGAGGTGTCCGCTGGCAGCAGCAGGCCGGCCAGAGCGAGAATGGGGAGGAGCATGGCGGAGGGAAGCTAGAGGGCGGTCGGGGTGCCTTCAATAATGCGCAGGACCCGGCGGCTCGGCAGGGGTGGACTGGCGCCGTGGCGCGCAGGGGCCGAAAATCTCCTCGTCCCAACTTCGCACCGGAACCCACCATGAGCCGCAGGCTGATCAGCACCGGATCCACGTTCGAACAGGCCATCGGGTACTCGCGCGCCGTCGTGGACGGACGCTGGGTCTTCGTCTCCGGCACCACCGGGTTCGACTACAACGCGATGACCATCAGTGACGACGTCGTGGTGCAGTGCGACCGCTGCTTCCAGAACATCCAGCGCGCGCTCGCCGACGCCAAGTGCCGGCTCACGGACGTCGTGCGCGTCACGTACATCCTACCTGACCGCGACGACTTTCCTCGCACGTGGCCGGTGTTGCAGCGCTATCTGGGCGACATTCGCCCGGCGGCCACGATGATCGTCGCCGGACTCTCCGACCCGCGCATGAAGATCGAGATCCAAGTGACGGCCCACCGGCAGAAGCGCGTGAAGACCGGCAAGGAAGAGAAGTAGTCGCCGCCGCCGCGCGGGCGTGCGCGCCTAGCGCTCCGCCGCCAGCACAATACTGCAGCAGGTCACGGCCCCTTCGGCCTTCGCGAGTTCCGACAGGTCGACGGGGTGCACCGCGGCGCCAGCGCGCTCGAGGCGCTCGCGGGTGCGCGCATACGCGGCGCCATGCACCAACGCGGAGCCAAGCCGCAGCACATTGGCGCCCATCGGTTCCGTGTCGTCGACCGTCAGCACGCGATACGCGGCGAAGTCCGCGCGGTCAACCCAGTCAGGGTTCAGCAGCACCGTCTCGTCGTCGACGGCCGTCACGGCGCTCTTCAGGTGCAGGCATCCGGTGACCGCCACGCGGTGCACCGCATACCCATGCGGCGCGACGGCCGCCCCCAGCGCGGCAATGCCGTCCGCGTTTGTGCGCCGCGACGCTCCGACATACACGTTGCGCCCAACCACCAGCACGTCGCCGCCGTCCAGCGTGGCCGGTGCCTTGAGCCGCACGAGTTGGCGCAGCGGGGCGAGCGCGGCGGCCACGTCGGTCACTTCGTGCCGCCGCGACTTCGCGCCCGGACGCGCGATCACCGCCACGTCGTCGAGCACCACCGCCGTGTCTTCAATGAACACCGCGTCAGGGTGCTCGGGCGCCGGCGCCACGCGGCGCAAGTCGCAGCCGAGCGAGACGAGCAATCGCTCGTAGCCGCGATGCTGCGCGCGCGCGACATCCATGCGAATCGGCGAGCGATCGATATGCGTGAGCTCGCACTCCGCAATGGTCGGCGAGACATCCCGTGTCAGCGCGATGAAGCGTGTGTTCATGGCAGCGCCAACAATGCGCTACGCGCGCGCGTCACGCCACCTCTCTTGCGCGCGGTGCGCGATGCCGCCGCGTGCATGCGCGCGTCAGGGAATTACGGGCATTTCTCCTCTGACAGCACCTACACGCGATGCACCGTTCTGCACGCGATGGGGGTCACGCAAACGGGTGAAAGTCATCATCTTTCAAGAGTGCCACGATGTGCGGCCAACGCGCGCCAACTCCGAGGACGGAGCATTCGCGTGGCTGACTCAAGGAGACCTGTACTATGACTGCGATCGCGACCAAGCCCCCGCGTATCATCACCGAACTGCCGGGCCCCAAGGCCAAGGCCATTATGGCGCGTGACGCGGAAGTCGTATCGCCGTCGTATCCGCGCGGCGTGCCGTTTGTCATGCACCACGGCAAGGGGGCCGACGCGTGGGATGTTGACGGCAACCGCTTCCTCGACTTCTGCGCCGGCATTGCGGTCTGCAACACGGGACACGCGCACCCGCAGGTCGTGCAGGCGATCAAGAACGCTGCCGATCAGTTCCTCCACATCTCCAGCGATTTCTGGCATGAGAAGTGGGTGCAGCTCGCCGAGCGCATCAACGCGCTGAAGCCGATGGGCGACGAGCCCGTGATGAGCTTCATGTGCCAGAGCGGCGCCGAATCGGTTGAGAGCGCGCTCAAGCTGGCGCGCTACGTCACTGGCCGCACGCGCTTCATCGGGTTCCTCGGCGCGTTCCACGGCCGCACGATGGGCGCGCTCGCGTTCACGGCGAGCAAGTACTCCCAGCAGTCGGGCTTCGCGCCCACGATGCCGGGCGTGACGCACGTGCCGTACCCCAACAGCTTCCGTCCGCTGTTCGTCGGCAAGGATCAGGGCAAGGCCGTGCTCGACTACATCGAGCAGCAGCTCTTCCTGAACAACGTGCCGCCCAAGGACGTCGCCGCCATCATGGTGGAGCCGATTCAGGGTGAGGGTGGCTATCTCGTGCCACCCGATGGGTTCCTCGCCGGACTGCGCGCGCTGTGCGACAAGCACGGCATCCTGCTCATTTTCGACGAAGTGCAGGCGGGTATTGGCCGTACCGGCAAGATGTTCGCGTCGCAGCACTGGGGCGTGGTGCCCGACATCATGACGCTGGCCAAGGGGCTCGGCTCGGGAATTCCCATTGGCATGTGCGTGGCCAAGAAGTCGGTGATGTCGAAGTGGAAGAAGGGAGCGCACGGCAACACCTTCGGTGGCAACCCGGTGGCGGCGGCGTCGGCGCTGGCGACGCTCGACCTCGTCGAGAACGGCCTGATGCAGAACGCGGCCAAGGTCGGCGAGTACTTCATGGCCCGTCTCCGCGAGCTGCAGGCGCGGCATGTCTGCATCGGCGACGTGCGCGGCAAGGGATTGATGATCGGCTGTGAGTTTGTGAACCCCGACGGCACCGCGGCCGCGAAGCTGTGCGATGATATCATCGTACGCGCGTACCATCACGGACTGCTGCTGCTGCCGTGCGGCCTCAGCACGGTGCGATTCATGCCGCCGCTGGTGATCACGACCGCCGAGGTGGATGAGGCGATCGAGATGCTCGATGCCGCGATCAACGAGGCGCTGAGCGCCTAGCAACTCATCCGGCGGATCGTCTAGCGGAACGGCAAGGGCCCCGGGATCTTTTCCGGGGCCTTTTGCCGCTCTCTTCGTTTCCCGCTCATGAGCGCCATCTCCGTTCGCCACATCGCGCGCCGCAAGTTCGGCTTCTGGATGGCGACCGCGCTCGTCATTGGCAACATCATCGGCGCCGGCATCTTCATGCTGCCGGCCGGCCTCGCGCCGTTCGGGTGGAATGCGGTGTCGGCGTGGGGCATCACCGCCGCCGGCGCGCTGAGCCTGGCGTGGGTCTTCGCCGAGTTGTCGCGCCAACTGCCCGACGTCGGCGGAAGCGTTGGCTTCATGCGCCTGGGACTCGGCGACGGCGCCGCGTTCCTCGGCGCGTGGGGGTACGTGATCTCCATCTGGGTGTCGAACGCGGGCATCACGATGGCGGGCGTGAGCTATCTCACTCGACTCGTCCCGTCGCTCGCTGCGCGGTCGGGGGCCATCGTCATCACCGCGCTGGCCGTCATCTGGCTGCTGACGTGGGTGAACCTGCGCGGCCTGCGCGCGGCGGGCGGCGTGCAGTCGGTGACGACGGTCATCAAGCTGCTGCCGTTTGCCGCGGTGATCGGGCTGGCCTTCTGGCGTCTGGGGACCGACGGCTTCGCCGCGCTGCTGCCGATCACCGACGGCACGTTCACGCTCGCCGGCGCCACCGGCGCGGTGGGACTGACGCTGTTCGCGATGCTTGGCCTCGAGAGCGCCGCGATGCCTGTGGACGCGGTAGACCAGCCCGAGAAGAACATCCCGCGGGCGACGCTGGCCGGCACGGGTATCAGCGCGATCGTGAGCCTGCTGGCAACGTGCGCCGTGGTGCTGATGCTGCCGCGAGAGGTGGTGGTGTCGTCGAACGCGCCGACCGCCGACTTTGTCGCCGCGTCGTTCGGCTCGATGTCAGGAACACTCGTCGCCGCGTGCGCGGTGGTCAGCAGCTTTGGCTGCCTCAACGGCTGGCTGCTGCTCGGCGGCGAGGTGCCGGTGGCGATGGCGCAGACGAAGTCATTGCCCGACTGGTTCGGTCGGCTGAATCGCCATGGCGCGCCGGCTCACAGCATTGTGCTCGGCGCGGTCGTGACGTCGGTGATGACGCTGCTCGCGGCGACGAAGGTTGGAATTGCCGCGTTCAACTTCCTCATTCTCATCGCGACGGCGACGAACCTGCTGCTGTACCTGCTTTGCGTGATCGCGGCGGCACGCTTCATGCGCGACGGACGCGTGCGAGGCTCCGCCGGGCTGGTGGCGGCCACGGCGCTCGCATTCGTCTTCGTGCTCTGGGCGTTCTACAGCTCTGGCCGCGAATCGCTCGCGTGGGGGGCGGTGCTCACGGCGGCCGGGTGGCCGATCTATCGTCTTGCCCGGCGCCTCACTTCACCGTAACGCGATACGTCTCGTGGCAGGCGGTGCACGATCCGCTGATGGCGGCGAGCCGTACCAGCACCGTGTCCTTGAGCGCCGGCGTGCCACGCGTGCGGCGGACGGCGACGGTCAGGCTGTCGAAGGCGCCGTGCGTACGCTCGGCGAGTTCCTTCCACTCCGCCGGCAAGAGCGCCTCGATGGCCGGGTCGGCCGCCGCCGCGGTGGTCGCCGGCGCCACGGCGGCGATGAGTGCCGTCGTGTCGCCCTGCGCGGCAGCGGTCATGGCGCCACCGATGGCGCCGAGCATCTGCCGCATCTCGTGCAATACCGCCTGCTGCGCCTCCGCGGGGAGCGGCACGGCCGTGCGTCGGTCGCCGCTCTCAGTCGATGCATCCTTGGCCGGTGTTGAGGCCACACCGTAACACGCGCCGATCAGTGCGACGCAAGCGACGACGACGAGCCGGTGCACGACATGAACGTTCTGGCGAGACATGGGACTCTCCATCAGCGCCGGCGGCCGCCAAGCAGCGAACCGAGGACGCCGCGTACGAGGGTGCGCGAAAGGGCACTGCCCGTGCTGCGAGCCGCGCTCTTCGCGACGAGGTCCAGCAGGCCGTCACGGCGTCCGCCGCGCGGTCCGGTGCTGCCAAACAACAGCGCGCCAACGCCACCAAGCATGGCGCCCATCGCGGCGCCGCCACCACCGCCGCCGGCGCCAGTCGTTGGCGCCACTCCTGAGGCGGCGTTGGGTGCCGCCGCATGGGTCGACGCCGTCCCGCGCGCCTGCAGGCGCTCAAATGCCGACTCGCGATCCACCGCCTGCTCGTAGACGCCGGCCACCACGGAGCGCTGCATCAACTGCGCGCGCTCGGCGGGGGAGATGGGTCCAATCTGCGAGCCGGGCGCGAGCATCCAGGCGCGTTCGGTGATGCCGGGCGTTCCCTTGGCGTCGAGCAGGGAGACGAGCGCTTCGCCCACGGCGAGTTCCTGGATTGCCGTCTCGATGTCGAGCGCCGGATTGGCGCGCATCGTCTCGGCGGTGGCGCGCACCGCCTTCTGGTCGCGCGGCGTGAAGGCGCGCAGCGCGTGCTGCACGCGGTTGCCCAGCTGGCCGAGCACCTTGTCGGGAATGTCGATGGGGTTCTGCGTCACGAAGTAGACGCCCACGCCCTTGGATCGGATGAGCCGGACCACGAGCTCCACCTTCTCGAGCAGGGCGGCGGGAGCGTCGGCAAAGAGAAGGTGCGCTTCGTCAAAGAAGAAGACGAGCTTCGGCTTCTCCGGATCGCCCACCTCCGGCAGGTTCTCGAACAGCTCGGAGAGCAGCCACAGGAGGAACGACGCATACAGCCGCGGGCTGTTCATCAGCTTGTCGGCGGCGAGCACATTCACCACGCCGCGGCCGTCCACCGTTTGCATCAGGTCGTCGATGTTGAGCATCGGCTCGCCGAAGAACCGTTCGCCGCCCTGCTCTTCGATCTGCAGCAGTCCGCGCTGTATGGCGCCAATGCTCGCGGCCGACACGTTGCCGTACTGCGTCTTGATCTCCGCGGCGTGATCGCCGACGAACTGCAGCATCGCGCGCAGGTCCTTCAGGTCGAGCAGCAGCAGACCGTGGTCGTCGGCGACCTTGAAGGTCAGCGACAGCACGCCCTCCTGCGTGTCGTTCAGGTTGAGGAGCCGCGCCAGCAGCAGCGGCCCCATGTCGGAGATCGTCGCGCGAATCGGGTGTCCCTGTTCGCCGAAGACATCCCACATCGTGACCGGGCAGGCGCGCCACTCGGGCTCGGACAGTCCGTGCTGCTGCAGGCGCGCGCGCAGCTTGTCGGTGGGCTGGCCGGCGATCGCGATGCCGCTGAGATCGCCCTTCACATCGGCCACAAAAACCGGCACGCCAATCGCCGAGAATCGCTCGGCGAGCACCTGCAGCGTGATCGTCTTGCCCGTGCCCGTGGCGCCCGTGATGCAGCCGTGGCGGTTGGCGAGCGCGGGGAGCAGGGCCAAGTCGGCGCTGTCGGACTTGGCGATGATCAGCGGTTCAATCATGCTCAAATTCTGGCGCGCGCCGCGCCGCCGCGCCATTGCTTCTCAACGCGCCGCGGGCGGCGTGGGATGTACGGGGCGCCGATCGGCGCTGTCGCGCATCGCCGTGAGACGCCGCGCGACGTCCGGCTGAATGGGCGCCAGGTCCTTGGTCTCGCCCGGGTCGGCGGTCACGTTGAACAGCTGCAGCGAGTCGCGCAACCACACCGCCTTCCATCCGCCAAACAGGACGGCCGACTGGTTGCGGTCCGGCGAGAACCAGACGAACACGTCGCGCGTCTTCACGGCGCCCTTGCCGACGAGCGCGGGGAGCAGCGACCGTCCGTCGATGCCAACAGGTGCCTTGAGCCCGGCGGCCTCGACGATCGTCGCGTGCACATCCGTGAAGTCCGCGCGCACGGCCGACGAGCTGCCCGGCTTGATCTTTCCGGGCCACGCCGCGATGCCCGGCACGCGCAGGCCGCCGTCGTAGAGGTCGCCCTTGAAGCCGCGGTACCGGAGTGTGCCGTCGAACCAGCGCCCGATCTGCGTGGTGGTCCCGTCGTCGGCGCCGCGCAGCATTGTGGCGCCGTTGTCGGAGAGGAAGATGATCAGCGTGTTCTTGGCAACGCCCAGAGAGTCGAGCAGCGCGCGGAGATGTCCAAGATCGCGGTCGAGTCGAGCGACCTGCGCGGCATAGCTCTTCTTGGCGGTCGGCCACGGCTTGTCGGCGTACCCGCCGAGGGACGGTACTTCGTATCCGCCGTCATCCTGCCCGCGCGCTCCCTCGTTGTTGATGTGGGGAAGCGTCGTGGCCCAGTATAAGAAGAAGGGTTTCTTGGCGTTGGCACGCACCCACGCAAAGGCCTTGGCGCCGATCACGTCGGGGGCGTACGCGACGCGCGTCGTGGCCCGCCCGGTGCCCATCGGCCCGGCGTTCGGCACGACGTTCCCCGTCTTCACGGAGTCGCCGTTGCTGATGAGATACTCGGGATAGTAGTTGTGCGCGTGCAGCTGATCGCGAAAGCCAAAGAACGCATCAAAACCCTGTGCGTTGGGCCAACTCTCCGGCTGGCTGTCCCAGCTCAACCCCCACTTGCCGAACAGTCCGGTGACGTAGCCCTTGGCCTTCAGCCGCTCGGCGAGCGTGAGGTCGGCGGTGCGCAGGTAGTCGTTGTCGTTGTCGTCGAGGCGGCAATGGCCGTTGTGCAGCGCCGTCATCAGCGAACACCGCGCCGGACCGCAGACGGCGGCGCTCGAGCGCACTTCGGTCAGCCGCATGCCGTCACGCGCCAGACGGTTGATGTTGGGCGTCAGCAGTTCGGTCTGACCCCACGGTCCGATTTCCCCAATGCCGAGGTCGTCGGCGAGGAAGATGACGATGTTCGGCGGCGGCGCGGCGGGTTTGGCCGGCGCACGGCGCGCGGGGGCGCGACCGGTGGTGCGCTGCGCCGCGGCCGGATGCGACGGAACTACCGTGAGGGCAATGGCAAGGGCAAGCAGCAGCGATCGGCGGACCATGCGACGACTCCAAACGGATTGGGCCACCCAAGGGTGGCGCGGCGAGCATCCGAAATTTACCGCCGGGGAGGCGGAGGCGAAAAGCGTGCGCGGCCGCTATCGTATGCACGGGGCGTCGTCACGCCCCTCTTCTACCCCGGAGGAGAGTCGATGTCGCGTCTGCAACGCTTGTTTGTCATTCTCGT
Organism: Gemmatimonadota bacterium; assembly: GCA_016182795.1. GTDB lineage: Bacteria > Gemmatimonadota > Gemmatimonadetes > Gemmatimonadales > Gemmatimonadaceae > PNKL01. The sequence goes on from JACPFW010000024.1 coordinate 49,124, forward strand.
CGCCGCGCTCGCGGTGTCGACGCCGGCCGCGGCACAGGGGGGCAGCGGCGACAAGCTCGTCTTCATCGTCCGCCACGCCGAGAAGGCCAGCGCCACCGATCCCGATCCGTCGCTCAGTGATTCCGGCCGCGCACGCGCGGCCGCGCTCGCCGCGGCGCTGCGCGACGCGAATGTGACGGACGTGCTCGTCACGCCGCGCAAGCGAACGATCGAGACCGCTGCCGGCGTCGTCGCGGCGCGTCAGCTCACCGCCCATGTGGTTGGTTTTGGCGCTTCGACGCCGGAGCATGTGGCCGCCGTGGCGGCCGCGGTGCGCCAGGCCAAGGGAAACGCCGTGCTGGTGGTCGGCCACAGCAACACCGTGACGCTCATCATCGCCACGCTCGGCGGGCCGCGGCTCCCCGCGCTGTGTGATCCGCAGTACGCGGGGTTGTACATCATGCGGCTCCCGACCCAGGGCACGCCGTCACTGGTGCGTGCCCAGTACGGCGCGGCCGATTCGCCCGACGCGGCAACCTGCGCCGCGAACTCGATGAGGTAACCACGTGCCCCTTTCATCGCTCTTTGAGAACAACCGGCGCTGGGCCGGGCGCATCGCCGCCGAGCACCCGGCGTTCTTCTCCGAACTCCTCGCGCAGCAGACCCCGGACTACCTGTGGATCGGCTGTTCCGACAGTCGGGTTCCGGCCAACGAGATCGTCGACCTGCGTCCGGGCGAGCTGTTTGTCCATCGCAACGTCGCCAACATCGTGGTCCACACCGACCTCAACTGCCTGTCGGTGCTACAGTATGCGGTCGATGTGCTCCACGTGAAGCACGTGATCGTCTGCGGCCATTACGGCTGCGGCGGAGTGCGCGCCGCGCTCGACGACGCGCGAATGGGCCTCATCGACAACTGGCTGCGCCACGTGCAGGACGTGAAGCAGAAGTACCAGGCGCTCCTGCACGGCGACGACGAGGCGCGTCTGCGGCGGCTGTGTGAGCTCAATGTGGTGGAGCAGGTGCGCAACGTCTGCGAGACGACCATCATGCACGACGCCTGGGCGCGTGGTCAGCAGGTCACCGTGCACGGCTGGATTTACGGTCTCAGCGACGGGCTGCTCAAGGACCTCAGTATCACCGCGCGCTCGCTGGCCGAGTGCGAACAGCGCATCGAAGCCGAGACTCGGGCGTAGCACCGGTCCGCGGCCGCGCCCTGCGGCCGCGGGTGCGCGCTAACCGCGCCGCCGCGCCCGCCAGCGGCGCTTGGCCTCGCCAAACGACACCAGCTTGCGCTGCTGCTCATCGTAGAGCGCGAGGCGCAGCACCTTCACGGCGTCGGGCATCTGCAGCACCGGCGCCAGCTGAAACATCGGGTGCGAATTGTGCGCCTCCTCGAGCTTGTAGTTCGGCACCTTGGGCGCGAGATGGTGCACGTGGTGCAGGCCGATGTTGCCGGTGAACCACTGTATGAGCCGCGGGAGCTTCAGGTACGAACTGCCGCGGATCGCCGCGTTGGCGTAGTCCCACTCCTCATGCTCGGCCCAGTAGGCGTCCTCGAACTGGTGCTGGGCGAAGAACAGCCAGATGCCGCCGAGCAGCGACAGGTAGTACGCCGGCAGGTAGGTGGTGAGCAGGGTCTTGGTGCCGAGCACCATCACAAGGATGGCGATCAGGCCGATGACCGAGATGTTGGTCAGCAGCACACTCATCAGCTCGTCGCGCGCCGCGCCCTTGCGCAGGGTCGGGAATCGCTGGTGCAGGAAGAAGTAGACCGGGCCGATCGTCAGCAGAAAGATCGGCATCCGCGACAGGCGATACCCGAGGCGTGCCATCCAGCCCTTGGCGAAGTACTCCTGCACCGTCAGCGTGTAGATGTCACCGATGCCGCGACGGTCGAGATCGCCAGACGACGCATGATGCAGGGCGTGCTCGCGCCGCCACTTGGCGTACGGCATGAAGGTCAGGAAGCCCGTCAGGACGCCAACGACATCGTTGGCGCGGCGGCTCGTGAAGAACGATCCGTGCCCGCAGTCGTGCATGATGATGAACGTGCGCGTCAGCAGGCCGGCCGTCGGCAGCGAGAGCGCCAGCGTCAGCAGATACGAGACGTCGCGCGACCAGTAGAGCGCCACCAGCGCCACGAGGAGCAGCCCGACCGTCGACACCAGCTGGAAGATCGACCGACTGTGCGACGCCCGCGCGTACGGATTGACGAGGGCTCTCCAGTCGCGTGGAATGGACGGCGTCGGGGCCGTGACGTCGGATGCGCGTGCGGTCATGCGGTAATACTCCTGGATTGAGACGGCAACCTGTAAAGTTAGCCGGTTCCAGTAGGGATCACCACCGCAAAAGCGTAGGCAATTGCCTGATAATCGGTCGCTGTCACAAACACGAACGGCCCAGTGGACGCATCGTCCACTGGGCCGTCCCACAACGACTTAGCGCTACCGCCGCTTCGACTTTACTTTGCCGGCGTTGTCCACCAGCGTGCCGCGCGTCTCGGAGGTGAGTGTCACCTTCACCGCGCCACCTTCCTCGAGCGCCCGGATCGCCACCTTCGCCGAGTCCAGCGCCGCGGAGATCGAGACGGGACGATCCATGAACGAGGAGTCCTTTGGCACGATGTCGATGCCGTACCACCGCTTGATCTCCGACAGCACCTTGCGGAGCGGCTGGTTCTCCGCGAGGAACGTGCCGTCAATCCAGTTGAAGGCCAGCTTGGCCTTGTTCTCGTCGAGATCCATGAGCGTGCCGTTGTTGAGCACCAGCAGCATGGCGCCGCTCTCGAGCGACTTGGATTCCTGTCCAAACCGCACGGTCACGTTGCCGCTCAGCACCTTGAGCATCGCCGAGTTGCTGTCCTCGGGGAACGAGCGCCCCACGAATTCGGCGTCGTTGGCGTCCACCCACGCATTGCCGACCTTGACCATGAGCGGCGAGTCGAGCTTCGGCGCCTTGATGGCGGCGACGCCCTGGATCTGCATGGCGCGGGCGTCGAGCGGATAGCTCTTGGTGTACTTGACGGTCGTGGACGAGCCCATGCGCACGACGACGCTGTCCTCCATCGTCACCGTGCCGCGCTGGCCGTCCCTGGCGCGCATCGACTTGGCGTCGTCCTTGTTCAGCAGCTGCTGCGCCTTGGTTGCCGCCGCGCCCTTATTGAGATACCAGAGCGGAATGGCGGCCGCGGCGAAGAGCAGGATGGCGACGACCGCGTAAAAGCCGGTCTTCTTCTTGCCCGCCACCTTCTGCATGTGCTGCGCCGCCTCGTGGCGGCTGTGCTCGGCGCGTTGCTGCGCGAGGGTGGCCGGATCGGCGTGCGCCGCGTGCAGCACACCGGCGATCTTGGTCCACCACTGATCGATCGACTCGGCGGGCGTCGGTTCGTGTTCCTTGGCGTGGTTGCCGGCCATGTGATGGGCGGCCGCACGGCGGCGCATCTCGTGCGCGGTTTCACCGTTGATGGCCTGATGCAGCAGCGCCTGCAGCTGATCGACCGATTCGACCTTCGCGCGCCGGTCCCAGAGGTCCATGAACGCGCTGGCGGCAACCTTCTGCGCACCGCCGATATCCTGAAGCTTCTCGTTCGCTTCCTGCGTAAAGGCTTCGAAGTTCGCGCGGACGATTTGTTCCAGCGCGGTCTCCTTGCCGGCCTTGAAGTCCGCGAAGAGCTCAGGGCTGAGTGGGGCAAGGGAAGCAGGCATTACATCCTCCTGAGGAGTTGGTGTGGTGCGAATGCGACCAACATCACCGACAGGGGGGCCGGCGCGGAGTGGAGGCCAACGGGTGTCGTCACCGCCGCGCCCGTGACGGCTCGCTCCGCGCGGAGTACCTTCATCGCAACCGCACCTGAGGTGACGATGCTTCCAACAGCAACGCTGCTCCTGCTCGCCGCTGCCGTACTCCCACAAACAAAGTGGCGAGAAATTGGCAAGACGTCCACAGGGAATTCGGTGTTTCTTGACGCCAATTCTGTCAGGAAAGCCCCTGACGGAATTGTCACGGCTCGCCTACGCGTGACGTATGCGCCTCCGCTCGACGTGCCCAACGGCAAGGTGACCAGCTCCCGCGCCGTGGCGATGTTCGACTGCGCCAGGCGCCGGGTGGCCACCAAGGAGAGCGTGATGTACCTCAATGAGGCCAAGGGCCTCGAATACCGCCGCCGCACCATCGCCAAACCGGGCTTTGGGCCGGCCCTGCCCAGCACCTACGCCGACGTGGCGCTCACCCACCTGTGCGCCAAGTAACGCGTTTCACCCGCCACCAGCCATGACACACCTCCCGCCGGTCCTCGCCGAAGCGCACTGGCCCGAAGTGGCCAGCGCGCAGTATGCGGTAGCCATCCTGCCGTGGGGCGCGACCGAGCCGCATAACCGCCACCTTCCGTACGCCACCGACAACATGGAGGCCGAAGGGGTGGCCGCCGCCGCGGCCACCCGCGCCAACGCCCGCGGCGCGCGGGTTGTCGTGCTCCCCGCCGTTCCGTTCGGCGTCCAGACGGGCCAGCTCGATCTCCCGCTGGCGATCAACATGAATCCCAGTACGCAGGCGCGGGTGCTGGCCGACGTTATTGCCTCCGTGGAGCGGGCGGGCATTCGCAAGTTCGTGCTGTTCAACGGGCACGGTGGCAATGACTTCAAGCAGATGCTGCGCGAACTGCAGCCTACAACGCCGGTCTTTCTGTGCTCGCTCAACTGGTGGCAGGTGGTGGACGGCAAGGGATTCTTTGATGAACCGGGCGACCATGCGGGCGAGCTTGAGACTAGTGTGATGCTCCACCTTCGCCCCGACACCGTGCGGCCGCTCGCCGAGGCCGGCCCGGGCGCCGAGAGGAAGCCGGACATGACGGGCTTCCGTGAACGCTGGGTGTGGACACAGCGGCCATGGACCACGGTGAGCGCCGACACCGGCATCGGCAATCCGCGCGCGGCCACCGCCGGCAATGGCGAGCGGTTTGTGGACGCCGTGGCGGACCGCATTGCGCAGTTTCTGATGGAGTTGTCGCAGGGCGATCCAGCCGCGATGTACAAATGAGACGCCCGGTCCTGCTCGCGTTGGCCATGACGGTCGGCGCGTGCAAAGCGCCGCCGCCGGCCGATCCGGCGGCAGCGCAACCGGCGCCCGTCTATCAACGGGGGGTTCTGCTGGTGGCGGCCGACAGTTCCATGCGCTTCGGCGCGTGCGGCACGACGGTGGAGCGCACGGTCGCTGCGCGCGCCGACACCCGCCTGCTCGAGGCGGTCGCCGCGGTGAACGGCGCCATCCGCGACTCGCTGTTCGTCGAGGTGCTGGCCGACACCGTCGCTGAGCGTCTTACCGTTCGCGAAACGCTCTTTGCGATATCGCTCACCGGGGGGTCGCGCTGCGACCAGCCGCGCCTGCCGTTCGAGTGGGTGGCCACGGGCACGGAGCCGTTCTGGCGTGTGACGTATGATGGCACGCAGCTGGTGCTTGAGCGCCCGGATCCGCCGCGCGAGGTGGTGTTTGCGGCCGCCGCGCCGGAGGTCCGCGGCACGCTGACCACGATTGTCGGCCGCCGCGACCTCGACAAGGTGAAGGAGATCAAGCTCGGCATTCTGCGCGAGGCGTGCCGCGACGGGATGAGTGACGCATGGTTCCCGTATCGCGCGGAAGTGCGCGTCGGCGAACTCGCACTGGCCGGATGCGCGCGCCGAGGGTAATGCAACTTCTGCGTCCGATTGCCGTACGAAGAGCGTCGCTCGTTGCGGAGAAAAGAAATGCTCATGCGTACTCTATTGCTGGCAACTTTCTCGCTTGCGTCCGTTCTCCGGGCCCAGGACACCACCGCCGCCAAGGCGTCGCTGCTTGAGGCCGATTGGGCCGCCGCGCGCGATACCGCCGCTTGGCGGCGCGCGCTCGCGCCGCGCGCGACGGTGCTCGCGCCGGGCCGGCCGGTGCTGCACGGCGCTGAGCAGTATGAGCCGGCCCTTGCCTCTCTGCGCGCGGTGACCAGCGACAACCCGGCGTGGACGCCCGTGCTCGCCGTGGTCGCGCGTGACGGCAGCTTCGGGTGCACCACTGGCATCTGGCACGTGGCGAATGCCGACACCACCCGGCCGTCAACCGGCCGATACCTGGGATGCTGGCGACGCACGCGACGCGAGGCGTGGCGACTGGTGGCGCTCTCGGTGGCCTTTGCGCCTCCGTCGGTGCGCTCGCTTCCCCCGGTTATCGAACGCGCGCCCGCCTCCGGCAACTCGGCGGCGCCGCGCAGACTGCATGCTGCCCGCGCCATGGCCGCCGCCGACCGCGCCTTTGCGCAGTTCAGCATGGATTCCGGCGGGCCGGCCGAAGCGTTCTCGCGGTGGGTGGCCGCCGACGGGATGATGCTCGCCGAACGTGCGGTCCCCGTACGCGGCCCCGAGGAAGTGCGCCAAGCCTTCGCCGGCTACCCGACGTCCGGTCGCTTTGAGTGGGGGCCCATCGATTCGCTGGCCATCGCCGCGCGCGATGGCTCGCTCGGCCTCACCATTGGTCAGGCGCGTAATGCCCGCACGCCAACGTCGGTGACGTACACCAAGTACCTCACGGTCTGGCGCCGCGAACCAGATGGGACGTATCGGTGGATCTTTGACACCGGCTCTGCCCGCCCGGCCCCATGAGGCGTCGACACCGCGCGTGTCGATGCGGTTAGATTGCCCGAATGCTGCCTGATGAACTTCGCGCGGCCGTAGACGCCGACCGCACCCGCGAGGCGGGTGCGCTCTTTGTCGATCTGGTGGCCAGCTACTTCCAACGCACGGGCGCCGAAGACGGTCCAGTGTCGCCCACGGCGGGGCATCTCGACCAACGCCCGCGCCTGGATGAGGCCATGCCCGAGCGGGGTCTGCCACTGGCTGACGTTGCCGCGCGCGTGGAACGCGACTTCATAGCCGGGGCGAACCGGCTCGCACATCCGATGTACATGGGGCATCAGGTGGCCGCTCCGCTGCCGGCCGCCGTCTGGACCGAGTCGGTGATTGCGGCGCTCAACAACTCCATTGCCGTGATGGAGATGTCGCCCACCGGCACGGCGGTGGAAGAGCAGGTAATTCGCTGGATGTGCGGCCTCGCCGGCTTTGGCTCAGGCTCGGGCGGCACCCTGACGTCCGGCGGACTCGAAGCCACGCACACGGCGCTGTTGGCGGCGCGCGCCGAGTTCCAGCCCGACGCCTGGAAGCGCGGCATCATTGGCACGCCGCCGGTGATCGTCTGCGGCGAGCACGCGCACTACGCCATTGCACGGGCGGCAGGCGAACTGGGGCTCGGCACCGAGAATGTGCGGACGGTGCCAAGCGACGGCTGGAAGATGGATGCCAGCGCGCTCCCGCGCGTGCTCGACACGCTGGCCGCCGAGAAACGCCGCGTGATGGCGGTCGTCGCGACCGCGGGCCACACGGCAACCGGGAGCTTTGACGATCTGGCGGCGATTGGGACCGAGTGCGAAACGCGCGGCGTGTGGATGCACGTCGACGGCGCGCACGGGGCATCGGCCCTCTGCTCGCCTCGTCACGCGCATCGATTGCGCGGCATCGAGCGCGCGCGCACCGTGGCGTGGGATCCGCACAAGATGATGCTGCTGCCGCTCGCCGCCGGCGCGATCCTCGCGCGCGACGAACGCGACCTGTCAGCGGCGTTTGAGCAGCAGGCGCCGTATCTGTTTCATGGCGAGGCCGGCACGCGCAGCCCCGACCAGGGGACGCGGTCGTTCATGTGCTCGCGGCGCGCCGACGCGCTCAAGGTGTGGGTGGCCCTGCAGCGGTACGGGGTGTCGGGGCTGGCGGCGCTGCACGACCACACCTGCGCGCTGGCGACGACGCTGCACCAGATGATCGGCGCGCGCCGCAACTTCGTGGCGCTGCACGAGCCGGAGAGCAATATTCTGTGCTTCCGCTGGCTGCCGGGGGACGTGCACGACGAGCCGACGATCGACTGGCTGAACCTGCGTCTGCGCGAGCGCTACAATGCGTCGGGGCGGGGCTGGATCACGTCGACGGTGCTTGGCGGCCGGCGGGTGCTGCGCGTGACGCTGATGAACGTGCGTACGGAGGAGCGGCACCTCGAGGCCCTGTTGGACGGGCTGACGGCGGAGGGGGCGGCGCTGGTGGAGGAGCCGGCGTAGGTCCAGATTGGCGCGGCGGCAAGACGGGCCTCTAGCCAAATCGTGGGGAACATTATATCTTAGTACTAAGATGACGACCATGACGACCCCCCAAGCGCCCCGCCGCAAGTCGCCCGACACGGCGACGGCCACGGCCCTCAAATTGTTTGTGGTGCTCTCCCGCGCCCAGCGCGCCATCGGCGAGCGGGTGGAGGCGAGCCTCGTGGCGCACGACCTCACGCACGCCGAGTTTGCCATTCTCGAGGCCCTCTACCACAAGGGGCCGCTGCTGCTGGGCGATGTGCAGCGCAAGATTCTCGTGTCGAGCGGCGGGATCACCTTCCTGGTGGACAAGCTGGCGCAGCGGGGCCTGGCGGAGCGACAGCTGTGCCCGTCGGACCGCCGCGCCCGCTACGCGGCGCTGACCCGCAAGGGCGAGGCGCTGATGGCGCAGATCTTCCCGTCGCATGCGGAGGCGATCCGCGAGGCGATGTCGGGGCTGACGCGGACGGAGCAGAAGCAGGCGACGGCGCTGCTCAAGCAGCTCGGCCTCGCCGCCGCCGGGCCGGCCAAGAAGGCCTAGGCGAGGGGGGTTGACGCGGCGGGACCATGGCCTTAATATCTCAGTAGTGAGAAGTTTAATCTTCAAATAAGCGGGCGCCCCGCCCGGCACACCACCAGGATTCAGGAGACGGACCATGCAGTGGACTCTCGACGCAACGCACACGCAGGTGGGGTTTTCGGTGAAGCACATGGCCATCTCCACGGTACGCGGCCGCTTCACGAAGTTCGACGGCTCGGGTGAGACGGACGCCAACGGCCGTGTGGTCGCGGCGCGCTTCACGATCGACGCCGCCAGCATCGACACCAACCAGGAGCAGCGCGACACGCACCTGCGCTCTGCCGACTTCTTCGAGACCGAGAAGTATCCGACGATCACGTTCGCGTCGACGAAGATCACGCAGGACGGCACGGACATCACGATCACCGGCGACTTCACGATGCACGGCGTGACGAAGTCGATTACGCTAAAGGGCGAGACGACGCCGGTGGTGAAGGATCCGTGGGGCATGACGCGCACGGGCCTGACGGTGGAGGGAAAGATCAACCGCAAGGACTGGGGGCTGACCTGGAACCAGGCGCTCGAGTTCGGCGGTCTGATGGTGAGCGAGGACGTGAAGCTGTCCATCGAGCTCGAAGTCGTGGCGGCGGTGCCGGCGGCGGCCTAACGGCCGCGCCGGTTGCGTCGCGGGTTCGGCGGGGGGCGGGCGCATCGGCGCCCGCCCCCCGCCTTTCAATTCGACCGGGTTCTCAGTAGGCTACGGCGGCCCTCACCCCGGATTCGCCCATGCCACCCGTGCTTCGCGCGGCGCTTGCCGCCGCTCTGCTGGTTGTGTTCCCTCTCGCCGCACAGACCACCGGCGTGACGTCGGGGCAGAAACCGGCGCGCCTCATCATTCGCAACGCCACCATCGTGGACGGCAATGGGACGCCGGCCCGCGGCCCGGTGGACATCGTGCTCGAGAACGGGCTGATCACCGACGTGGTGACGCTCGACCCGGTGGCAATGCGGCGCGGCGCCGGCCGGCGCCCGGCGGGCGACGTGCAGATCGACGCCACCGGCAAGTTCGTTCTGCCCGGGCTGATCAACGCGCACACGCACATGCAGAGCAACCGATCCGGGCAGTCGATGGGCGGCTTTGAGTACTACATGCTCCTGCAGCTCGCCAACGGCGTCACCACCGTGCGCGAAGTGGGCGCCGAAAACGACAGCGGCTCGATTCGCCTGCGCGAGCGGCAGGCGAAAGGAGAGTTTGCCGGTCCGCGCATTCTGGTCTATCCGGGGTTCAGCGCGGGGCGCCGCATCCGCACGGCGGCCGACGCCCGCGCCCGGGTGCAGGACCTGAAGCGCATGGGGGCCGACGGCATCAAGATCCTCGGCATCGACCGCGACATCATGCAGGCGATGGAGGACGAGGCGCACAAGGTGGGGCTGCCGATTGCGCACCACGTGGGCGTGGAGGAGACGAATGCGTGGGACGACATCGCGTTCGGCACGCGCTCGATCGAGCACTGGTACGGCATTCCCGACGCGGCTATCGTGGACGGCCGTCAGCACTTTCCGAGCGACTACAACTATCTGGACGAGACCGACCGGTTCCGGTGGGCGGGGCGGCTGTGGCGCGAGGCCGACCCGGCGCGACTCGACACGGTGCTCGCGGCGATGGTGAAGGCCAATGTCGCCTGGGTGCCGACGCTCGACATCTACGAAGCGAGCCGCGACCTGCAGCGCGCGCAGACGCAGCCGTGGTTCCGGGACTACCTGCATCCGTCGCTGGCGAATTACTTCAAGCCCGATCCGGCAAACCACGGGTCGTACTTCATCGGCTGGAGCAGCACCGACGAGACGTACTGGAAGGAGAACTACCGCATCTGGATGGCGGCGCTGCGCGATTTCGAGCGCAGGGGCGGCACCATCGGATGCGGCGACGATGCGGGCTTCATCTATCAGATGTACGGCTACGGGCTGATTCGCGAGATGGAACTGCACCAGGAGGCGGGGTTCCATCCGCTGAAGGTGATCCAGCACTGCACCGGAAACAACGCGAAGATCCTCGGCCTCGAGAACACCATTGGGCGTGTCCGTGCCGGCTGGGCGGCGGATCTGATCATTGTGGATGGCAATCCGCTCGAGGATCTCAAGACGCTGTATCCCACCAACCAGGTGCAGCTGCGCGACGGCAAGGAAGTGCGCGCCGGGCTTGAGTGGACGATCGCCGCCGGCGTGCCGTACTACGTACCGACGGTCAGCGCCCGCATCAAGGCGATTGTGGATGCGGCAAAGAAGTAGGGGAGAGACACAGACACGCACAGAAAGCCACAGAGGGGGAGCGGGGCGCTCAGCGCCGGCCGCTCCCCCTCCGTCTTCATCTGTGTCTCTCCGTGTCTCTCCGTGCCTCTCTGTACTTTTCTATTTCCGCAAGAACGGATGCCCCGCGAGCTGGGCCGCAATCCAGTCCTGCACGCGCTCTACCTGCTGGTTGTTGGTGGTGTAGTTGTTGTGCTGGAACGAGAAGAGCAGGAGCTTGCCGTCGGCGGTGGTGACGTAGCCAGTGAGGGAGTGCGAGCGGTCCACGGTGCCGGTCTTGGCGTGCACGTTGCCCTGCGCCGGCGTGTTCTTCATGCGGTTGGCGATCGTGCCGTCGACGCCGCCAATGGGCAGGGCGTCGTAGAAGGTCTTGAAGTCGCCGCGCTTGCGCATCGCGTCGAGAATCCTGACGAACGTCTCGGGCGTCACGTAGTCGTGCCGCGACAAGCCGCTGCCGTCGCGCACGGCAAAACCGTTGGAGTCGGCGCCGAAGGAGATCATCTGGCGTTCCACCACGCGGCGGCCGCTGTCGGCTGAACCGATACCGGTCTTCTCGAGGGCGAGCGTGTGGAGCAGGATCTCGCCGATCTGGTTCTGCGACGGCTTGAGGAAGCGGGCCAGCACTTCGCTGAGCGGCGCGGATGTCATGGTGAACAGCGGCTGGAGACCGTCGAGTGACGCGTCCGGGGTGCGCACTACGGCACCGCGCACCGTGATCCCCTTGTCGCCGAGTGCTTCGGCAAAGGCAAATAACCACGCGCTGGCCGGATCGCGAATGGCGAGGGTCGCGCGCACGCTGTCCCTGGGCGCCACCCATCCACGCAGGCGAACGATGGGCACGGGGCCGCGCAGGTCGGTGGTGCCGCGCACCATGCCGCTGCGCGAAGCGCCGAAGCGACCGGCGGCACCTGCCGGTGTGCCGGGGCGCGCGGCGGGGACGGGCATGGTGGCCGGGTCGGTCGTGACGAACTCGGCGATGACCTGCGGTGTGGTGCGGGCGGGCGTCGTGACGAGGCGCACCGCGTCGCCGGGCTTGTCGCCGCCGTATACGGTGACGCGGGCGACGCCTTCGTTAAACATCAGCTCGTCGATGGCCGCGCCCGAGGTGGTCTCGAGATTGGTCCAGTCCCACTCGCCGATGGTCGTGTCGGGAAAGGCGTTGCCGCCTTTGACAATCGATCCGCCGATCTCGCGAATGCCGCGTGCGTACAACGACTCGGCGGCGGCTCGCAGCGGCTTCATCGCGTCGCCACCCTGCAGGGCATCGCTCACCGTCGGGTCGCCGCGCCCGGCGACGACGAGGTCGCCGCGCAGCACGCCCTCGACGACGGGCGCGGCGGAGAGGAACGTGGTCGTGAACCGGTAGTTCGCGCCGAGCTGCACGAGCGCGGTGGAGCCGGTGAGGAGCTTCATGTTGGACGCCGGCATGAACAGCTTGCCGGCATTGTGCGAGTAGAGCGTGTCGCCGGTGATCGGCTCGACGATGAGCAGGCCGAGATGTGAGTTGCCGAACATCGGGTCGGCGACCAGCGAGTCGATGCTGTGCTGAAGCACAGCGCGGGTGAAGACGGGCGACGGTGCGCCACTATGCATCGGTTGGCACGCTGCGGCGAATCCGAGCGCGCAAAGGAGAAGCAGACGTCTGGTCATCTCGCGAAACTCCCGCCGGCCGGATCGCGTGTCAAGCAAACATCTGTCGGTTCCGTCACGGACGTTGGTGCGCCGGTTAGCACCGATGACGACGGACGGGCAGTTGCACACGAATCAGAGGGTGGCCAGCGTTACGGGTGCGGCGCCGGCCACGCTGTCTCCCGAACCTGAGGTGCCCCCCATGCTTGGACCGCTCGCGCAGGTTGCCGTCACTTTCCACGACGTGCCGCGCGCCGTCGCGTGGTACCGCGATGTGCTCGGCCTTCCGTTGCTCTTCGAGACCAACGGCATGGCGTTCTTCGCCATGGGCGATGTGCGGCTGATGATGACCGCGCCCGAACAGCCCGAGCACGACCACCCGGCATCGGTGCTGTACCTGAAGACGGCGAATCTGCAGGGCGCGTACGACGCACTGCGCGAGCGCGGTGCGGCCTGCGTCGATACCCCGCATCTGGTGGGCAAGATGGGCAGCACGGAGATCTGGATGTTCTTCGTCCGCGATCCCGAGCAGCATCTGCTGGGAATCACCGAAGAGCGCGCGAGTTAGCCGAGTTCGGCGCGCTGGTCGAGCGGGTTGGCCGCTGCCGGCCGCGCGACGTCGCGCAACCCGGCAGGTGGCGATAACACCCCGGACGGGCGTAGCTTCTTCAGGTTAGCCCAACGGTCGGCGGCGCGGGCTGCCGGCCCTGTGGTGTCCCCCCTGTCCGGAGGTGCTTATGACCGGCCTGACCGCGTTGTGGCTCCCGATACTGCTGTCCGCGGTGATTGTGTTCATCGCGAGCTCCGTGATCCACATGGTGACGCCGTGGCACAAAGGCGAATTCCCGAAGCTCCCGAACGAAGACGCCTTTCGCACGGCGGTCGGGCCGCTGAACATTCCGCCCGGCGAGTACATGTATCCGCGCTGCGACACGATGGCGGAAATGAAAACGCCGGAGTTCAAGGCCAAGATTGACCGCGGGCCGGTGGGCATGATCACCGTACGACCGAACGGCGACATGGGCATGGGACGCCAGCTCTCGCTCTGGTTCGTGTACACGCTCGTGGTGTCGGTCTTCGCCGCGTATGTGGCGGGGCGCGCACTGCCGGGCGGGTCGCATTACCTCACCGTCTTCCGGTTTGCCGGCGCCACGGCGTTTGCCGGCTACGCGCTCGGCCTGTGGCAGCAGCACATCTGGTACTGGCGGTCGTTCCGCGCGACGTTCACGGCGACGATTGACGGGCTCATCTACGCCTGTCTGACGGCGGGAACGTTCGGATGGCTCTGGCCGCAGTAGTAAGTCGATTGCCCCCTTCATTAAGAGGTGTACTGGTGATGATTCGTCGGATGGTGGTGATGCTTGGCATTGCGGCGTCGGTGGCGGCCGCGCAGGGTGGCGGCCCGCCGGGGGCGCGCGCGGGCACGACGATCAAGGATGGCGAGCAGTGCCCGCCGGGCATGACCGA
>JACPFW010000025.1 GCA_016182795.1 Gemmatimonadota bacterium
CAGTGCGCGCATCGAGGTGACCCGAGGCTCGCTGACACTTCGCCGCGACTACTCGTACAAGCTGCTCGTTGACGTGCGCGAGTGGACGGGGACGGGACAGTTCTACGAGTACACAAAGGTGTTCGCCGGGACGTACGAGAATGACGACCGCGCCATCTGGCTGACGTACTATGAGCCGGGGGACTACTACTCGAGCTCGATGGTGGCGAACTGGAGAAATGGGAGGATTGAAGTGGCGGTGCCAGGGGTGGATGGCGGGTATCCAGTCCTCTGCGTGTTCGACTAGAACGACACGGAACGGGGAGGGGGTAGGGGCGTAGGAACGAGGACGGGGAGTGGTGAAGGGGGAAGGGATGATCGCCCTCCCCGTTCCGTATCTCCAGTCTCAACCCTTCGCCTCTACCCCCTCCTCGTTCCAAGTAGTGCCAATGTGGAGGGCAAACTCTCACACTCTGTCCACGCCTCTCCGATTGAACCAGCACATGACATACCTATTTTTCGCGAGTCTCAATCTTTGGCGCGGAGTGGACCATGACGCAGACTCGCGGCCGGGTGGGCCTCTGGATGGTTGCGGCGATGGTGGCGGGGCTCGCGATAGCGGGCGCCGGCGCAGCGGCGCAGGGGACGACACCGGGGACGACAGCCAGTGGCGCGGATCGTGTGCGTCTCTCGGCGACGCTCCGTGGACGCGCGGAATCGTGGGACTGGTTCGACGCGGGTGCAGAAGGGGAGTACAGCTACGCCCATCTGCTGGCGCGCATTTCGGCGGCGCAGACGAAGGGGGCGTGGCAGTGGCGTGTGGAGGGAGCGGTGCCGATGCTGATCGGCCTCCCCGACGACGCAATTCGGCCGGCCCCGGCGGGGCAGTTGGGCCTCGGCGCGACGCTGTACGCGGCCAATGATGCGCAGCGGTCGGTGGCGCGCGTGTTCATCAAGCAGGCGTTCGTGCGCTGGGGACGCGGCGCGAAGTCGCTGCGCGCGGGCCGCTTTGAGTTCTCGGATGGCGCCGAGCGCGCGGCGAGTGATCCGACGCTGGCTGCGGTGAAGGCGCAGCGCCTCAGTCAGCGGCTCATCGGTCCGTTTGGATTCTCGGCGGTTGGTCGTTCGTTTGACGGCGTGCACGCGACGGCGCCGCTGGCGATTGGGACGCTGACGGTTGCAGCGATGCGTCCGACGGCGGGGGCTTTCCGCGTGGATGGCCAGCCGGGGCTGAACGTGGACGTGGCGTATGCGGCGTGGGCGGCGGGAGCGCGGTCGAACACGGGCGAGCACGATCTGCGTCTGTTCGGCCTGTGGTATCGCGACGCTCGCGGCACGGTGCCAACGGACAATCGCGCGGCTGCAGCGCGCGCGGCGGACCGCGGCGACATCAGTGTGGTGACGCTGGGCGGCCACTGGGCGGCAGTGCACAAGGCCGGGCGCGCGAAGTTCGACGCGATGGCGTGGGGTGCGTGGCAGGGCGGGAGTTGGGGTGCACAAGACCACGACGCCAACGCGCTGGCGCTTGAGGGGGGTGTGCAGCATGCCGCGGTGCCGTGGAGCGCGTGGCTGCGCGCGGGGTGGCTGCGATCGAGCGGCGACGCGACGGCCAACGATGGGCGCCACGGCACGTTCTTCCAGGCGTTGCCGACGCCGCGCGTGTACGCGCGCTTCCCATTCTACAACATGATGAACTCGACCGAATCATTCGTGACGCTGCAGGCGAAGCCGCACGCGCGGGTGACGCTGCGCGTCGGCGCGCATGATCTGCGTCTGACCGAGTCGACGGACCAGTGGTATCTTGGGGGCGGAGCGTTTGACAGCCGAGTGTTCGGCTTCACGGGGCGTCCGTCAGGGGGAGCGACGGCGCTGGCGCGAGTGATGGATGCGTCCATCGCGTGGCAGCCGCACGCTCGGTTGGCGATTGAACTGTACGGTGCGTCCGCGAGAGGCGGCGCGGTGGCACGCAATGCCTACAACGGATCGCGCGACGCGCGATTTGTCTATCTCGAAACTACGCTGAGCCGCTGATATGATACCGCGTTGGGTGATTGCGGTCGGGTGCGGAGCCGCTGATCGATGACCAAATGGATTGCGCTGGTGATTGCCGCGCTGCTGGGAACGGCCACCGGACTGGGCGGCTACACGTTCCTCGCGGCCAAGGGGTATTCGTACCTCACCAATGACGCGGCCGCGTGCGCCAACTGCCACGTGATGCACGAGCACTTCGCGGCGTGGGAGAAGTCGAGCCATCGCAATGTGGCGGTGTGCAACGACTGCCACGCGCCGCACGACAACGTGGTGCACAAGTATTTCGTGAAGGGTGAGAATGGGTTCTGGCACTCTCTCAACTTCACCACCGGGCGGCACCCCGATCCGCTGCGCATTCGCGCCAAGAACAAGCGCGTGGCGCAGGCGGCGTGCCTCAACTGCCACGGCGATCTGGCGTCGTCGATCTCACCGGCGGCGCGCGCCGGGCATTCGGGGACGGGCGATGATGCGCTGGACTGCATCAAGTGTCATCGATACGTGGGGCATTGGGTGCGATAGCCCAGACGGTAGACAGTAGACGGTAGACGGTAGATGGTAGACGGTCGGGATGGCATCAACATTGGTTTGCTGGAGAGCGATTCTATGACTTCTCGTTCACGCCGCGGCATCACGCCGCTGACTCTCGTTCTCGTCGCCGTCGTGTTTGGACTGGCCGCGGTGGCGGCCGGCTTTCTGCTGCGCGACATCACGCGCAAGCAGGACGAGGCGCGCAATCCGTTCTACCGGGTGGTGGCGCTCACCGACACGACCACCGACCCGGCGGAGTGGGGGAAGAACTTCCCGCTGCAGTACGACGGGTACCTGCGCACGGTGGACATGAAACGCACGCGCTTCGGCGGGAGCGAGGCGCTGCCGCACGTGCCCTCCCAGCTCGACCCGCGCGACACGGTGTCGCAGTCGCGGCTCAAGGAAGACCCGCGCTTGGTGCAGATGTGGGCGGGGTACGCGTTCGCCAAGGATTTCCGCGAGGAGCGCGGACACGCGTACATGCTCGACGACCAGATGTACACGGAGCGCCAGCAGGTGACCAAGCAGCCCGGCACGTGCATCAATTGCCACGCCTCGACGTACGCGCCGATGATGCGGCTCGGCAACGGCGACATCATGAAGGGCTTTGAGGCGCTGAACAAGCTGCCGTACTTCGACGCGCTGAAGGAGACGGGGAAGCATCCGGTGTCGTGCGTCGACTGCCACGATCCGGCGTCGATGTCGCTGCGGGTGACGCGGCCGGCGTTCATGGAGGGGATCCGCGCCTACAAGGCGTCACTGGGCGTCAAGGATTACGACGTCAACAAGCAGGCGACGCGCGCCGAAATGCGCAGCTACGTCTGCGGGCAGTGCCACGTGGAGTACTACTTCAAGGGACCGGACAAGCGGCTCACCTTCCCGTGGTTCAACGGCCTCGCCGGCGACTCGATCCTCGCCTACTACCAGAAGGACGGGCACAAGGACTGGGTGCACGCGCGCACCGGCGCGCCGGCGCTGAAGGCGCAGCATCCGGAGTTTGAGATGTTCAACCAGGGCGTCCACGCCAAGAGCGGCGTGGCGTGCGCCGACTGCCATATGCCGTTCCAGCGCACCGGCGCACAGAAGATCAGCGACCACCACGTGGCGAGTCCGATGCTCAACGTGAACCGCGCCTGCCAGACGTGCCACAAGCAGACGGAAGAGGAGCTGACCGCCCGTGTGGCGCTCATTCAGGATCGCACGTTCGGCATGCGCAACCTCGCGATGGATGCGCTGCTCGAGCTGATCGCCGACGCCGAGGCGGTGAAGAAGGCCGACTCAACGAGCGCGGCGCTGAAGGAAGCGCAGAACTACCAGCGGCAGGCGCAGTTCCTCCTCGACTTCGTGGAAGCGGAGAACTCGGTGGGCTTCCACGCACCGCAGGAAGCGGCACGGCTGCTGCAGAAGTCGATTGACTTCTCGAGGAAGGGGCAGTTGGTGCTGCGGCCGAGGGTGAGTGCGAGATAGAGGCCCCCCTCCCCGTTCCGTTCAGTTGATAACTATCTCATTCGCTCAACGATCAGTCGTCCAATCTCTCCGTACGCCCGATCCAAATGATGCCCCCCACTCATCTTCACGATGACGGCGGGCGGCTTGAGGTCCGGGCAGATGGTGTCCTTCTCGTCGGCGCCGTAGAAGCACATCAGCGGGGTGGCGCCGAGCCGCTCGATCTCGGGCATCAGCGGCACGTCATCGGGGGCGGGCGCGCTCGACAGCAGGTCGCGCATCCGGAAGTGGAAACCGGCAAGATGTTCCGACCCGATGAGCACGACGCCTCTCACGGTACCGCGCAGGGCAGGGGGGAGGCGGTTGACGGCGAAGGGAGCCACGCCGGCGCCGCGGGAGTAGCCAATGACGATCACGATGTCGCGGCGCCAGTGCGCGCGATACGCGGTGATGATGCGTGCGAGGTCGGCGCTGGATTGGTCGGGCGTCTTGCCGCCCCACAGGTAGCTGCGCTGGTTGAAGCCGACCACGGGAATGCCGGCGGCCTTCAGCGCGGCGGAGACGCCCTGGTCGAGCGCGACCCATCCGCCGTCTCCGGTGAGGAAGACGGCGAACAGATAACCGGGCCCTGCGGCCGGTACTTCGGTGAGCGGCAAGTCGGCCACGGCCGCGAGCTGCGCGCGCGCGGGCTGCGCGATGCACGCGAGGGAGAGGGCGAGCGTCAGCGCGCGCCCGAACGCGCGCCCGAACGCGGTGCGCTGCGGGGCGGCGATCATTTCTTGACGATCCCGGTGAGGCCGCCGGAGATGAGCGCGGCGACATTGGCGAGTATGCGCGGGAGCATCAGCCCGCCCGGCGAGGCGAGATAGCGCGGTTCCCAGATGGGATCAAACTTCTCCTTGTACTCACGCAGCCCCTGGAAGTTGTAGAAGTTCTCACCGAACCGGTACACGAGCGCGCCGACGCGGTTCCAGAGCGGCGCGAGCGCGCGGTTCTCGAGTCCGGCGAGCGGCGCCATGCCGAGATTGAAGTGCCCAAATTCCTCGGCGCGTCCGTAGAGCATCGTCTGAATGAACAGGTACTCCATCACGTTCTCGGGGGCCTGCGCCGAGTAGCGCATCAGGTCCACCGTGATTTCGTCGCCCGGCTGGCCGCGCATGAGATTGGCGAACGCGACGACGCGCCCTTCGCGCCGCACCACGGCGAGCGGGAAGCGGCGCAGGTAGGGCTCACTGAAGCAGCCGAGCGAGAAGGCTTTCTCGCGTACGCGCTTGCTCTCGAGCCACTCGTCGGAGACGGCGCGGAGTTCGGGCATCAGCGAGGGGACATCCTCAACCTGAACAATGCCGAACTCGCCGCCGTCCTTCTCCACCTGATTGACGACGCGCCGCATTCCCTTGCGCGCGCCGCCCTGCAGCGAGAACTCGCCGAGCGGCACGCGCGCCTCTTCGCCGAGCTTGAGGAGCGACAAGCCGAGATCGAGATACAGCGGAAGGTTGTGCATCCGCACTTCATAGAACACCGTGGCTGCGCCGTGGCGGTCGGCGAGTTCGCGGAATCGCCATCCGAGCTCCTGCCGCTCGCTGGGGGCTCCTACCGGATCGCCGAGCGCCACGAACGACCGGCCGGAGACGCCGTACATCACGAAGGCGTTGCCGGCGTCGCTGAACAGGAGCGACTTGTCACCGAGCAGTGCGAGATTGGCCTGCACGTCGCGTGACGCGTGCACGATGGTGGCGACGCGGTCGAGTGTCGGCTCGCCGGGCGTGCTGAGCCTCGGCAGGGCGGGGCGGAGGAGCCGCTGCAGCGCGACGAAGAGGAGGAGCGCGACGATGCCGACCGAGGCACGCAGGAAACGCGGCGCGTCGCCGCGCACGGCGAACTCCCACCACAGGTCGTGTGAGTAGTCGACGTGCTTGAAGGCGAACAGGCCAAGCCAGAACGTGGAGCCGACGGCGAGAACGATCGCCGCCCCCCAGCCCGGGGAGAACACGTCACTGGTCATCGACGCGCGCCGATAGAAATGGCGCCGGGCGGGGACGAGCGCGGTGAAGACGAGCGCGAGGAACGTGGCCTCCTCGAAGTCCACGCCCTTGAGCAGTGAGGCGGCAATGCCCACCAGCAGCGCGATGCTCGTGAGCCACCACGCGGCGTCGAGGCGGCGGCGCAGCCCCCAGGCGAGCACCAGCAGCGCGGCGCCAACGACGCTGGCCGTGAAGTGCGACAGCTCAATTACCGCCAGCGGCAGCACATCGGCCAGCACGTGCAAGCGCGACTGCACGCTGGGCGTGGCGCCGGAGAGAAGCAGGATGATGCCGGAGATGAAGGTCGTGAACGCCAGCATCGACGGTACGACGCCCGGGACCCAACGTCCGGCGACGGCCGCCGCGCGGGCGATGCCATGCCGCGCGCGCGACACCTCGTGCGCGGCGAGCAGCGCCAGCGCGGTGCCGAGCGGAATCAGATAGTAGACGACGCGATACGCGAGCAGCGCGCCGACAAGCCCGGCGGCCGGGATTTCGTCCTTCATCAGGAAGACGATCACCGACTCGAAGATGCCGATGCCGCCCGGGACGTGACTGATGAGGCCCACCACCTGCGCGAGCAGGAACGCGCTGAGGAACGCGCCAAACGGCACCGGATGGTCGGCGGGGAGCAGGGCAAACAGCACGGCGCCGGCGGCGACCCAGTCGACGGACGACGCGACGACCTGCGCGACGGCGAGCGGCGGCCGCGGCAGGTTGAACTCCCACCCGAGCGCGCGCAGCGGCGCCCGGCGCACCGCGCTGGCCACGAGGTAGCCGACGACGAGCACGAGCAGCAGCGCGCCGATGGTGGCGAGCGACGCAACCGGCAGGTCCAACAAGTCGGGCGTCGCCTGCGGTTCAATGAGGAAGACCGCGCCGCCAATGGTGAGCACGCCAAGCCAGAAGGTCAGCGAATTGAAGCCCACGGCCAGCGCGATATCGGCGCTCGACAGTCCCCACGCCGAGTAGAAGCGATAGCGAAGGGAACCGCCGAGGAGTATATGGAAGCCCAGCGACTGGGACAGCGCGTACGCGACAAAGCCCACGAACGCGACGCGCCGCGGCGCGAGCGGGCGCTGGATGTAGTGCAGGGCGAGCCAGTCGTAGCTGACGAGTGCCGCGTAGCCGAGGGCGGTGAAGCCGAGCCCGGCGAGCAGTTGCGCATTGGGGACGGCGCGCAGGGCAAGCCGGATGTCGTGGTAGTGCAGCGTGGAGAGTTCGTCATGCAGCGACCAGAGCGCCAGCGCAAAGACCAGCGCTCCGGCGAGCACGCCCAGCGAGCGATAGACGCGCTTGGTCATGGTCGCACCGTTTCCACTGTGGCTTTCCGCTCCAGCGAGCCCCACCCGACCGACCGGCCGCGAATGGCCGCCACGAACGAACGGACCACCACCCAGTACATGACCTGACGATACGCAAAGCGCTGCAGCACCGTCAGCCACGTCAACGAGTGCTCTTCGTCGGGCTCCATCGCAAAGGCGATGACCGCGCCAAGCCAGTCGGTGACGAGGAAGATGGCGTAGAAGATGAGAATCTGTCCGAGATCGACGAGCGCGTACGATTCGCCGAACGACTGCCACGTGAGCCAGACGCTCGCCAAGCCATACACGAACAGCAGGTCAGCGAGCGGCGACAGGGCGGTGAGAATGAGCTGGAAGAGCCACGTGTTGGGGAGGGCAACCATCCCCAGCGTGCCGTAGCGCGGGTGCAGCAGCGCATCGCGATGCTTCCACGCGCACTGCAGCGTGCCAAACGACCAGCGGAAGCGCTGGCGCGCGAGGCCGCGCAGCGTGTCGGGCGCCTCGGTCCACGCCACGGCGCGTTCGGCGTACGCAACCGAATACCCGGCGCGGTGCACGGCGATGGTGAGGTCCTGGTCCTCGGCGAGCGTTTCGCCGCGGAAGCCGCCGACTGACTGCACGACGCTCTTGCGCCATCCGCCAACCGCGCCGGGGACCACGGTGATGCAGTCGAGCAGGGCAAAGGCTCGGCGGTCGAGGTTTTGGCTCGTCACGTACTCGAGTGCTTGCCAGCGCGTGACGAGGTTGAGCCGGTTGCCGACCTTGGCGTTGCCGGCCACCGCGCCGACGGCGGGATTCTCGAGCGGCGCGACGAGTTCGGCGACCGTCTGCGGTTCAAACTGGGTGTCGGCGTCGAGGCAGATGACGATGTCGGCGGACGCGCGCGCGATGCCGAAGTTGAGCGCGCTCGCCTTGCCGCCGTTGGGCTTGGTGTAGACGGCGACGCGGGGATGGCCCTCGAACGCGCGGCGGGCCACCGCGTACGTGTCGTCGGGTGAGCCATCGTCGACGACCACCACATCGAGCGCGCCGTCGTAGCGCTGCGCGAGCAGCGACCGGACCGTACGCTCGATAACCTTGGCTTCACGGAAGGCGGGAACGATGACCGTCACCGCGGGCGTGAAGTGCGGCGCCGGCGCCGCGGCGCCGCGGGCGCGCTGAATGGCGGCGAGCACCAGAATGAACAGCAGGCGGCCAACGCCGAGCACGACCGCGACGAAGAAGAGCCAATAGAGCGTCCAGTCGAGGGCGCCGATGGTGCCAAAGGCGAGCAGGTCCACCGAGCGTTCCACCGACGAGCGCGCAGGGAGGGGCGGCATGGCCTCGTCGCGCGTGACGCCGGCAAGGTCGGAGACGAGCACCAGCGTGTCGCCGTGCGCCTTGAGCGAGTCGATGACGGGGCCAAGCGCCGCGACCGTCGCCGAGCGATCGCCGCCGCCGTCGTGCATCAGCACGATGTTGTTGCCTTCGCGCCGCTTGCGCAGCGTCTCGGCGATGATGAGCGCGGGGTCGCGCAGGCGCCAGTCTTCGGAGTCGATGCGCACGCCCACCGAGACGTAACCGAGGCGCGTGGCCATCGCCACGGGATCGAGTTCGTCGGCGGTGGTCGGTTCGGCGTCGCCGAAATACGGCGGGCGAAAGAGCGCGGTGCGGCGGCCGAGCAGCGTCTCGATGAGCCGCTCGGTGGCGACGAGTTCGAGCCGCCCGACCCACGGCGCGGTGAGCGAAAGGTTGCGATGCGTGTACGTGTGATTGCCGATCTCGTGCCCTTCGCGATAGATGCGCCGCAGGAGGCCAGGGCGATTGTCGGCGTCGCGGCCGACCACAAAGAACGTCGCCGGCACGCCGCGACTGCGGAGCGTGTCAAGAATGGCGGGCGTCCATCGCGCGTCGGGGCCGTCGTCGAACGTCAGCGCCACCTTGCCCTCGGCCTCGCCGAACCGCTCAATCACCCACGGCGATGGGAGCGTCGTGAGCGACTCGGCGACAATCAGCCGGCGACGGTCATCCAGCTGCACGGTGCGCGCGCCGCCAGTGGGCGGGAGGCGCAAGCGGAGGAGTTCGCCGTTTCCCTGGAACTCCACCTGATATCCGGGGGGAATGTGCTGGATGTCGCTCGGCGACGGCGCGGTGGCACGGCGTTCGAGCAGCGACCAGAGCGAGGGATCTTCGGCGCCGAGCCGCCAGAGCGCCGCGCCGGCCGTGTGCAGGCGCGCGGCGGTGCCGAGGTCGTTCCACCCCGTCGCCGCGTCGAGGAACCAGGCGACGTGACTCGTGCTGTCGGGATCGTCCCACACCACGTACGGGTTGAGCGTCACAGAGTCGAACTGCACGCTGGTGTGGCGTTCCCGCACCGCGCTGATCATTTCCTGATACGTGACGGCGTGGCCGTGGATCTTGCCGCCGGCGTCGTTCCAGTCGTAGCCGAACGCGCCGAGCGCGAGTATGGACTTGGCCGGACCGACGGCGGCGGTGAGCGCTTCGGCGTTGCGGTCGTACCACGATTGACTGGCCACCGGACCCGGATCGCCGCGCCCGAAGTGCTCGTCGTAGAGCATCAGGAAGACGTAGTCGCACGGCGCGGCCACGGCGTGGGCGGTGGCGGAATCGACCCCGGCGGCAATGGTCGTCGTCACGAGCCGGCGCGCAGGGGAGAGCGCGGCGCGCAGATCGCGCAGAAAGCGCACCCAGTCATCGACGAGGTCGTCGGGGACCTCCTCAAAGTCGATCGTCACGCCCGCCAGTCCGTAGCGCTCCGCCGCCGCGGTCAGCTGGGCGATGGCGTGACGGCGGGCGGCCGGGTGGGTGAGGAGGCGGCGCAGGCCGGCGGTGGAGAAGACGCCCGAGTGCGAGTCGTAGTTGCTGACCATGGCCAGGATGCGCGGCCGCTGGTCGGCGGGGAGCACGCCATTGGCGAAGAGAACGCGCGGATCGATGTCGAAGCGGAGCGAGTCGCCGCGGTCGGCGACGAAGATCCATTCGCTCACCACCCAGTCGAGTTCGGCGGCGTGCGCGCGGTAGGCGGCGAAGGAGTTGTCGTCCCACTTCACGTTGAAGCCAACGACGAGCGGCGGGCGCACCGGGTTGGCGGCGGCGGGCGCGGCGACGCGCGCCTCGCGCGTCCGATTGCGCGCCACGGGGAGATGCTCGGGGCGGTCGGCGCGCGGGGCCGGCTGCAGCGCGAGGGCGGCCATCAACCGACGCCGCGCGGCGAGGCGCGCGCGCTCGGAGCGGGTGGAGGTAAAGCCGGATCGCGCGGCGCTCCCCACCGCCCGCTGCGAGTCGCGCATCGCGGGGAGCAGGGGCGGGATGATGATGCTCGTAACGAGGCCGAGCGCCAGCAGCGACGAGACGACGCCGAGACCGACGGCGAACGTGCGCACGCGACGCCATCGGCGACCGGAGGGATCGATGAAAACGGGGCGATCGGCTGTCACACAGGAGGGACGGAGGAACCGGATTACGGAACGGGGAGGGGGACCGGGACTCGGCGAGGGGCGAGGGGAGGGGTGAAGGGGGACGCGAGCGCGGCGGTACCGGCTCACCCCTCTAAACCTGCAGGCGCCGACTCGTTCCGCGTCCCGTCCCACCTGGCCGAGTCCCGGCCCCCCTCCTCGTTCCGTCTCCCGTCCACCTCGCTCCTTGCTTATAACCCTTACTGTCGCCTATGTTTATAGGCTGTCACCAAGTCCTTGTCAGGCGCGCAATCGCCACGAAGGGGGGAGATCGTAATTGTCGGAAGTCATCATCCATGACGATGAAAACTTCGAGCGGGCGCTCAAGCGCTTCAAGAAGAAGTGCGAGAAGGCCGGAATCTTGTCGGACCTGCGCAAGCATCGTCACTATGAAAAGCCGAGCGAACGCCGCAAGCGCAAGATGAACGCGGCGATGCGCAAGAATCGTCGCACGCGCTCCGGCTAGATGCCCGCCCTGCAGGATCGCCTCGCCGCGGAGCTGACCGCCGCGCGCAAGGCCCAGGACAAAGCGCTTACGCTGCTCCTGGGAACGATCATTGCCGATACACGGAACCGCGAGATCGAACTCAAGCGTCCGCTCACCGATGACGATGTCATCGAGGTGCTGCGCAAGGGCGTGAAGAAGCGGAAGGAATCCGTGACGGCATACGAGCAGGCGGGACGCACGGAACTCGCGGCCGCGGAAGCTGCGGAAGTGGTGGCGCTGGAGCGCTACCTCCCCGCGATGGCCAGCGAAGATGAAGTGCGCGACGCTGTCCGAGCGGCCGTCGCCGCCGGCGCCACGAGCGTCGGGCCGGTGATGGGCGCGGTGATGCCCCGGTTCAAGGGGCGTGCTGATGGAGGCATGATCAACCGCGTGGTGCGCGAGGAGCTCGGCAAGGCGGAGTGACACCCCCCAACGTGTTTCCCGAACAAGCCCGAACAGGCGATCACGATCGCCCGGTCGGGTTTTTTCGCACCCATGCGCTGACCGTCCTCGAGTTCCCGCGCGTGCTCGACGTCGTGGCCGGCTACGCCCACTCGTCACTCGGCGCCGCGCGCGTGCGTGCGCTGGCGCCGTCGCTCGATCTCGACTGGGTGCGGCGTGAGCACGCGCGGGTGGAGGCGATGCGCACGCTGGTGAGTTCGGAGGAAGGGTGGCAGGGGGAAGCGGTGCCCGACCTCGGCGCCGCGCTCGCGCGGCTCCGCGTGGCGGGGACCGTGCTCGACGGACTGTCGCTGCGCGATGCGGGGCGCCTGCTGGGTTCGGCGCGGCGCACGCGCGACGCCATCTACGCCGACCACGTGAGCCCGATGACGCGCGCTCTGTTGGTGGAGTACGCCGACGTGATGGCGCGCGACGCCGAACTCGAGCGGCGCCTGGAGAAGGCGCTCGACGACGATGGCTCGGTGCGCGACGACGCGTCGTCGGCCCTGCGGCGCATCCGCCGCGAGATGGCCGGCGCCGAGGGCGAACTGGTGCGGCTGCTGGAGCGTCTAATGGCCAAGCTCGAGCCGCATCACCAGGTGAGCGACGCGTCGGTAACGATCCGCAACGGGCGCTACGTGATTCCCGTGCGGCGCGAGGGGGCCAAACAGGCGGGCGGCATCGTGCACGACACCAGCGCCAGCGGCGCCACGGTGTTCATCGAGCCGCCGGCGGCCGTGGAAGCGGGGAACCGCATTCGGGAGCTGGCCATCGAGGAGCAGCGCGAGATCGAGCGCATCCTGCGCGAACTCTCGGACGCGCTCCGCCCGCACCACGCGGCGCTCGAACTCTCGCTCGAGGCGCTGATCGCGCTCGACGCGCTGGCGGCGCGCGCCCGGTACGCGCTGGCGGCGCGGTGCACGCCCGCCCCGCTTGGCGCGCCGGCCGACGGCTTTGCGATTCGCAACGGACGCCATCCGCTGCTCCTCGCGCGCGGCGCCGACGTGGTGCCGTTTGATCTCGAGATGCTCCCTGGCGAACGCACGCTGCTGGTCTCGGGGCCGAACACGGGGGGCAAGACAGTGCTGCTCAAAGCGCTCGCCCTGCTGTCGCTGATGGCGCAGAGCGGTGTGCCGTCGCCGGTGGGGCCCGAGAGCCGGCTGGCGGCGTTCGACGGCGTCTTTGCCGACATCGGCGACGAGCAGAGCATCGAGGCGTCGCTCTCGACGTTCAGCGCGCACCTCAAGAACCTGATCGAGATCGTGAAGGACGCCACGGCCGACTCGCTGGTGCTCGTCGACGAGCTGGGCTCGGGGACGGATCCGCTGGAAGGAGCGGCCCTGGGCGGCGCGATTCTCGAGTCGCTCACGTCGCGCGGCACGCTGACCATTGCCACGACGCACCTGGGCGCGCTCAAGGAGCTGGCGCAGGAAGTGCCGGGCGTGGTGAACGCGTCGCTGCAGTTCGACGCCGTCGCGCTGGCGCCGACGTACCGGCTGATCAAGGGCATCCCGGGACGCTCGTACGGGCTGAGCATCGCGCGCCGGCTCGACATGCCGGCCGAAGTGATTGCGCGGGCCGAAGAGCGCGTGCCGACGGCGGAACGCGATGTGCATCGCCTGCTCGAGGTGCTCGAGGTGCGTGACCGCGAGAGCGCCACGCTGCGGGCGCAGCTCGACGCCGACACCGAGGACGTGCACGAGCGCGGACGCCGGCTTGCCGAACGCGAGGCGGCGGTACGGCAGAAGGAGCGCGAACTCGAAAAGGCGGCGCGCCACGACGCGCGGCGCTACCTGCTCGACGCGCGCAGCGACCTGGAGAAGATGATTGCGTCGCTTAAGGATGCGGGGGCGGCGGGGCTCGACGCGGCGGCCGCGGCGGCGCGTCGCGGACTGGAGCAGCGCGCGGCACAGGAGCGCGAGGCACTGGCCGGCCTCGACGCGCAAGACGAAGTCGACGCCAAGGCCGCCGCGGAAGCGCGCCAGCGTGACGCGCGCGCCCGGGGGGTGCGTGACGACCGGCCGCTCGCCGCTGGCGACACCGTGGCGGTCTCGACGCTCGGCGGCAAGGCGGGCAAGCTGCTGGAAGTGCGCGGCGCCGAGGCGCTGGTGAATGTCGGCGCCCTCAAGCTCACGGTGCCGCTGGCGTCGCTGACGCGCATTTCGGCGCGCGCCCTGCGCGACCGCGAGACGGCGGTGGCATACATTGGAGATATTCCCGAGGTGCACGTCCAGCACGAAGTGGACGTGCGCGGGATGCGTATTGGCGAGGTGGAGGATGCGGTGCTGCAGGCCATCGACGGCGCGCTGCGCGCCGATCTGGCCGAGTTGCGCATCATCCACGGCAAGGGAACGGGTGCCCTGCGCGAGAAGGTGGGGCACATGCTGATGGACGACCCGCGTGTGAAGGGGTACCGGCTGGGCGCGTGGAACGAGGGAGGGGCCGGGGTGACGGTCGTGCAGCTGCGATGATACCGGACGAGGATGTCGAACGAGTCCGCGAGGCGGCGGACATCGTGGCGATCATCAGCGAACACGTGCGCCTCAAGCGCGTGGGTTCGGTGTATCGGGGCCCGTGCCCGTTCCATCAGGGGACCAACAACAATTTCTCGGTGATGCCCAAGGGCGGGTACACCTGCTTTGTGTGCGGCGAGAAGGGCAACGTCTTCACCTTCGTGCAGAAGCGCCTGGGCCTCACCTTTGCCGAAGCGGTGAAGTACGTCGGCGAGAAGGCCGGCATCGAGGTGCGTGAAATCTCCAAGCAGCGCGAGGGGCCCGATCCGCGCGAGCCGTTCTGGGAGATGAATGCCACCTCGGCCGAGTGGTTCCGCGAACAGCTCTGGAACAGCGACCGCGGGGCGCCGGCGCGCGAGTATCTCGCGTCGCGCGGCATCAGCCGCGAGACGGCCGACCGATGGGAGCTGGGCTTCGCGCCGCGCGAGCTGGGCTTGCTGCGCGCGCACATGGCCAACCTCGGCTGGGAAGAAGAGCGATTGCTGCAGGCCGGGTTGCTGGTGAAGCGCGCGGAAGAAGAGGAGCTGCGGCCGCGGTTCCGCGATCGCCTGATGTTCGCGATTCTCGACGCCCAGTCGCGGCACACCGCCTTTGGCGGGCGCCTGCTGGGCCCCGGCGAGCCGAAGTATCTCAACAGCGCCGAGTCGGATGTCTTTCACAAGGGGCAGACGCTGTACGGTCTGCACTTCGCGCGCGGCGCGATGCGGCGCGAAGAACGCGCCATTCTGGTGGAAGGGTACTTTGACGTCGTGCGTCTGTCGGATGCCGGCGTGGAGCCGGTGGTGGCGCCGCTGGGGACGGCGCTCACGGAAGGGCAGGCGGAGCTGCTGCGCCGGCACGCCAAGACCGTGTTCATCGCCTACGACAGCGACGCCCCGGGGCAGAAGGCGACGTTCCGCGCCGCCGACGCGCTGCTCGCGCAGGGCGTGGCCGTGCGTATCGTGACGATGCCCGATGGCGAAGATCCCGACACGTTTGTGCGCGCGCACGGACGCGAGGGCATGGAACGCCTGATCAGCAGCGCGCTCGACGTGTTCGACCGCAAGGTGCAGCTGCTCGAGCGGGGCGGATGGTTTGCCGACCTACAGCGCAAGCGACGCGCGCTCGATTCGCTGCTGCCGACGATTCGCGCGGCCAAGGATCCGATCACGCGCGAGATGTACCTCGCACGCGCCGCCGAGGCGGCGAAGGTGGATCGCGGCGTGCTGGCGCGCGAACTCGACGCCGGCGTCGGCCGACGGGCGCGCCAGGCGACGCACGCGCCGGCGGCGCGGCGGCCGGTGGTGGAGGAAATGGATGCACCGCCGGCGCCAGCACCGGCGCCGGTCGGACCGTACAAAAGCACGGTGGAGGCGTCGTCCTCGGAACGCGATCTGGTGCGGGTCATGCTGGTGCATCGCGCGCTGGCGGACGTCGTGATTGAAGGCGTGGGCCGGCTGAGCGAGGACGAGTCGGAACGGCCGGAGTGGCTTGCCGACGATGAGGATCAGTCGCGCGCGCCGGACGGGCTGCGCGATCCGGTGTTTCGGGCAATGTACGACGCGCTGCTCGAAGCGGAGAGCACGCTGCAGGGCGGCGAGCTGATCACTTGGCTGGCAGACCGTCTGGAGCCGTGGGCTGTGCAGCTTGCCGAAGAGATGCTGGGCACGGCGGAGAGCATGACGAATCCGCAGGCGATGGTCGAAGGCGCGCTGCGCCGCCTGCGGGAGCGGGCGATGCGCGATACGTTGGCCGAGCTGGACCGCGTGACTCCCCTGGCGGCTGGGGAGCAGAAGGATCGGCTGATTGCCGAGAAGCAACGGTTGCACAATGAACTGCGCCACATGGGCGCGACAGGCTGGAAGGGCTATCGGCGCCCCTGAGCGCCGCGATTTCAGGGGGAGGAGAGCATCCGTGCAGCAGGAACTGGTGGCATTACTGGCAGTGCAGGCGGACGACATCGAGATCCACGCGCTCGAAGAGCGGCTGGCGCTGCTGCAGCCGCGGCTCAAGGAACTCGATCAGCGCAAGGCGCGCATTGCGGCCGATCTGGAACGCGCGCAGACGACGGTGACGGCGGAGGAGAAGAAGCAGGCCTTTCTGCGCGAGAAAATCGCCGAACACAAGGGGCTGATTGACCGCAACCAAGCGCAGATGGACGCGGTGAAGACCATGCGCCAGGCGACGGCGGCGGTGGCGCAGATGGAAGAGGCCAAGCGCATTGTGGCCACGGAGGAGTCGGAGCTGGTGGCGATTCTCCGGCGCCTCGACGAAGCGCGCGCGGCGATGTATGGATTTGAAGCGGCGCTTGAGGCGTGCACCACGGAGCAGGCCGAAGCGCGCGCCGAGGTGGCCACCGAACAGACGACGCTGGAGGGCGAGCTGACGACGATGCGCGCCAAGCGCGCCGAGAAGGCGGTGCACGTGCCGGCCGGTCTGCTCGGCAAGTACGACAAGATCCGCGTACGTCGACGCGCGCGGGCGGCGTGGGCCATCAATGGCACGGCGTGCGGCGCGTGCGACACCGCCATTCCGATGCAGCGCCGCAACCAGATGTCGAGCGTCGGCGGCATTGACGTGTGCGAAGCGTGCGGCGTGCTGATGTACTTCGCGGAGTAGGGATGCGGCGTCGCGCCCCACGGAGCACGCGATAACCGCATGAACGCCCCCGCCTCACCACGCCGCCGCGTCGCGGCGAAGTGGAAGCACGCGGCGCGGCCGGATGCGGCGTCGCTGCGCGCGCTGCAGGACGCGCTCAGCCTCCCCGAGGCGCTGTGCGCGCTGCTCGCCTCGCGCGGCTACGTCAGCGACGAGGCGGCGCGCCGCTATCTGCGCCCGCAGCTGGAACACCTGCATCCCCCCGAGGCGCTCAAGGATCTCGACGTCGCGGTGGCGCGCCTGCGGCGCGCCGTCGAGCAGGGCGAGCAGATCGTGGTGCACGGCGACTACGATGTGGACGGGATGTGCTCCACCACGCTGATGACGCGCGCCCTGCGCACGCTGGGCGGCAACGTGACGCCGTTCGTCCCCGACCGCATGAAGGACGGCTACGATCTGGGCCCCGCCGGCGTGCAGGCGGCGCTTGATGCCGGCGCGGGCGTGGTGCTCACCTGCGACTGCGGCACGAGCGCAGTGGCGGCCGTGCAGGCGCTGCAGGATGCCGGCGTGGACGTGATCATCTCGGACCACCATCTCCCCGGCGGGCCGCTGCCGCCGGCGCTGGCAGTGCTCAACCCGCGTCGCGTCGACGACACGTCACCCGACAAGGACCTGGCGGCGGTGGGGGTGGCGTTCAAGCTGGCGCTCGCCCTCACCCGCGCGATGGGCGGCAACGAGAACGTCGTGCTCAACATGCTCGACCTCGTGGCGCTCGCGACCGTGGCCGACGTCGCCCCCCTGCGCGGCGAGAACCGCGTGTTTGTGCGCCGCGGCCTGCCGCTCATCCGCGAATCGCGCAGCGCGGGACTGCGTGCGCTGGTGCGCGCGGCGGGACTCGACGCCAAGGAGATCACGGCCGGACGCGTGGGCTTCATCCTTGCCCCGCGCCTGAACGCGCTGGGCCGCATTGGACGCGCCATTGACGGCGTGGCGCTGCTGCTCAGCGATCGCGAGGACGAAGCCAACGCGCTGGCGCGCCGGTGCGAGGAGCTCAACCGCGAGCGGCAGGAGCTGGATCGCCGCATTCTCGACGAGGCGCTGCGGGCGGCGGCGCAGTATCCCGCGGACGACACGTGGGGCATCGTGCTGCACGGCGAGCAGTGGCACGCGGGGGTCATCGGCATCGTCGCCTCGCGTGTGGTGGAGCAGACCGGACGCCCCGCCGTGCTCATTGCGGTGCAGGACGGCATCGGCAAGGGATCGGGGCGCTCCATCCCGGCCTTTGACCTGCATGCCGCCCTGCAAGACTGCCACGACCTGCTGATCAAGCACGGCGGCCACAAGGCGGCGGCGGGGCTGACGATTGACGCCGCGCAGCTCGCCGCGTTCGCGCAGCGATTCAACGACGTGGCGCGCGCCAAGCTGACGGCCGAGGATCTCGTGCCCGAGATTCGCGTGGACCTCGAACTGCCGCTCGATGAAGCGACCGACGATCTGGAGAAGCTGCTGCGCCATCTGGAGCCGTGCGGCATCGGCAATCCGGGGCCGGTCTTCTGGGCGCGCGGCGTGAAGATCGTGAGCGGGCCCGACCGCATTGGCACCGACGGCGTGAAGGTGCGGCTGGCTACGGCGCGCGGACCGCTGGAGGCGGTGGGGTGGGGGCTCGCGCATCGCGTCAACGAACTCGTGGCCGCGCGGACCGGCACGGTGGAGATTGCGTACAAGCTTGACCGCAACGAGTTCAAAAACGCGAGCACCCTGCAGGCGCAGATTGTGGATTTCCGCGTCGAGCGACCGGCCGACGGAGCGCCCGCGTGAGAGTCATTGCCGGCGAATGGCGGGGTCGGCCGCTGGTCGCGCCGGCGGGGCGGTCGACACGCCCGACGACTGACCGGGCGCGGGAGGCGTGGATGAGCATCATCCATCCCGGGCTCGTCGGCGCGCGCGTGCTCGACCTCTTTGCCGGCTCCGGCGCGCTGGGGCTCGAGGCGCTGTCGCGCGGCGCGGCGGAGGCGACCTTCGTTGAAGATGACCCGCGGGCGCTCACCGCACTGCGCAAGAACGTGGCCGCGCTCGGCGCCGCCGATCGCGTGACGATCGTCCGCGCCGATGCCGTGCGGTTTGTGAAGTCGCTGGACGCCGGCGCCTTCGATATTGCGTTTGCCGACCCACCGTACGAGAAGGGGCTGGCGACGGCGGTCGCCGAGCGCTGGCTGGACGCCCCGTTCGCGCACATTCTTGGCGTGGAGCACTCGCCACGCGAACCGTTGCCGCAGGGCGCCGATAGCCGTCGCTATGGGGACACGGCCATCACTTTCTACCGGGACTGACATGCCACGGCTGGCACTGTACGCGGGGAGTTTTGATCCGATCACCAACGGACACACCGACCTCATCAAGCGGTCGCTCGGGTTCGTGGACAAGCTGATTGTCGCCGTGGCGGTAAATGTGCAGAAGCAGTCGCTGTTCTCGGTGGAGGAACGCGAAGCGCTGATCAGCGCGGCGGTGGAAAACGACCCGCGGGTCGAAGTGCGCTCGTTTCAGGGGCTGCTGGTCGAGTTCGCCCTCTCGCTGCAGGTGCCGGTGCTGATTCGCGGCCTGCGCGCCGTGAGCGACTACGAGTACGAATACCAGATGGCGCTGATGAACCGCCACCTCGCACCGACGATGGAGACGGTCTTCATGGTGCCGTCGCTCGACACGACGTACATCAGTTCGTCGATGGTGCGAGAGGTCGCCAAGTTTGGGGGGGATATCACGAACTTGGTCCATCCCCGCGTGGCGAAGGCTCTTCGTGACAAGTTTGGCACCGGGAAGTAACGATCCTTGCTCTTCGCGGAACGGGGAAGGGGGCCGGGACTAAGGGACGGGTGAAGTGAGGGGCGAGGAGCGACGGGCGACAGCCTTCGCGCCCCTCGCTCGGTCCGCCTCCCGTCCCACATTTCTTAGTCTCGGCCCTCCTCCTCGTTCCGGCCGCTCCTCCAGATTCCACTCGTGTCCTTCCTTCACGATCTCCACTCCCGCGCCGCCGAAATCCCTCGCCGCCTCGCCTTTGCCGAGTCGGCGGATGAGCGCGTGCTCGAGGCCGTGCGGCGCGTGCGCAAGGAAGGGTTGGCCATCCCGGTGCTCGTGCTCGATCCGGCGCATCCGGAGACGCACGAGGCGGCGCTTGCCACGGGGGCGGAGTGCGTGGATCCGACGACCAATCCGCACCGCGACCGGTTGGTGGAGGCGCTCATCAGCGCGCGGGCGCAAAGGGGCCTGACGCTCGAGGGCGCGGAGCGACTGGCGCGCGATCCGCTGGTCTTCGCCATCTGGCTGCTGCATGAGCGCGGCGTGCACGGATGCGTGGCGGGAGCGGTGCGGACGACGGCCGAGGTGCTGCGGTATTCGCTGTGGCTTGTTGGGCCCGATGCCGGGGTGAAGACGGTTTCGAGCGCGTTCTACATGGTTACCGAACACGGGCAGGCGACGGGACAGGGTGTGTTGACCTTCACCGACTGCGCGGTTGTGCCTGATCCTACCGCGGAGCAGTTGGCTGATATCGCCCTGGCGGCCGCCGAGGCGCGGCGTCGGATTGTGGGGGACGAACCGCGGGTCGCGCTGCTGTCCTTCTCCACGCGGGGGAGCGCGGAATCGGCGTCGGTGG
Source organism: Gemmatimonadota bacterium (assembly GCA_016182795.1). Classification (GTDB taxonomy): domain Bacteria; phylum Gemmatimonadota; class Gemmatimonadetes; order Gemmatimonadales; family Gemmatimonadaceae; genus PNKL01. The sequence goes on from JACPFW010000025.1 coordinate 20,435, forward strand.
CCAAGGTTCGCGACGCGCTGGCCCGCATCCGCGTGCGGGATCCCGGCCTGGTGGTCGACGGCGAGCTGCAGGGCGACGCGGCGCTTGCCCCCGCGGTGGCGGCGCGCAAGGCGCCGGAGAGCCCGGTGGCGGGGGGCGCTAACGTGCTGGTCTTCCCGAACCTCGATGCCGGCAACATCGCGTACAAGCTGGTGGAGCGTCTGGCCGGGGTTCGGGCCATCGGCCCCATCCTGCAGGGACTCGCACTTCCGGTCTGCGATCTCTCGCGCGGCGCGAGTCCGGATGCCATTTTTGACGTGGCGGCCATCACCGCCCTGCTGTCGAGCCCGTCGGCCGATGGGCGATCGCGCTGAGTTCCCTCCCGCTGAGGACGCACCTGACATGAGCTTTACCGTCAAGAAGACCAACGACGTCACGATCTTCGAAGTCGAAGGGACGTTGATCGTCGGCAATCGCCAGGAGCTGAAGCAGAAGGTCATCGACGAGATCGAGGGCGGCGCGCGCAAGGTGCTGGTGGACTTCGAGAAGACCACCTACATTGACAGCTCGGGTCTCGGCGTGCTGGTCTCACTCGCCAAGAAGATTCGCGAGACGGGCGGCGACCTGCGCCTCGCCAACCTGAACGACGACCTGCAGACCCTGTTTGAGCTGACCAAACTCGACACGCTGTTCCAGATCTCCGAGAGCCGCGACCGCGCACTCGAGAGCTTCTAGATGGGGCCTGTGCCCCTGCAGCTCGAGCTGGAACTCCCGAGCGACGTCAATTGCATTGAGTCCGTGGTGGCCGAGGTGGTGCGCCGCTGCGCGGAGGCGGCGTTCGCCGACCGCCAGTTGGCGTTTCACATTCCGGTCGCGCTCACCGAGGCGCTGTCCAACGCCATCCTGCGCGGCAACGGCGAGGACGCGAGCAAGTCGGTGCGTCTGCGGGTGACGGTTGACGCGCAGGCGCTCGTCGTTGACGTCGAGGACGACGGGCTGGGATTTGATCTCGCCGCCTGCACGCTCGATCCGACCATCGACGACAATCTCGACCGCGAAGACGGCCGCGGGCTGTTCCTGATGCAGCGGCTGATGGACCGGGTGGAGCAATTTCGCGGGAGCGGCAACGTAGTGCGCATGATTCTTCACCGGCGGTCGAGCGACGACCGCGCCGCGTGACGAGCGCCGCGTGAAAGACCTCGACGCCGTCCTGTCGGCCTTCCGCGAGGCCACCGGCTGCCCGGCGTCGGTGTGGGCGCAGCCGACGCCCGACGAGCCGTTGCAGATCGAGGGCGGCGATCCGGGCGATTCGCCGGCACCGGCCACCGAGCAGCTCCCCGCCGCCGGCACGCGCGAAGTCACGACCGATGCCGGGCGCCAGATTGTCGCGCGCGTGCCCGGCGCGCGCGCGGCGTGGCTGTGCGTGGGGCCCTCGCGCGATGAGCGCGCCGCTGCGCTCGGCCTAAAGCTCCTGCTGCCCGTGGCGTCGCAGGTGCTGCGCTCTCAACTCGAAGTCAGCCACGCGGCCAACGACCTGGCCGAACAAGACGCGGCCACGACGATTCTCAACGAGATTTCCGAAACCGTCGGCGCGCGCCGCGGCGCGATCTACGTGATCGACCGCACCGTTGGCATGCTGCGCGCCGTCGCAACGCTTGGCACGTCGACGCCGCTCGCCGACATCGCGGCCGACGACGCGGTGTCGGTGACGGCGCGCGTCTTCCGCACGCACCACGCGCTGACGGTGGCCGAGGGGGCCATGCAGTCGGAGGTGGAGGCGCCGATTCGGCGCGGCGCGATGCTCAGCGTGCCGATCATGTGGGCCACCCCGCAGGGCGGCGTGCCGCTGGGCGTGGTCAACCTGTCGGGGCGCCGCGGCGGCCAGCCGTTCACGGCCAGCGACCAGAAGCTGGTGGCGGCCATCGCCACGCAGGTGGGAACGACGATTCAGAACACGCGCCTCGTGCGCGCGTCCACCGAGCAGGCCGAGCTCACGCGCGAGATGGCGCTGGCGCACGACCTGCAGATGAAGCTGCTGCCGCCGCCGCAGTCGCTGGCCCCGGCGGCCGACTGCGCGGCGCGCGTGGCGCCGGCGGAGAGCGTGGGCGGCGACTTCTACAATCTGTTCCTGCTCGGCGATGGCAAGGTGGGCGTGCTCATTGGCGATGTGTCGAGTCACGGGTATCGGTCGGCGCTGATCATGGCGCTGGTGATGAGCGCCACCGCCATTCACGCGCGCGGCTCGAGCGATCCGGCGGCAACGATCGGCGCGCTGCTCACATCGCTGGCCGACGAGCTGCGCGAGACGGAGATGTTCATGACCGTCTGCTACGCGGTGATCGACACGCGCGCCGGAACGCTGACGTGGTGCAACGCCGGGCATCCGCACGCGTTCGTGGTGCATACCGACGGCACGTCGACGCGCCTCGCGGCCACCGATCCGCCGCTCGGCCTCGTGGACGAGGCGCCGCACGCGGCATCGCGGCCGTGGAGCGCGAGCGACCTGCTGGTGCTGTTCACCGACGGCATCAGCGATGCGCGCGGCGCGCAGAAGAAGCGGCTAGGCGAGAGCGCGGTGCTCGAGGTCGTCACCGCGCGCCGCGCCGAAGCGGCGTGGCGCATCGTGGACGGCGTATTCGCGCTGCTCGAGGGGCATATGGGCGCGCTGCCGCCGCGGGATGATCAGGCGCTGGTCGTGCTGCGCACGACCCAATGAGCTCCTATCCGCCCCCGCGCAAGCGACTCGGCCAACATTTCCTGACCGACCCGCGCATCCTCGGCCGCATCGTCGACGCGCTGGCGCCGGCGGCCGACGAGACGGTCGTGGAGATCGGGCCGGGGCGGGGGGCGCTCACCGACGTGCTGCTGCAGCGCGCAGGGCGGGTGATCGCCATTGAGATCGACCGCGACCTCGCGCCGCGGCTGCGCGAGCGGTATGCGGACGATGCCCGGCTGACGGTCATCGAAAGCGACGTGCTGAAGGTCGACTTTGGCGCGCTGACCGGCGGGCCATACGTGGTGGCCGGCAACGTACCGTACAACATCACCACGCCGATCCTCTTTCACGCCCTGCGCGTGCCGCGGCCGCTGCGCGCGGTGTACCTGGTGCAGCGCGAAGTGGCCGAGCGCGTAGTGGCGCCACCGGCCAGCGAATCATACGGCGCGCTGTCAGTGAATGTGCAGGCGGTGGCGCACGCCGAACTCGTTTTTCGCGTGCCGGCGGGGGCGTTCCAGCCGCCGCCCAAGGTGGAGAGTGCCGTGCTGCGCATCACGCCGCGCGGCGACGCGGTGATTGTCGCCGGCGAGGAAGAGGCGTATCGCGCGCTGGTGCAGGCGTCATTCGGCCTGCGGCGCAAGCAGCTGCGGCGCGTCGTGCGCACCGTGTGCAGTCTCGATGTGGAAGCGGCCGACCGCGTGGTGGCGGCGGCGGGGCTGGATCCCGAGGCGCGCCCCGAGGTGCTCACGCCCGACGATTTTGCGCGTCTGCTGCGCGCACGCCGGCATTGGCGACGTGACACCTGACAGCTGCTGAGAGAAACTGACGGACGGCGGCGCAAGTGGGCGGAGGCTCGCAAGCTACGAGGCGCCGCGCTGATCAAAGCGGAACCATGCCTCGTTCGTCGGGGTTCAGGGCTTGATCAGCGCGGCCCAGGTTCGTAACGCATCCGTCGCCCCATACTGGCCGTGCACCCAAGTGCCGGACGTCGCCGGGTCCAAATCCAGCGACAGGAAATCGGCGAAACGGTTTCGACCGCTAGAATCCAGAGCGAGATTCGGGGAGCTGCCTGCCTTCACCATGATCCACGGGCCCATCACGCCGGGAGCATCTGTGGCGCGGTGAACGGATGCGTGTATGGACGGGTAGCTCGTCTCGCTCGTCGTGTTGAACGCGAGCACGGCGTTCCCTGAAGGGTCTACGGTGATGGCTGGGTGAAATGTCCAAACGCCGTCGGCGCCGACCAATCCCTGCTGCACCACCCTCGGAGTTCCTGGCCATCCGCTCACGTCCAACTCGGCCCATTTGATGGCAGTCACCGTGCCAGCGGCGAACCGCTGTCCCCAAGTTTGCGCCACCCAAAGTCGCCCGTTCCGGAAAACCGGACTCCTCGCCAGCGAACTCGCTCCTCCCACGTCCATCGCAATAGTGCTCGATGCCTGCGGTGCGTAACGAGGGAAATCACAGGTGCCGTCAAGCGGCACCACCTGCGTCGTGACACTCGGCGTTCCCGCCCCCGTCGTGACCCCCCAGACCGTGACGCCGCACACTGCCGACGGCGCACGGCCGACGAAGAAGTGAACGGGCGCCGTGTCGAACATATGCGCGGGCATGAGGCCGGGTGCTACGTCCACGTTGTTCGGAAACGCGAGGTCGGTCCACGTGGTCGGCGCCCTGCCCGCCACTATCGACGCCTTGTCGAGAATGCGAATAATCGCGCCCATAGGCGCGCCGTCGGATTCGCGGTAACGGCGTGAGGTCACGATCAACGCGTCGGGGCTGGTCGCCAACACATCGAAGTCTGCCCAGATCGTAGTGAGGATCGGTGGATTCGTCGATCGCTCGACGTAGCGATCAATGGCGAAGAGATGCCAATCCGTCGGCAGAAGTGATCCCGGGGTGGCGGACTTCGACACAGCGATCATGTTGTGGCCGACACACGTGCCGGCCAGACAGGTTTGCGGATGGATCTTCGCGGCCTCAGCAACAAAGAAGCGACCAGTCGCGTCGTCATAGACAGCCGCAACATCGCCGGCACTGCTCTCGCCAGCGACCATGGCCGGCAGGAAGAACTCGTGCAGCGGCTTCCGTGTGATTACCAGTCCGGCCTTCGACGCGATCACGACTTCCGCATTGCTGATGAAGACGATGCGATCCTGGCCCACAGCAAGCGCGGGATCGGAGGCGAGATAGTTCACGGATGCCGTGGTCACGGGAAACGCCGTTCCTTCGGCTCCCGCGGTCGGAAGCGTCACCGTGATGGCCGCGGTCGCGCTGCGACCCTCAGAAGCGACCGTGACGGAGACGAGCCCTTCCGCCACCGCTGTCACCAGCCCCTCACTCGACACCCGCGCCTTCGCCGAGTCGGAAGACGTCCACGTCACCGCTCGGTCGCTCAGCCGTGATCCACTGGCGTCGAAGAGCGATGCGGAAAGCTGCTGGGTCTGACCGACGAGAACGCTGGCCGTTGCTGGCGTCACGGTAACGGCCGCGACGGGAATGAGACTAACGGTCAGCGTTGCCTGCCCCGTCTTGCCTGCCGTGGCAGCGCTGATCGTTGTTTGGCCCGAGGCGAGTGCGATGATCGCGCCGTCCCCAGAGATGGTCGCAACGTTGGTGGCGGACGAAGTCCAAATGACGGGTCCTAACGTGATCGCCCCGCCGTGTTGATCGTATCCGCGGGCCGTGGCGAACGTCGACTGACCTACCTGGATATTCGTCGACGAGAGTGAGACGGCGACTGTCGTCAGCACGAACGAGGGTGCCGACGCTTTCTCACTGGCGCCGCCGCACGACAGCACGAGCCCGAGTGCCACAACCTGCAGAATGTGCGACTTCGGCACGGATCGGCTCCGGAGAAGGAACGAGCGTTCGCACAGTGGTTCGCGGCGCCAACACCGACGGTTCCCTGCAGTATAGTATTCCCGTGCTTTCGGGTGTCGATAGGCCAGTCCAACGAATTCCTCCCGCACTCGGACGCGAGGCGTGCGGGCAGGCGGACCGCCCAGAGCGACGGCTATCGTCAGCGGTTGGTCAGCGCGAACGAGAGCACTTCGAGTTCCATCGCCAGGTCCATGCGACGCACGGTGACGCCAGCCGGCACGGTGAGCGGCGCCGTGGAGAAATCGAGGAGCGCGTGCACGCCGGCCTGCGCAAGACGCGTGGCGATTGACTGCGCCGCCGCGGGCGGGAGCGCGAGCACGGCGATATCGGCGCGCAGGCGCTGTACGTCGGCCTCAAGATGGCACACGTCAGCGATCGTGACGCCGGCGAGTGTCTGCCCGATGCGGCGCGGATCGAGGTCGAAGATGCCAACGACGTGAAAGCCGCGGTCGCGAAAGCCCGGGAACTGCGCGATCGCCGAGCCCATGCGCCCGGCGCCGACGACCACGAGGCGCCACGTGCGGTCGAGGCCGAGGATCTGGCGAATGTGGGCGACGAGGTCGTGCGTGCCGTAGCCAAGCCCGCGTTTGCCAAATGATCCGAACGACGAGAGGTCTTTTCGCACCTGCGCCGGCGTCGTGTGTCCGCTCTGCGCCAGTTCACCGCTGGAGATGGTGGTCCGTCCGGCGCCTTCGAACTCCTCGAGGAATCGCAGGTAGAGCGAGAGCCGGCGAACGGTGGGATCGGCGATGCGTTTCACGGGGTCAGGGCGCGCGCGCGCGGCGGTGAAGAGGTGAGGCACTGCGTCGCGGGCTGGCAGGCCCCCGCAGCGCGAACGAGTTTGTGAAATCCTTCACAATCTAGGATGAGAGTCGGCGTCGTGGTACCGTTCTCCCAATGAAGGCTTTTGCGAACTCCCGCTTTGCCGTGGTGGACGTCGAGACGACGGGGACCAGCCACGGCCATGGCGACCGCGTCACCGAAGTGGCGGCGGTGCTAGTCGAGGGAGGCGAAGTGGTCGGCGAGTTCCAGTCGCTGGTGAACCCCGAACGCCCCATTCCGTGGCGCATCACCGTGCTCACCGGGATCTCGGACGCGATGGTCGCCGACGCGCCGCGGTTTGGTGACATCGCCGAGCCGCTCGCGGCCGTGCTGCGCGAGCGCGTGTTCGTGGCGCACAACGCGCCGTTCGACTGGGGATTCCTGGGCATGGAGTTTGCGCGCGCCGGACTCCCCGACGCGCTCACCGGCTCGCCGCTCTGCACCGTGCGCCTGGCGCGGCGGTTGCTCTCGCATCTCCCTCGGCGCAACCTCGACTCCGTGGCCGTGCACTACGGCGTGGAGATCGAAAGCCGCCACCGCGCGCTGGGCGACGCGCGCGCCACGGCGCTGGTACTCAAGGGACTGCTGCGGGATGTGGCGCGGGAAGGGGTGGAGACTCTGGAACAGTTGACGGAATGGATGGGACGGAGGGGGAACGTGAGGGCTCGACGAACTGCGTTGCCATCCTGGGTTCGGGGGAAGGGGCTGGGGGAAGGAGCGTAACAGAGCGGAACGGGGAGGGGGGCCGGGACTAAGGGACGGGAAATGAGAGGTGGAACGGGCGAGAAGAGCCGTCTTCACCTCGTTCCGCATCCCCTCTCTCGTCCCTTAGTCCCGGCCCTCCTCCCCGTTCCGAGTGTATTTTTCAACCATGTCCGCTCCCACTCCTCTCGTCCAATCCCGCCGTATCGGTCGCTTCAGCGTGCATGCGCTGCAGGCCGGCGGGCAGATGCTCGATGGCGGCGCGATGTTCGGCGTCGTGCCGAAGCCGCTTTGGGAAAGAAAGATTCCTTCCGATCCCCGCAATCGCATTCCCATGGGGATGCGCTGTCTGCTGATTGAGCACGAGAGCGGGCTGGTGCTCATCGACACCGGCGCCGGGCACAAGGAGACGTCGAAGTTTCTCGACATCTACGGCATTGAGAACGACGGCGGCGGCCAGCGCACGATGCTCGAGGCGGCCATCGTCGCCGCCGGCTTTTCGCCGAGTGACATCTCGCTGGTCATCAACACGCACCTCCATTTTGACCACGCGGGGGGCAACACGGCCCTCGAGGCCGACGGACGGGTGGTGAGCGCGTTTCCCAACGCGCGGTTCGTGGTGCAGGCCGGCGAGCGGCACTACGCCATGCACACCAACGAGCGCACCGCGGCGTCGTATTTCCCGCGCAACTGGGAGCCGCTCCGCGAGGCGGGCAAGCTGGATCTCGTGGACGGCGCGACCGAAATCGTGAAGGGCATTCGCTCACTCGTAACGCCCGGGCACGTGCCGTTCCACCAGAGCATCCTGATTGACGGCGGCAGCGAGATGGCGTGCTTCCTGGGCGACGTGATTCCCACGCACATCCATATGCCGCTGCCGTGGATCATGGGCTACGACGTGGAGCCGCTGCGCACGCTCGAATCAAAGCGCGCCCTGCTCGAGACCGCGCTCGCCGAACAGTGGCTGCTGATTTTCGAGCACGACGCGAGCGTGGCGTGGGGGTATGCCAAGCATGATGGGAAGGCGTATTACTGCGACACAACTGAACGGAACGAGGAGGGGGGCCGGGACTAGGGGACGAGGGGTGGGATTCGGAACGGGGAGGGTGATCATCTCGTCCCCCTTGACGATTCCCCCTGCTCGTCCCTTCGTCCCGGCCCCCCTCCCCGTTCCGTAAGCCGTTACCAAGAGTGCATATAGCCCGTTGACACCACCCCTCTGTTCGGCTAGCTTCAATGGACAATCAGCCAAGTGGGTAAGCGAACGCTTGCCCCACCCGTCGGCCACCAGTTTGTGAGGGTGTGCTTCCGGAGTCCCGAGAGCAGCGGCGTGCACCAATCGTGCGCGCGCGTTGTCTGTTCGCGGATCCGGAATCGGGTCCGCGTTTTTGTTTTCCCCGTCTCGAGGTAACGAGTCATTCAGGATACCACCAAGCGGCCTCCGCGCGTCAACCGGCAGATTCGTATCAGCCCAGTGCGCGTGATCGGGGCCGATGGCTCACAGCTTGGCATCATGGAAGTGGACGCGGCTCTCGCGTCCGCGGTGGAGCAGGGGTTTGATCTCGTCGAAGTGGCCCCGCTCGCCCGACCGCCGGTGGTCCGCATCATGGACTACGGCAAATACAAGTTCGAGATGGCCAAGCAGGCGCGGCAGGCCAAGAAGAAGCAGCATGTGATCCTCCTCAAGGAAGTGAAGTACCGTCCCGGGATCGAGGACCACGATTTCGACACCAAGACGCGCCATGCCCGGCGTTTCCTGGGAGAAGGCAACAAAGTGAAGGTGACGTTGATGTTCCGTGGCCGTCAGATCGCCCATCCCGAGCTGGGAAAGGCGGTGGTTGACCGGGTCGCGACCGAGTTGGCCGACGTGGCGAAGGTGGAAGTGGACGCCCGCCTCGAAGGCAAGTCGATGACGATGATTCTCACGCCCAAGTAAGCGAGGCTGTTCGATGCCGAAGATGAAGCGACATGCCGGCGCCAAGAAGCGCTTCTCCGTGACGGGGAAGGGCAAGGTGCGCCGCCTGAAGGCCTACAAGAGCCACATCCTGACCAAGAAGACCGCCAAGCGGAAGCGCAACCTGCGTCGCGCCGCGATTGTCGCCACGAATGGCGAGGCGAAGAACATCAAGCGCCTGTTGTCGGCCTAAGGAGGAGACATGCCACGCGTAAAGAGCAATCCGGTTCGCCTGCGCCGCAAGAAGCAGGTGATGAAGGCCGCCAAGGGCTATTTCGGCGCGCGCAGCAAGCTGTGGGGTCCGGCCAAGGAGTCGGTGGAGCGCGCCTGGCGCTACGCCTACCGCGACCGCAAGAACAAGAAGCGTGAGTTCCGCAAGCTGTGGATCGTCCGCATCAACGCGGGCGCCCACCTCAACGGCCTCAACTACTCGAACTTCATGAACGGCCTGTCGAAGGCCGGCATTGAGATCGACCGCAAGGTGCTCGCCGACATCGCCGTGCTCGATCCGGTGGCGTTCACGGCGCTCGCCGAGAAGGCGCGGGCCGCGCTGAACGGCTAAGCGCTGCCTAGAGCGTGAAACCGGCGGGAGCGATTGGCTCCCGCCGGTTTCTTTTTTTTCTCGACGCTGGTTGGGTGATGGCGGATGGCGGACTGCCGATCCCTACGGCTCGACGCCGACCGCTTCGCCACTCTTTGGGGTCAGCGTCGCCACCTGCTTCTCGAGCTTGCGCAGACGACACAGCAGTTCGGGGAGCTGCTGCAGCGCCACCCACTGGCGCTTGGCCTGCTTGTCGGGGACGGCGGGATACCCGAGCACCGTCTGTCCGTCCTCGAGGTCGCGCGTCACGCCTGACTTGCCGCCGACCGTCACCTGGTGGCCAATCGTGAGATGTCCGGTGACGCCGGTCTGCGACGCGATGACACAGTAGTTGCCAAAGGTCGTGCTTCCGGCAAAGCCGCACTGGCCCATGATCAGGCAGTGCTGACCGAAGACGACGTTGTGCGCCACGTGCACCAAATTGTCGATCTTGGTGCCGGCGCCGATGCGCGTGGAGCCGAGTGCGGCGCGATCGATCGCCGAGTTGGCGCCGATCTCCACATCGTCACCGATGACGACGGTGCCGATCTGCAGCATCTTGCGGTGCTGCCCCTGGTCGAACACGTAGCCATAGCCGTCTGACCCAATGACCGTGCCGGCGTGGATCGCCACGCGATGGCCGATCTGTGTGCGAGCGTAAACGACGACATTGGGATAGAGCCGCACATCGTCGCCGATCTGGCAGTTGGGGCCGATGTGGTTGCCCCCAGTCAGCACCGTACGGGCGCCGATGACCGTGCCCGGGCCGACCTGACAGTAGGCGCCGATATGCGCCGTCGCATCGACGCGCGCGGTGGGGGCGATGATGGCCGTGGGATGCACGCCGGGCTCGAACGTGTCGGGCGGATACAGGAGCGGAAGCACGCGGGCGGCGGCGATGCGCGCGTTGGCGACGCGAATGAGCGTCTTGCCCGAGGCCGACGCATAGTGTGCCGATACGAGCACCGCGGACGCGGCGCTCGCGTCCGCGGCGGCAAAGTGCCCGTTCTTTTCGGCGAAGGTGAGGTCCCCGGGGCGGGCTTGAGCGGCGGCGCTAAAGCCGCTGAGTGAGATGCTGCCATCACCGATCACCTCGCCGTCGAGGTGTGCTGCGATCTGGGCCGCTGTGTGAGTCATGGGGATGCCCGGTAAGTGCGGTTGGCGGATCGAGAAGCATACCATGGCGCGCGGCCGCCCGCCCCGCAACGCGGGCCGCGGGCCGCGGGCCGAGGTCACCCTCTCGGCGCAGGGCGCCGACGGTGCTCGGAGGCGCGTGATTGCGCTAGATTTCACCACGTCCGTCACCCGACGGCCGGCTCCTTTCACCGTTCACCGCACCACACGCATGACTCTCGACGAATTCCGCTCGGCCGCCGAGTCGCTGCGCCGCGACGGCCCCGCGCAGGTGGCGGCCGCTGGCACGCTCGACGCGTGGACCGAGGCGCGCAATCACCTGGTGGGACGCACGAGCGGACGGCTCTCCGAGCTCATGACCGCCCTCGGCACGCTGCCCAAGGAGGACCGCCGCGAGGCGGGGCTCCTCGCCAATTCGGTGAAGCAGGAACTCGAGGCGCTGCTCGATGCGCGCCACGTAGAGCTCCTGCGCGCGCAGCAGCAGGGGCCGTCGATTGACCCGACGATGCCCGGCCGCGCCGACTGGCAGGGGACGGTGCATCCGGTCTCGCTCGTCATCGACGAAGTCGTCGACATCTTCCGCGAGCTGGGCTTCACGATCGCGCTCGGCCCCGAAGCCGAGCACCCGTGGTACAACTTCGGCGCGCTCAATTTCCCGGCCGACCATCCGGCGATGGATCTGCACGACACGCTCTATCTGGACGACCTCGTGCTGCGCACGCACACGTCGCCGGTGCAGGTGCGCACGCTGCAGCAGTATCCGCCGCCGATCCGCATTCTCGCGCCGGGCAACGTGTACCGCGCCGATCCCTTTGACGCATCACACGCGCCGATGTTCGCGCAGGTCGAAGGGCTGGTGGTCGACGAGGGGATCACGTTCGCCGACCTGAAGGCGACGCTGACGCGATTCGCCAACCGCTTCTTTGGCGAGACGAAGACGCGCTTTCGCCCGTCGTACTTCCCGTTCACGGAACCGTCGGCCGAAATGGACGTGCTGTGCGGCGTGTGCAAGGGGAGCGGCTGCCCGGTGTGCAAACACAGCGGCTGGGTGGAGATCCTCGGCTCGGGGATGGTGCATCCGGCCGTGCTCGAGAACGCCGGCATCGACAGCGAGAAGTACACGGGGTGGGCGTTCGGCATGGGACCGGCGCGCACCGCGCTGGCCCGTCATGGCATTCCCGACATCCGCATCCTGTATGACTCGGATGTCCGTTTCCTGGAGCAGTTCGCCCGATGAATCTCTCGCATGAATGGCTGAAGGCCTTCGTCCCGCACACGCTCGCGGCGGAGCAGGTGCGCGATCTGCTCACCGCGCACGTCGCGACGGTGGAGGGTTTCGAGCGCCTGCGCGCCGACCTCGCGCCGTTTGTCGTGGCCCGCGTGGTGGAGACGGAGAAGGTGCCGGACACCAAACTGTCGTTCAACAAGGTGGACGACGGATCGGGAACGCTGCTCGAGGTCGTCTGCGGCGCGCCCAACGTGACGGCGGGCGCGGTGTATCCGTTTGCGCGCAGCGGCACGATGATGCCGGCGGGGTTCAAGATCGAGAAGAAGAAGATCCGCGGCTTCACGTCCAACGGGATGCTCTGCTCGGCGGCCGAGCTCGGCCTCGGCGAGGATCACGCCGGCATTCTCGAACTGACCACCGATGCCGCGCCGGGCACGCCGCTGCTCGAGGTGCTGCCGCTGGGCGACGTGCGGCTAGTGCTGGACGTGCTGCCCAATCGACCCGACCTGCTCTCGCACCTTGGTGTGGCGCGCGAACTGAGCGCGCTCACTGGCGTACCGATGGTGAATCCCGACGCCGCGCACGCGGCGCCAGTGGTGGACGTGACGCGCGACGCGCGCGAAGTGCGCGGAGGCGGCGCCACGGTGCGGCTGGAGGACGCCGACGGATGTCCGCAGTACCTCGGCGCCGTGATTCGCGGCATCACCGTGGCGCCGAGTCCCGCGTGGCTGCGCGAGCGCGTGGAAGCGGCGGGCGTACGGTCGATCAACAACGTGGTGGACGTCACCAATGCGATTCTGCACGGGCTCGGCCAGCCGATGCACGCGTTCGATCTCGGCACGCTGGCGGAGCAGACGGTGGTGATTCGCCGCGCGCGCGCCGGCGAGAAGATCAGGACACTCGACGGCGTGGAGCGCGCGCTGACGCCGGAGATGACGATGATCGCCGACGCCACGCACAGCATCGCGGTGGCGGGCGTGATGGGCGGCGAGAACACCGAAGTGAAAGGCACCACCACCGACCTGTTCCTCGAGGTCGCGTACTTCGATCCGCGGCGGACCCGCAAGACGCGGCGCGCGCTGGGGCTGTCGACCGACGCGAGCTATCGCTTTGAGCGCGGGATCGACCCGGCGGGGCTGGTGAGTGCGATGCGCGCGGCGATCGGAATGATCATCGCGGTGGCCGGCGGCAGGGTCGACGGCGGCATTCTGGGCGTGGGGGCCGAGCCGGCGCCGCGCTCCGCGGTGGCGCTGCGTCCCTCGCGCGTGCGCACGGTGCTCGGCGCCGAGGTGAGCCTGGCGCTCATCACGCAGTATCTAACGAGTGTCGGGTTCGCCGTGCAGCCAGCGGGCGAGGCGCTGACGGTCACGCCTCCCTCGTGGCGGAACGACGTCACGCGCGAAGTGGATCTCATTGAGGAAGTCGCGCGACTCCACGGCTACGACAAACTGCCGGATACGATTGAAGCGTACCGGCCCACAACCGTGCCCGACCATCCACTCTATCTCACGGGGCGTCGCGTGCGCGACGCGCTGGTGGGCGCGGGGCTGGCCGAAGTGCGGCCAATGCCGTTCGTGAAGGGCGACGACGCGTCGCATTGGCGCGTGACGAACCCGCTGGCGGATGACGAGCCGCATCTGCGGACGACGATTCTCGAGTCGCTGGCGCGGCGCGCGGAGTACAATCTCACGCGCATGCTGGGCGATATCCGGATGTTTGAAGTGGGATCAGTATTCTTGGGGAAGGGGAAGGGGCAGGGTGTATTGGAGGAAGTGCGCGTCGGGGTGCTCATGATGGGGGCGCGGCATCCGCAGCATTTCGCCGATGGCGCGCCGGCGGCGATCGATGCGTGGGATGTCAAGGGGCTGGCCGAGCGGGTGGCGCGTGCGGCGTTCCCTGGCGTGGCGGTGACGCTCGTGCCGGGCGACGACGGCGCGCTGTGGACGATCGCAGCGGGCGAGCGCGTTGTGGGCGCGGTGACGCGCGTGGCGCTCGATGCACCGGTGTGGGCGACGCCGGCGTTTGGCGTTGAACTCACGCTCGGCGAGATGCCGCTGGCGTATGTGGCCAAGCCCCGAACGTCGGCGCACGCCGGCGTCCGTCCGCCGATGGCGCCGCCCGCTCCGGCCGTTCGCTACACACCGCTGCCGGTGACGCCGGCTGCCGCCTTTGACCTGGCGCTGTTAGTGCCCGACGCGATGCGCGCGGCCGAGGTGGAGCGTGTGCTGCGCACGAGCGGCGGCGACATGCTGGAATCGCTGGTGGTGTTTGACGAGTTCCGCGGCGCGGGCGTGCCGGACGGGATGCGCTCGATCGCGTGGCGATTGACCTTCCGGCATCCGGAGCGCACTCTACGCGACAAGGAGATCGACGGGCGCCGGTCGCAACTGCTCAAGTCCCTGGAGAACCAGCTCGGTGTCAAACCCCGTACGGCCTGATATCGCCGCGTTTCAGGAATTGCAGTTCCTCATCTATCAAGTCGGTGAGGAGCTGGTGGCGTTCCGCAAGCGCGCGCTCACCGCGGAGCAGCGGCTCAAGGCGATCGCGACGGGCGCGCCCACCGCGGCGCCGCTTGCCGCCGAGGAGCGCGTGGCGCAGCTCGAGGCCGAAAACGCCCGGCTTCGCGAGCGCCTGCAGGACGCCGAGACGCAGACGATGAAGATGCTCGAGCAGGTGCGGTTCATGCGGCAACAACATGTGCTGGAGGGCGAGCCGTGAGCACCATCAAGCACAGCACGCGCGTGACGATCTGCGGCGAGGACTACAACATCCGATCCGACTCGCCGCCCGATCACACGCGAGCGGTCGCCGCATATGTGGACGGCAAGATCCGCGAAGTGCTCGAAAACGCGTCGGTAGTGGAGTCGCACAAGGCCGCCATTTTGGCCGCCCTACAGATTACGGACGAACTGTTCGAGGCCAAGCAGGCCCAGGCGGATGCGGCGGACGCGATGCGGACGCTGTCGGGGGAGTTGAAGAGATGGTTGCCGCCGGGGAAGAGGACGCCTTCGGCCTGAACTTCCTTGGAACGGGGAGGAGGTAGAGGCGCAGGGTTGAGACGAGGGAGTGGGAACGAGGGGGGAGAGGCGCTTTGACGGCCTCGTCCCCCTCGCGTGTCTCTGGTCCCCGACCTACGCCCCTACCTCCTCCCCGTTCCAAAGGCCGGTGTCTCCGTTGCCTTGCCGCCCTCTCGCCTGTACCTTCTTTATGCGTCTCGGATCACGAGCGCGTAGGTGCAAGTGGCCTCGGCAGTTAGCTCGCCCCGCTGCGCCCCTTTCGTCGGGGCCCGGTCGGTCGGGCGTTTTGCCCATGTCCTGCTTCTGCTGCGCTGGGTGCTCCAGACCGTTCACATATAGCGACGCCTGGGTTGGCGCCGCCCCCCTGGAGCATAACAAATGTCTTTGACGATCATCGCCCTCATTGCCGGCGGGCTCGTTGTCAGTGCCGTCACGTGGGTTGTGGGCAGGAAGCAAGGCGCAACGGCGGAGCGGGATGCGCGAAATGCCGCGCGCGAGACGGCCGAACAGATGGCCAAGCGGATCGTCGGCGACGCCGAGCGCGACGCCGATGCGCTGAAGAAACAGGCGATTCTGGCCGGCAAGGAAGATGTGATGAAGTCCCGCGAGGAGTGGGAGGCTGAAGCGCGCCACCGCCGCGGGGAGATTGAACTCGAAGAGAAGCGTCTGCTCGACCGCGAGACGCAGCTCGACAAGAAGGTCGAGCTGCTGGAGACGCGCGACCGCGACCTTGGTCGGCGGGCCAGCGACCTCGGGCGCAAGGAGAAGGGCGTCGAGGAGCGGCAGGCCGAGCTGGACAAGATGGTCGCCGACGAACGCCGCCGCCTCGAGCAAGTGGCCGGGCTGTCGGCGCAGGAAGCCAAGGCCGAGCTGATCCGCCGCATCGAGGAAGAGGCGCACGCCGACGCCGCCAACAAGATTCGCGAGATCCGCGAGACGGCCAAGCGCAACGCCGACCGCGAGGCGAAGAAGATTGTCGCGCTCGCCGTGCAGCGCATCGCCGCCGAGCACACGAGCGAGATCACGCAGACCGCGGTGCCCCTGCCGAAGGACGAGATCAAGGGGCGCATCATCGGGCGCGAGGGGCGCAACATCCGCGCGTTCGAACTGGCGACGGGCGTGGACGTGATCATCGACGACACGCCGGACACGGTGGTGATTTCGTGCTTCGATCCGGTGCGCCGCGAGACGGCGCGCCTGGCGCTGGCGCGGCTCATCGAGGACGGCCGCATCCATCCGGGGCGCATCGAAGAGGTGGTGGAGAAGGCCCGCAAGGAAATCGATGCCGGCATTGTCGAAACCGGCGAGCGCGCCGCGTACGATGTGGGCATCCACGGCCTGCACCCCGAGCTGATCAAGCTGGTGGGGCGCATGAAGTGGCGTACGTCGTACGGGCAGAACATCCTCGACCATTCCAAGGAAGTCGCCTACCTCGCCGGCATTATGGCGAGCGAGCTGGGGCTCGACGTGGCGCTCGCCAAGCGCGGCGCGCTGCTGCACGACCTCGGCAAGGTGATGACCCACGAGCACGAGGGAACGCACGTCCAGCTGGGCGTGGAGATGGCCACCAAGTACGGCGAGAATCCGTTCGTGGTGAACTGCATTGCCGCGCACCACGACGACGTGCCGCACGAGAGCGAGGAGTCGGTGCTGGTGCAGGCGGCCGACGCGATCAGCGGATCGCGCCCCGGCGCGCGCCGCGAGGCGTTTGAGACGTATGTGAAGCGGCTCGAGGGGCTGGAGAAGATCGCCTCGAGCTACCGTGGCGTGGACCGCGTGTTCGCCATTCAGGCGGGACGCGAAGTTCGCGTGATTGTGAACCCCGAGGATGTGGACGATCTGCGGATGCAGTCGCTGACCGACGAGATCGCGCGTCGTGTGGAAGCGGAGCTGCAGTATCCGGGGCAGATCAAGGTTGTCGCCATCCGTGAAAAGAGGACTGTGGACATTGCCCGCTAACGTACTGGACGGCGTCGACGCCGCCAAACTGATCGATGGCGTTGCCATCGCCAAGCAGGTGCGCGCCGCGGTGGCGCGCGAAGTCGAGGCGCTGAAGGCGCGCGGCGTGACGCCGGGACTGACCGTCGTGCTCGTGGGCGACGATCCGGCGAGCACCGTGTACGTGCGCTCCAAGGAGAAGGCCTGCATCGAAGCCGGGATGAACGGCCAGACCATCCGCCTGCCGGCCGACACGCCGCAGGCCGACCTGCTGGCGCTCATCGACAAGCTGAACGCCGATCCCACGGTGCATGGCATCCTGGTGCAGATGCCGCCGCCCAAGCACATCGATCCGCAGGCCGTCATCCTGCGCATTGCCGCCGAGAAGGACGTGGACGGCTTCCATCCGGTGAACGTCGGCCGCATCTGGATCGGCGAGAAGAGCGGCTTTGCGCCGTGCACGCCGGCGGGTGTGATGGTGATGCTGGAAAGTGCAGGGTGCAGGGTGCAGGGGGCGAATGCAGTGGTGCTCGGCCGCTCGACGATCGTCGGCAAGCCGATGACCTCGCTGCTCGTCAACGCGAGCGCGACGGTGACAGTCTGCCACTCGAAGACCAAGGACCTCGCGGCGGTCACGCGCGGCGCCGACATCCTGATTGCCGCCATCGGCAAGCCGGAGTTCGTGAAGGCCGACATGGTGAAGCCGGGGGCGGTGGTGATTGACGTCGGCATTAACCGTGTGGACGACCCGTCGCAGAAGAAGGGGTATCGCATTGTCGGCGACGTGGCGTTTGACGCGGTGAAGAATGTGGCGTCGAAGATCAGCCCGGTGCCGGGCGGCGTCGGCCCGATGACCATTGCGATGCTGCTCAAGAACACGGTGCGCGCCGCCGCGCAGGGCATGAAGTGAACAGCCGCCGCGGCAGCACGCCGCGGCGCGGGACGGCGCCGTCGTTGTTTGACGGCGCCGGTTCTATTGATGCGTCCGAGGTGACGCGGCGGGACGCGGTCCCGGGAGAGACGGCCGAATCGGCCATCTCGGTGCTCGACCTCACGACGCTCGCCAAGGCGGTGCTCGAGGGAGGCATTCCGCCGGTCTGGATTCGCGGCGAGGTGTCGGGCTTCAAGCGCTACTCGAGCGGCCACTGGTACTTCACGCTCAAGGACGCGTCGGCCTCGGTGCAGTGCGTGGTGTGGGCTGGCGACACGCATCGCATTCCGGCGCAGCCGGACGAAGGGATGCAGGTGATGGCGCGCGGCCAGCTCACGGTCTATCCTGCCCAGGGGCGCATGCAGTTCATCGTGCGCGCCATGGAGGCCGAGGGCGAAGGGCTGTGGCGCAAGGCATTTGAGGAGACGCGCAAGCGACTCGAGAAGGACGGACTGCTCGACCCCTCGCGCAAGCGGCCGATCCCGCGCTTCCCGCGGCGCGTAGCCGTGGTGACGAGCGCCGACGGCGCGGCGCTGCACGACATTCGGTCAGTCATCGCGCGGCGCAACCCGTCGGTGGACGTCATCATCGTGCCGGCCGCGGTGCAGGGCGAGGCGGCGCCGGCGTCGCTGGTGGCGGCGCTGCAGCGCGTGGGGCGGTGGAAGGGCGCCGACGTGGTGATCGTCGGGCGCGGCGGTGGGTCGCGCGAGGACCTGTGGGCGTTCAACAGCGAGGACGTGGCGCGGGCCATCGCCGCCTGTCCGATACCGACGATCAGCGCGGTCGGGCACGAAGTGGACGTCACGATTGCCGACCTTGTGGCCGACCTGCGCGCCGCGACACCGTCGGCGGCGGCGGAGGCGGCGGTGCCCGTGCTCGCCGAGCTCGTCGACTGGCTGGAGTCGCTGCAACGGATGATGGGCGCGGCGGTGGAACGGCGGGTGGTGAACGCGCGCCGTGATCTGCGGCGATTGGCGAACGACCTGTCGTTGCGCGCGGGGCGCACCGTGGAACGCCGGCGCGCACGCGTGCAGCAGGTGGCGGCTCGAATCGACGCGCTGAGTCCGCTCAACACCCTGGCGCGCGGCTACGCGGTGGCGCGCGACGCTCAGGGACACGCGCTGGGGTCGGCGGCGGCGTTCGCGGCAGGGCAGGCATTTGCACTGGTGCTGCGCGACGGGCAAGTGGACGCGGTGGTGTCGGGCGTGCGCCCGGGCGCGCCGCCAACGGCGGGAGGAACGGCGAAATGAGCTTCGAACAGGATCTGGAACGCCTGGAGCAGATTGCGCAGGCGCTCGATCGCGCGGACCTGTCGCTCGACGAGTCGCTGGCGCTCGTCGAGGAGGGCATCACGCGTCTGCGCGCCGCCTCCGAGGCGCTGGCGAAGGCGGAAGGGCGGGTGACGACGCTGGTGGAGCAGGCGAATGGGGCGCTCGAGGAGCGCGATGCCGGCTAGCAGCACGGCTCCCGACTTCACGGCGGCGCGGGCGCGCGTGGCACAGGCGCTCGACGCGCTCTGCGACCGCTCGCTGCCGGCCATCGGCGGGCAGGTGGGCGAGGCGATGCGCTACTCGATCACCGGCGAGGGCAAGCGGCTGCGCGCGGTGCTGGTGATGCTCACGTACGAGGCGTGCGGGGGCGTTGGCGACGTGGCGCCGCTGGCTGCGGCGGTGGAGGTGGTGCACGCCTACTCGCTGGTGCACGACGATCTGCCGTGCATGGACGACGACGACCTGCGCCGTGGTCGGCCAACAGTGCACAAGGCGTTTGGCGTGTCTGTGGCGACGGCGGCGGGCATGGCCATGGTTCCGCTCGCCGCCCGCGCGGCATGGGATGCCGCCATCGGGCTCGGCCTCGACGTGGGTACGACCGCTGATATTGTGCGTGTGCTGATGCGCGCGTCTGGGGCCGGTGGGATGATTGGCGGCCAGCTGCTCGACCTCGAGGGCGAGGGGCAGCATCTGTCGTACGATCAGCTCGAGCGCATCCACCGCTGCAAGACGGGGGCGCTGATTGAAGCCTCGGTGGAGATCGGGGCGCGGGCCGCGTTGGCACCGGCCGACACGTTAGCGGCCCTTGGCCGATATGGCCGCTGCATCGGACTCGCCTTTCAGATCGCGGATGACGTGCTGGATGTCACGGCGACCAGCGACGAGCTTGGCAAGACGGCCGGCAAGGATGTTGCCTTTCAGAAGAGCACGTATCCGGCGCTGCTGGGCGTCGATGGGGCAATTGCCCGCGCTGAATCGCTGGTGCAGGAAGGGTGCAACGCGCTCGCCGGCGCCGGCGTGCTGACGCCCTCGCTCGAGGCGACCGCCCGGTACATCGTGGCGCGTCGCTCCTGACACGCCGCCCCCGCGCGGCGCGTATAGATTTCTCTAGTCTTAAACCGCTTCTCCATGACTGTTCTTTCTCGCATCAACTCCCCCGCGGACCTCAAGGGCCTCTCGTCGCCCGAGCTCAAGCAGCTCGCCGATGAGGTGCGGGAGTTTCTTATCGAGACCTGTTCGGCTACCGGCGGCCACATTGGCGCCGGCTTGGGTGTCGTGGAGCTGACCATCGCCCTGCACTACGCGTTCGACGCGCCGCGCGATCAGTTCGTCTGGGACGTCGGGCATCAGGCGTATCCGCACAAGGTGCTCACGGGGCGCCGGGACCGGATGTCGACCCTGCGGCAGGAAGGCGGGCTGTCGGGATTCCTGAAGCGCAGCGAGAGCGAGTATGACGCCTTTGGCGCCGGCCACGCGGCGACGTCGATCTCGGCCGCCCTCGGCATCGCTGCCGGACGCGACCTGAATCACGACGACTTCAAGGTTGTGGCCATCATCGGCGACGGCTCCATGGGCAGCGGCCTCGCGTACGAGGGGCTCAACAACGCGGGCGCCTCTGACCGCGACATCATCGTGGTGCTCAACGACAACGAGATGTCGATCGCGCCCAACGTCGGCGCGATGCACCGGTATCTCACGTCGGTGCAGCGCAATCCGCTGTACAACCGCGTGCGCAGCAGCCTTGGACAGATCTTCGAGCAGCACGACAAGGGCAAGGGCGCCATCCACGACATCGGCGCCGTGGTCAAGCGGTGGGAAGAGAGCGTGAAAATGTTCCTGACGCCCGGCGTACTGTTCGAGGAGTTCGGGTTCCGCTATTTCGGCCCCATCGACGGACACGACATTGATCAGATGATCGAGACGTTCCGCGCGATGCGCGAGTTCAAGGGGCCGCGCCTGGTGCACGTCATCACGCAGAAGGGGCGCGGCTTCCCGGCGGGCGAGCACGGCGAGAAATGGCACGCCCTGCCGCCGGGGCACGATCCGGCCACCGGCAAGGTGATTCACGCCTCGACCGCGAACCCGAATTGGACGACGGTGTTCGGCCGCGGCCTGTCGGAGCTGATGGCGGAGGACCCGACGCTCGTGGCGATCACGGCGGCGATGCCGAGCGGCACGGGGGTGAACCTGGTGCAGAAGGCGCATCCGACCCGGTTCTTCGACGTGGGCATCGCCGAGGGGCACGCGGTGACGTTCGCCGCCGGTATGGCGACGCAGGGGGCGCGTCCGGTCACCGCCATCTATTCGACGTTCCTGCAGCGCGGCTACGACAACATCATTCACGACGTCGCCATCCAGCACCTGCCCGTGATCTTCTGCCTCGATCGCGCGGGACTGGTGGGCGAGGATGGCGAGACGCACGCGGGGCTGTACGACATCGCCTATATGCTCGCCATCCCGGGCATGACAGTGACGGCGCCGGCGAGCGGCGCCGAACTCATTGGCCTGCTGCGGACGGCGATCGCGCATCGCGACAATCCGTTCAGCATCCGGTATCCGCGCGACGCGTCACCCGATCTGGTCGGCGCGGCGGAAACGATCGAAGCGGTGCCGTACGGAAGCTGGGACGTGGCGCGCCGCGGACGCGATGAGGTGGCGGTGCTCGCGGTCGGCACGATGGTGGCGCAGTCGGTGCGCGCCGCGGACGAGTTGGCGAAGGAAGGCATCGACGTGACCGTGGTGAACTGTCGTTTCCTCAAGCCCATCGACGGCGCCTCGCTCGATGCGCTGCTGCACGAGCACAAGACGCTGCTCGTCGTGGAGGAGGGGACGGTCGTGAACGGCTTCGGCGCGTATCTCGCGGCAATCGTGGCAACGCGCGATCCGTCGGTGCGGGTAATTGCTCACGGCGTCCCTGATCGTGTGATCTACGCCGCCTCCCGTGCCCGCCAGTTGGCGGAGTGCGGATTGGACGCCGCCGGCATCGCCGCCAAGGTGCGCGCCCTCCACAGCGCCGCGGCGATGGCAGGCTGACCATGCGCATCGGCGTCATTGGCCACTTCCGGCACGACGGACTCGGTGCGCTCGTCGGGCACCTCGTGGCGCAGGCGCCGGCGCTCGGACTCGATCTCGCGTTCGAACGTGAACTGCTGCCCTTCGCCGGGCGCGACGCGGCGGTTCTGCACGACACGGCGCACCTCGACGCCATCCTCGCGTTTGGGGGCGACGGCACGCTGCTGCGCGCCGCGCGACTGCTTGGGCACTCGTCGGCGCCGGTGTTCGGCGTGAACCTCGGCAAGCTGGGCTTCCTGACGACGTGCCGCGCGCAGGACTTCGCGGGACTGCTGCCGCGGTTCGCCCGCGGCGAGTTCGTGGCCGAACAACGGATGGCGCTGGAGGCGCAGTGGCACGATGCGCTGGGGACGGCCGGTGCGCGCCTGCGCGCGCTCAACGACGTGGTGCTGCACAAGGGCGGATTTGCGCGCGTGCTGCGCCTCACGCTGACAGTGAGCGGCGAGCGACTGGGTTCGATGACGGCGGACGGAATCGTCGTGTCGTCACCGACGGGCTCCACCGCGTACTCGTTGTCGGCCGGCGGCCCGATCGTCGATCCGTCGCTGGAGTCGATCGTCGTCACGCCAGTTGCCGCGCACACGCTCGCTATGCGGCCGTTCGTCCTGCCGGCCGAGGCGGTGATCGAAGTGCAACCGGAAGATGCGCCCGAGGAGGTTTTGGTGACGGTCGATGGCCAGGTCGGCACCAAGCTGGGTCCCAACCAGCGGCTCCTCGTGCGCCGCTCGCCGCAGCCGGTGCGCATCGTGCGCATGGACGACACGACGTTCTTCGGTCGACTGCGCGAGAAGATGGGGTGGGGCGGGCTGGTTGAGCGAGACGGGTAAGGGAGATTCAGGACTGGGACTCAGGATTGAGATTTGTGATCGCGATTCTTGATTGCGATTAGCGACCTGAGACTCACTGACTACTCTCTACCTTCCACCCTCTACCTTCTGCCGTTGCGTGCTCACTGAACTCCGCATTCGCAACTTCGCCATCATTGACGCCGTGGTGCTGCCGCTGGCGCCGGGGCTGAACGTGCTGTCGGGCGAAACGGGGGCGGGGAAGTCCATCATTGTCGGCGCGCTAGGCCTGCTGATCGGCGAACGGGCGACTGCCGATCTCGTGCGTCCCGGGGCTGACCGCGCGGTGGTGGAGGGGACGTTCGAGCTGGGAGATGCGCCCGAACTGCGCGCCCAGCTCGACGAGCGCGGCATCGACTGCGACGACGGGCTGCTCGTGCTCAAGCGCGAAGTGGCGGCCGCCAGCGGCGCGCGCGCGCGGGCGTGGATCAACGGCACTGCGGTGACCGCCGCGGTGCTGGCGGACGTTGGGCGCGCGCTGGTCAACGTGCACAGCCAGCACGAGGCGCAGTCGCTGCTCGACGCCGAGGCGCAGCGGCGAATCCTCGACGCCTTCGCCGGCGCGCAGGGCCAGACGGCGGCGGTGGCCCGCGCCCACGCCACGCTTGCCGACGCGCGGCATGCGGTGGCCGACCTCGTGGCGCGCCGTGATGCCGCGCAGAAGCGAGCCGACTATCTGCGGCACGTGGCGCACGAGATCTCCGACGCGAAGCTCGTCGAGGGCGAGGAGCAGAAGCTCGAAGACGAAGCGCGGCGCCTGACGCACGCCGAGGAACTGCGCGCGCTGGCCGGCGAACTCTCGGGTGTGCTCGAGGGCGAGGACGCGTCGGTGCTCGCCCAGCTTGGCCACCTGCAGAAGCCGTTGGCCGCGCTGCAGCGCATCGACCCGTCGGTCGACCGTCTGCAGGAGCTGTACGACGCGGCCTACTACGCCCTCGAAGAGCTGGCCCGCGAGGTATCCGCCTACGCGGAGACGGTGGAGCACGACCCCAACCGGCTCGCCGAGGTGGATCGCCGGCGCGATGTGCTGTTCCGCCTGCTGAAGAAGTACGGGGGGACGGTTGCGTCGGCGCTCGAGACTGGGCGCGAAGCGCGCGCCGAGCTGTCGCTGCTCGACACGGCGGCCCTCGACCTGCGCGGCCTTGAAGAGAGCGTGGCCACCGCGGACGCGGCGCTGCGGGCGACCGCCGCCGCGCTCACCAAGGTGCGCCAAAAGGCGGCGTCACGACTCGCCAAGGAAGTCGAGGCCCAGTTCCCGGGCCTCGGACTCGAGGACGGGCGATTCCAGGTGGTGTTGACCGCGCGCGACGAGCCGGGCGCCGTCGGCGCCGAAGATGTCGAGTTCCGCGTCGCGCTCAACGTCGGCCACGAGGCGCGCGCGCTCTCGCGCGTGGCGTCGGGTGGCGAACTCGCGCGCGTGATGCTTGCTCTCAAGACGATTCTTGCCGGAGTGGACCGCGTACCGACGCTCATCTTCGACGAAGTCGACGCCGGGATTGGCGGCAAAGTGGGGCAGCAAGTGGGGGACGCGATGCGCCGCGTGGCCGAGCACCATCAGGTGTTCGCCATCACGCACCTGCCGCAGATCGCGGCCCGCGCGCACCATCACATTCGCGTGCACAAGGGCGCCAAGGACGGCGTGACCACCGCCGACATCGAGGTGCTCGAGGGCGACGCGCGAGTCGAGGAAGTGGCGCGCATGCTGGGCGGCGACGCCGACAGCGCCACGAGCCGCGCGCACGCGCGGGAGCAGCTGCACGCCGGCGCCGCCGTACGACCGCCACAAGATGAACCGCGCCGAGGGGCGCGGGGGCGTGGCGCCTAGCGGCGCCCCCAGAGCGATCGATACCAGCGCACCGTGACGAGGTCGCGGTTGAGATGCGCCACGCGCCATCCGCTGCCGGAAACCGTCTGCTGGTGTTCGTACGTCACGTCAAAAGCCACGCGCGCGTGGCCGCGACGCACCGCTTCGACCGTGGAGTACGTGCCGCCAACCGACAGGCGCTGCTCCGACCAGTCGGTGGCCGTCGTCCACGCGGTCAGGTCGGCTGCCGTGGCACCGCCGGCGCCCGCAGGCCCCGCCAAACTCCAGCTGTCCTTTTCCTGACGCGCCAGGCTCCACGTCGCGCCGAGGCGAATATTGCGCGTGATGGCCACGCGCGGCGTGACCGCCACGTCGAGACGCGAGCCGGGCTGGCGCGAAACGCGCAGCTCGCGAGATGCGGGCACGAACGGGAACGGCACCCCGCCAACCTCGGGGCTGTCGGCGGCCGCGACGCGCGTCACGTAGTCGGCGCTAGCGGACTGTTCGATGCCAACCACGACCGTCGCCGACCAGCGTTCGCTGTAGAACAGGTCGGTGAACGACTGCAGCGCGATTCCGCGCTCGCGGTCGCCGGTCACGGGGGCAAACGGTTCGCTGGGATCGGGCGTCGAACTGCCCGTGAGTCGCACGGACGCGGCCACCGCCTGGCGAACCGCAAAGCCGTGGATGCTCGATGTGTCGTCGCCGACCATGTCGAACACACGGGCCTTCGCGTGCACGCTCACGTCGCCGAGGCCGTAGGCGTGAACGGTGCGCACGGGACGCATCAGGTAGCCGTAGAGCGAATCGGCGAGAAGCGTGTCGACATCGGCGCGCGAGAAGAGCGCGGCGGCCGACGGCCCCTGTGTGTCGAGCGCGTTGTTGCCAAAGGCAACGAACTGATCGCGGAAGCCGAGGATGCGTTGGTTGATGGCCGCCTGCGCCGCGCTGTTGGCCAGCGGCACAAACGGCAGCCCCGCCGCGCCGGCGCGTCCGCCGTAGAGCTGGTTGAGCGCCGTCGCAAACGTTGTCGCTTGGCCGACGAGGGTCTGTGCGCCCGCGACGTTGGCGAGTACGGGCGCGCAGCCGGCGGCTGCGGGCGTGGCCTGGCACTGCGTGATGCGGCGGCCCGTTTGCGCGACGGCGCTGTCGAATTGCGCCACGAGCGTCGCATTGCGTGTGCGGGCCGCGCTGTTGGCCCACGCCGGGTTGAAGCCCATCGTGCCTTCGACGCGTCCGGCGTTCAGCACGAGGTTGGGCTCAATGGCGTGACTGGCCGCCACGAGGCGCGCGCCGACGGTGAGGCGGCGGAGGACGCCGAGTTCCACGCCAAGGGCGGCATCCTGCGCGGCATCGCGGCGGCCAATCGACAGGACGCCGAGTGACGGATCGAAGCCCGCGAAGCCGGAGAGTGAGGCGACGAGCGGCGACGCCGATGCAAGGCGCGCGTCGTAGCGTCCGTTCCACGACGCGGCGCTGGCATTGGCGCCGAGCGAGCGAAGCGTGCCGTCGCCATCGTAGCGTTCGTTGGCCCGGTCCCACACGATGCCGGCGCTGACGCGCGCGGTGCCCACGGGGAGCGTGGAGGCGTCACCGCCGATGCCAAGCGCCCGCTGGGCCGCCGCGGGCGACGCGACCGCCAGCAGGGCGACGAGCGCGCTCAGCGCGCGCGTGACGAGTCTCCGGTGGACCATCTCGAATGGGCGGTGCAAATGGGAACCCGCTAAGTTTGGCTTGTCTCCAGCAACTCTGAAACCTAATGCCCGAACCTTCGCTCCCAAGCATCCCCTGGCAGGTCACCGGTAATCATTGGGTTGCCCTGCCATGCGTACACCCCGTGGACGGCGCGGTTCACGCGCTTGGCGCGCTGCACCGGGGGGCGCGGTCGGCGGTGGAGTTTGCGGGAAGCGCCGACTTTCTGACGGGCAATGGTCCCGCGCTGGCGCGTCCGGTGCTGAGCGTGGACGGCGAGCGCATCGAACTCGCCCGCGGCGGGATCGTGTGGGAGCGCGCCTTCAACTGGCTGCCGACGTTCACGGCGGCCGTCGGCGACCTGATCATTCGCGGCACGCTGTTCGCCCCGTACGGGCTCGACGCCGACATGGCGGGGGCGGTGTACGCGCTGACCGTCGAGAACCGGGGTGCGACGGCGCGGCACATTACGCTGGCCCTCGAGGGCGCGCTCGGGCATCGTCAGGTGCGCGTGCGCACCCCGCGGGCGCTCGAAGATGCCTCGCGCATCAGCGCCGGAGCCGACGGGGCGGTGGTGCTCGACGGGGCTAATGCCCCGGGGCTCGCCGCGCTCGCCATTGCGAGCGATGAGAGCGGCGAGATTGCCATTCGCGAGGGGCCCGAGCCGAGCTATCGCATCGCGCGCGAGTTTACGGTTGAAGGCGGTTCGCGCGTCGAGTGCGCCTTCTACGTAGGCGCCGGACCCGAGCGTGACGGGGCGCAGGCCATCCTGGGAGTGCTCCGCCGCCGCGGCTGGCGCGCCCTGCTCGCCGCCACCCGCGAGGCGTTGCGCGCGCTGGAGCAGAGCACCGGCACCGAGTCGCTCGACCTGCTCGTCAACCGCAACCTGCTGTTCGCCTATTTCTATGGCGTGGCGCGCGCCCTCGACGACGCGCAGTACTACTTGGTGCGCAGTCGCGCGCCGTGGCATCCGGCCGGCGTGACGATCCGCGACTGGGAGGCGCTGTGCTGGACGATTCCGGCGGTGCAGCTAGCTGATCCGTCGCTGGCGCGCGAACTGATCCTGCGGGCGTGCGAACTGCACGGCTACGCGCCGGGGCAGGGAATCCACTACTTCGACGGCACGCTCTTTGAGCCGGGCTTCACGCTCGAAGGATGCTCGGCGTATGCCATAGCGGTGGACCGCTACATTCGCGACACCAATGATGATCGGGTGGTCGAAGAGCCCGTGCTGGCGGACACGCTGTACGTGTCGAGCGACGATCTGGCGGCGCGGCGCGACAAGGACCATCCGCTGTACCACACCGAAGTCACGCTCGGCGGTGGTCGCGCGGCGCTGCCGTTCACGCTGCACGGCAACGCGGTGACCGCATACGCGCTCGACTGCCTCAAGCGAACGCTCGACGAAGAGGCGGCCAAGGGGCTGCAGGATCCTGAGGGCGTGCGCGCGGCGCTGCGCCGGCATTTCGCCCCCGGTGGAGCGAAGTCCGCGTTTGTTGCCGCCAGCGATCTGGCGGGGCGGGTGAGCGAGGCGGACGATCCGGTGGGGTCGGCACTGTGGCTCCCGCTCTACGAGACCGTCGAGCGCAGCGACTCGACGTACCGGCGCACCGCCAAGCAGGTACCGGAGCCGACGATGCTCGCGCAGCAAATTGCCCGGCTGATGGGCCCCGATGCGGCGGAAGTGCTCGCCTGGCTGCGGCGGGCGCCGCTATCACTGGGCGTGGCGAGCGAGCGCGTGCAGAGTGACGGGGTGGGCACCGCCGGCGGCGGCGACGCGGCACTCGCCGGATTGCTCGCCTACGCCACATGGTTCAGCGTGCACGCGTTCGGAGTGCGCCCGTGACAGCGCGGGAGGCCGGGCGCGCCGTGGCGGAGGACGCGCGCCGGTTCTTTGCGAAATCGTTTGGCGGCGACCCGACGCTCGTGGTGTCGGCGGCTGGACGCGTGAACCTGATTGGCGAGCACGTCGACTACAATGGCGGCATCGCCCTGCCGATCGCCATTCAACGGCGCACGGCGGTGGCTGTTCGCGTGCGCGACGGCGCCCGGGTGACGCACATCAACTCGGGGGGGACGGGCGGCGTGCTGCGCATCGACCACGGCAAGCTCGCGCGGCGCCGAAAATGGACAGACTATCCCTCAGGCGTGCTCGATCAACTGGTGGGCGTCGGCATCAACGTGCCGGGACTCGATGTCGCCGTGGCAAGCGAC
Organism: Gemmatimonadota bacterium; assembly: GCA_016182795.1. Lineage (GTDB taxonomy): Bacteria > Gemmatimonadota > Gemmatimonadetes > Gemmatimonadales > Gemmatimonadaceae > PNKL01. The sequence continues at coordinate 49,217 of JACPFW010000025.1, forward strand.
ATTCCGTCGGGGAGCGGACTCAGTTCGTCGGCGGCGCTGGAAGTCGCCTTTGATTTTGCCGTGCGCTCCGCGCTCGGCCTCGACGCCGAGCCGGTGGCGCTGGCCCTCGAGTGCCAGCGGGCGGAGCGGCAATTCGTGGGCGTGCCGTGCGGCGCGATGGACCAGCTTTCGGCGGCGTGCGGTGAGCAGGGCCACGCGATGCTGATGCAGTTTGCGCCGGTGCAGATGACGCCGGTGCCGTTTGCGGAGCGGGTGCTCGTGGTGGACACCGCCACGCCGCGCAGCCTGCGCGCGTCGGCGTACAGCGAACGCGTCGCCGAGTGCCAGACCGCGCTCGCCGCGATTCAGCGCTTGGCGCCGGAGACCGCCACGCTCGCGTCGGCGTCGCTCGAGCAGGTGGAGGCCGCGGAAATGCCTGATGTGCCGCGCCGCCGTGCCCGACACGTGGTTTCCGAGTGCCAGCGGGTGCGGCGCGTGGCGGAAGCACTGGCGAGCGGGGCAGGTTTTCCCGGGGCCGAGGCCAACGCGTCGCACGCGTCGCTGCGCGACGACTACGACTGCTCGACGCCCGAGCTCGACTGGATCGTTGAGCACGTGCGGCCGGTGCGTGGCATCGCCGGCGCGCGGCTCACCGGCGCCGGGTGGGGCGGCTGTGCCATTGTGTTTGGCGAGGCATCGGCGCTGGAGGCGCTGACTGAATCGCTGCCGCCCGCCTACGAGCGCGCCATCGGGCGCGCGCCACGCACCTGGCTGGTGGGCGCGGACGACGGGGTGCGGATCGAAGCGTAGTGCGTGCCACCGGTTGCCGTGGCGGCGGGACGTTGGTATTCTCCGTGCACGCGGGAATAGCTCAGTTGGTAGAGCACAACCTTGCCAAGGTTGGGGTCGCGGGTTCGAGTCCCGTTTCCCGCTCTGAAGCAGAAAGACAACAGAGAAACAACAGAGAGACAACAGAGAAGCAACAGAAGGGCGGGGGCCGGGTGGCTTCCCGCCCTTCGTCCTATCCGTATCATTATCCCGTATCGGTATCGTCTATCCGAATCCGAAATCCGCATTCGTAGTTCTCCGCCGGGGTGGCGAAACTGGCTAGACGCAAGGGACTTAAAATCCCTCGGGAGCAATCCCATCCGGGTTCGATTCCCGGCCCCGGCACTGTTGCAGTAGAAGGAGTTACGTGACTGACTATACCGGCCACGCTGTCGGAAAACGCTTCGACTGTGTCCAAGATCGGCACCAGTCCGGTGGGGTCTGTGGTCATACGGCCCCCCGCTCACGGACGCGGCGCAGGTCTTCGGCGCGCGGTTGGTAGCGGCCGTAGAGCTTCAGAACCAGTGAAGCGTCACGATGGCCTAGGTTCGAGGCGATGATCTGGGGCTCGACGCCCTGCTTCATCCAGCGCACGGCGATGCTATGGCGCGCGTCGTGCATGCGGTACTCGGGATTCAGGCCGGTCGCCGCCAGCGCGTCGCGATGAGCCTTGCGGGCCCCTTCGTACGTAAGGCCGTCGAAGACGAACGCGTCAGGTAGCTTGTCAGCGAACACGCGGCGAAGGATGGGCCACGCCCAGTCTTCGACGATGACGGTCCGCGCACGCCACTCGTTCTTGCTACCCAGCACGAAGACGACTTTTTCGGTTTCCCAGATATCGCGACGTCGAACGCGAAGGGCCGCGCTGATCTCGACACCGGCGGCTTCACGCAAGGCAGCAAGCGCTGCGTAGGGAGACGGCTGGGCCTCCACGAGACGTCGCTGGTCGGCTTGGTCTAGGAACTGCGTTCGTCCAGGGTTCGGGCGGGGAGCACGGATATCGCGGAGCGGGTTGTGCTCGATTACCTCGATCTCTACGAGGTAGTTGGCGAACGAGGACCACGCGGCATGATATCGCCGTCTTGTGGAACCACTGGTCGCGAGCTGCTGCAGAGCCGCCGAGAGGTCACGGCGACGAAACCGGGACCGGGGGAAGGGAACTCCACTCGGAATCAGCACCCGCAACTGGCTCCTGTACTTCGCGACCGTCGCTTTGCCCGCACGGCGTTCGGCCCACGAGATCCACCCGTCAACAAAAGTGTTAAGATCAGCATCGGAGATTAGCGCGCGATGCCGTTCCAACGGCTCTCCCTCGCTGCGCCACGCGTCGAGAAGTTCTCCGATGCCGTCGGGGCGTGTCTGCGCCGCGAGTAGGATGGGCCATTCGCGAAGCGCGGCGAGCCGCGCCAGCATGGTCTCAGCCTCGCGAGCGACCGAATGAACTGTCGTGCCGAGCGAAATCCGCTTGCGACGGCCGCCCGGCTGGCGGAGGTACGCCCAGTACACGCGTCCGCGTTTCCAAGCCATTAGGACCTCCCCGCGGCGTCTGGTGCCGCCCGGCCGGCGATGAAGGCCTTCAGGTCGGTTTCCCGATAGCGTGGCATAGACTTGCGGCTGGACGGGGATGCGAGGTCCACGACTGGAATGTCCTTGTTGTTCTCCAGCCACCGCATCGAGACACCGAGAATCGCGGCGGCATCCCTGCGCCGGAATAGTCGGTCGCCGTTGGCGGCGCTCGGTGTCTGTACTAAATTGGAAATGCGCGAGTCTCGATGCATCGTCGATTCTCCGTGAGGTTCTGCGAACGTGCCCGCGTCTCTTCAGGATTGACGGGCACGTTCGCTTTTTGCGGCTACTCGTCCTCTTCGATGAAGACGTCTTCGTCGTCATCATCCGACTCTTCGGGCTCCAGGTACTGAGCCGTCAGGTCGTAGAGTCCGCCGACGAGGTCGCGAAGATCGCGGTTCTCCGCCTCGATCTCAGCTTTCGTGCGTCCCATGCTGCACCTCCCACTCTGCACGTTCTCTCATGCTCACCGCTCCTTCGGCGGGAAGAAGCCGCGAGGGACTGGGCGACATTCGAAGCCGTACCTCTCCGCGAACTTCCGAAGTTCGGAAAGGCGGATGACCTTCACCGCCTCCAATTCAGGTCGAGGGTGGACCTTTTCCCATCGAATCTTCCCCTCCTTTGCCCAGTTGTAGATCGCCATACGCGAAACCGGCTTACCGCCTCGCTGGATGAGCGTGGCGGCTTCTTGGAACGTGACCAGTCCCGCCGCCTCGACGGCGCGATGGTATCGTCCGCGAGCGGTCTCCTTGACCAGCAGGGCGTTCTCTCTGTCCATCCAGTAGCCCTCCAGCTCATACTCGCCTTGCTTGCCGTCCCCGGAACGGTAGTAGGCCATTGCACCTCCGTTACGCGACAACATTGTGGTGGCGAGGCAATCTGTCAAGTAGTAGCAGGCGGCGCACTCGTAATAGACCTTCTGAAGTTGTAAAGTAGGCGGCGTTTGTGAGTTCATTCTCAATCACTGAAATTGCGTTTTCGGCTGCGTTTTCAGCTGCATTCTCGTTCATTTCAACGATTTCACAATGCGACCTGAGGCTGTACACGTAGCGACGCACTGTTTGGCCTTTGTCGGGGCCTACTTGGCACGCGCCGTCCGCAATTGCGGTGCGGTAGGTGGCGGGTGAGCCGGACAGTATCTGCGGTTGGGACTGCGTATCGCTCCCCGGCTCCGATGAGCGCCGAGCTTTGCGCAGCGACTATCGACCGACGACGTGATAACCCGAAGGCGACGACTCCCGCGCGCGTCAGTGCTTGCGCTGCGAACGACTGCTGCGCACTCTAATCCGCGTATTTCACCCTGATTGGGAGCGAGCGAAAGATGAACACCGCCATATCGGCGCGCCTCGTCAAGTTGATCGCCGAGGGGGAGGGCCTGAGCAACGAAAGGCAGATAGAACTGTGGTCGACAGGAGTCTACTCGTTCCTAGGCACTGCCTTAGGGCCCGGCGAGGCAGAGGCGTTCTTGCGATTGCAGCACACCTTTGACGAGTATAAACAGCACGCTCTTCGCATCGGTTACCTTCAAGGACTCGTGGCGAAGGCGGAAGCCGACGCGAGCCCAGTGTCAACGGACCCAGCTGCCAACGTGACTGCGCCGGTCGTCGCCACCGGCTCCACGCCCTCTGCGAGTTCACGCAAGGTATTTGTCGTTCATGGACACGACGGTGAGGCTAAGGAGACGACGGCGCGCTTCCTTGCGAAACTCGCGCTACAGCCCGTCATCCTTCATGAGCAGCCAAATGCTGGTCGCACAATTATCGAGAAGTTCGAGACTTACTCGGGCGATATCGCCTTCGCAGTAGTCCTACTCACTCCAGACGACGTGGGCGCTACGGCGACTGCTGCAGAGGAACTCAAGCCGAGGGCACGTCAGAATGTCATCCTTGAGCTAGGTTACTTCATCGGCAGGCTCGGTCGCACAAACGTCTGTGCTTTGCACAGGGGCGGCGTTGAGCTTCCATCTGACTATCAGGGTGTTTTGTACGTAGAGATGGATGCCGGAGGCGCCTGGAAGGCGAAACTCGCCCAGGAGCTCGTGCAGGCAAAACTCCCTATCGAACTGACCGGGTTGCTTGATGGCTAGCCGGGCGTTCGTGGAAACGCTGCGTGAGCGTCGGCAGGCGACATCTGTCTTGGGTCTACCGAACTGCCTTGCGGTGTTCTCTCGCGTACGAAGCACGTGAAAGCGCTGCGTGGCTTCAGTCTTGGAGCTCTTAGCACTTGGAGAGAAGCCGTTGCGCGCCTACCACGTGAACTGCCATAACTCGCGTGAGGCGTAGTACAGGTGATTGTCACCATGAAACTTGGTAAATGAGATCAAGATGCCGACGTTCACCCGGCGTGGAGAACATCCTGTCACTGCGGACGCATTTGACCTTGCCGCTCGCCTGGCAACGGAAAGCGGACAAGGACTGCGGGACTTCTTGGCCAGTGGCGACTCCAGCAGTCTCTTGGAGCGCACCGTAAGGCAGTCAGGCAGTGCTGTGCGATTGCATGGCAGGCGAGTCGAAGAGATGTTCGGGTACGTGGTCGCCGTCCTCGGGAGGGCCGAGGCCATAAAGAGAGAGGACGGCGGTGCGCTGATCGTGCGCGAAGGCGCGAATGTCACAGTGCCGGACTATCGAATAGTCCTGCGAGACCATGCCGAGATTCTGGTTGAGGTCAAGAACTGCCATCACGCCTCGCCTAAGAGACCAATGAGGCTGAGACGTACGTATCTCGACGGCCTGCTAGCGTATGGTCAGCTATTCGCGCGTCCCGTATATGTGGCTGTCTACTGGTCTCGATGGCGCACGTGGTCACTGCACCCAGTAGAGGACCTTCTGCTGGCGTGCGAACAGCGAATCGACTTGTCGATGCTGACTGCGTTTCCCGCTTCTCACATGCACGTTCTGGGAGACGTGTGGCTCGGCACCGTGTACCCGTTGCGCTTCCGGCTTCGGGTGGACGCCGAGCAGCTCGGAGACGGTACCGAGCGATCCGATTACAAAGTGACGATACGAGAAGTACAGATGTCCGCCGCAGGAGTCGAGCTCCTTAACGATGTTGAGAAGAACATAGCGTGGAGTTTCATGCAATACGGACAATGGCATGAAGAAGGACCGACTCCAGTCTTCGATGGCAAGGCGCTCACAGCCATTGATTTCGTCTATACTCCTGAGAAGGCCGACGACAGTCAGGACTTCGCAGTCCTCGCGGCGGCAAGCGTCTTGGCGGCTGGTCAATTCAATGCTATCACCACACGGGACGGTGTTGTCACAAGGTTGCACACGAGTAGCATTCATGAACCGCAGTACCCGCGAGGAGGTACTCAATACGTCAGCGAGACCCTGCCCATCTGGAGGCTTGCGATGACTCCGACGCCAATCCAGCAGTGGGAGTGAGCGCTTCTGTCACTCACCTGCCACGAGACAAGCGGACTAGGTTTGTCGTCGTCCGGTGAGGACGAAGGACATGTTCACGACGGACCTATACGTAGAGGGCACGAATGGCTCGCAGCTCGCAGGACCTCTTCTGCACTCAGTGCAATCTCGTAGTGGTCGCACGGGAGATCGCCGTAGGTCACGGCGATCTGCGGAGCGACGCCATTAACCCGCTGGACGAGATTGACGCGGAGTACCGCAGCGAAGTCTACACTGTCCTCATCTGCCCGCGTTGTGCGAGTCCCTTCCTCGTGCGAGAGTCGATCTGGGGCATCCCAGCGGAGTTTGAGACGGTAACGGATACGACAGTGCTCTATCCCCAGCTCTCGCGAGTCGTCCCGGCGGACGCGCCCGAGTCGGTCTCACGCGCCTGGGACCAGGCATCGAAGTCGTTCAACGCCGCACTCTACGAACCCGCTGCAATCATGTGCCGACGCTGCCTCGAGGGCGTGTGCGTCGCATTTGGGGCAACTGGGCGCAATCTCGCAGCCAAGTTGGACTCGCTCGCGTCTGCCGGAGTGATTGACACGCGCCTCAATGAGTGGGCTCACAGCGTCCGGGTTGTCGGCAACGAGGCCGCTCACGACGTGTCGGTCGCGATTGAAAAGGAAGATGCAAGAGACGCGCTTGATTTTACGGAAGCGCTCCTCCTCTATGTATTCACGCTTCGGCGGAAGTTCGAGCGTTTTCAGGAGCGAAGAAGGCCACAGTCCGACTGAGGCGGCGCTCCCGCGAAGCTGTTACTCGTGCTGCGCTTGGCGCCATATGTGTCGTTCAGTGCGGGACGCGACGGCTTTCATGGATCACTCTCAGAACAGCTTCGGCCCCACCTTGCTCGGCTGCCTCGAGGACTAGGTATTTTAAGCCGGGACGGTCCCGACACGAGTCCCATTCCCATCCTGAAAAGGTGTAGACCGCTTCCTCGACGTCCTCTGTGCCGTCCACGATCTCTTTGTCGGTGCGCTCTACGCCGATGCCGGCTGCTTCCCGCAAACCTCGCGTCCACGTGAGCAATCGCGCCCCTTTCATGCCACGACAATAGGCTTGCCAAAGCAGGGCATCGGATTCGTCTCCTGTTTGTAAGAAGTCCGCAGCCACTTGGAACAGGGAGCGGCTGGATGACCTCCCGAGCTTCCCGGCCGGGGCGACCAATTCCATTGAGAGACCAAGTTTGGTGAGGTAACTCGCGTCTGCGCACGGACGCAGGTCGCATCCGTGTACGGCGTCCGGTACCGCGGCCTCACCTAGTGAAAGTGCGACGGCACGACTCCACCGTTCGGCGATGAACAGGCGAGCCGCATTCAGGTCGTTACTCGAGAGCCGATCGAGGAACAACAGCACGTGTAGATGGGGATGGAATCCGTTTGGACCCGCCGTGACTTCCATGCTGCGGATTGCTCCGCGCATTCGGTAGCGTCGCTTGAAGCGCTGCCACGGTTCACCAGCTTGGACTCGCCGCCATGCCTGTGCGACACCGGCCCGAGTGCGAGTCAGGTCATCGCCGAGGCCGTGACGGACTGTGAGCGAGAGAAGAAGCAGTGAGCCACCGCTCGCGGTGTGCCATTCCACGACACGGCGCACTTCCTCCGTGCGCTCAGCGCGGATCGCGGAGCTGCATGTCAGGCACTCATGAACGGACCCGCATCGGAGAACGCCGTGGTAATGTGCGCGACCGCTTCTGAGTGCCACTTCGACCGCTGGTGCAATCCGGACCCTACCGCACTTCGCGACGCGAGACCGAGCGTAGGGCCGTAGTGCGTCCTTCACCTCATAGCGGAGTCGCCGACCCCGATCAGCGCCGCTAGGGGTAACTCTGTTCGTGTTCTTTCCAAGTGTCGCGGCGCTCCGCGCCGCGCGCGGGGCTCCGCCCCGCACCCCGGAGAAGCTTTTATTGGGGCGCACCCGGCGGTGCAAACTGCCACCACCGGCTGCAACCCCCGCATCCCGTTGCCGGTCTGCGCCCACGTAGCTCGGGAGCTTCTCAGGAACCCGGCTACGCGCCCTCGCGCCGTTTCCGGCGCTTCCATCCGTTGTGTCTGGTTCTGTGCTCGCGATGCTGCGCGAGCGTGCGGAACCGTGCGGCTCGGTGCGTTGTGTCTCTCTCCGTCGCCGATACCGTCCGTGATGTTCGCTAGCTCTTAAAATCCCTCGGGAGCAATCCCATCCGGGTTCGATTCCCGGCCCCGGCATGACGAGGCAGAGCAGCACCTGAGCGCACCGCTCGAGCAAGCCGCCGCACGGCCACGCGAGCGTCGCGTGTCCGGAATGGCCGTGTCGCAAGCCGCACGGCGAAACTTGTGTGGACGGCTGGCGTAAGTAGGACCTGAAGCGCACGAGGCGAAGATCACTCGGCTTCTTCAGGGGCCTTCTCATGAGACTACGACCGCTGGGCGTTGTCACGGCACTGGCCGTGGGTGCCCTCGGCCTCACTGTCACGGTGCGCGGCTGGCAACATCGCGCTCTCGAAGCGCCGACATCGCCAACTCTGGCGGAGGTTGTTCGGCTGTCGTCGGCGTGGCCGGTGGCCAGAGGGGCAGGGGTCACCGTCGCGGTGCTCGATTGGCAGTTTGACCCGCGCGGGGCCGCCGCGTCGCTTTACGTGCATGACACCACATTGGTGAACGGTGAACGGATCGGCGCACTCAAGCCGTGGCACGGGGCCTGGATGGTGGAGCTTGTCCACTACGTTGCACCCGAAGCGCGCATCATGCCGATCATCGCACGCAGCCGGAACGAGGACTACCGAGCCTACCTACCCGCCGGCATTCGCTACGCCGCAGCGCACGGCGCCGCCGTGGTCACGAGTTCCATGGGCGAGATCCAGCAGACGGAAGCGCTGCGCGACGCGATTGCCTACGCCGAGTCGCGCGGAACGATCTTCGTGGATGTTCACCCGGAGTTGGTGGTGGGCGATTCCGGAACGCTCGTGCAGTGCCGTGGCGGCGAGTGTGACGCCCGCATCGTGCGCGCCGGGGTCGTGTCGGTCCCAAACCATCCGGTGAAGCCGAACGGCGCACGGGACGTCTACTCGTGGCCGTACGATCTGAAGGCCCGGTTTAAGGACGGCTGGGGCTTCTCCAATGCCCCACCCGTGGTGGGTGGCGTTCTGGCCCTCATGAAGAGTGCCAATCCGAACCTCTCGTCGCGTGCCCTCAGGCAACTCGTGGTTGAGACCGCCTACGAGTCGAATGGCTTCCGAGTGCTCGATGCCGGCGCCGCGGTGCAGGCGGCACGGGCGGCGCGGTGATGCCTCCTTCGACCTTCACGCGATGACCAACCCATTCGCGAACGACTACGCTGATCTTACGCGAGCACGGGCCTACAGCGAGTTGCAGTTTCCCGGAACATACTACCTGGCGTTTCGAGACCTCCCGGCCCTGTTTGGGCGACATGTTGCGGGACGCCGGGCGATGGACTTCGGGTGCGGCGCGGGCAGATCCACGCGCTTCCTCCGAGACCTCGGGTTTGACGCGATCGGCGTCGACATTTCGGAGGCCATGCTCCGCGAAGCGCAACGGCTGGATCCGGCGGGTCAGTATGCGCTGATCGGGAACGGCATGCTGGCCGAGTTGGCGGGTCGTCGGTTCGACCTGATCTTCGCGTCGTTCACCTTCGACAATGCGGGCACGCCGGAACACAAGGTCCGGATCTTCACGCAACTGGGCGAACTCCTCTCGGACGAGGGACGCCTCGTGACGATTGTGTCCACGCCCGAGTTGTACCGGCATGAGTGGATGTCGTTTGCAACGGCTGACTTCCCAGAGAACGAACACGCGACGGATGGAAATCTCGTGCGGACCATCATTCGGGACATCCCGGATGCGCGACCCGTCGTTGACATGCTCTGCGTGCCGTCAACATACGACCGCATTCACGCGACCGCGGGCCTCGCGACGGTGGAAAGTCTGCACCCCCTGGGCCATCCGACGGAACCGTACGCGTGGGTGAGCGAAGAACGCGTTGCACGCAAACGGCCGGCGAGCAGTGCTCGCCGGCCGTTTGCCGTGCGGTGTGACGGATACTGCTACGGGTTACGGTCGATGCAGACGCCCGCGCCCGCCGTCGGGTTGTTCGTTTCGGCGAACGGAATCGGGAAGTTCACATCCGTGCCGTAGTTGCCGCCCTTATGCCACGTGCCGGTCGGGAAGACCGAGTTGGCGGTGCGGCCGTACTGCCGGATAAGGCGGCGCATGTCACCCGTGCGGGTGCCAAGGCCGAACAGCGTGAAGCCACGCTCGCGGAACAGCTGGTTCACGCGCGCGTCCGTCGTACCGGCATCGGCGAGCGGCGTGAGCCCCGGCACCGCGGCGCGGAGCGCGTTCAGCGTGGCGAGCGAGCCGGCCGTGTTGCCAGCCGCCAGCTGCGCTTCGGCTTCGATCAACCGCGCTTCGCGACCCGAGAGGATCGCGACCGACGATTCGCGCGCCGGCCAGATGCGCTGCACCCAGAACGGCTTGCTGAGGTCGTCGCGGTTCGCGCGGGTGGCGCCAATCAGCTTGCAGACGGCGTCATTGCCCTGGCAGGTCGGCACGCGCGGGTCGTTCGCCGTGGCGAAGTCGAGCCCGTTGATGCCTTCCCCCGTCGACACGCTGTACCGGCCGGCGATGTTGCCCAGCGTCCAGTACGTGTTGCTCGTGGCGGTCTGCGCATGGTACTCGAGGTACTCAAACGACGTCGCCACGCCGGCGACCGCCGTCGCCGCGCCGGCGTAGTTCTTCTGGTTCAGCAGGATGCGGCCCTTCACGACCGACAGCGCTGACTTCACGCGGACGTCGTTGGAGGTGGTCCCGGTGATGAGCGCCAGGCCCGAGTCGGCGTGGGCGAGCGCCCGCGCATACACCGCGACCGTAGTCATCGGCGCGCCGTAGATCTCGGCGCCGTCAACGACCGTGCTGAAGACGATGCCGCTGCACAGATGATCGGCGGCCAGGTTCTCGAGGTACGCTTGCACGAAGTACATCTCGGCGATCTGCCACGGCGCGGCCGTCTGGCTGTACTTGCGCAGCAGGAGCACCGCCTGCTCGGCCGAGAGCCGCGAGCGGCTCAGATTGCGGACCGCGGAGAGCAGGAACGAATTCTCGCGTGTGATCACGCGCTGGTCGATCTCCTGACGGGCGATAAAGGAATCGCCGTTGTTCCACTCGTCGGAGAGCAGGCCGCCCAATTGCAGGAGGCTCTCTTCGCCGGTGGTGGACGAGGTGAAACGGGCGAGCGCGCCAAGCCGCACGGCATCCGCGCCCGCCGCTGACGTTACGTCGCCCGGGTTGATGATGTCGGGGTCGGTGACGTGCAGCACATCGTTGGAGTTGCAGGCCGCCAGCACGAGCGCGGCGGCAAGAGGCGCGAGGGTCCGAGCCGCGAAACGCGGCGTGCGTGACCGGAGCGCGCTGAGCATTGATGGCACTTTCATTCTAGGCGCTCTCCGTTAGAAGCCAAAGGTGAAGCGGAACGTGACGTACGTGGGCGGACCGAACGCCTGGAACGACGACGGCGCGTCACCCGTGGTGCCAAACGCTTCGGGGTCGACACCGCTGTACTTGGTCCAGATGACGCCGAGGTTGCGCACGGCGAACGTGGCCTGCACCGACTTGGAGCGGGCGTAGCGGGCCCACGACTCCGGCAGGTTGGCGTTCAACGACAGTTCGCGGAAGCGAATGAAGTCGCCGGGCTCGATGAAACCGCTCACCGAGCGGCCGGGGTGTTCGCGCACCATGATCGTCCGCGCCTGCTCGTCAAGTGGCGCGGACTTGTCGAAGAGCGCGCGGCAGTTGTTGCGGCTGGCGCAGCGGATGCGCTCGGTGTTGTTGTAGATCTTGAAGCCGCCCTTGTAGTCGAGCTGGGCCGACAGGCGAAGCCGGCGCTTCCAGAACTCGACGGCCTGCGTCATCACGACGTCGTACTTCGGCAGCGGATTGCCGAGGAAGACGTTGGTGTCGGTCACCGTGATCTCGCTCAGCGCCGGATCGGCGTTGTACTGAATGATGCCATTGCCGTTCTTGTCGGCGTACGAAATCAGCTTGCGCGACCACCAGCCGTTCAGCGGGTAGCCTTCGCGGTCCTGCAGCGTCGACGAAAGCACGATGTTCGGCAGGCCGTTGAGGCTGACCAGCTTGTTCTGGTTGGTCGAGCCGTTCATCGTCACGTCCCAGCCGAGCCCGTCGCGCTTGAGGACCTCGAGGCGCACGAGCGCTTCGAGGCCGGCGTTCTTGACCTTGCCGACGTTCTCGAGGCGGGCGGTGGCTCCGGTGCCCAGTGACGGCGGCAGCACGCGGCTGACCAGCGCGTCTGTGGAGAGCTTGCTGTAGTACGTGAACTCGGTGACGACCCGGCTGTCCCAGAAGGTGCCGTCAAGGCCGAGTTCAAACTCCTGCGAGCGCTCGGGCTTCAGGTTGCGGTTGCCGAGCGTCGTGTACACCAGCGCCGGCACATCGCCGCTCTCGCCGCGATAGGTGCTGGCCGAATAGTAGGGCACGGCGTCGGTGGTGCCCGGCTGGACGCCGGCGGCGCCGGTCGCGGCGCGCAGGCGGATCTGGTTCACCCAGTCGTACTTCGGGAAGAAGCCTTCATCCGAGAGCACCCACGACACCGAGAGCTTCGGATAGAACACGGTCTTGAAGTCCGCGCCGAACGCGCTGTTGCGGTCGGAGCGCACGGCGCCGGTCACGAAGACGCGATCGCGCCAGGCGATGCCTTCCTCGACGTAGGCGCCGAGCGTGCGGCTTTCGGAGGTGCTTTCGTCGGCCTGCGCCGTCGCCGCGGCCGAGACCTGCACCGCCCCCGGCGGGAGCGTGAGGCCGGTCGCCCCGTTGCGGTCGAATGTGCTGCGGTAGAACTGCACGCCGGCCGTCGTCTTCGACTCGATGGACTTCGACAGCGTCCGCGTGGCCGTGGCGCTGCCGTCCACCGTGTACGTGAAGAAGTTGGAGCGGTTGTCGATCTTGAAGCCGAGCTTGTCGGTGATGCTCGGGCACTGCGAGAAGCGGCAGAGCTGCTTGTCGGTGCGGCTGATGAAGTCGACGCCGGCATTGGCGCGCATCGCAACCCACGCCAGCGGCCGCCAGTTGGCGGACATCGAGGTGATGAACCGCTCGATGTTCTGCGTCGTCTCCGCCTGGTAGATGTCCTTGGGCGTGAACTCGCGCCAGCCGTACAGGGTGTCGCCGGCGGCGTTGGTGTTGTACTTGTAGCCCGGGCCGCCATAGATGTTGGCCGCGATGCCCGGGGTGCCGCTGTCGTCACTGCGCGGCAGCTTGATCTCTTCCGACGTGTAGCCCGTGCTGAACGCGAGGTCGGCCTGCGGCGTGAGCGCGATGTTGAGGTTGGCGCGCGTCGAGACCTTGGCCACGCCGCCCGGGTTGCGCTGCCGCGCCGTCAGGAAGCGATTGTGCGAGTTGATGTAGTTGTTGTCGAAGTCCGGCACCTTCGTGACGCCGTCTTCATTCTCGACCTGCGCCAGCAGGAAGTAGCGCACCACGTCCGACCCGCCGCGCACCTGCAGGCCGTGCTGCCAGCGGTAGCCAACGCCGAACGGCGTCGACTGCTTGTCGCTCGTCATGTCGTACTTGGTCAGGCTGTCCTGCACGCAGACGCCGTTCGCCACGCCGGACAGGTTGCAGAACACGGCGTTGAGGTTCGACGTCGTCGACTTGGTCGAGGTCGTCGTCCCGGTGCGCCAGCCGGTGTACGCCGTGGGATAGTCGTTGCGATCCGAAGCGAACGTCTGCTCCGTGTAGTAGCTCCACTGCGGCTTGCCGGCGATGCCCTTCTTGGTCGTGATCACGATCACGCCGTTGGCCGCGTCGGTGCCGTACAGCGTGGCGGCCGACGGCCCGCGGACGATTTCGATGTTCTCGATCTCCGACGGATTCAGGTCGCCGATGCGGCTCGGCAGCGTGCCGCCGACGCTCACCGTTGACGAGCCCGTCGTGCCTTCAACGCGGATGCCGTCGATGAAGTAGATCGGGTTGTTGGACAGCGACAGCGAGCTGGTGCCGCGGATGCGGATGCGGATGCCCGCGCCCGGCTGTGTGGCGCCGAACACCGCCACGCCGGCGGCGCGGTTGGTGAGCAGGTCGCCGACATTCGCGATCGCCTGCGTCTTGGTGAGGTCGGACGCGCTCACCTGCGCGATGGCGTTGCCGACCTCAATGCGTCGCTGCTCGCCGATGGCCGTGGTCACGACGGCGCTGAGCGACGCGGGAACGGGACTCATCACGAAGTTCACCGTCACGCTCTGGCCGGCGCGCACGACCACCTGCTGCCGGGACTCGGCGTACCCGATGCGCAGCGTGCGGACCGTGACGGTGCCGGCGACGACGCCGCGCACCGTGAAGACACCGTCGGCATTCGTGAGTGCGGCCGCCGGAGAACCAATCACCATGACCTGCGCGGACGGGACCGGCAGATTGGTCCCGACCTCCGTCACACGTCCGGTTATGGTCCCCTGAGTGGCTTGCGCGAGCATCGTGCTGGGTGAAGCCACCGCCCAGCCGATCGTCGCGAGGCAGTACAGCAGTTTGCGATAACTCATGAAGGTGGCACCTGAAAGGGTACGGGTCGGCGTCAAACGGCGCGCCGAGAGGGGATTCGTGCGCAAAATCATGCGACGCTTCGGCTTACCCCGCAAGATGAGGCGAGAACGATTCTCAAGCGGGTCGCGCTAATACCCGCGCATACACGAGATTGTCACCGGCGCCTCCAACGCGTGCTCTAGCCCCGCCCGCGCGGTCCTCTAGAATTGCGGAGTTGCATCTACTCTCGGAGAACTCAATGCTCGCCCAACAATGGCTCGACAACGCGCGCGCGGTGATGGGCGCGATCGAGCAGACGCAGCAGACCAACATTCGCGCCGCGGCCGCCGTGATGGCCGATTCCATCGAGGCCGGTCGGTGGGTGCACACTTTCGGCTGCGGCCACGCCACGATCCCCGTGGAGGAGATGTATCCGCGCATCGGGGGATTCGTTGGCTTCCACCCGATGGTTGAACTGCCGATGACCTTCTTCACCGGCATCACCGGCCAGATGGGGATCCAGCAGTTCCTCTACCTCGAACGCGCCGAGGGCTACGGCGTCGCCATCATGAAGCAGTACGCGTTCGATCCCCGCGACACAATGTGGATCTTTTCGCACACGGGCATCAATGCCGTCAACATCGACGTCGCGCTCGAGTCGAAGCAGCGCGGCATGAAAGTCGTCGTCTGCGGATCGGCCGCCGAGGCAAAGGGCAAGGTCACGCGTCACTCGTGCGGCAAGACGATCTTCGACCTCGCCGACATCGTCATCGACACGTGCGTCCCGGCCGTCGACGCGTCTGTGCCGCTCAAGAACCACTTCGACAAGATCGGACCGCTCTCGACGATGGCGTTCGTGAGCACCGTGTGGATGACCATCGCGATGGTGGCGGAGATCCTGGCCGACCGCGGCGTGCAGCTGCACATCCATCCGTCGCACAATATTCCGGGCGACACGACGGCGCGCGAACGCCTCGACGCGGCGCTGGCCGCGTATAAGCGGAAGGCCGCCGAACTCTAGGCGGCGGCCGAACGCCGGTGGTAGGCGCGCAGCGCGATGAGCGCGAGCGTGAGTTCCAGCGCCACGCACACCACGAGATAGACGGGGAGCGCGCCGACGCCGGCCCAGTCGGAGAGCACGCCCACCAGGTAGTTGAGCGCCATGTTGCCGGACAGCGCGATCACGAGCACCACGCTGATGGCGGTGCCCGAGATCGTGGGGAACAGGTCGACGACATAGCCGATGAGCAGGGGGAAGCCGACCGATAGACCGGCGCCGATGAGCGCGAGGCCGATGGCGGCCGCCGACGCGCTGTGGGCCGCGGCAACCACGCCAACACCGGCGCCGGTGAGCAGCAGACCGACGACGAGCACGCGCCCCCCAGGCAGGCGCTGCAGCACCGCCGCGAGCACGAGGCGCGCCACCGTCATGCCGACCACGTACGCCGTCAGCGCGAGCAGAGCGTCGCCCGGCGTGATGCCGCGCGATGACTGGAGGTAGGTGGTCGTCCAGTTGTTGACGATGCCTTCGACGCCGCTCTGCAGCGCGAGCGTCAGCGCGATCGCCATCAACGCGCCGTCGCGCAGCAGCTCCGCTCCCTCGGCAACGGGGAACCCCTGTGCCTGCTTGGGCACGGGATACGCAATGACGCCAATGCACAGCACCGGCACGACGAGCGCCGCGCCGATGCCGCCGAGCACCGCCGACTGTTCGACGCCGCGCAGGGTGCCGAGCAGGGCTGGCATACCGAGTGCGCCCACGCCAAAGAAGACACCGAGCAGGCTGAGCTTGGCGCCGCGCTCGCCAGCCGAGATGTCGGCGACGAGCGCGTTGGTGCCGCCGTTGAGGATGCCGCCGCCGAAGCCGACCGCGAGGATCGCGAGCTGCAGCACGGAGACTGTCGGCGCGAACGCCATGGCTTCGAGTCCGGCCACCACCAGCACCGCGCTCGCCGTGAGGAGGGTGCGATACCCGAATCGGTCGACCACCGGGCCAAAGACAAGCGAGCCGGTCAGGATGCCCAGCGGGAGCAGCGAGACGAGTGCCCCGCTGGCGATGCCATCGAGTCCGAACCGCGACGTGATGGACGGGAGCAGC
>JACPFW010000026.1 GCA_016182795.1 Gemmatimonadota bacterium
CCTCACCTATCAACCCGGTCTGTACCCAAGTGTTGCCGTCCTCCGTGCCCTCCGCGACCTCCGTGTCCTCCGTGAATTCGGTGTCGGGACCACCGGAAAACAGGCCACCCCAGCTTGGACCTAGCCCTCCATTCGCCTAACTTATAAGGCTAACCCAAGCCGCACCCGCCGTGGACCAGAGCCTTATCCGCAACTTCTGCATTGTCGCCCACATCGATCACGGCAAGTCGACGCTCGCCGACCGCCTGATCGAGGCCACCGGCATGCTCCAGAAGCGCGAGATGAAGGCCCAGGTGCTCGACACCCTCGACCTCGAGCGCGAGCGCGGCATCACGATCAAGCTCAACGCCGTGCGCATGTCGTACGCGGCGCAGGACGGCCAGACCTACGAGCTGAACCTCATCGACACGCCGGGGCACGTGGACTTCACGTACGAAGTCTCGCGGTCGCTCGCCGCGTGCGAAGGAGCGATCCTCGTCGTCGATGCGTCGCAGGGGATCCAGGCGCAGACGCTGTCGAACCTGTTCCTGGCGATGGAAGCCGGGCTCGAGATCATCCCGATCCTCAACAAGATCGACCTCCCCGGCGCGGAGCCGGAGAAGCGGCGCGACGAGGTCGTGGGCCTCATCGGTTGCAAGCCCGAGGAGGTGCTGCTCGTCAGCGCCAAGGAAGGGCTAGGCATTCCGGAGTTGCTCGAGGAAGTCGTCAAGAAGGTGCCGCCGCCAACCGGCGACCCCGCGGCGCCCCTGCGCGCGCTCGTGTACGACTCGTACTACGACCGGTACCGCGGCGCGATCCCGAGCGTGCGCGTCGTCGACGGCACGCTCAGGAAGGGGATGAAGATCACCTTCGGCGCCAACGACTCGGTGTACGACGTCGACGAAGTCGGCTACAACCAGCTGCGTCAGGTGCAGACCGACGCGCTGTCGGCGGGTGAGGTCGGCTACGTCGTGGCCAGCGTGCGGTCGGTCAAGGAAACGCGCGCCGGCGACACCGTGTTTGACGCCGAACACCACGCCACGGTGCCGCTCCCCGGATACCAGGCGGTCAAGTCGTTCGTCTTCGCCGGCGTGTATCCCACCGACACCCAGCAGTACGAAGACCTGCGCGACGCGCTCGAGAAGCTGCAGCTCAACGATGCCTCGCTCCACTACGAGCCCGAGACGTCCACGGCGCTCGGCTTCGGCTTCCGGTGCGGCTTTCTCGGGCTGCTGCACATGGAGATCGTGCAGGAGCGGCTGGAGCGCGAGTTCGACCTCGACCTCGTCACCACCGTGCCGAGCGTCGAATACCACGTGTACAAGACGGACGGCACGATGTTGCTGGTGGAGAACCCGGCGCTGATGCCGGCCGCCGGCGTGATTGACCGTGTCGAAGAGCCCTTTGTGCGGGCGCGCATCATGGCGCCGGCCGACTACATCGGCCCGATCATGACGCTCGGCACCGAGCGGCGCGGCGTCTACAAGGGCATGCACTACGTCGACACCACGCGCGTGGAAATCGCGTGGGAGTTCCCGCTCGGCGAGATCATCCTCGACTTCTTCGACAAGCTCAAGTCGATCTCGCGCGGCTACGCGTCGCTCGACTACGAGATGCTCGAGTACCGCGCCAGCGACCTCGTGAAGCTCGAGATGCTCATCAATGGCGATCCGGTGGACGCCTTCTCCGTGATCATCCACACGGACAAGGCCTACGATTGGGGCCACAAGATCGCGGTGAAGCTCAAGGACCTCATTCCGCGGCAGCTGTTCGAAGTCGCGATCCAGGCGGCCATCGGCCAGCGGGTGATCGCCCGCACCACCGTGAAGGCGGTGCGCAAGGACGTGCTGGCCAAGTGCTACGGCGGCGACATCTCGCGCAAGCGCAAGCTTCTGGAGAAGCAGAAGGAAGGCAAGAAGCGGATGAAGAGCGTGGGCTCGGTGGAAATTCCGCAGGAAGCGTTCCTGGCGGTGCTGCAGGTCGACTAGGTCAAGGACGCAGGACGATAGATGTGCGGGGGCGGCTTCGGTATGTTCCACGGAGCCGCTTGTCGCATCCATCGCCCACCGTCGCTCCTGCCGTGTCTTCACTCGTCATCCAGACGTCCTTTCTCGGCGACACCGTCCTGTCCACGCCGCTGATAGCGGCGTTGGCGGCGCGCGAGCCGGTGGACGTGGTGGTCACGCCGCTGGGCGCCTCGCTGCTGCGTGACAATCCGGCGGTGCGCGCGCTGATGGTGTACGACAAGCGCGGCCGCGATGCGGGCATCGCCGGCCTGCGGCGGCTCGCCCGCGAGCTGCGGGGGAAATACAGCGCCGTGTACCTGGCGCAGGGCTCGCTGCGCAGCGCCGTGCTGGCGCGCGCCGCGCGCATTCCCCGGCGCGTGGGATTCGACACCTCGGCCGGCCGCGCGCTGTACACCGAGCGCATCCGGTATCGGCGCGACGCGCACCACGCCGAGCGGCTGTGGCGGCTCGCGGCCGGCGATGACGCGCCGTCCCCGCCGCCCGAGGTCATTCGGCCGCACCTGTATCCGTCAGCGGCCGATCGCGCCGCCGTTGACGCGCTGCTCACCGAACTACCGGCCGGCGGGCCGCTCGTTGGACTGGCGCCGGGAAGCATCTGGGGCACCAAGCGGTGGCCGCATGTCGCCGCCCTCACCACCCTGCTCGACGAGGTGCGGTTCGTCGTGATTGGCAGCGGCGAGGACGCGGCGCTGGCGGAGACCGTCGCCGCCGCCGCGCCCGGGCGCGTGCTCGACGCGACCGGACGGCTGACGCTGCTGGCGAGCGCGGAGCTCATCCGCCGCTGCGCCGTGCTGGTGGCCAACGATTCGGCCCCAACCCACCTCGCGTCGGGCGTCGACACCCCGACCATCACCCTGTTTGGCCCCACGGTACCGGCGTTCGGCTTTGGGCCGCTTGCGCCGCGCTCCGAGGCGATCGGCGTGGACGGCCTCGAATGCCGCCCGTGTCATCCGCACGGACCCCGCGAGTGCCCGCTCGGCCATTTCGCCTGCATGCAGACGCTCGAACCCTCGCGAGTGGCCGCCCGCGTACGCAATTTGCTGTCCCACCACCCCGCGTCCCAATGACCGCTTCTTCCACATACGTTGTCGGCGTCGACATCGGCGGCACCAACCTTGTGGTTGGCGCCATGCCGGCCGACGGCAGCCGCGAAATCGGCGTCCATTCGCTTCCCACGCAGGCGGTGCTCGGCGCGGACAGCGTCATCGAGCGCATTCGCGGCATGATCGAGACGACCATCGCGGCGGTCATCCAGGAGACCGGGGCGCGCCGCGAGCAGGTGGCGGGCGTCGGCATCGGATCGCCCGGGCCGCTCGACCGCGAGCGGGGAGTCGTCATTCTCACCCCGAATCTCGGGTGGACCAACTTCCCCCTGCGCGACCGCATCAGCGCGGCCGTGGGGCTCCCCGCCGTGCTCGACAACGATGCCAATTGCGCCACGCTTGGCGAAGCGTGGCTGGGCGCCGCCAAAGGCGGGCGCAACGTCGTGGGATTCACGCTGGGTACCGGCATCGGCGGCGGTCTCATTCTCGACGGCCGTCTGTTTCACGGCGCCAGCGACGTGGCCGGCGAAATCGGGCATGCGACGATCGAAGCCAACGGTCGCAAGTGCGGGTGCGGCAATTACGGCTGCCTCGAGGCCTACGCCTCGGGCCCGGCGATCGCCATGCGCGCCCGCGAAGCGCTGGCCGGCGGCGAAGGGTCGCTGATTCCGTCACTCGTCGATGGCGACCTCACCAAGCTCACCGCCGCAAAGGTCTACTTGGCCTCGGCGCAGGGCGATGCCATCGCCACCGAGGTGGTCAAGGAGACCGCGCGCTTTCTGGCCATCGGTGTCGCGAACATGCTCAACATCTTCAACCCCGACGTCGTGGTGCTGGCTGGCGGAGTCGCGCAGGCGGGTGACACGCTCTTTGTCCCGCTGCGCGCCGAGGTGCGGCGCCGCGCGTTCAAACCGGCGGTGGACGCCTGCCGCATCGTCCCCGGCGCGCTCGGATCCAGCGCGGGAATGGTGGGGGCCGTCGCCGCCTTCCTCGAAGCGCACCCCGTGGCGTGACGAGACGCCGCGTCGGCGTCCTCGGCACCTTCGTCTGGGACGTCATTTACGGACGTGACGGTCGCACCGTCCCGGCGCAGGAATGGGGGGGCATCACGTACGCGCTCGCCGGCTTCGACGCCGCGCTCCCCGACGACTGGGAGATCGTGCCGATCGTGAAGGTGGGCGACGATCTCGCCCGCGAGGCGCGGACGTTTCTCGCCACGCTGCGACGGCTCGCGCCCGACGCGGCGGCGGTGTCGGTGCCCTATCCCAACAATCGCGTCGAACTGCGGTACCTCGACGACGAACGCCGCAGCGAAGTGCTGACCGGCGGCGTCCCCGGCTGGACTTGGCAGGGACTGCAGCCGACGCTCGCCGGACTCGATGCCCTGTACGTGAATCTCATCTCGGGCTTCGAACTTGACCTCGAGACGGCCTCGTTGCTGCGGCAGCACTTCAAGGGCCCGATCTACTGCGACCTGCATTCGCTGGTGCTGGCCCTTCAGCCGTCGGGACTGCGCACGCTGCAGCCGCTGCCTCGGGTCGCCGAATGGTGCCGGTGCTTCGACGTGCTGCAGGTGAACGAGGACGAACTGTCGATGATGGCCCCCGACGGCCTGGCGCTGGCGGCCACGGCGCTGGCCAACGGGGTGCAAAACCTGGTCGTGACGCTCGGGCCCCGCGGCGCGGTCTACTTTGCGCCGTCGCATTTTGCGCGCCTCGCCGACCGCGCGCTCGGCGCGGCCGCCGGCACCGCGGTGTCCTCGGCGACCGGCGCGCTGCGGACGGCGCTGCTGGCGCCGGCGGCTGGGGAGGCGCGCGTCAAGGGGGATCCGACCGGATGCGGCGACGTGTTCGGCGCCACCTATTTCTCACGACTGCTCGCCGGTGATATAATCACCGATGCGCTGCGCGCGGCGATCGCCGCCGCCGCGCGCAACGTCGAGCACCGGGGCGCGACCCGGCTTGCACACTTCCTCCGCGGAGAGCTGAGTCCCTCGTGAACGTCATTATGGTGCCGTCGTCCCTGGACGACTCGACTTTCGAGCAGGTGCTCGACCAGCTCGTCGACGTGCCACGGGACGCGCGCATCCTGGTGGACGCTCGCAACACCACGTGGGGGTCACCATACGGCCTGACCGCGCTGCTCACGCTCGCCCAGACACGGCTTGAGAAGCCGCAATTCCTGCCGCCGGAGAAGGACGACACGTCGTCATACTGGAACCGCGCGAATTTCTTCCGGTACGCCGAGGAGCTGTACGAGATCAAGGGGCGCGTCCCGCCGCGCGGACCGGAGCGCGACTCCCGCACGCTGCTCGAGATCACGCCCGTGGAGCGCAGCGATGATGTGCACACCGTCGTCGAGAAGATCCAGCCAAAGACGGCGAGCATCCTGACGAACAACCTCCACCTCGAGTCGCGCGCGACCATGGGTTTCGCGATGGCGCTCTCCGAGGCGTGCCAGAACATCGTCGAGCACGCGGGATGCGGCGGCTGGGTGGCGGTGCAGAACTACAACTACCGCAGGCGCATGGGCCGCCACGTCGTGCAGATTGCGGTCTGCGACGCCGGCGTCGGCATCCGGCAGTCTCTTGAGAGCGGCAATCGCCGCCCGCTCACCGACCGGTGGGACGACGGCGTCGCGCTGGAGACGGCGGTGATCCAGGGGACGAGCCGTTTTCCGGACCCCGGTCGCGGCCAGGGCTTCAAGGGCATTCGCGGCTACCTGCGCAAGTGGAAGGGCAAGCTGGCGGTCCGCAGCGGCACCGCGCGCGTGGCCGATGTGCCGCCGTGGGACGACGATATTGTCCGCCGCGATCACATGGCGCCCATGCAGGGCACGCAATTGCTCATCATGATTCCCGAAGAGGTCGATCGGTGACCATGGCGCCGCATACCATTGATGTCTGCGCGGTGCTGCGCAGCGCCGTCAACCAGAACTACGGCAACCTTCTCACCCGCGATACGGGCATGGCGGTTCGCCACCAGATCGAGCGCGAGCTGATGTCCAACCGCGAGGGCGGGATCACGGCGCTCGATTTCTCGAGCATCGGCCTCATGGACTACTCGTGCGCCGACGAGGTGGTGGCCAAGCTGCTGGTGCTGCTGCAGAACGACGACATCGCGCGCGGCGGCTACGTGCTGTTCCGCGGCATCGGCGAAGACCATTTGGAACTCGTGGAGTCGGTGCTCAAGCATCACGGGCTGGCCCTCGTCTGTCTCTGCGAGGATGGCAACCCGCGGCTGATCGGGCGCGTGAGCGAAGCCGAGCGGCGCGCGTGGGAGATGGTGCGCGCCCGCGGCAGCGCCGCACCGGCCGACCTCGCGGACGAGTTCGGATTTGGCGAGGATTTCGTGGCCGAGGTGCTCGACGGCCTGTCGCGGCGGCGGCTGGTGCGGCGCGGCAGCGGCGAGTTTTTCGCGCTCGACGCCGCCGACGTGGTGCAGTGATGGCGGCGGGCTACAACCCCCCGCTGCAGGTCGTGGGCTTCATCGCCACGCGGCGCGGTGATGCGGAGCGCGGTCCCGCCGTGCGGGTGCGCCCCGAGGACGCGACGCTGCGCGGGGTGGCCGACGGCGAGTTGGTCTGGATTTACGGTCCGCGCCGCCACGACCTCGCATCGGTTATCGTGGATGACACGCTGCCGCGCGGCGGTGTCGTGGTTCGCGACGTTGCCGGCCTGGCCCCAACTGAGATCATACGACTGGTTCGCGTCGACAATGGCGACCGCCCGCTGCTGAATCCCAAGCCCGTCTGACCATGGCCTCCAAGAAGCCCGCCCGAGCCCACGCCCTCGCCACGCTGCTGCTGCACGCCGGCGCCGAGGCGCATGCCGCCGGTGATCCGGTCGTCACCCCGCTGGTCCAGTCGGTCAACTACGTGCAGGACCCGGGCAGCGACGACCTGATGTACACGCGGTACGGCAACACGCCCAACGCGATGCGGGTGCAGAAGCGGATTGCCGCCCTCGAAGGCGCCGAAGAGGCGCTGGTGCTCTCCAGCGGGATGGGCGCCACGGCCTGCGGGCTGCTCGCGCTGCTGCGGCCGGGCGATCACCTCCTCGCCTCGCAGTTCCTCTACGGCGGCACGCATCGCCTGCTGACCGAGGAGTTTCCGCAGATGGGCATCGACGTCACGCTCGTGGAGCCGTTTGAGCCGCGCGCGTGGCGGCGCCGGCTGCGCCGCGAAACGCGCGCCATCTTCATCGAGTCCCCGGTCAATCCCACCTGCCGCGTGCTCGACATGCGCGGCGTGTCGCTGCTCACCAAGGAACTGGGCATCGCGCTCGTCGTCGACTCGACCTTCGCGAGCCCGGTCAATTTCCGACCGCTCGAACACGGCGCCGACGTCGTCATCCATTCGGCCACCAAGTATCTCAACGGCCACCATGACGTCCTCGGCGGCGTCGTGTGCGGCACCGCGCCGTACATCGACGAAGTGCGCCAGAAGGAGATCGTGTGGGGGCAGACGCCCGACCCGTTTGCCTGCTGGCTCCTCGAGCGCGGACTCAAGACGCTCGACGTGCGCGTGAAGCGGCAGAACGAGTCGGCCCAGGTGATCGCCGAGTGGCTCGAGGGGCGCAAGGAAGTGCGGCGCTGCCACTATCCGGGCCTGCCGAGCCACTCCGACCACGCGATCGCCGTCGACCAGCTCGACGGATTCGGCGGCATGCTGTCGTTTGAACTCGCCGGCGGCGCGCGCGCCGCCGACCGCTTCGCCAAGCGCCTCAAGATGGTGCGCTACGCGGCCAGCCTCGGCGGTGTCGACTCGCTGGTGAGCGAGCCGCGCTTCTCGTCGCACGCGCGGCTCACCAGCGACGAGCGTGCGCGCATCGGCATTCCGGACGGCTTCATTCGCTTCAGCGTCGGGCTCGAGGATGTCAACGACATCATCGCCGACCTCGAGCAGGCGCTGCGCTAGGTATGATCCGTTTCTCGCACGTGCACAAACGGTTTGCGCGCACCGGCGCGGCGCTGCAGGACGTGACCTTCCAGGTGAACAAGGGCGAGTTCGTGTTCATCACCGGCCCCAGCGGCGCCGGCAAGAGCACCATCCTCAAGCTCTGCTTCTTCGAGGAGCAGCCCTCGACCGGCGAGGTCAAGGTGTACGGCACCAGTTCGGCGACGTTCAAGCCGGCGGACATTCCGCGCCTGCGGCGCCGCCTCGGCGTCGTCTTTCAGGACTTTCGCCTGCTCGAAGACCGCAACGTCGAGTCCAACGTGGCGTTCGCCCTCGAAGTCACGGGCACCGCGCCGTCGCAGATCGGGCCGCGGGTATCGCGTTTGCTCGCGCAGGTGGGGCTGGCCGCCAAGGCCACGGCCCTCCCGCGCGAGCTGTCGGGGGGCGAGCAGCAGCGCGTCGCCATCGCGCGGGCGCTCGCCAACGACCCGGTGGCGCTCATCGCCGATGAGCCGACGGGCAATCTCGACGAGCGCGCGACCCGCGGCATCTTCCAGCTCTTCCGCGACATCAACGCCAACGGCACTGCGGTGCTGATGGCCACGCACGACCTCGACCTCGTGCGGCGCGCCGGTTGCCGCACGATCGAGGTCAATCGCGGCCAGATCGTCTTCGACTCGGCGTCGGACGGCGGATTCCGCGGGCCCGACACTCCCGATGCCGCCGAGGACGACGAGTGAGACTCGCCGTCCGCGAAGCCCTCCTCGCCTTCAGGCGCGCGCCGATGCTCAGCGCGCTCTCGGTCACGACCATTGCATTTTCGCTCTTCGCGTTCGGGCTGTTTGGGCTCGTCGCGCTGAACATTCGCAACGCCCTGCAGACGGTCGAAGACCGCGTCGAGATCCGGGCGTTCATCGCCGACGGCACCGGCTCTGAGGCAACGGCCGCCGCCCTCGGCGACATCGGAGCGTTTCCCGAAGCCGCGTCGGTGCGCCTGGTCTCGCAGACGCAGGCGCTTGACCGCGCCCGCCGCGAGCTGGGTGAGTTCAGCGACGTCTTTGAGGAAGGCATCCTCCCCGCGTCCATTGAATTGCGCCTCAAGCCCGGCTTCCGTGACCCGGAGACGGTGAAAGCGGTCGCCAAGCGCATTGAAGTGTACGACTTCATCGACGACATCCGGTTTGGCGAGGAGTGGGTGGAGAAGCTCCACCGCCTGCGCAACATCGCCACGCTCGCCGGGCTCGCCCTTGGCCTCACCTTTGCCGTCGTCGCCATCATCATCATCGGCTCCACCATCCGGATGGCCGTGATGGCACGCTCGCGCGAAATCGCCGTGATGCGGCTGGTTGGCGCCACGAATGGCTTTGTCCGCGCGCCATTCCTGATCGAGGGATTCCTCAAGGGCACGCTCGGCGGGCTGCTGGCGCTCGTGCTCGCGTGGATCGCGCTCACGGTGATCAACCGGTTCGTCGTGCAGGCAACGTTCTTTGACCCCTGGATGGGCGCCGTGGGCGTGCTCGCCGGAGCGTGCATTGGACTGGCTGGGTCGGCGCTCAGTGTGGGGCGCCACCTTAAGAGGGTGTGAGGTGGCGATGGCCGATGACGGATGGCGGATGGCGGAACCGGTTCGCCGGGCTTGGCGCAGCGCGCGACGAGCGTCAGCGACCGCCGTCCTATCCGCCATCTGCCTTCTGCCTTCCGCCATCGCCGGCCAGCAGCCGGCGCCGTCGCCGCAGACTGCCGCTGACCGCGCCAAGGCCAACCGCGAAGAGCTCGACAAGATGCGCGCCGAGCGGGAGCGGCTGGAGCAGCGCATGCGCGAGCTGCAGAACTCGGCCCACGACATCGGCGAGGAGCGCACCAACATCGAACGGCAGGCCAACGCCACGGCGCGGCTGGTCCGGTCGCTCGATCTGCAGATCGGCGCGCTCGAGGGCGAAGTCGACAACGCCACGGCGAGCCTGATCTTTGCCCAGGACGAGCTGGTCATCAAGCGGGCGATGCTGCGGCGGCGCGTGCGCGAGATCTATAAGCGCGGGCCGCTCTACTCGCTGGAGGCCCTGCTGTCGGCGCAGTCGTTTGGCGCGCTCGTCGCGCGGTACAAGTATCTGCACCTCGTGGCCCAGCGCGATCGCGCGCTGGTGCGCCGCGTCGAGCTGCTCAACGATCAGGTGACCGGCACGCGCACGCAGCTCGTCCGCCTGCGCGGCGAGATGGAGCTGAACCGCGAGCAGAAGAGCGAGGAAGAGCGCCGCCTGCGCGAACTCGAGGGGCAGCGCTCGCGGTCGCTCGCCCGCGTACGGCAGACGCAGCGGCAGACGCAGGCGCGCCTCCAGCAGGTCCAGCGCGACGAGAAGCGGCTCACGGACCTGCTGGCGTCTTTCGAGGCCGAGCGGCGGCGCACGGCCGCGGCGCGCCCCAACGTACCCTCGGCGCCGAGCACGCTGCGCACGAGCGATCTCGGCCGCCTTGACTGGCCGGTGGAGGGGACGATCCTCTATCGGTTTGGCCGCGTGGTGAATCCCAACAACACCACCACACGGTGGAACGGCGTTGGCATTGGCGCGGCCGCCGGCACAGTTGTTCGAGCGGTGGCCGGCGGCTCCGTGGTGCTCGCCGAATCGTTCGGCACGTATGGACAGACGGTCATCGTCAGCCACGGCGACGGCGACTTCTCGGTGTACGGCTCGCTCGCGCGACTCGACGTGCGCAAGGGACAGACCATTCAGAAGGGACAGATTGTCGGCACGGTCGGGCGCACCGACCCGGACCTCGACGCGCACCTGCACTTCGAGATCCGCCCCAAGGGGCGCGCCGTGGACCCGCTGGAGTGGCTCAGGGGGCGGCGATGATCACGAAACGCTGCGCGGTGTGCAGCCGACTGCGCGCCTATGAGGAAGACGACCGCTTCTGCATCGTCTGCGGATCCGAGGCGCTCGAAGCCAACTGTACATGCGGACGCAGCTACGAATTCGCGCTGAATGAGGCAGGCGAGCTGTTGCACTGCCCACGCTGCGGCAAGCGGCTCCGCGGCCGCGACGGCGAGTTCGAGTAGCAGCAGGGCGACGACCACAACAGAGGCACGATGCCCCCCAAGAAACGTGCGCCGACCGCGAAGAAGCCCGCGGTAAAGAAGACCGCGGTGAAGAAGACCGCGGTGAAGAAGCCCGCGGTGAAGAAGCCCGCGGTGAAGAAGCCCGCGGTGAAGAAGACCGCGGTGATGAAGACCGCGGTGATGAAGACCGCGGTGATGAAGACCGCCGCGAAGCCGCTGCCGGCGCGCCCGAAGTCGACGCGCGCGGTGTCGGTGCCCAAACCGGGGACGATTCCCGCTGCCGCTGGGCCTTCGCCGTACGAGACGCCATACCACGGCGCCCCGCTCGGCGCGCACGTCAGCACCTCCGGAGGCGTCGGCACGGCGCCGCCGCGCGGCGTGGACATTGGCGCCACCGCCATTCAGCTCTTCACCAAGCAGGCGAACCAATGGAAGGAGCGGCTCGTCGAGGACGCCGAGGGGCAGGCGTTTCGCGCGGCGTTGGCGCAAACACCCGTGGCGTTCACCAACGCGCACGACAGCTACCTCATCAACCTCGCGTCGCCCAACCCGGACCTGCGCGCGCGATCCATCGACTCGTTCGAGCACGAGATGCGCCGCAGCAACACCCTCGGCTTGCACGCCGTGGTCTCGCATCCCGGAAACTTCATGGACGACAGGCCGAGCGGCGTGGCACGCAATGCCGATGCGATCGCCGAGGTGCTGGAACGCGTCGTCGGTCCCACGCGACTGCTGATGGAACTCACCGCCGGCCAGGGGACGGTCATCGGCTCGACCTTCGAGGAGATGGCCGCGCTCCTCGCGCGCCTTCCGACCGCACTGCAGGCCCGCGTCGGCGTCTGCCTCGATACCGCGCATGTCTTTGCCGCCGGGTACGATCTGGCCGGAGACTACGACGGCGTGATGGCTCGGTTTGAAGACGTTCTCGGCTTCTCACGTCTGGGGCTCCTGCACCTCAATGACTCCAAGGCGCCGCTCGGCTCGCGCAAGGACCGACATGAACTCATCGGCGCCGGCGCCATTGGCGACGGCGCATTTCGGCGCATCATGACCGACCCCCGTCTCGCAGCCGTGCCCAAGGTTCTCGAGACACCGAAGGGCGACGACATGATCAGCAATGACCGCGCGATGCTGCGCAAACTCCGCGCCTTCGCTGCCAACCGATGAGCGCGCCAACATACCGGGCGTGGGCGATGACGGGTCGGGTGGGACGGGTGGGACGGGTGGGCCTAGGAGCGCTGGAACTGGCGTTTTGCGCTCCGGGTACATAACCTCCCTCGTGATGCGTCGCCTCCTGCCCCCTCGCCGCACCTCGGTCGTGCGCGCCCGTGCGATTGCGTTCCTGTTGCTGGTCATACAGGGACTCATTGCCGTGTCGCCGCTTGGCGAGCCGCGAGGCGGCGGCAACGCGCTCCAGGTCCACGTCGAAGCGCAGGGCAGTTCGCACGCCGACCTCCACAGCGACGACACCTGCGCGCTGTGTGCCGCCCGCAATGCGTTCGCCGCGCCGCAGGTGCCGGTCGCCGCGCTCACTGAGGTCGGCCGGTTGGCGACGGTGCCGGTGGCCCGTGAAATCACCTCGCCGTCGGCCGACGGCACGAGCGCCCACTTATCGCGCGCACCACCTGCCCCGCTGAGCTGACGACGCCGAGCGGCACATCGCCGCCGGACGGACACTTCTGCGAGGCGGTAGTTAATGAGACTGTGTTTTCGGATCGCGACGATGGTCGCGACGTCAGTCGCGACATTCGCGCTGGGCGGTTCGCCGCTCGGCGCCCAGCAAACCCCAGACAGCACGGCGCGCGCGCAGCAGCGAACGCTCGATTCGCTCACGGCATCGATGCGCGCCCTCGAGGCGCGTCTCGACAGCGCCGAACGCCTGCCGGCCCCCGCGCCGACCCGCACGTCGGGCGCGTACATGAATGTCAGTTTCGTGGGCCTCTCCGATTTTCTCTGGTCGTCCACGCCCGACGTGGCCGGGCTGCAGCGAGGCGGGCATGAGCCCAAGGTGCGCGGCTTTTCCATTCCCAACGCCGAACTGGCGCTCGACGGCACCGTCGACCCCTACCTGAAGGCCTTCGTCAACATCGTGCACCTGCTCGATGAGAAGGGCGAGACAAGCGTGGAACTGGAGGAGATGTACTTCCTCACGACGGGTCTGCCCAAGAACCTGCAACTCAAGGTTGGGCAGTTCTTCACCGAGTTCGGCCGGCAGAACCCGCAGCATCCGCATGCGTGGGCGTTCGGCGACCAGCCGCTGGTCCTCAATCGCATGTTCGGCGCCGACGGCCTGCGTAGTCAGGGCGCGCGCATCTCGTGGCTGCTGCCGACGTCGTTCTACGCCGAGGCGATGCTGTCGGTGATGAATAGCGCCGGCCCCACGACCTACAGCTTCCGCGCCGATGATTCCGGCGAGATTCACGGCGGTGTGCCGATGGAGCGCGGCGTGCGCGGCGGCGGCGACATGCTCTACGTCCCGCGGATCACCGCATCATTCGATCCAACCAGCACGCAGACGCTGCTGCTCGGCGCATCGGGCGCGTTCGGCCCAAACAACACCGGCCCCGACGCGCGCACCGCCATTTACGGCGCGGACGTGTACTGGAAGTGGAAGTCGCCGCGCGCCGCCGCGGGGTTCCCATTCGTCGCGTTCCAGAGCGAGTATCTCGCCCGCCGCTATGACGCGGCCTCGCGGCCGAGCCAGTATCCGCAGGTGGTCACCGTCAACATGCCGAGCGCCATGCTGCGCGATGACGGCGCCTACGCGCAACTCCAGTGGGGCATCAAGCCGCGCATCGTCGCCGCGCTGCGCGGCGAGTATGTGAACGGCGACCACGCGTCCCTCGAACCGCTGCGGGAGCGTCGTACGCGCGTCTCGCCCGGGCTGACGTGGTTCCCCACCGAGTACTCGAAGTTCCGCATCCAGTACAACTACGACCAGCGTCGCAGCTGGGGCGCCGACCACACGCTCCTCGTGCAGTTCGAGTTCCTGCTCGGCGCCCACGCCGCCCACAAATTCTAGCCCCCGACGGATACCCAGATGAACATTCTCCCGCTCCTTCAATACGCCGTCGTGGCCGCGCTCGCCGTACCGCACGACGCGCCGCCGCGCGCCGGCAAGCTCACCGTCGTGGCCACCACGCCCGACCTCGCCGCCATCGCCCGTGAAATCGGCGGCGACGCCGTGGACGTCAAGGCGCTCGCCAAGCCCACCGAAGATCCGCATTTCGTGGACGCCAAGCCCAGCCACGTCGTGACGCTCAACCGCGCCGACGTGCTCATCGAGGGCGGCGCCGAGCTCGAACTCGGCTGGCTCCCGCCGCTGCTCGAGAGCGCGCGCAACGCCAAGATCGCCGCCGGGGCGCCCGGACGCATTGTCGCGTCGCAGGGCATCCGCATGCTCGAGATCCCCACCAGCTTCGACCGCGCCAAGGGCGACGTGCACTCGCTCGGCAACCCGCATTTCCTCGTTGACCCGTTGAACGCCAAGATTGTCGCCACGCAGATCGCCCAGCGCTTTGCGCAGCTCGCGCCGGCCTCCGCCTCGGCCATCAACGCCAACCTCGCGCGCTTCAACGCGACGGTGGACGCCAAAATGGGCGAGTGGCAGAAGCTGCTGGCCCCGTACAAGGGCGCCAAGATTGTCACGTATCACAAGGACTTCCCGTACCTCGCCGCGCGTTTCGGCCTCGACATCGTCGAGAACCTGGAGCCCAAGCCCGGCATCGCGCCGTCGCCCGCGCACATCGCGGCCGTCATCATGCTCATGAAGACGCAGAAGGTGCGCGTGCTGGTCGTCCAGCCGTATCAGAACCGAAAGACGGCAGAGACCGTCGCCCGCCAGACGAACGGCGTGGTGCTGGACCTCTCCCAGCAGCCCGGCGCGATCAAGGGCACCGACACGTACATCGCCATGATGGATGCCATGATCAAGTCGCTCGCCACCGCGCTCGGGGAGGCCAAGTGAACCCCGCCGATCTCGCCACCGTCTGGGCGGTGATGAAGTGGCCGCTCGCCGCCTGCCTCGTCTTTCCGCCGCTCCTGCTCTACATGGGCCTGCACGTCATCAAGCGCGAGGTGATCTTCGTCGACCTCGCGCTCGCGCAGGTTGCCACGCTCGGCACGTGCGTCGCCCTGCTCATGGGCTACCACTTCAACGATCAGATCACCTTTTGGATCTCGCTTGGTATCACATTCCTCGGCGCCGCGCTCTTTAGCTGGTCGCGCAGCAGCCGACAGCACCAGGTGCCGCAAGAGGCCATCATCGGCATCACGTTCGTGGTCGCGGCCGCCGGCGTCATTCTCCTGCTCAGCCGCGTGTCGGGGGGCAAGGAGGAGCTTGAGTACCTGCTCACCGGCGACATTCTGAACGTGTCGGCCGACGACGTCGGCCACCGGTCGGTGCTCTTTATGGGCCTCGCCGCGTTCTACGGCACCTTCCATTCGCGCTTCGCGCAGATCTCCAGCAGCCCCGACGAGGCCGTCGCCCAGGGCCTGCACGTGCGCGTCTGGGACTTCCTGTTTTATGCGGCGTTCGCGCTGGTAGTGGTCAGCTTTGTCCGCATTGCGGGCGTTCTGCTCACATTCGCCTACCTCATTGTGCCGGCCGTCTGCGCGGTGATGCTGGCCGCGTCGTGGAAGTCGCGGCTGATCGTCGGCGGCGTCATCTCAGCCATCGCCAGCTTTACGGGCCTCTACGCGTCGTACCGCCTCGACCTGCCGACCGGCGCCTCGATCGTCGTGGCCTGCGGGCTGCTGCTGATCCTGACCAACGTCTTCGTGGCCGTGCGCGGGGGCAGATCGGCCTGACGTGAGGGCCCCGCCGCCGTCGGTTCCGCCTCCCGCCGAACGCGACGCCCGGACCGTGCGTTGGGTAGTAGGGAAGGGCATCAGGATACGTCTGTAGGGGGAATTCGCAGAGATTTCGGCCCTTCCCCTGACCGTCGTGTACCTGTTGCCCTTATCTTTTTCATACCTATGAAACGCCAAGACGCACTCGACTATCACTCCCGTGGGCGCCCCGGGAAAATTTCTGTTGTTGCCACCAAGCCGCTCGCCAACCAGCGCGACCTGGCTCTGGCCTATTCGCCGGGCGTCGCCGAGCCCTGTCTCGACATCGAGAAGAACCCGGACGACGCCTACCGGTACACGGCCAAGGGCAACCTCGTCGCTGTCATTTCCAACGGCACCGCCGTGCTCGGCCTCGGCAACATTGGGGCGCTGGCCGGCAAGCCCGTGATGGAAGGCAAGGGCAACCTCTTCAAGACCTTCGCCGACATCGACGTCTTTGACCTCGAAGTCGCCTCCGAGGATCCGGACGAGATCATCCGGTTCTGCCAGCTTGTCGAACCGACGCTCGGCGGCATCAATCTTGAGGACATCAAGGCGCCGGAGTGCTTCTACATCGAGGAGAAGCTCAAGGCGACGATGAATATTCCCGTCTTCCACGACGACCAGCACGGCACCGCCATCATTTCGGGCGCCGCCCTGCTCAACGCTGTGGAAATCGTGGGCAAGAAGCTCGATGCCGTGCGCATCGTCTTCAGCGGCGCCGGCGCTTCGGCCATTTCGGTGGCCGAGCACTATGTGCGGCTCGGCGTCAAGCGCGAGCACGTCACGATGTGCGACCGCAAGGGCGTCATCTACAAGGGACGCGAAGCGAACATGGAGCCGCACAAGGCGGCCTTTGCGCACGAGACGAAGAATCGCACGCTGGCCGACGCGCTGGTGGGAGCCGACGTGTTTGTCGGCCTCTCGGCGGCGGGCGCATGCACGCAGGACATGGTCAAGTCGATGGGATCCAATCCCATCGTCTTCGCGCTCGCCAATCCGACGCCCGAGATTCTCCCCGGCGAGGTGAAGGCGGTGCGCCCCGAGGCCATCTGCGCCACTGGGCGCAGCGACTATGCCAACCAGATCAACAACGTCCTCTGCTTCCCCTTCATCTTCCGCGGCGCCCTCGACGTGCGCGCCACGACCATCAACGAAGAGATGAAGATGGCGGCCACCCGCGCGCTGGCCGAACTCGCGCGCGAGCCGGTGCCGGAGGCGGTGGCCGGGCTGTACGGGCTCACCAAGGTCTCGTTCGGCCCCGACTACGTGATCCCGTTCCCGTTTGACCCCCGCGTGCTGCTCTACGTGGCGCCGGCCGTGGCCAAGGCGGCCATGGACAGCGGCGTGGCGAAGTCGAGCATCGACATGGCCACGTACCGCGACGAACTCGAGGGACGCCTGGGCCAGTCGCGCAGCATCATGCGCGGCATCCAGATGAAAGCGCAGAGCGATCCGCGGCGCGTCGTATTCCCCGAGGGCGAAGACCCCAAGATCATTCACGCCGCGCGCATTCTGGCCGAAGAGGGGATTGCCACGCCGATCCTCCTCGGACGCCCGGCGCAGATGGAGCAGCGCTTCAGCGAGCTAGGCTTCACGCTCGACGGCGTCACCATCATCGATCCCAACACCTCCCCCGAGCGCGACCGCTACGCCGAGGAGCTGTGGCGGCGGCGGCAGCGCCGCGGCCTCTCGCGCGAAGAAGCGCACTCGATGAGCGGGCGCGGTATCTACTTCGCCTGCCAGATGGTGACCAACGGCGACGCCGACGCGGTGGTGGCCGGACTTGGCAAGCACTACCCCGAGACCATCCGGCCGGCGCTCGAAGTGGTCGGCGCCGACCGCACGCACGGGCTCGTCAGCGGCCTGTACATGATGATCCTCAACAACCGCGCCATCTTCTTTGGCGACACGACGGTCAACATTGACCCGACGGCCGAGCAGCTGGCCATCATCGCGCAGTCGGCGGCCCAGCTCGTGCGCACGTTCGGCATCGAGCCGCGCGTGGCGATGCTGTCGTTCTCCAACTTCGGCTCCGTCAAGCACCCCGAGGCCGCCAAGGTCGCCCACGCGGTGAAGCTGCTGCGCGAGCGGGATCCGTCGCTGATCGTCGACGGCGAGATGCACGCCGACACGGCGTTTGACGAGAACGTACTGGCCATGCGCTATCCGTTCAGCGCGCTCAAGCAGCCGGCCAACGTGCTCATCTTCCCCATGCTGAGCGCCGGCAACATCGCGTACAAACTGCTCAAGAGCCTCGGTGGCGCGACGGCCGTCGGCCCGATCCTCGTGGGGATGGAGCACCCCGTGCACGTGCTCGAACAGGGGGCTGACGTGCAGGACATCGTCAACATGGCCGCTGTGGCCGTCATCGACTCGCAGAACCGCGCGCGCTAGATTTCGCGTAGTGTCGACGGGCTCCCTCAAGGGGGCCCGTCGTATGCCCCCCCGAGGACGACGTATGCCATTCAATGCTGCCATCGCCGCCGCCATTCCGCGGACCGGCCAGAACGGACTGTCCGGTCAGGATCTGAAGCCCACCGGGATGGTCCACTGGAATCTGGTTGCCCCTGAGCTGATCGAGGCCGCGATCCGGCGCGGCGAAGGCCGGCTGGCCGACATGGGACCGTTCGTCGCCGTGACGTCGCCGCACACGGGGCGCTCGCCCAATGACAAGTTCGTCGTCAAGGAGCCGAGCACCGAAGCCGACATCGACTGGGGAAAGATCAACCAGCCCATCACGCCCGCGCATTTCGATGCGCTGCTCGCCGACGTCAAGCAGTATCTCAACGGCCTGCCGGAACTCTTCGTGCAGGACCTCTATTGCGGCGCCGATCCGAACCACCGCCTCAACGTACGCTACGTCCTGCCCAACGCGTGGCAGGCGGCGTTCGTGCGCAACATGTTCATCCGCCCCGACCAGGAGTCGCTGGCCACGTTCACGCCGAACTTCACGGTGTATCACGCGCCGGAGTTCCAGGCCGACCCCGATCGTCACGGCACGCGCACCGGCACGTTCATCGTGCTGAACCTCGCCGCCCGCACCATCCTCATCGGCGGCACGCGTTACGCGGGCGAGCTCAAGAAGGCGATGTTCACCGTGATGAACTACCTGCTCCCCAAGACCGGCGTGCTGTCCATGCACTGCTCGGCCAACATCGGCGACGCCGGCGACACGGCGCTGTTCTTCGGGCTGTCGGGCACCGGCAAGACGACGCTCTCAGCCGACCCGGAGCGCGAGCTCATCGGCGATGACGAGCACGGGTGGAGTACCAGCGGGACGTTCAACTTCGAGGGCGGCTGCTACGCCAAGGCCATCAATCTCTCGGCCGAGAGCGAACCCGACATTTATCAGACGACGCAGATGTTCGGCACGATCCTCGAGAACGTGGTGCTCGAGCCGAACGGACGGCGGGTGGAGTTCGAGAACCAGTCCATCACCGAGAACACGCGCGCGTCGTATCCGCTGCACTACATCCGCAATCACGTGCCGAGCGGGCGCGGCGGGCACCCCAAGAACGTCATCTTCCTCACCGCCGACGCCTTCGGCGTGCTCCCGCCCATTGCCAAGCTGACGCGCGAGCAGGCGCCGTACTATTTCCTGTCGGGCTACACCGCCAAGGTCGCCGGCACCGAGCGCGGCGTCACCGAACCGCAGGCCACGTTCAGCGCCTGCTTTGGCGCCGTCTTTCTCGTCTGGCATCCCACCAAGTACGCCGAGATGCTCGGCCGACTGCTCGAAAAGCACAAATCGAACGTCTGGCTCGTCAACACCGGCTGGAGCGGCGGCCCGTACGGCGTGGGCAAGCGCATGAAGCTGTCGTTCACGCGCGCCATGGTGCACGCGGCGCTGTCGGGCCATCTGCACGAACTCCCGACGACCACCGACCCCATCTTCGGGCTCCACGTGCCCACGTTCATCAAGGGCATTCCGTCCGAGATCCTCACGCCGCGCAAGACGTGGGACGACCACAACGCCTACGACGTGCAGGCCAAGAAGCTCGCCGAGATGTTCCGCAAGAACTTTGAGAAGTTCGGCGGCGTCGATCCTGCCATCGTCAACGCCGGTCCCAAGGGTTAGCGAACAGGCAGCACCAACGCACGGAGAGGGCCGGCACCTATGCCGGCCCTCTTTCATGGGCACCCTGCCCCTTCCCCTGCACCTAGAGTCCTGTCCTCCGGCACCCTCCCACCCGCTCATCCACCAGCAGTTCGTTCCATCCCGTTCCCGATGGAATCGCGAAGGCAATATGCGCTGCCTCGTGCTCGACGCTGTGCACCACCTCGTCGAGTGACCGCCGCCCAACATTGAGCGCATCGACATCGCGCGCCACGTCGATCTCACCCGTCGATGTCGCCTGCGCCGACGCCAGCTGGGTGCCGACCCGCCACATGTACGGACGCACTACAATGCGTCGCGCCGCGAGCGAGCCCTCGAGCACCGAAGCGTACGCCTGGCAGTCGCCGCCGCGTGCCTTGAGGTCGGAGACGCGCTGCGCCAGCGCGCGGATCACCTCGTTGCTGGCCGCCTGCTCGGCGCAGGCGGCGCACGCGGCCGACGGTTCGCTCGCCACGAGTTCCTTGCTGCGCGGCGCCTCCGGCACGGGGGCCGGCTTCGGCTTGGCCCGAACGCATCCAACGAACCCGACGCTCATCGCGGCGCACCAGATCAGCCGCACCGACCATCGCAAACCAGGCATGAGCTTTCTCCCGAGACGGAGGGTCCGTACATACTGCCGCCGATCCGCCCGCCGACGCAACCGGCGGGTGCCCCACCGCCAACCCTGCTGGCCCCTCTCGCCTCCCTCCCCCACCTTTCTACCTTCTACCTTCTACCTTCTACCATCTACCGTCTACCGTCTACCGTCTACCTTCTGCCGTCTACCTTCTGCCGTCCCATGGCTTTCATCCGAGACCCCCTCTGGAACAACATCCGCATCGACGGGCCGTTCCTGCGGCTCGCCGACACTGCGGTCGTGCAGCGCTTGCGCTATGTCCGGCAGCTGGGCCTCGCGCATCTGGTGTACCCGGGGGCCACCCATTCGCGCTTCGAGCACGCCATGGGCGCCTTCCACCTCGCCAACCGGACGCTCGCGCGGCTCGACGAAGCCGGCATGCTCGATCGCATTGCCCCCGACGAGCCCGAGGTGGTAGCCGCGGCGGCCCTGCTGCATGACGTGGGGCACTACCCGTTCTCGCACGCCCTCGAAGAAATCGGCGCCATGCACCACGAAGCGGTCGCCGAGCCGATGATCACCGCCGGCGAGGTCGAGAAGATTCTGCGCGCCGAGATCGCCGAGGACGCCCCCGAGCGCGTCTTCGCGCTCATGCGCGGCGACAGCGTGTCGCCGCTGCAGGGGCTCATCAGTGGCTCCATTGACCTCGACAAGACCGACTACCCCAAGCGCGACGCCCTGATGTGCGGCGTCCCCTACGGCGAGATCGACGTCGACCGCCTGCTGCACGCCCTCGTCATCGTCGACGATCCCCATCTCGGCCGCGCCGCCGTCGGCGTGCTCGAGAAGGCGCTGAGCGCCCTCGAATCGCTGCTCTTCGCCAAGTATCAGATGTACCGCAACGTGTACTGGCATCACGCCGTGCGCAGTCCGACGGCGATGTATAAGCGGCTGGTGGCCGACGCCCTGCGCGCCGGCGCCATCGAGAGCGGCGCCTTGGTGGCCCATACCGACGAGGGACTGCTGCACGCCCTGCGCGCGCGCACGCCCAGCGACCTGCTCGACGCCATCCTCTCACGGCGCCTGTACAAGCGGGCCATGGAGTGCCCGGCCGCGGAACTCGACGGCATCGACCTCGAGTGGATCGCCGAGGATCACGATCGCGCCCGCCGCGCCGAGGATGCCATGGCCGACCGGCTGGGCCTCGCGCCGGGCGAACTGCTCATCGACTATCCGCAAAAGGAGCAGATGCTCGGCCTCGACCTCCCCGTGCTCACGCGCGACGGCCGCGTCGAACGGCTGACGAGCGAGGGGATGGCCGGCGCCATCAACCTGCCCGTGCTCGCCGACCAGCTCTACCGTTCCGCGCGGTGGCTGCGGGTCTTCACCAAGACGCGCCGGCGCATTGAGAAGCGCGACGTGCTGCGAATGCTCAGCGAGGCGTAAGCAGCAGCCACGACTGCGGCGTCCGGCGATGCTCCTGCATCAGCGCCTCGAGCGTCGCCGGCATGCGTGACCGCCACGGCTCGGCGATGCCCGGCGCGAGGTGGGCAAGTACGCGCGTTTCCGAGGGGAAGCGGCGGACGTCGTGAGTCCGCGCGAATCGCGCCGCCATCACCGGCTCCGTGGGCGGCTCGACGTGGCTGTGACACTCCACCAGGATCGTGACGCGGGCGAGGGCCGTCACCGCCGCTGGATCGAGCAGGTAGAGTTCGCCGCCATCGACGTCGCATACCACCAGCGCGCGGGCCCCCGATCCCAGCGACGCGGCGAGCGCGGCGTGGTCGCACTCGCCCGCAATCGCCACGCGCCCCGCCGCTCCGTTCAGGGCAACGTTGGCGGCCAGCGCCGCCCGCGCCGAAGCGTCGGCTTCGAACGCGTGGACGCGCGCCGACGGCATCACGCGCGCCAGTCCCACGGCGTAGTATCCGTGGCGGGCGCCAATATTGATGACGCGTTCAAACGGCGCCGCGGACAGCTCCTCAACGACGCCGGCGAGTTCGCACTCGTACGTGCCGAGCAGTTCCGGCGCCGCCGGCGAGCCGGCGAGCGGCATCCCCGCGAACGGACCACTCAGTACGCGATCATGCGCCAACGCGCGCAGTCGCCCATACAGGAAACGGCGCTTCGGTCGCAGCCCCCAGCGCACGGCGTCACGCCAGCCAGGCGGCAGGGCCTGAAACATCCGGAGCAGCGGCCCGCTCCCTTCAACCGTGCGCTGTCCGGTGAGCAGCTCCCAGAGCAGCCGCGGGACGCCAAGCTGTGGCGTCGCCGGCGTCACTCGCTCTTCGCGCGCCCGTACGCTTCAGCCAGACTGCGCGCGATGCCCCGGTAGAACGCGGCGTCCGCCGGCTTCCCCTGCCCCTCGAGCGTCAGCGCGCACGTCTCGAGCGCATAGAGGATGTTGCCCAGATACAGCTGGGCCAGCGACCCGACGCTTTCGTCCCGCTCGTCGCTCATCGGGAGTCCGTGCTCACTCGTCCGGAGGCGAATCGAACCCGACCACCTGCACCACGATCGCCGTGATGTTGTCCAGGCCGCCGCGGCCGTTGGCCTCGGAGATAAGCGTGTCGACGATCCGTCCGGGTCCCGAGCGCGCAAGCAGGATTTGCTGCAGACGGCGGTCGTCCACCATGCCGGTCAGACCGTCGGACGCAACGAGGAAGACGTCGCCGATCCGTGCCTCGCCGGCATAGAGGTCGGGCTCCACCGACTCGCTCGCGCCCACGCACCGCGTGATGACATTGCTGTACGGGTGGTAGCGCGCCTGCTCCGGGGTCAGCAGTCCGGCGTCCACCTGCTCCTGCACGTACGAATGATCCTTGGTCAACTGCATCAGCGCGCCATCGCGCAGCATGTAGATGCGCGAGTCGCCAATCTGCCCCACCAGGTAGTGGCCGTCCGACAGCACGAGCACCGACGCGGTCGTTCCCATCCCCTGCTTGTCGTTCTCGGCGAGCATCCGGTCGTAGATCGCGCGGTTGGCGTCGCGCAGCGACTGCGCGGTGCGCTCGGCGGCGTCGGGCTGCATGACGCTCTCGATCTGCAGCAGCGACCGCGCCACGATCTGCACCGCCATCTCGCTCGCGACCTCGCCCGCCGCATGGCCGCCCATGCCATCGGCGACCATGAAGACGCCACGGCGCGAATCAGCCTCGGCGAAAAACGAATCTTCGTTGCCCGATCGGACCATGCCGACGTCGGATCGAGCGGCGACTGCGAGATGCACGCCTAATGCCCCGTGGAGAGCAGGACCGCCAGCAGCGAGGCACCCGCTGCTGCAGCAGCCATGATGAATGCGATCATTGCCCCGCACCCCTTCTTCTTCGTCTCGGCGACGACCGGAGCGGACGGCTTGTCAACGGTGGACTTGCGCGCCTGATCCACAGCCACGGCGGCGATGGCGCGCGTGCCGCCTCCCTCGTCGCCGGCCGTCGCTACCGGGCGGAAGGTCATCTTGATGCCGCCGAACCGCACGTCGGGCGCGCCCTCGACACGCTGCTCACCCTGCACGCGTCGGCCGCCAACGTACGTCCCGTCCGTCGACTCCTGGTCGACAATGTACCATCCATTGTCGCGTTTCTGGATCTTGGCGTGCGAATCGGACACGCTTTCGTCCGCCAGCACGACATCGTTATGCGCGCCGCGCCCAACATTGGTGAGCGCCGAGTGAATCTCGAACTTCGTGCCCTTGAGCGGGCCCTCATTGACGATCTCGAGCGTGGCCAGCGGCGTGCGACCGGCTGGAGCCGGCTTGGCAGCCGGGGCTGGCGTCGGGGGCGCTTGGGTCGGAGCCGGAGCTGGCGCCGGGCTCACCGCCGCCGACGCGATCGCCGACTCAAGGTGCAGCTTCACCTCAGGCTGCTTGGGCGGCGCGGCCGCTGCCGCGGGCGCCGCTGGAGCCATGGGCGCGGCCGGAGCCGCTTTCGCCTGGTCGGCGTAGAAGCGGAACTCCTCCGGACCAATCTTGATCACGTCGCCGCGACCGAGCACCTGCTTCTGCTCAACGCGCGTGCCATTCACAAACACGCCGTTGGTGCTCAGGTCGTTCAGGTGGTATCCACCGGGCATCGGCACAATTTCGGCGTGTTTGCGCGACACTTCGGACGACGAGATCACCACGTCGTTGCCGACCTCGCGGCCAACCGACACGCCGTCATCCGGCACCACATACTCGCGCCCGTCTGTCAGCGACACCAGGCGCCCGCCGCGGGCCAGCGTCGGCTTGGCCGGCGTCGCCGCCGCCTTGGCGCGCGCCATCTCGGCCACCTGGGCCCCCGAGACGAACTGCGTGCTGCCACCCTGGTTCACATCGCCAAACCGCAGCTCCTCGCCGGCCATCTCCACCTTGTCGCCGTGCAGCAGAGGGCTCGGTTCGTCGCCCAGCTGGACGCCATTCACCAGCACCACGGCGTTGGGCGCGTCGCGCCGAATGATGGCGCTGCCATCGGCCGCCAGCGTCACGACGGCCCGCGCCGACGCATCGTCGCCCGACAGCCGCAGGGCGGCGCCGTCATAGCAGCCAACCGTCAGGCCCTCAGCGGGGACGGGATGCTGTTTTCCGTGGATCTGTAGGTACGCCATAGCCCCGTGAAGCTACCCCCCGCCAACAGGGGTGGCAACCCTTTTCGCCCCTCCCAAAGCCGCCCCTTCCAACCTATAGAGCCGCGAGTACAAGCCCCCCGCCTCAAGGAGCCTTTCGTGGGTGCCCCGTTCTCGCACCTCGCCATGGTGCATGACCAGGATTTCGGTGGCCGACACGATGGTGCTCAACCGGTGCGCAATGGCAAGTGTCGTGCGCCCGGCCATCAGTTCGCGCAGCGCGCGCTGGATGTCGGCCTCGATCCGGCTGTCCACGGCGCTGGTGGCTTCGTCGAGCACGAGGACGGCCGGGTCGGCCGCCACCGCCCGCGCGAACGACAGCAACTGGCGCTCGCCCACCGACACCGACGCGCCCCGTTCGGCCAGGCGATGCGCGTAGCGGCCCGGCAGTCGGGCAACGATGCGATCGGCTCCCACCCGCGCGGCGGCGGCCTCCACCGCCGCGTCCGACAGCGGCGCCGACAGCCGAATGTTGGTCGCAATGTCGTCGGCGAACAGGAAGATGTCCTGCTGCACGTACCCGACCAGCGAGCGCAGTTCACCCACCGGCAGATCGCGGATATCCACCCCGTCCACCGTGATCCGCCCGCGCTGCGGGTCATAGAAGCGGAGCAGGAGGTTCACCACCGTGGTCTTGCCCGCCCCGGTGTGGCCAATGAGGGCGAGCGTCTCGCCCGGTCGCACCCGGAACGACACGTCGCGCAGGACCCATCCCGTATCGCCGTCGTCCTTCGCTTGCGCCGCCTTCGCATCGGCGGGGGTCAGCCCTGCCGCCGCGGCGCGCGCGGGGTAGCGGAACCAGACGCCCTCAAATGCCACCGTCACCCCAACGCCCGCCGGCCGGCGCACCCGCACGCCGCCGGCGTCGGGGACGGTCGGTTTCGTGTCGAGCAGCGCAAAGATGCGCTCCGCCGACGCCATCGCCTGCTGCAGGATGTTGTACTTGTCCGAGAGGTCCTGCAGCGGCTGGAAGAACCGGCGCGCGAGCTGCAGGAACGCGGCCACCGTGCCCACCGTCACCACGCCGCTGTGCACGCGGTCGACCGCGCTCACGATCAGCATCGCCAGCGCGACCGTGGTGAGAATCTCGATCACCGGAAAGTACAGGGCGTAGATCCGCACCGACGCAATCTGCGACTCCAGGTGATCGGCGTTGAGCGTGGCGAACGCCGCCGCCTCATCTCGCTCGCGCCCGAACAACTGCACTACGCGAATGCCAGTCAGCCGTTCCTGAAGAAACGCGTTCAGCCGCGCCACCCGCGTGCGGATGTCGCGATACGCGGTGCGGACGCGCCGCTGAAACACGTGCGACACGAAGTAGATGGCCGGCACCACCGTGAAGGCCGCCAGCGTCAACCGCCAGTCGATGGTGAACATCACCACGCCAATCGCCAGCAGCGCGGCCAGATCGCCGACGGCCGCAATGACGCCCGCCGTGAACAGTTCGTTCAGCGACTCCACATCCGACGTGACGCGCGTAACCAGCCGCCCCACCGGCGTAGCATCAAAGAAGGCGATGGACAGCCGCTGCAGGTGATCGAACAGCTCGCGACGCAGGTCGTGCATCGCCCGTTGACCCAGCAGGCTCGTCAGCACGGTCTGGCCGTAGCCGGTGGCAAACTGGGCCGCGAGCGCCGCGGCAAAGGCCACGGCGATGCGCGCCACTTCGGCGAAATCGCGGGCCGGGAGCGCAACATCTATGACGCGGCGCGTCAGCAACGGACCCACAAGCTGCAGCAGCCCCTCGATGAGCAGCAGCGCCAGCGCCCCGACCGCCAGCGGCGCGTGCGGGCGCACGTAGCCGGCCAGCCGCCGAGCTAATCGGCCGTCGAGGACCTTGGTGAGTCGCGGTTCTTCGAGCGCGGTGTCGGACATCTATGAGAAACTACACGCCGGTTGCGTCCTCGCCCACAGCGCGACACCGGCGTCGGTCACCGGCCGATATCATCCGACCCAATCACAATCGGCAGTCCAGATCCTAGATTGCAGACGTGCCCGATTTCATCCGCGTCCGCAACGCCCGCCAGCACAACCTC
This sequence comes from Gemmatimonadota bacterium, assembly GCA_016182795.1. Lineage (GTDB taxonomy): Bacteria > Gemmatimonadota > Gemmatimonadetes > Gemmatimonadales > Gemmatimonadaceae > PNKL01. Next base: position 27,145 of record JACPFW010000026.1, read on the forward strand.
AAGGGCATCAGCGTCGACCTGCCGCGTCGGGCCATCACGGTCATCACCGGCCCGTCGGGCTCCGGCAAGTCGTCCTTTGCGTTCGACACCGTCTACGCCGAGGGACAGCGCCGGTACGTCGAGTCGCTTTCGGCCTACGCGCGCCAGTTCCTCGAGCGCATGCAGAAGCCGTTCGTCGATTCCATCGACGGCCTCTCTCCCGCCGTCGCCATCGAGCAGAAGAACCCCGTGCGCACATCGCGCTCCACGGTGGGCACGGCGACCGAGGTATACGACTACCTGCGCCTGCTCTGGGCGCGCATCGGCCGCACGGTCTGCTCCGTGTGCGGACGCGAACTTCGCCCCGACACCCCGCAGGGCGCCGCCGACCGCGTGCTCGAACTCCCGCACGGCACGCGCCTGATGGTCACTTTCCCGCTGCGCCTCTCCGATCTCGTCTCCCACGCCGTGGCGGTGGAGAACCTGCGCGCCGAGGGCTTCGTGCGCGTCGTCGCCGACGGCGTCGCGTACCACGTGGACGACCTCGGAGGCAAGAAGCCCGATCTCACCAAGGGCAAGGAAGTTCTTGTCGTCACCGACCGCCTCTCGGTCGACGCCGCGCTGCGGACGCGCCTCACCGATGCGATCGAAACGGCGTTCCGAGAGGGCGACGGCGACTGCGTCGTCCTCGCCGATCCGCCATCCGACGTCCCCCATCCGCCATCAGCCAGCCCCACGCGCCTCAGCTTCACGACGCGATTTGAATGCCCCGAGCACCACACCCGCGCCCCGCACCCCACCCCACAGCTCTTCTCGTTCAACAACCCGCGCGGCGCCTGCCCCACGTGCAACGGCTTCGGCGCCACACTGGAATACGACCTTGCGCTCATCGTCCCGCACCCCGAGCGCACGCTGCGCGACGGTGCCATCGATCCGTGGACCAAGCCGCGCTATGACAACAAGCGCCGCGCGCTCGCCGAGGCCTGCAAGCGAGAGGGCATCCCGATGGACCGCCCGTGGCGCGACCTCGCCGACAGCCAGCGCGAGTTTCTGCTCCGTGGCAAGGCCAAGGGATTCCAGGGCGTTGTCCGGCACCTGACGTCGCTGGAGGAGAAGAAATACAAGCAGTACATCCGCGTCTTCCTGCGGCAGTACCAGTCGGCGATGACGTGCCACGCCTGCCACGGCGCCAAGCTGCAGCCCGACGCGCTCAACGTGCGCATCGGCGGCAAGCACATCGCCGAGGTCGCGGCGATGCCGGTGGAACTGCTCAACGCGTGGCTCGACGCGCTGGTGCTCACTCCCGCCGAGCAAGCCATCGCCGCGCACATCTGGCGGGAGGCGCGCGAGCGGGTGCGCTTTCTCTGCGACGTCGGGCTCACCTACCTCACGCTCGACCGCGCCACGCGCACGCTCTCCGGCGGCGAGGCGCAGCGCATCGGACTCGCCAACTCGCTGGGCTCGCGCCTCGTCGATGCGCTCTATGTGCTCGACGAGCCAAGCATCGGACTGCACGCCCGCGACATGGATCGCCTGCTCCAACTGCTCAAGCGCCTGCGCGACGGCGGCAACACCGTGCTGGTGGTGGAGCACGACCTCGAGGCCGCGCGCGCCGCCGACTGGATGCTCGAGTTGGGCCCCGAGAGCGGCGAACACGGAGGGCGCGTGGTGTACAGCGGGCCGGTGGCCGACGCCGGCGCCCACTCCCTGACCGGCCAGTATCTCACCGGCGCGCGCACGATTCCGCTGCCCGACAAGCGCCGCGCCCCGCGGCGCTGGATCACGCTCGAGGGAGCGCGCGCCCACAACCTGCGCGACGTCGACTTCCAGCTGCCGCTCGGCGTGCTGACGGCGGTCACCGGCGTCTCCGGCTCGGGCAAGAGCACGCTCGTGCACGACGTCTTCTTCCACGCGCTCGAGGCGGCGCTCACCGGCGAGCACAGCGCCTCGCTGCACCTCGGCGAGACCGTCGGCGAGTTCCGCAAGTTGACCGGCACCGAGGCCGTCGAGGCGGTCGTGCTCATCGACCAGGAACCGATCGGGCGGTCGCCGCGGTCAAATCCGGTCACCTACGTGAAGGCGTACGACGAGATTCGCCGCATCTTCGCGGCCCTCCCCGAGTCGCGCGCGCGCCGCTACACGCCGGGCACCTTCTCGTTCAATGTGGCCGGCGGCCGGTGCGAGAAGTGCGAGGGGGCCGGCGCGATCGCGGTGGAGATGGTCTTTCTCGCCGACGTCTTCGTGCCGTGCGAAGAGTGCGACGGCAAGCGGTTCAAGCCCGATGTGCTCGGCGTGAAGTATTTCGGCCGTTCCATCGTCGACGTGCTCGAGATGACGGTGGATGAGGCGATTCGGTTCTTCCCGTACGAAGAAAAGCTCGGGCAGGCGCTGTGGCATGTGCAGCAGGTTGGGCTCGGCTACCTGCGGCTCGGCCAGCCGGCCACCACGCTGTCGGGCGGTGAAGCACAGCGGCTCAAGATCGCGCGCGAACTCGCGATGTCGGCCAAGAAGTCAGGCCGCAAGCTGTACCTGCTCGACGAACCGACCACCGGCCTCCACCTCGAGGACATCCGCAAGCTCGCCGCGGTGCTCGACCGGCTCGTCGAGGCCGGCCACACGGTGGTGCTTATCGAGCACAACCTCGACGTCATCAAGCTTGCCGACTGGGTCGTCGACCTCGGCCCCGAAGGCGGCGACGGCGGCGGGCGCATCGTGGCCGCCGGCACGCCCGAGCAGGTCGCCAAGGTCGACGCCTCCCACACTGGGAGATGGCTGCGAACGGTTCTCCCCTGACTGCGGCACCACGCGGGCGGTGAGCCCGCGCGGCGGCTGTACACGGCCGTGCTCTACTCGTGCCGAATCGCGTCGATCGGACTCAGCCTCGCCGCGCGCAGCGCCGGATAAAGACCAAACCCGATCCCGACGCTCACGCTCGCGCACACCGCGAAGAGGATGGTCACTGGCGTGATCGCCGGATGCACGGGCGCCTTCGTCTGCACCCGCATCACCCAGGCCGCGAACTCGGCCACACCGTAGCCCAGCGCGGTGCCGAACGCCGCGCCGGCGCTGGTGATCGCCACCGATTCGGCGAGGAATTGCGTGCGAATGTCGCGGTTGCGCGCGCCGAGTGCCTTGCGCACGCCGATCTCCCGGGTCCGCTCCGCCACCGACGCGAGCAGCACGTTCATGATGCCCACGCCGCCGACCAGCAGCGACACGCCGGTGATGGCCGCCATCAGCAGCTTGAACACCGCCATCGCCTGCTGCATCTGTTGGCGCCGCTCGTCATTGGCGCGCACCTCCGCGCGCTCCTTCCACGCCGCGCCCAAGCGACCCTGCAACCAGCGTTCCGCCGAACGCTTGATGCCGGCGACGTCCTCGATGACACGGGCGCGCACCAGCAGGCTCGCCGGATTTCGCGGCGGCGCGCCAGCCAGCGCCGGAATCGTGCCGATCGGCACATACGCCACCAGAGAGACGTCGGCGGTGTCCTGGGGCACGAGCGCGCCAATCACGGCGAAGGCCGCGCCGTTCAGCACCACGGAATCGCCAAGGGCAGGGTGTCCAAATGCCGCGTCGAGCGCACCGCCGAGCACGACGACTCGGCGACCGCCCTGCACGTCTTCAGCGCTCAGATACGCGCCGCGGGCAAGGCCGAATTGACGCGCCGCCGCGAAGCCAGCCATCGTGCCCATGAGCCGTACGTCGCGCGCCTTCCCCGAGGCGCCATGCTGGGCCAGCCCGGCCGCAACGTCCATCATGTCGACGCCCGCGACACCCGACCATCGCGAGGCCGTCTCAACGTCGGCAATCGTGAACCGCACGGTGTCCGGCCGCGGCAGAAAGACGCCGTCTACGCGTCGCCCGGTGACCGGTTGCACGCTGACCGCCAGCAAGTCGGTTGTGCGCTCCATCTGGTCGCGCGTGAACCGCTCCACGCCGTCGCCCATGGCCAGCACGGACACAAGCGCACCAACGCCCATAATGACGCCGAGGGCCGAAAGGAGCGTCCGCAGCGGATTCACCCGGAGGGCCTGCAGCCCGATGACAATTGAGGTATGCACAGTTGGGTCTACGGAATTCGCGGAATTCTGGTTTCGCCCCGCTTGAACTCGACTCAACAGCACGGTATTTTTATGGTTCTTCCCGAGTAGCTCAGGGGTAGAGCAGGCGACTGTTAATCGCCGGGTCGGGGGTTCAAATCCCTCCTCGGGAGCTCACACTGCAGCGGGGCGTCGGCCATGGCCGACGCCCCGTTTGCGTTGCGCCCCGGTTCGGCCGCGGATTTTAATGAGGTATGTAATAGTCCTCTTTTATCCGACAGACCGTCCCCGAAGCCCCCGACTGCGGAGTCCGACCGGCCGCCGTACTGTCCGCTCGGTCCCGGCGCTGGGATTGCTCCTCGCGTCGCGTTCCCCACCTCGCGACGCAAAAGGCGGCCGAGGCGACCACCACGAGTCCCGTTTGGTTCCGCCACCCCACGCCCGAGGTGTTCGCCATGCGTTTGTCCCGCGCCGTCGTCCCCGCCCTGCTCGCCGTCTGCTCGCTCGCCGCCTGCGGCGGCAGCGAGTCCGTCCCCGCCGCCGACGCCGCACCCGCGGTCGGTCAGGCCAACGTGCAGGACGATGAGTCCGTCAAGGACGTCGTCAAGATCGCCGTCGGCTCCAAGGACCACACAACGCTCGTCGCCGCGCTGCAGGCGGGCGACCTCGTGAACTCGCTCGCCAACGCCGGGCCATTCACCGTCTTCGCCCCTACCAACTCCGCGTTCGATAAGCTGCCCAAGGGCACGGTAGACGACCTGCTGAAGCCCGAGAACAAGGAAAAGCTCCGCCTCGTCCTCCAGCACCACGTGACCACCTCGTCGCTCGACCTCGATCAGTTCAGCGACGGCCAGGTGATCTCAATGGCCGACGGCACCAACGCGACGATCCACAAGAAGGGCGCCGACACGTTCATCAACGACGCCAAGATCCTGGCCTCGGTGCGCGGGTCTAACGGCATGGTGCATGTCATCGATGGGGTGTTGGTGCCGTAACAGCAGAAGAGCACAGACAAACACGGAGTAGCACGGAGTACCACACATCACGACGGTCGGCACCACGACCCGAGTGCTCTGTGGTACTCTGTTCTTTTCTGTGCCCTTCTGTGCCCTTCTGTGCCCTTCTGTGCCCTTCTGTGCCCTTCTGTGCCTTTCTGTGCTATTCTGTTGTACATCCATGCGCATCCTGCACCTCCTCAACCACGTCGACCGCATTGGCAACGGCATCGCCAATGTCGCCGTCGATCTGGCTTGTGTGCAGGCGCGCGAGGGGCACGACGTCTGGGTGGCGTCCAAGGGCGGGTCGTACGAGCCGCTCCTCGCGCGCCACGGCGTGCATCACGTGCGCATCGACCAGACGCGGCGGCCCTTCTCCCTCGTCCGCGCGATCCTCGCGCTCCGCGCGCTGCTGCGCCGCGAACGCATCGACATCGTGCACGCGCATATGGTTACCGGCTTCGTGCTCGCGCGCTGCCTGCGCCCGCTCGCGCCGTGGCGCCTCGTGGCCAGCGTGCACAACGAGTGGCAGCGCAGCTCGAACCTCATGCGTGGCGCCGATCGGGTGATCACGATGAGCGAAGACGCCGTCGACCGGCTCTCCGCGCGCGGCATGCGTCGCGACCGCCTGCGCGCCGTGCGCAACGGCACGGTGGGCAGTCCGCGGCTCGCCGACCTGCCGGACGAACCGGCCGCCCTGCAGCAGCCGTCCATCGTGACCGTCGCCGGGCTCTACGAGCGAAAAGGCATCGCCGATCTGATCGCGGCGTTCGATGCGCTCGCCCCTGCGCATCCCGACGCGCATCTCTACGTCGTCGGCGAAGGGCCGGACCGCGCGCGCTTCGAGGCACTGGCGCGCGCCTCAGCCGCCGGCGCGCGCATTCACTTTGAAGGTTTCCGTCCGGCGCCGCGCCCCTACCTGCGGGCCGCGACGGTCTTCGTGCTCGCCTCGCACGCGGAGCCCGGTGGACTCGTCCTTCCCGAAGCGCGCGACTGCGGCGCCGCGATCGTCTCCACGGCCGTCGACGGCTCGCCCGAACTGCTCGACCACGGCCGCGCCGGACTGCTCGTGCCGCCCGCCGACCCGCCGGCGCTGGCTGCCGCCATCAGTCGTCTGCTCGCTGACGACACCGAACGCGCCCGCTGGCGCGCCGCGGCGCGCGAGAACCTCGACTGGCTGCGCATCGATCGTCAGCACGAGGAGACGCTCGCCGTCTACCGCGACGCGCTCGCCCGCTAGCCGCTACCCGCGCTTGAACTCGCCCGACGCGCGCAGCGGCGTGGTGAAGAACTCCGTGATCTCGTCGGCCGGCAGCAGTCCCCACAGCACGCGCCCGTCGGGGCGCACCAGCCGCGGCACGCCGCCGAGGCGCCGCGTCACCCACTCCATGTCCCACTCGTCGGCGAGGCGGTACCCCGCCGGTCCGTCGAGATCGACCCACCCGGGCACGCCCGACCACGCGGCCACCGAGTTGATCACCGTGCCGTCCGCAATGTCCTCGCCGCGCACCCAGAGCGCCGCGCCGAGCGCGCGGCGGAACGCCGTCGCCCGCGCCGGATGCTGACGGTGCACCGCGGCCACCGCCGCGATGGCGCGCCGCGTGTTCGGCTTGATGGGCGGCGGCGTCAGCGCCACGTCCGGCGCGAGGTGACGCACCGCGTCCACGTCGTCCTCCAGCGCGTGCATCACGCGACGATCGCCAAGCCGTGACGGCACCGGCAGACCGGGATCGTGCTGCACGCCGCGCCAGTCGCACCGGTGCAGCAGCCCCAGCACCTCGAGCCGCGCCGTCAGCGCGTAGCTGTACGGGCAGTTGAGGTCGGCGTAGAGCGTTGCGTTCACCATGCGCGCCTCACCGGCCCCGCAGACAGGCGGGCGCTGAAGGCACGACGGAAACGGCAAGCGGGTGGCGTGGCATATCAGGACGTGGGGGTCGCCTGAAAGCTACGACCAGCGCAGGCAGGCATCTACCTCGACCTCCGAGCTCGCGCCTCATTCCAAAATGACCGCCAGAGCGGCATAATTCCGCCCATGTCCTCTACACCTCTGGTCGGCGTCATCATGGGGAGCGCCAGCGACAACGAGGCGCTCATCCCCGCCTGCGAAATGCTCGACAAGTTCGGCATTCCGTACGAGAAGGCCATCATCTCCGCCCATCGCACGCCGGACTGGCTGTTCGAATGGGCGCAAGGCGCGGAGTCGCGCGGCCTGATGGTCATCATCGCGGCGGCGGGCGCGGCGGCGGCCTTGCCAGGAATGGTCGCGGCCCTCACGCTCGTCCCCGTGCTCGGCGTGCCCCTGCCGGCCACGGCGCTCAACGGCGTCGATGCCCTGCTCTCCATCGTGCAGATGCCGGCCGGCGTCCCCGTCGGAACGCTCGCCATCGGCAAGCCGGGCGCCACGAACGCGGCGATCCTTGCCGCCGAGATCATTGGCGTGCGCCACCCCGAGGTGCGGGAGCGGATTCGCGACTGGCGCGCGCAGCGCGCGGCCGCGGCGCGCGACGTGAAGGTTCCGTAGCGCGCCCTCTCAGCCATCCGCTGGAACATTCTTGGGTCCCAGGAGCTTCATCGTGGACGTGTCGACGCCGACCTTCCGAATTCTCAGTCATGCCGAATGCATCGCCCTCTTGGCCGCGCATCACGTAGGACGCATTGCGTTCGGCTACTTTGGGCGCGTGGACATCCAGCCCATCCACTACGTGTGGGACGACGGATTCGTCTACGGCCGCACGCGCGACGGCTCGAAGCTCCGCGCCATCTCCGCCGTGAAGCAGGTGGCCTTCGAAGTCGATGACGTCGCCGCCATGTATGACTGGCGCAGCGTGGTCGTGAAGGGGCCCCTTGAGCTGCTCACCATCGAGTCGGACGGCGCCGCCGAAGGCAACAGCGCCTGGTCGCACGGCGTCGCGCTGCTCAGGCGCATCGTACCCGACGCATTCACGGCCCTCGACCCGACGCCGGAACGCACGACGCTGTTCCGCATCCGCGCCGAACAGCTCACCGGACGCGCGGCGTCCGTGTGAGCGCGGGCGCGGCTACTTCCCGCGCCCGTACCGCTTCAGGATCTCGCGCACCTTGTCGAGAGGAATGGCCTCCACCGTGCGTCCGTTTCCCGTGACGCTCGTCGCCTGAAACAGCGAGTTGTAGATCGCCTCTTCGGTCGCTTCGACAACCGCTTCAAAGATCCCGGAGACGTCCTCGTTGGCCAGCTCGACCGTTTCGAGCCGCCGCGCATTGAACGCGCGACGCTGCTCCTTGGCGGTGGAGAACGCAATCACGTAGTCGCCGCTGCCGTTGGACGCCGACGACCCGGTGCGCCCCAGTCCCATCATTGCCCGTGACGCCACGCGCTTGAGGTTGCGGTCGCTGAGCGGCGCGTCAGTGGCCACGACCATCATGATCGAGCCGTCGCCGCCGTCGCGCGAGGTCGCGTCCTTGAACGAATACTGCCCCAGTTCGCGCCCCACGGGCGCGCCTTCCACCTGCAGGATGCCGCCAAAGTTGCTCTGCACCAGCACGCCCACCGTGTAGCCGCCCAGCGACGACGGCAGGACGCGCGACGACGTGCCGATGCCGCCCTTCCAACCGAACGCCACCGTCCCCTGCCCGGCGCCCACACTTCCCTCGGCTACCGCGCCGCTCGTGGCGCCGTCGAGCGCCGCACGCACCTGCGCCTCGGTCACCGGCCGCGCGCGGATGTCGTTGAGCACGCCGTCATTGGTCTCGCCGACCACCGGGTTGATGGAGCGCACGCGCTCCATCCCCGGCTTCTCCAGCATCCACGCCGTCATTGCGTCCGCCGCCTTCCACACACACAGCGTGCACGTGAGGAGGATGGGCGTCTCCAACTCGCCGAGTTCATTGGCCTGCGTGGAACCGATCAGCTTGCCAAAGCCGTTCCCCACCCAGATGGCTGCCGGTACGCGCTCGAGATACGCGTTGCCCTCGTGCGGCAGGATGGCCGTCACCCCCGTGCGCACACGATCGCCTTCGATGATGGTGGCATGCCCGACGCGCACCCCGGCGACGTCGGTGATGGCGTTGTTGGACCCGGGCGCAAAGACGCCGGGCGCCACGCCAAGGTCGCGCGCGCGGGCGCGCTGGGCAGCGAGCGGTGTGGTCATGGCGGCAAGCAGGAAAGCGGCGGTGAGCGCTCGCATGGCGATTCAGTCGCGGAAGATCCGGCGAAGCGCGCCGGGCGCGGAACCGGCGCCGCCGGCTCGTGTTGAAACTGGTCAAAGTCCCTCCGACCGTCTATCGTCAGGGGGGCAATCTGCCATCCGCCATCCGCCATCCGCCATCACTCGCTTGCCTCTTCTGCCGCTCATCGGACACAGCGATCTTCGCGCCCGCTTCGCCTCCCAATGGCGCGCCGGCCGGTTGCCCGCATCAATGCTTTTGCACGGCCCCGAAGGCGTGGGCAAGCAGCGGCTGGCGCTGTGGATCGGGCAGATGCTGCTCTGCACCGGAGATGCCGCGCCGTGCGGCGAGTGCCAGTCGTGCCGGTACGCCGTCGAGTTGCAGCATCCCGACCTCCACTGGATCTTCCCGCGTCCGAAGCTCAAGGACGATCCTGGCCCCGAGGACGTGCAGGAGGACCTCGAGCAGGCCGCGGCCGATCGCGTCAAGGCCGGCGGGCTCTACGCGCGCCCCGGCGGCGCCGAAGGGATCTACGCCTACGTCGGGCGGATGCTCGTGCAACAGGCGTCGCTCTCCCCCGCGCTCGGCCGTCGCAAGGTCTTCGTGATTGGCGACGCCGAGCGCATGGTGCCGCAGGTCTCCAGCCCCGAAGCGGCCAACGCCGTGCTCAAGCTGCTCGAGGAGCCGCCGGCCAGCGCGACGTTCATCCTCACGTCCAGCGAACCCTCGTCGCTGCTCCCCACCATCCGGTCGCGGATGATTGCGTTTCGCGTGCCGAGACTCGGCGATGCCGACTTGCGCCGCTTCATCGCCGAACCGGCGGTCCGCGAAGCGTTGGGCGCCGGCGGCACCGACGAGGAGCGCGTGCGGATGTGCGACGGCGCGCCGGGCCGACTGCTCGGCCACGAGGAGCAGGCGGCGGTGTTCGCCCGCGCGCGCCTGTTTCTCGACGCGGCGCAGGGCGGGCGCGATCGCTGGCTGCGCGCCGCGTTCGGCCAGGGCGGCAAGGGCGCGCGCGGCGCCTTCTCCGATGTGCTCGACGCCGTGAGCGTGTTGTTGCACGAGCGGTCGCGCACCGCGGCCGCCGCCGGACACGACCACGCGGCCCTCGCCGCCGCTCGCGCCATGCGCGCCGTCGAAGAGGCCAAGCTCGCCGCCCAGCAGAACGTCTCACCGCAGCTCCTCAGCGCGCGCCTGATGCGCGAGCTCTCGCACCTCGGATCATGAGCGAACTCTCCCACGTCAATCGCGCCGGCGAGGCGTCGATGGTCGATGTCTCCGCCAAGCCGGCCACCGCGCGCATGGCACGCGCTGAGGGGCGCATCCGCATGTCGGCCGACGCGCTGCGCGCCATTCGCGACAACACGCTCGCCAAGGGCGATGTGCTCGCCGTCGCGCGTGTCGCCGGCATTCAGGCCGCCAAGCGCACCGCCGACCTGATTCCCCTCTGCCATCCCCTCGCGCTCACCGACGTGCAGGTGCGTTTCACGCTCGACGAGGCGCTGCCCGGTGTGCGCTGCGAGGCCGACGCCCGCACGGTGGCCGGCACCGGCGTGGAGATGGAGGCCGTGACCGCCGTGTCGGTGGCGCTTCTCACCGTGTACGACATGGCGAAGAGTGTGGACAAAGCGATGCAGATTGACGGCGTGCGCCTGCTCGAGAAGAGCGGCGGCAAATCCGGACTCTGGCGCGTGGCGGGCGACGCGCGCGAACCCTAGCGAGCGGTCGGCTTCGCGCTGGTTTTGGGTTTCGGCTTCGCGCTGGACTTCGCGCTGGTCTTCGCGCCCGTCGTGGTGCTCTTCTTCGCACTGGTCGTCGCCTTCGGCTTCGTGCTCGGCTTCGCCACTGTCTTCGGCTTTGCCTTCGGCGTCGCGGCGCGCCCCGACACCACGAGCATCTGCCCCGCCAGCAGCTTGTCGCCCTTCATTCCATTCAGCCGCTTCAGCGTCGCCACGCTCGTGCCGTAGCGCTTGGCGATCGCGCCAAGCGTCTGGCCGCTGGTCACCTTGTGACGACGCACGCCGCTCGACCGTGACGGGTAGCGCTCGACCGACGGATTCGGCACGTCGCGCGCCAACGTCACCACATCGCGTCGCGGCACGAGAATCGTCTGCCCCGCACGCAGCGCGCCGCTCTTGAGCCTGGCCGCCTTGGGGTTGTACCACGCGAGCTGCTTGGACGTCAGTCCGTGCTTCTTGGCGATCGACGCCATGGTCTGTCCCTTCTTCGTCACCACGCGCTCCACCGCGCGCCGCTCCGACTCGTCGAGCGCCGAAAACCGATCAGCGAAGTCGCCGGCGAGTCCCGTCGGCACGCGCACCCACATCGAATCGCCGAGTGGCGTCATCCCCCGCAGGAGGTGCGGATTGAGTTCCGACACCACGTCGCCGCCAATCGTGAGTGCATTGGCCACCGCCACTAGCGGCGTGCCGCCCGGCGCGCGCACGGAGTCGTACGCATACGGCGGCAGCGAATCGACGCGCACGTTGTAGCGCGCCGGCTCCTCGCCCACCAACGCGGCGCCAATGATCTTCGGCACATAGTCGCGCGTCTCGGGGCGCAGATAGCTCTTCTCGGCGAGCGCGAAGAACCGATCGTCGCCTTCCACGCCGTCGAGATCACTGGCGTAACGCGCCAGGCCGCGCGAGACACGCCCCGAGCCGCCGTTGTACGCCGCGGCCGCCAGATACAGCGAGCCAAACTGATCGCGGAGCCCCAGCAGCAGGCGCGCCGCCGCCTCGGTGGATCGCACCGGGTCGCGGCGCTCGTCGACCCACCAGTCCACGCGCAGTCCCATCCCGCGCGCCGTCCCCGCCATGAACTGCCAGATGCCAACCGCCGCCGCCCGCGAATAGGCGTGCGGGTTGAACCAGCTCTCCACCAGCGCGAGGTAGGTGAGGTCCTCCGGCAGTCCGGTGCGCCGCAGCCGCTCGCGAATCATCGGGCCGTAGCGTGTCTGCCGCTGCAGCGCCACTTCAAAGATGTTCTTCGCGCGACCGCTGAAGATCTCCACGTACTCGCCCACGCGTTTGCGCGTCTCGTACGAGCGCACGTCGATGTCCCACACCGGGGCGCCCGGCGCTTCCATGGTATCGGTGGCCGGCGGCGGTGCCTCGCCGGCGAACATCCGCGTCGTTTCTCGCGTGACATCGGCGGCCGACACGCTGTCGGGCGCGCTCGCCGTGCCCGCGGCGCGCGTCACGCTTGCCGTACCGTTGCCGTTGCCGTTTGCCGGTTTTGACGTCGATGCTGGTGCCGACGCACTCGAGGGCGCGCCCGTCGCCGGCGGCGTTTGCGTCGACGCGACTGGCGCTGCCGCGCTTGGCACCGCAGACGGCGCCGGCGTCACTCGAGAGTGCACACACCCCGCGACGAGCACGGTGGAGATAGTCAGCAGGAAGGCAGCGCGGCGCATCCGTGTAACCTATCCAGCGATCCCCGACAGGGATATACTCGCGGCATGTCTCCGCACCGATCGCGACACCAGCTCATCTCGCCCAGCGCGCGCCTCGCGCTCGTCCTGTTTCTCCTCGTCGCCGCCAGTCTTGCGTCATGCGGACGCATCGGGCGCGCCACGACCGCTGCCCCGTCGCCAGCAGCAGCGCGCACGGACTACTCGACCCTCCGTCGCGCCATCGATCAGCGCATCGCGGGCGTTGCCGGCGCGCAGGTGGCCGTCTGGCTGCAGGATCTCGGCACCGGCGACACGCTCGCCCTCAACGCCACGACCTCGTTTCACGCGGCGTCCACCATGAAGGTGCCGGTGATGATCGAGCTGTTCCGGCGCGCCGACGCCGGGCGCCTGCGACTCGACAGCGCCATCATCCTGCAGAATCGTTTCGCCTCCATCGTCGACGGTTCGCCGTTCACGCTCGACGCCGGCGACGACTCGGACTCGTCGCTCTACGCCAAGATCGGCCAGCCGGTCACCCTGCGCGAACTCAACACGCGCATGATCATGCGGTCGAGCAACCTGGCCACCAACGCCGTCATCGAGCTGCTCGACGCGCGCACCGCCAACGCCACCGCGCACGCGCTCGGCGCCACCACCATCCAGGTGCGGCGCGGCGTCGAGGACACCAAGGCGTTCAACGCCGGTCTCAACAACACCACGTCGGCCCGCGACCTCGGCGTGCTCATGGCGGCCATCGCGCAGAACCGCGCGGCGTCCACGGCCTCCTGCGCGGCGATGCGCGACATCCTCCTGCGGCAGGAGTTCAACACCGAAATCCCGGCCGGGGTGCCGCCCGGCACGCCAGTGGCGCACAAGACGGGATGGATTACCGGCACCACGCACGACGCCGCCATCGTCTACCCGCCGCGTCGCGCGCCGTATGTGCTGGTCATCCACACGCGCGCCATTCCCCAGCGCGATGTCGCCGAGCGCCTGATGGCCGACATCTCGCGCGAAGTGTGGACGGCGGTGGTGCGCTAGGCCGCGCGCCGCTCGATCGTCGCGCGCGCCCTCTGGCGCGCCGCGGCGCTACCTGGCGGCCGGCAGGGCGACGAAGAACGAACTGCCTTCGCCGAGCACGCTCTCCACCCAGATGCGCCCGCCGTGCGCCTCGACGATGCCGCGCGCGATCGACAGCCCCAGCCCCGATCCGCTCTTGTTGGCGCCGCGCTTGCGCGTGTAATACCGCTCGAAAATGCGCGGCAGCTGCTCGGCGGGAATGCCGCTCCCCGTGTCGCGCACGGTCAGCAGCACCTCGTCGCCGTTCGACGAGGCCGACACGGTCACCGTGCCGCCGCGCTCCGTGTACTTGAGGCTGTTGCCGAGCAGGTTGGTGAGCACCTGAATGAGGCGCGCCGCATCGCCGTGCACCGCCGGCACCGCGGATCCGGTGTTCGCCGTCAGCGTGACGCCGCGCTGCTGGGCCTGCGGCCCCACCATTGCGACCGCCTGCCGGATGATCGGCTCCACCTGCTCGGTGCGCCGCTCCACCGACAGCTTGCCCACTTCGATGGTCGAGACGTCGAGCAGATCCTGAATCAGCTTGGACATCCAGTCGGCGGAGTTGCCGATCGCCTGCAGCAGGTGCCTCTGCTCCTTGACGTCCGACGGCGGTGCCTCGAGCAGGGCCGCCGCGCACAGGCGAATCGCGGCCAGCGGATTGCCAAGGTCGTGCGACACGACGCTCAGCACATCCTCGCGCGCCCGCGTCGCGCGCTGCGCAATGGTGTACAGTCGCGAATTGTCCATCGCGTACGCCGCGCGCGTCCCCAGCGCCTGCGCCAGCTTCACCTGCTCCGCCGTGAACGGCGCGCTGTTCAGCCGCACGAGCGTCAGGGCGCCAAGCACGTGGTCGCGCGCGATCAGCGGCAGGAAGAGCGCCGACCTCGCCCTCAGCGCCTTCCAGCGCGCCAGTTCCGCCGTTGACTCCGTGTGCCCCTCGAGCCAGTCGTCGGTGATGGCGCCAATCACCTCGGCCTTCTGCGAACGCATTGCGTCGATCGCGCGCCACGGGCTGTCCCAGCTCAGCGTGTACTGCCCGACGGTCAGCAGCGCGGCGTTCAGCTCGGGCACGTCACTGCGGCTCACCTGCCGCTGCCAGGCGCCGTCGGCGCCCACGACGTCCACAATGCACGCCTCGGCGAGATACGGCACCGGCACGCTCGCCAGCGCCTGCAGCGTGCGTCCCACGTCCAGCGACGTGCCCAGCAGTCCGCCGACTTCAGAGAGGAACCGCTCGTTGCGCTCGCGCAGCGTGCGCTCCGTGATGTCGCGCAGCACCACCGTGTAGATGGGCCCGTGGCGCGTCTCGAGCCGCGAGATCGACGCTTCCGCCGGGAACTCGGTGCCGTCCTTGCGCACGCCGTAGATCTCGCGGCGCTCGGCCATCCGCCGCGCCCGCTCCGGGCTCTTGCGGAACTGTTCGACGTGCGCGCTATGCGCGCCGCGGTAGCGGTCGGGCATCAGGAGCGCCAGCGGCCGCCCCACCACTTCCTCGGGGAGATACCCAAAGACCTGCGCCGCCCCCTGATTGAAGTGCAGCACGTGCTGCGACGACGATACGACGATGATCGCATCCGCGGCGATGTCGAGCATGCTCGCGAACAATGCGTCGGGCGCCGCGATCGTCGCGACGCTCACATCGTCAGAAAGTTCGTCTCGGCGCAGGCGATAGGGGGGCTGGGGTCCATGTCGGGTGCTGGTGCCTCACTCTGAAAATGCATCGCGAGCGCTCCAACGCAAGGCATTCACGGGGGCGAAGTCGGGGGAATTCCCCCACGTCGTTTGGGAACGATGCCCGACTGTCTCGCGTGGCGTGGTCCCCTAGCCTGATAATGAAAGCTCCTGGAGCCGCAATGTCTGTCATTGCTGACGCGCACGACGCCACGACTATCACCGTGAGACAGCCGCAGCCCGAACACCTCCTCCGCGGACACCTCCTTCTTGCCACCGATGGCACCGCCAGCGCCGACGGCGCGGCGGGGCTCGTGGCGGAGTCGTGTCGGCGCGGCGCGGCGCAGGTCAGCGTGTTGGCGGTCTTTGAACCGGCGCCGATGCCCGTTCCCAGCGCCGATCCGTCGCTCGCCGCCATGACGACGATGAGCGGCGACACCGCGCTGCGCGACGAGTTCTTCGCGCGCGTGGAGCGGCAGGCGGAACGCTGCTTCGCGGGCTGTCCGCGCGTGGAGATCGAGCGGGTCGAGGGGTCGCCTGTGCGCGCCATCGTCGAAGCGGCGGCCACGATGGACGCCGACCTGATCGTGACCGGCCTTCGCGTACACTCGCTGATGGACCGCCTCGTCGGCGACGAGACGGCGCTGCGCGTCACCCGGGCCACCGATCGCCCGGTCTTTGCCGTGGCGCCAAGTCTCACGCAGCTGCCGCGGCGGGCCGTGGTCGGCATCGACTTCTCCAAGGCGTCAATGCGCGCCGCGGCGGTCGCCGCCGGCCTGCTCGCCACCGGCGGCACGCTCACGCTGCTGCATGCCCTGCCGCGCTTCGACGCCACAGCGGTCAGTGAGGACGGCACCGACCTGCCGTTCGCGCGCGGCGTCACGGCGGCGCTCGACAGCCTGCGCGCGTCACTGGCCGCGTCCCATCCGGACATCACGGTTGCCATCGAGCGCCGCGACGGTGAGGCCGCCGAGGCCGTGATGAACTATGCCATCGCCGCCAAGGCCGACTTCGTCGCCGTCGGCCGCCACCGCCGCAGCGCCATCGCCCACGCCGTCCTCGGCAGTGTCGCCACCACGCTGCTGCGCAAGGCGAAGTTGTCGGTGTTGGTGATGCCGCCGGTGGACAGCGATTGAGGATATGGACCTTGGATTGCGATTGCGGATCGCGATTCGTGATATCGATTAGCGATGAGGGGCGGCCGAATTGGCCGCCCCTCAATCGTTCATCGCAATCCTATATCGCAATCCCAAATCGCAATCCTGAGTCCAAATCCCAAATCACGCTTCAGGAGTCAGCAGCCCCAACCGCAGCGCCAGCTGCACGTACTCGTGCCGGTGCGACAGCCCCAGCTTGTCCTGTATCCGCTGCTTGTACGTGTCCACCGTCTTCGGGCTGATGAACAGCTTCTCGCCAATCTCCGGGGCGCTGAAGCCCTGCGCGGTGAGGCGCAGCACGTCGCGCTCGCGCTCGGTGAGCTTCTCGAAGCGCGTGCGCTCCTCGTGCAGCGGATCCTTGCGCGTGTACCCCTTGGCCAGGATGCGGGCCGCGTCGGGGCGCACATAGACCTCGCCGCGCGCCACCGTGCGCACCGCGTCGAGCAGCTCGCGATCGGCGGCCGTCTTCAGCACGTAGCCGGCGGCCCCCGCCTCGAGCATCGGCACCAGGTAGTCTTCCTCGGCGTGCATCGTCAGCGTCAGCACGCGCGACGGCAGCCCCTTGGCCACCATCTGGCGGGTCACCGCCATGCCGTCGGTGTCGCCCAGCGAGATGTCCATCACCATCACATCCGGCTTCAGGCGCTCGGCCATCGCGAGGGCTTCCGCCCCCGATCCCGCCTCACCCACGACGTGCACGTCCTTGGCGGCGCCGAGCACCGCCTTGACGCCCGCGCGAACGACTGCATGGTCATCCACCAGCAGCACGCGAATCAGGTCTCCGGTCATCGTCCGTCCTCGTCATCGAGAGCCACCGTGGCGACGACACGCGTGCCGTCCCCCGGCTTGCTCTCCAGTTCAAAAGTCCCATTGACCAACGCCACGCGCTCGCGCATGGAGAACAGCCCAAAGCCGCCGCGTTCGGCCTCGCCGACGTCCATCCCGTGCCCGTCGTCACGCACGTCCAGTCGGGCCCTACCCTGCTCCGTGGTGAGATGCACCTCCACGTGAGCCGGCGCCGCGTGCCGCGCGGCATTCGCCACGGCCTCGCGCGCCACATCGTATAGCACACTCGCCACATGCGCCGGAATCGGCGCGTCGGCGCCCGCCGTATCAGCCGTTGTCGCCACGCCGCGCTCGGTGGTCTTCCGCGCCAGATGCTGCAGCGCCGGCGCCAGGCCGAGGTCGTCGAGGACGCGCGGATGCAGCGTCTCCGACAGCGTGCGCACTTGTTCCATCACCTGCTGGGCCATCTGCTGCATGCGCTGCAGCTGGGCCCGAGATTCGTCGTCCTTGGCGTCGCGCGCCACCGCCGACAGCTCGAGCGTGAGGCCCGCCAAATACTGCGCCGATGACTCGTGCAGCTCGCGCCCCACACGCGCCCGCTCGCGGTCGCCCACTGTGATGGCATGCAGCGCCAGCCGGCGCATGCGCGCCCGGTCGTGGTGCATGCCGTCGAGCAGCAGGTTGATGGCCGACCGCACGCGCCCCAGATCGGGATCTTCTGTTTCCGTGGGGCGCGCGCGCACCGTCAGATCGCCGGCCCACACGCGCTGCGCCGTCCGCTCCAGTTCACGCAACGGACGCAGGGCAACGGTCACCAATGCGATGTTCGCGGCAATCGAGAACACGACCGCCGCCACCGACACCACCAGACTGCTCGTCAGCGTCTCTTCCAGCGGACGCGCAATGAACAGCGAGGCCACCGCGATGAGCGCGACCAGCAAGTTCGCCCCGAGGAGCTTCCCCGACAGCGGAACCCTGAACACGCGATCGGTCCAGCGCGTATGTCGAACGCGCAACGGCACGCGCTGCTCATCCCCCGTCGTACTCTGTTGAGTGGACGCGGTGTCCGTGATATCCCGAATGGCTGGCATAGCACATCTAGGTTATCGGGAAACGCCCCGCACCATCCATCAGGTTGTGTCGGATTTTCCCTGAGGGATTACCCGACCACCCTTACTCTTTTCCCTTACAGAACAATTAAGAGACTTTAGTGCCCAGAGTCAACGAAGGCGAGCCCCTGTCGGCCCGCCTCTGTTGTCTTTCTGTTGTCTCTCTGTTGTCTGTCTGTTGTTTCTCTGTCGTTCCATGACCCGGGTGGGAATCGAACCCACGACCTGGCGGTTAAAAGCCGCATGCTCTACCGACTGAGCTACCGGGTCGCCGTGCGCGAACTGTACTAAGATAATGCGTCGCGGCATCAACAGAGGTTACCCGCACGTGCCCACCCGCTCCGCCCTGCACGAACTCAATCGACGGCTCGGATGGGCGTTTCCCGCCTTGGCCGCGCTCGCGTTCGGCATCTTCCGCCTCCCGGAACTCACGCGGAGCCCGCTCTGGTACGACGAGCTCTTCTCGCTCGGTGTCGCCGACCTCCCCATCGGTGACTCCCTGCGGCGCATCATTGCCGACCACACGAATCCGCCGTTGTTCTACCTGTTGCTCAAGGGTTGGATGGCCGTGGGCGGCGAGAGCGATCACTGGGTGCGCCTGCTCCCCTGCCTCTTCGCAATGCTGTTCGGCGCCGCGCTCGTCTGGCTCGCGCGCGAGGCGCGCGCTGGCGGACAGGCCGGCTTGCTCGGCGTCGCGCTCGCCGCGGCGAGTCCGCTGTCGGTCGACCTCTCCAACGAGGTGCGCGGCTACTCGCTGCTCGCGCTGCTCGCCTGTCTGTCGCTGGCAGCCACCCTGCACGACCGCACGCACCGGACACGCGGCACCTTTGCCCTGCTCACCGGCATCAACATCGCGCTGGTGCACACGCACTACTTCGGCTGGCTCACGGTCGCCGCGGCCTGCCTCACGGCGCTCCTCGCCTGGCCGCGCGACGACGCGCGCCGCGTCTTACGCAGCGCGCTGTACACGCTGCTCGCGTTTGTCCCCTGGGCGGCCGCCGTACTCGCCCACGCCGTGCAGAATCCCGCCCCCCTGCGCAACGTGGCGTGGATCACGCCCCCCGACATTGCCGACCCGCTCTGGCTGGTGCGCGACCTCACCGGGCGGAGCGGCAGCGCGGCGGTCGACCTCGCCTGGCTCGCCCTGCTGGGCGTGGCGCTCGTCTCGTTGGCCGTGACGGCCGTGCGCCGGCTTCAGGCGCCTGGCACCGCACCCAAGGCGCCGTTGGCCCGTCCGCTGGCCGCAGGGCCCACACCAGGGTCGGTAGCCCTGCTGGCGGTGGCGGGTTTCGCGATGCCGGCCGCCGTGTGGGCAGTCTCGCTCGCCACTGGCCACTCGGTGTGGGTGCAGCGCTACCTGATCGGCGCGGCGGCGCCCGTGGCGCTTCTCGCCGGCATCGCCGTCTCCGCCATGCCCCCGCGGCGCTGGAGGTTCTCGGCGGTCGTCGGCTTTGTGTGGGTGGCGGTGGCCTGCGCGGCGCTGCCGCAGCGCGCGCCCGTCAAGTTCGACTGGCGCCGGTTCGCGCGCCGCATCGATCTCGCCGCCGGCAGTCCGCGCGACGTCTTTGCGCTCGAGGCGTTCACCGCGGCGCCGTTGCAGCGATACGCGCTTACCGGAATGCGTGTGCAAATGGTGCACGCCCTCGCCGAACTCCCCTCGGGAGACATCTGGCTTGTCTATCGGCGCCAGTCGTTCAGCTCCGGCTCGCCGGCCGAGGCGCTTCGCGATCTCGGCTTCACCACGGTGTCATCACTCGCGGCGGAGACGGCCGGGCAACAGTTCGTTGCCACGCGCATCAGGCGCTAGGCGGCAGACAGGCCTCTCTCGATCTGGCAGAAGTGCTGGCTGAGCACGGCACTGATCTCGCCGCGAAGTACTAATGCAGCAGGTTGTTGGACCACATGGCTTGGCTCGCCCGTCCATTCTTTGACTCACTCGGCGCGGCGCGGGGTACCAGACCGCTCTTCATGCGGAGCGCGAGCGCTGGTGCCGCGAAAGACAAAGGGCCCGGGCTTGCGCCCGGACCCTCGTCTTTAGCCTTCAAGCTAGCTCGATCTTCTGAGACTACTTGATGATGTTCAGCGTGTAGGCCAAGGCGTTGACGTAGCCGATCGTGCCCGCGGCGTTGTAGCCAACCGCAATCACGTTCGTCGTATTCGTCGCCGTGAAGCCGAGCTGCGAGTACAGCGTGGCGCCGCTGATCGCGGCCGACCACGTGAACGTACGCACCGCACCGTTGTCCGTCAGCACCGGCGTCGTCGCCGTGCCGATGAGGCGCATTTCGGTGCCCGCAGCGCCGCCGTTGTTGGCAGCCCAGAACTCAACACGCGAGAACGGGTTGTTGTACGTGGCCGTCGGGCCCGTCGAAACAACACTGAGCGTCCCCGAAGCCGGGTTGGCCGTCGTCGCGGCAGTGGTGACGCCGGACGAAATGTTGTTCGACGCGATGCTGTTGGTAACCGCCGGGAAGGTCGCCAGACCCGTCGGGGCGAACACGGCGAGCGCCGGCGAAACGGCCGGAGCGGCAGCCGCGGCACCCGTCACCAGCATGAGACCCTGGTTGGTCGCATTCGCTTCCACGGTGGCCAGCGGATAGAGCGTACCACCGAACTGCAGCGCAAGCGGCAGGTTGAACACCGCCGACACGGCGTAGTTCGTGTTGACGAAGGTCGCGGCATTGAAGCCGTTGACCGTCGTCGGGGTCGTGTTCGCAAAGCGGACCGGCTGCGCCGACGGACCAACCACGAAGGTGCTAACACCACCGATCGCAGCGTAGTCGCCGGAGAACCAGTAGTTCGCGATATCGAGCGCGTCGTTCAGGAAGGCACTGCCGGTCCAGCCGATCGTCGAAACCGTGATCGGAGTGGAAACATTGCCGACCGTCAGCGCGCCGTTGTCGAGGACAATGGTACGCGCCGAAACCGAGGCCGAGTTGCCGGCCGCGTCGAACGCCGTCGCGTTGAACGAGTAGTACGCGTCCGTCGTGAGAGCCGTAACCGCCGTCGAATACAGCGGGGCAGCCGCAACGACACCCGTCGCCGACAACACGCCAGCGGTGGTCGCAGCCGTGCCGTTCGCGTTGAGCGGGTTGTTCGTGCCCGCGCTGTTCGCCGTGCCAGCCACGCGCTGCGTGATCTGCATCGTAACCGGGGCCGTCGGGGCCATACCAGAGTTGCCGACCAGACCCGTGTCGTTCACCGTCACCACGAACTCACCAGCGATCGTGGCCGTGCTCTTCTGCGCGTTCGCAGCAAGCGACGTCGCATCGTAGGCGATGGTCGGAGCCGCGCGGTCAACGCCGAACGGAACCGAGGCGGAGCCAGCAACCGGCAGGGCATAACCAGCCACCGCGGTCGGAGCGGCGCACGTGCCACCCGGGTTCGCCGTCTGCGTGTTACCAAGCACGTCGGCCGTGTAGACGATACCGCAATAGCTCGCGTTCGTCGCCGAAGCGGCAAGCGTCGTCGGGTCGGCGATCGCCGCAGCCGTCTTCGCCGCAGTGTAGGTCGCACCAACGCGAACGTTGTAGGTGATTGCGCCACCGATGCCAGCGTCAACGACCGTCGCGGCGATCGCGCCGTTCGGGTTGCCCGCCGCCGTCACGGTGTTGAGGCTCACCGCATCATTGATCCAGTTGCCGGTACGACCGTTGACCGCGAGGGCGGCGATGAGGCCGGCCGTCGGCGGAGCAACGTTGTCCCAGCGCAGGCCGGTCTGCGTGCCGATGATGCCGGCAGGCGTCGTGGCCGTGCCGGCCAGCGTCAGGTTGTCGCCGGCCGAGTTGGTCGCGGTAACGGTGACCACGTTCGGGAACGTGGTGACGCAGCCAGCAGGCGACTGAAGGCCAGCCAGCGTGCCCGTGATCACGTAGACGTTGTCCGTCTTGGTCGTCGCGGTGCCGATAGCGCCAACTGCGCCGACGCAGGTCGAGCCAGTCGCGGGATTGGCCGAAAGCGCGGCAGCAACCGTACCGATCGACGAGCCAGAGTACAGCACCGGAAGCGCGTTAACCGTGAGCGAGCCGTTGCCCGTCCAACGATAGCCGGTGCCGTCAACCGCCGACGTGCCACCGCTCGTCGTAATGGCAAAGCCGTCAACGTTAGCGAGCGTCAGGGTCTGCGTGACCGAGGCGCTGGCCGCCTGCGACGAACCGCTGGCGACGGTGTAAACCTTCGCCTGCAGCGTCGTGGCGCCGTTCAGCCAGGTCGGGACGCCCGTGGTGGCGTTGAACGCCGCCGTGTTGATCATGGCAACGATCTGCGGGAACGTCGTCTGCGCCGCAGCGGCCTCGTCGGCCGCATAACGGAGCGCGGCAGCCTGGGCCGCCGTGAACGTCTGCGAGTAGGCGACAACGCTTCCGAACAGCACTTCAACCTTGCTGATCGTCTGGTTGCCCGGGTTGACGTTGACCGTCACGTCGATCGGGCCGGCGACGGCAGCCGGGTTGACCGTGCCGTTCAGGTTGCCCGAAGCGGTGATCGAGTTGATCGACACCGTCGCCGGGATCGTGGCGACCGGCGGCGACACGACGACTGTAGCGCAGCCCTTCTTGCCCGTATCAACCGTGGACGTCGCGCAAACGGCGATGCCCGGGTTGCCCGTGGCCGGAGCCGTGAAGACACCAGCGGACGTGATCGTGCCGGCCGAGGCCGTCCACGTCACCGTCGTCGCCAGGCCCGCGTCCGCGTTGACCGCGGCCGTGAACGTGATCGACTGACCAGTCGAGACCGTAGCCGTCGCCGGCGACACTTCGACCGAGTTGACCTTTGACTGCGTCGGCGGCGGCGTGTACTCCTGCACCGTCACCTTGTCGCCGCACGCTGCGAGCAACGCAGCGCCAACGACGAGAATCGTCTTACGAGAGAAGTTCATGGAACCCCCAGTGGAGTAAACTGCAAAAAACCATCGCGAAAACCTGCCCTTGCTCACGTGCAACGTCTCCATCCACGGTAAGACGTCCTGGCAAGGTAAAAACACACTGCTGGCCAATCTCGTGGAATATGACGACGGTGCGGACAACTCGCAACCCCAATTGGGGTCGCGGCTTGGCCCGCTCCACCGACACATTTCCGTCGCCCAGACCGGCCAGCCACCCTTATAGTGGTGATCGGACCGGGAGCCAAAACCTACGACTCCCGAAAACTCCCGTCAAGCAAGTTGGCGGTAGACAGGCACAACGTAGGGACGAACAGCCTAGGCCTGGGTAACTGCTCGGAACGGGGAGGGGGCCGGGACTCAGGGACGGGTGAAGTGAGGGGGGACGGGCGAGGCGTTTCTCGGTCCCCCTCACGTCCCCCCTCGCCTAGTCTCGGCCCCCCTCCTCGTTCCGAGCGCCGTTCGTCTCGGCGTTCCGCAGAATCCCCTCACAGAACTTGGGCCGATGATGCGCTGTCATCCCCCTCGCTCTCAGCGCACTCATATGCACCGGCGTTCCGTACCCGGCGTTCTGCTCCCACCCGTACCCAGGGTGCCGCGCGGCGAGCGAACGCATCAGGCAATCGCGCGCCACCTTGGCCACAATGCTCGCGCACGCAATTGAATAGATGCGCGAGTCGCCCCCCACGAAGGCACGGTGTGTCACCCCCAGCGTCTTGATGGGCTTGCCGTCCACCAGCACTTCATCGGGATGTTCACGCAGGCGGCGCAGCGCACGGCGCATGGCGAGTGCCGTCGCCTGATAGATGTTGAGCGCCTCGATCTCGCGGACGCTTGCCGCCCCGAGCGCCACACACAACGCCGCACCGCGGATCTTCGCCGCGAGCCGTTCGCGCTGGGCGGCGCTCAGCTGCTTGGAGTCGGCGACGCCAGCGATGGCGCGGGCCTCGGGCGGCATGATGACGGCGCAAGCAAAGACGGGGCCCGCAAGCGGGCCCCGTCCGACTTCATCTACTCCGGCAATAAGCCGGGCGCCATCGGCGCGCAGCGAGCGCTCCACCGCGCTCCAGCGCGCCATGCGCGATTACGCCTGTTCCGCCGAGCCGGTGACCGGCACCGCGACACGCACCTTCTTTTCCTTGATGCGCGTGGCCTTGCCGGTGAGTTCGCGGAGATAGAACAGCTTGGCGCGGCGGACACGGCCGCGGCGCACGACGCTGATCGACTCGAGCATCGGCGAATGCAGCGGGAAGATGCGCTCGACGCCGACGCCGTTGCTGATCTTCCGCACGGTGAACGTGGCGCTGACGCCCGCTCCCTTGCGCGCGATCACGACGCCTTCGAACGCCTGCACGCGCTCCTTGTCGCCTTCCTTCACCTTGACGTTCACGCGCACCGTGTCGCCGGCGCGGAACGGAGGAACTTCCTTGAGCCACTCTTTCTGCGTTTCCATGAAGACATGCATATGACGATTCCAGCGTGAGGAGGCGTTAGTCGAGCCTTGAAAGCTATTCGGAGCCTGGCCTATCGTCAAGCGCTGCAATTGCTTGGGGTTAGACAAAACGGCTACGGAACGGGGAGGGGGGCCGGGACTAAGCGAGGGGGGACGGGAGGGGGAACGAGGTACGCCTCGCCCGTCCCACCTCACTTCACCCGTTCCTGAGTCCCGGCCCCCTCCTCGTTCCGAGGCCTCCTCGCTCCCCGCCCGTCCCTCCTCGCTCAATACGCCGTGAACAGCAAGTGATTATTCGCCGTCTTCGCGCTCGTCACTATCCCCTTGGTCGTCTCCGCGTACAGCGCGTCGCGCACCTGCTGCGCCGTCGCCGTCGGATTGCCCTGCAGATAGAGGGCGGCCACTCCGGCCACGTGCGGCGTCGCCATCGACGTGCCGCTGATGGTGTTGGTGGCCACGTCGCTCGTGTACCACGACGACGTGATACCCAGCCCCGGCGCGAACCAGTCGACGCAGTTGCCGTAGTTGGACCACGACGTCTTCCGGTCGCTGCTGTCCGTGGCACCGATGGTCATCGCCGTGCTCACGCGCGCCGGCGAGTACCGGCACGCGTCCTGCGCGACGCCCGCCTTGTTGCCGTTGCCGGCGGCGACGGCATACGCCACGCCGCTCGCGATCGAGTTGGACACGGCCTGGTCAAGCGCCGTCGACGCGCCGCCGCCAAGGCTCATGTTGGCCACCGCGGGCTTGGCGGCGTTGGCCGTCACCCAGTCGATGCCGGCGATCACCCCAGAGGTCGTGCCGCTCCCTGAGCAGTTGAGCACGCGCACGGCAACGAGGCTCACCGCCTTGGCCACGCCGTACGTCGCACCGCCCACCGTGCCGGCCACGTGCGTGCCGTGCCCGTTGCAGTCGATGCCGTTCTTGCCGTCGCCGATGGCGTCGTAGCCCACCGCCGCGCGCCCGCCGAACTCGCTGTGTGAGGTGCGAATTCCGGTGTCGACGATGTACGCGTGCACTCCGCTGCCCGTCGCCGTGTACGTGTAGGAGCCGTCGAGCGGACGCGCGCGCTGGTCGATGCGATCGAGTCCCCACGTCGCGCCGGTCTGCGTCGTGAAGGCCGTCATCTCCTGGTCGCGCTCGACGTACGCCACCGACGGATCGCGCGCGAGGTCGGCGATCGCCGTCCCGCTGAACTCGCCGGAGAACCCCTTGAGCGCCGCGCCGTACGTGTGCGTCACACTGCCACCAAACCGCTGCGCGAGACCGACCGCCCTGCCGCGCGGATCGGCGACATCATCGGTGAAGACGACGATGTAATCAGCGCGGTCGGCAACGGACGCGACGCGAGTCCGGGCGACTGCCGATTCGGTCGGTGAGGATGCGTCGTTGGCGCAGGCGGCCGCCGCGAGCACGGCGACGGAAAGCACGATTCTCCGCATTGGGGGGCTCCAGTGAGGGGAAATGGGAGGGGCGCGAGGGCCCTATTTTGGACACAATAGGAGACGACTGTGCGATGCACAAGACCGGAACGAGGAGGGGGGCCGGGACTTGGGAACGGGCGAAGAGAGGCGGAACGGGGAGGGCGGTTATCGCGTCCCCCTCCATCTCTCTCGGTCGTCGTTCCTTAGTCCCGGCCCCCCTCCCCGTTCCGTTTCTTTGTGAGTCGTACGCCTTCACTCTTCCTCCACTTCTCAATCTCCGCATGGTGCCCACTCAGCAGCACATCCGGGACCATATGCCCGCGGAAATCGGGAGGGCGCGTGTAACTCGGCGCCGAGAGGCCGCGCCCGTAGAACGAGTCGCCACGCGCGCTGTCGTGGTCGTTCATCGCGCCGGGGAGTAGCCGCACCACGGCGTCCACAATGCACAGCGCCGCCGGCTCGCCGCCGGAGAGCACAAAGTCGCCGACGGACATTTCCTCGGTGGCCAGGTGATCGGCGACGCGCTGGTCGACATCCTTGTAATGGCCGCACAGCAGCGTGAGTTCATCACCCGCCGCAAAACGCTCGGCGTCGGCATGCGAAAAGACCTTGCCGCGCGGCGAGAGGAGTACGATGGGCGCTTTGGCGCCAAGCGACTCGACGCACTCGAAGAACGGCCCGGGCTTCATCACCATGCCGGCGCCGCCGCCGTACGGATAGTCGTCGACGGTGCGGTGCTTGTCGTGCGTGTAGTCGCGCAGATCCACAACATTGTACGTGACGCTGCCCGCTTCGCGCGCCTTGTCGGGAATGCTCAGCGACAGCGGCCCGGCGAAGAACTCGGGGAAGATCGTGACGATGTTGATCTTCATTGGAGCAGTCCGTCGGGAACATCGAGCGTGATGACGCGCGCGTCGCGGTCGAACGCGACGACGAACGCATCGTTGAACGGCACGTCGCGCAGGCCGCGCGCGGTCTCGATCTCGAGCACGAGCCCCTGCGGCAGCTCGTACGAACCGCGCACCTCGCCGAGCGGCGCGCCCTGCGGATCGACGGCGCGCATGCCGGGGAGTTCGTGCACCCACACCTCATCATCGGCGGGCGGCTCGAGTTCATCCATCGGGACGAGCAGCGTGATGCCGCGCCACCGCTCGGCGGTGGTGCGGTCGACGACGCCTTCGAAGCGCACGAGGAGGCCGTCCTGAAAGTCGCGCGCGGTAGCGACAATCAGCTCGCGCGGAGTGCCGGACGCCGGGTCGGGGGCGAGATCGCCAGCGGGCGTGCCCACCAAGACACGCGCGCCGGGCGCGAAGATCGCGTCCGGCGCGTCAGTCTGGAGCGCCACCACCACTTCGCCCTTGATGCCGTGGGCGCGACGAACGCGCCCGACGACGGCGGAGGAACCGCTGGTCACGCTACGCGTTGGTCTCCGAGACGGGGACCGCGGAGGCGGCGAGCTTGGCGGCCAGGCGCTGCTCGTGGCGGGCCTTGAGCACGCCCGCCTTGCGTAGCAGCGAGCGGACCGTGTCGGACGGCTGGGCGCCGTTGTTGAGCCAGTAGTTGGCGCGATCGGTGTTCAGCGTCACCGCCTTCTCGCCCGTGCGGGGCGCGTACTGGCCGATGACTTCAATGAACTTGCCGTCCCGCGGCATGCGCGAGTCGGCGACGACGATGCGGTACATCGGGGCCTTCTTGCGGCCCGCGCGGCGGAGACGAATGCAAACGGCCATCGGAGGTACTCCAGAAATGCGGTAAGACGCTGCCACCTGGCTCATCGCGCCACCGGAATGTCCGGAGCGCACCTGGGGCCGACCCTAAAGGGGCGGCTAGCGCAGCGAGCCAAGAAAGTTATGCGAGGCCGGCGCGGGACTCAAGTGATAGCGAACAAAGAATTTGCTGGCCGAAGTGTTCACGAAAAGACGAGCCGATATGGGTGCCGTCGCAGATAGCGGCGTGCTCGCCCTTGCGGTGCGGTTCTTTTGGGGCAATCTTGGTGGTCCCGAATAAATACCGAAGCACACCTAGGAGGCTGGTATGTCGAGCACGACGTTCATGTCCCCGGAAGCCGCGCTGGAACACTGGCAGGGTCATCGCCGCCTCACGCGGCGCGTGATCGAGGCATTTCCCGAGGACCAGCTGTTCTCGTTCTCCGTGGGCGGGATGCGCAGCTTTGGAGAGATGTGCAATGAGCTGCTCGCCATGGCGGTGCCGATGACGGAGGGCACGGTGTCTGAGGCATGGGGATCGTACACGCCCGGCAAGGCCACGTCGAAGTCAGCGCTACTCGCGGCGTGGGACGCTGACACGGCAAAACTCAGCGCGCTGTGGCCCAAGATTCCCGCCGCGCGGTTCGCCGACACGGTGACGGCGTTCGACGCGTACACGGGGAAGCTGCACGATCTCTTCCTTTACGTGATCGACAACGAGATCCACCATCGCGGGCAGGGGTACGTGTACCTGCGCGCGCTGGGCGTTGAACCGCCGCCGTTCTATGAGCGCGGCTAAGGCGCGCTGCGCCGTGCCGGCCGCGGCGCGTTAGCGCCGCCGCATCGCACCCGGGTGCGCCTTCACGTACGCCGCGAAGGCGTAGCCGGTGGTCGTGCCGGGCTGAGGTTGCAGGTCGGTGAGCCCGTTGTGCATCACAACGGCAAGCTGCACCCAGTCCTTGCTGCGAAAATGCGCCTCGACGCCGAGTCCGGCGACCAGCGACAGCTCGAACGGACGGATGGCGTCGTACTCGGTGCCGCGCCCGCCATTGGTGCTCAGGCGTACACCGGCACTGGCGCCGCCGATCAGGACGGGGCGCACCCACGTGCCGACGCGGCGCGGCGCGAGCGGCGTGTACTGCAGTAGCAGCGGCACCTGCAGAAAGCCGATGGCGTAGCGCGCACCATCGTCGCCCTTCAGGTCGAAGACGGTCTGCACTTCGGCGTGAAGCGAGCGCGTGAGGGAGCGACGCGCGAACAGCCCGACGTAGGGCGACGTGCCGTTGCCGCTGGCCGACGTGAAGCCCTCAGGTTGCCCGGGGAACGACTGGGTCAGCCCGCTGGCGGCGATGCCGAGGATGGGGCCGAACTGAAGGCGCGAGGCGAAGGGAGTGGACTGCGGTGCTTGGGCGTGCAGCGCGACGGAGGAGCACAGGATGAACCCGAGTGTGATCAACCGTCGCATGCGCTGACTCCTCACCTCATTCCAGGAAACTGCGGTCGTCCCCCGCCCTTCATCGACTTCATCATCTTCTGCATGCCGCGGAACTGCTCGAGCAGCTTGTTGACTTCGCTGATCGGGCGGCCGCTGCCCTTGGCGATGCGCGCGCGGCGCGAGCCGTTGAGCAGGTCGGGCTGCTTGCGCTCTTCGAGGGTCATGCTGAGCACGATGGCCTCGAGATGCTTCATCCGCTTGGGATCGGTGTTCACCTGCTTCAGCATCTTGGCGTTGACGCCGGGGAGGAGCTTGAGGATCCCCTCCATGGGCCCAAGGCGCTGAATCTGCTTCATGGCGGCGAGGAAATCGCCGAGGTCCATCCCTTCCTTGCGGACCTTCTTGTCGAGGCGCTTGGCCTCTTCGGCGTCGATGGCGCCCTGCGCCTTCTCCACGAGGGTGAGGACGTCGCCCTGCTGGAGAATGCGCCCGGCCATACGGTCGGGGTGGAACTCCTCGAGCGCGTCGCTCTTTTCGCCGACACCGATGTACTTGATGGGCTTCTTGGTGACGCCGTAGATGCTGAGCGCGGCGCCGCCGCGGGCGTCGCCATCCATCTTGGTGAGGATCACGCCAGTGACGCCGAGCGCGCTGTCGAAGCCCTGCGCGATCTTCACGGCGTCCTGGCCGGTCATGCCGTCGGCGACGAGAAGGATTTCGTCGGGGCGCACGGCCTCCTTGAGGCGCGCGAGTTCGCCCATCATCTCGTCGTCGATCTGCAGTCGGCCGGCGGTATCGATGAGAACCACGCGGTCGCGCTCGCGGCGCGACTGGTCGAGTCCGGCGCGCGCGATCTTCACCACGTCCGTCGTCGAGCGGTCGGCGTAGACGGGGATGTCGAGATCCTTGCCGAGCGTCTCGAGCTGATCGATGGCGGCGGGGCGATAGACGTCGGCGGCGATGAGGCGCACCTGGCGCCCTTCGCCCTTGAGCCTGCGCGCGAGCTTGGCGGCGGTGGTCGTCTTGCCGGAGCCCTGGAGGCCGACCATCAGCACCACGGTGGGCGGCACGGACGACAGCTTGAGCCCTTCCTTGCGCTCGCCGAGCATGGCGGTGAGTTCGTCATAGACGATCTTGACGAGCTGCTGCGCGGGCGAGACGGTGCGAATCTGTGAGACACCAACGGCCTTCTTCTCGACGCGCTCGAGGAACTCGCGCGTGAGCTGGAAGTTGACGTCGGCCTCGAGGAGGACGCGGCGGACTTCGCGGAGGCCGTCCTTGATGTCGGCTTCGGTGAGAACGCCGCGGCCGCGAAGCTTCGCGAAGGTGTTTTCGAGTTTGTCGGAGAGTTCCTGGAACATCGTTCAAAGATAAGCGGTCGGGGCCGGGTTTTGGGCCGGCGTCCGAGCTATTCAGGACACTGAATTCACGGAGGGCACGGAGGACACGGAGATCACGGAGGACGGCAACTTCTTGGGGGAACAACGAACACCACGCGGGGCATTGCGCGGCGCGCGCAGTTCCTCCAAGAAGTTGTAGTCCTCCGTGTCCTCCGTGTCCTCCGTGAATTCTGTGTCCTTGAGCCCCGCACCAGACCCCCAGCCTTTCGCGAAATTGCGCAATTGCTACCTTAGTACGCGTGACCGTGCCCGGGGCCTCCTCACCCACTGACTCCGCCCGACTCGAGCGACCGCTCTTGGTGCTGCGGTCGACGGCGGTCTTCCCGCGCGGCACGGTGGCGGTGCAGATGGGCGCGCCGGAGAACGTCGCGCTGCTCACCGCGCGCCCGGAGCCCGACCTCGAGGTGATTGTCGCGGTGGCGCCGGTGCGCGACGCGGCCGGCGAACCGGCGGGTCTGGAGGGGCGCATTGGCGTGCTGGCGCGCGTGGTGTCGCGCGCAGCGGTGCCCGGCGACACGCTGCAGATCACGCTCGAAGGACTGGCCCGTGTGCGCATCACGACCGTCGCGCGTCGCGGCGCGCTGACCTTTGCGAGCGCCGAGTCGGTGAGCGAGAGCGCGGCTGATGTCCCGGGTCTGCGCATGCTGCTGGTGCAGTTGGCCGACGCCGCGGACCGGCTGGTGGAGACCAACGAGACCACGCCGCCGGAACTGTCGGCGCTGGTGCGGCTCAATGCGGCCAACCCGGGCTACGCGGCCGACGTTGTTGCCGCGCGCGGGCCGTTCCGCGCCGCCGACAAGGACGAAGTGTTGCAGCGGCTCGACGTCTCCGACCGCGTGACGTACGTGCTGGCGCGCCTCGAAAAGGAGCTCACCCGCTCGGCGGTGCTCGAGGACGTACGCACGCAGACCGACGCGAACATCGAGCGGCATCATCGCGAGTTCTACCTGCGGCAGCAGCTGCGCGCGATCCAGGCGGAACTGGGCGAGGGCGACCCGCAGGACGGCGAGGTGGGCGAGCTGCTGCGGCAAATCGAGGAAGCGCCGCTGCCGCCGACCGTCGCCGCCGAGGCACGGCGCGAAGTGGCGCGCCTGCGCGGGCTGTCGAGCGCGTCGAGCGAGTATCAGGTGCTGCGCAATTATCTCGAGTGGGTGCTGGCGCTCCCGTGGGGGCGCAGCGGCGACGTCACCGACATTGCGCTCGACCGCGTGGAGGCGGCACTCGATGACCGGCACTGGGGGCTGCGCGAGGCGAAGGACCGCATTCTCGAGCATCTGGCGGTGCACAAGCTGCGCGGCGGTCACGCGCCGGGGCCGATCCTCTGCTTCGTGGGACCGCCGGGCACAGGCAAGACGTCGCTGGGCGAGGCGATTGCGGCGGCGATCGGCCGCAAGTTCTACCGCATCTCGGTGGGCGGCGTGCGCGACGAAGCCGAGATCCGCGGACATCGCCGCACGTACGTGGGCTCGCTCCCCGGCCTGCTGGTGCAGGCGTTGCGCCGCGTCGGCGTGAGCGACCCGGTGTTCCTGATTGACGAGATCGACAAGATGGCCGCCGGCGGCCCGGTGGGCGATCCGGCGGCGGCGATGCTCGAAGTGCTCGATCCGTCGCAGAACGCGTCGTTCGTGGATCACTTCCTGAATCTGCCGGTCGATCTGTCGTCGGTGCTGTTCATCGCGACGGCCAACAACCTGTTCGACATTCCCGTTGCGCTGCGCGATCGCCTCGAAGTGATCCGCATTGCGGGCTACACGATCGAGGAAAAGGTCGAGATCGCCTGGCGCTACCTGCTGCCGCGGCTGCTCGACGAGCACGGCATCTCCGACCTCGACCTGCAGTTCACCGACGAGGCGCTGGGCTTTTTGGCGAGCGGCTACTCGCGCGAGGCGGGGCTGCGCAACTTCGAGCGCAATCTGGCCGCGCTCATGCGCAAGCGCGCCCGTCGCAAAGCCGATGGCGAGCTAGGGGCGTGGGTGGTGGACCAGGCGCGCATCGAAGAAGTGCTCGGCCCGCCGCGCTACGCGGACGAGGCCGCCGAGCAGCGGCCCGAGATTGGGGCCGTGACCGGGCTCGCGTGGACGGCGGCCGGCGGTGAACTGATGACCATCGAAGTGCTGCAGATGGACGGCCGCGGACGCCTGACGGTGACGGGTCAGCTGGGCGACGTCATGCGTGAATCTGTGGACGCCGCGTGCTCGTATGTACGGTCACGCGCGCGCACGCTGCGTCTGCGCGACCCCGAGTTCGTGAGCACTGACTTGCACATCCACTTCCCCGCCGCATCGGTACCGAAGGACGGCCCCAGCGCCGGCGTCGCCGTGACCTTGGCGATCGCCAGCGCGATGAGCCGACGCAAGGTACGCCGCGACGTGGCCGTCACGGGGGAGATTTCGCTGCGCGGCAAGGTGCGCGAAGTGGGCGGCGTAAAGGAGAAGGTGCTCGCCGCCTACCGCAGCGGTCTGCGCGAAGTGATGCTCCCGGCGGCGAACGAAAAGGACCTGCGCGAACTGCCCGACGAAGTGCGCGCGCAGGTGCGGTTCACGTTCGTGCACACGCTGGACGAGGCGATCGAACGCGTGCTGCTTCCCGCGCAGCCGCTCGGCTTTGCGGACGATTTACCGCTCTTCGAAGGGGGCGATGGCGGACGTCAGATGGCGGATGGCGGATGGCGGCCGGCGGATGGCGGACCTCGCGTCGAGGAGCGGCCATTACCGCCTGCCGCGAGGCCCGCAGACGGGCCCGACGCGGCTGACGGTCCGCGCTGACGCGCTCATGCCGCGCCGCCCGCACAAGACACGCGTTTCCGCGCTTCCGCTCGCCGCACCGGCGCAGTTTCGGCGGCGGGCGTCAACGCGCCACGGGCTGGGCGTCTTCGCGGTGAAGCCGATCGCCGCCGGCACGCGCATTATCGAGTACACGGGCGAGCTGATCTCGCACGCAGAGGGCGAGCGGCGGTACCCGACGGCGCCCGACGGCCACGAGGAGCCGGAGCACACGTATCTGCTGCAGCTCGACGAGGACCGCGTGATTGACGCCAACGTCGGCGGCAACGACGCGCGCTACATCAACCATTCGTGCGCGCCAAACTGCGAGCCGCTGCCGGCCGGTGATCACATGTGGATCGTGAGCGTGCGCGCGATTCGCCCGGGCGAAGAGCTGGGCTACGACTACGCGATCGAACTCGATGAGCCGCACACGCCGGCGCGCAAGAAGCGCTTTCCGTGCCGGTGCGGCGCGCGCAGCTGCCGCGGGTCAATGCTCAAGCCGAAGCACGCGCCGCACCATCCGCTCATTCGCGCCGCGCGGCGGCGGTGGGACTTGTCGTGAGGCGCGGCCGTCGATGACCCCCGAACTGCTCCCGGCCCCCGACGACGCCGCGCGGCAGGCGCGGCTGAACAAGATGCGCTCGCGCGCCACCGGACTACTGGTGGCCGCGGCCCTCATCTTCCTGGTGTCGCGGCATTACACACCGGTGTATCCGTGGCTCGACTGGGTGCGGGCCGCGACCGAGGCGGCGATGGTGGGCGGCCTCGCCGACTGGTTCGCCGTGACGGCGCTTTTCCGGCGTCCGCTTGGCCTGCCGATCCCGCACACCGCGATCATCATGACTCAGCGCGACCGCATCGGTCGCGTCCTCGGCAACTTCGTGCAGCGGCACTTTCTCACGCGCGACGTGGTGGAGGCCGAGCTGCGGCGGCTCCATCCGTCGGAACGGCTGGCGCGGTGGCTGGCGACACCGGACAACAGCGCCCGCGTCGCGGGGCTGCTGCAGAGCGGGTTTGCGCGCACCGTGCAGGCCGTGCCCGACGAGGAGTTCCGCGCGCTCATTCGGCGCGCCGCCGTGGACCGCGTGGAGCGGACCCTCGTTGCGCCGATTCTTGGCGATGTGCTCGAGCTGGTGACGAGCGACGACCGGCACCACGAGTTCCTCGATCAGGCGCTCCAACTCGTGCTAACGGCGCTCAACGAACATCGCGAGACGATCCGGGCGCAGATCCGCAAAGAGAGTCCGTGGTATGTGCCGGGCGTGGTGGACAACGCGATCTACAAGCAGCTGCTGCGCGCCACGGAGAAGACGCTCGCCGACGTGCGGGGCGACGCGGCGCACCCGTTGCGCGTGAAGCTCGACGCGGAACTGCGCGCCTTCGCCGAGAAGCTCCGGCATTCGCCCGACGTGGGTGCCAAGGCTGAACAGATCAAGAGCCAGTTGCTGCGCGCCGAGGTTGTGGAGGGGATTGTGGACGGCGTCTGGGACTCGGTGCGCGCCTCGGCGCTGAAATACGGCACGGACGGCGAGGCCCCTGCGGCCGGGCTCGTGCGCGGGCTCTCGGCTGCGGGCACGGCGCTGCTGGCCAACGAGGCGGTGCTGGCCGAACTCGACGAGACGCTCATTGACGCCGTGGCCGACGCGGCCGAACGGAATCGCGATCATGTGGGCGCGCTCATCGCCCGCACTGTGCAGGCGTGGGATCCATCCGTCGCCGCCGCGCGCCTCGAACTCGCGGTGGGTCCGGATCTGCAGTACATCCGGATCAACGGCACTCTCGTGGGCGCGCTGGCGGGGTTGGGGCTGCATGCGCTGGCTAAGGTGCTGCCTTAGAAGAGAAACAACAGAGAAACAACAGAGAAACAACAGAAAAACAACAGAGAGACAACAGTGCGCGCGGATTGGGCGCTGAGTTTGCGGCTTCAGCGCTCAGCGCAGGCGTGAGCGGGCGCGCAACGACACGCTGAGGAGTTGACGCCTCAGGGCGTGCCCGCCGCATCCGCCAACTTCAGCTTGGCGGCATCAATGAGCCGCGTACCATTCCCCGCCGGCACGTCGGTCCAGATAATCGCGGCCTTGCCCTGCACCGTGGCGGTGGCGATCTGCACCACGCGCCCCTTGCCCTCAAATCGCCTCACCTCTGCCGTGCCGCTCCCCGCGCCTCCCATCCGCCGCTGGGCCGCGCGCTGGGCCGCCTCGCGGAACTCGCCGGCATCGATTGGCGTGTCCCACACCGACACCCAGACAATGCCCGCGCCGCCCGGCAAGTTGGCGACGACGTACCGGTCGCCCGCCCATCCGTCGGCCGACCGCGCCGACGTTCCGAGGTCTTGCAGCGCCTGAAACAGGAAGAGGCGCGTCTCGAACTCGCCGAGGTTGTTCTCGTATACCTTCGCGCCAGTAAGCAGCGGCGGCATTTCCACGCGCACCGGCTGTTCCCCGGCCGCGTACTTCTCAAAATGCAGCACCTGCTCCGTGCTGGCCGGCAGCGGCTGCCACGGCGGCGTGCCGCGCTTGGCCTTCTTGTATCGATTGATGAACTCGGCGCCGCTCAGGTACGGAAAGAGCAGCGTCTCCTGCAGCAGCATTGGCGCGCTGGCGAAGACAGGCATCGCGGTCTGATTCTCGCGAATCATCTCGCGCACCCGGTCCCACCCGCCGGGCATGCGCACGCCGAGGTCGCCGCCGAGCATTGTCGACAGCTGTTCGTACGTCGCCTGCCCTTCCATCACGGCCTGCGCGGCCGTCAGCCGATCGTTGTCATCCCGCTGTTTCTGCAGCGAGTCGAGATTGAAGTACTGGTCCTGCAAGGCATGCACCAGCTCGTGCGCGACCGTCACTTCGACCAACGACGCGCGCGCGGCGGAGGTGTCGTTCACCACATACAGGACCTTCGTGGCCGGATCGTAGTACCCGATCACCTGCTCGCCCAACAGGCGCAGCATGAAGCGCCGCAGGTCCATGGTGTCGGGGAGGAAGCCCAGCAGCTTGTACGCGCGCGACGCTCCCTCCAACTCGAGGGCCGGGAGGTTGTCGTTGAACTCCTTCTCGAGGAAGGCCCGCACCTCCTCGGTGCTGCGCTGCTCGACCTTGGGCGGCGTCTTGAACGTGAGTCCCGTGGCCTTTTCGACCTGCGGGACGTACTTGGCCATCAGCTTGGCGTACGGTCCGGAGTACTTGCCGGCATCGGCGCCACGGCAGGCCGGCAGGACAGTCAGCGCCGCGGCGATCAGGATGGCCGCGCGACGAGTGATGAAACGCATTTCGCCTCTCAAGGTTGGCGCGGCAGCGGGCCGCAACTCAGCCGAACACCCGACTCAGATACCAGTTGAGCAGGGCATTGCCGAAAAGCAACGTGACGATCGCGGCCGGCGCAAGGAAGACGCCAAACGGGACCAGCGGCGGCGTGAATTCCGCGCCGGCGCGACGGGCGCGGATCCACCCGATCGGGTAGACGATCGCCACGAACAGCACCGCGGCAAGCGCGGCGCCGACGAACACCGTCAACAGCGCCCGTACCGGTCCGACGAGCGCGCCAACGAACGCCATCAGGGTGGCGTCGCCGTACCCCATCGCCTCCTTTTTGAGCGCCACCTCGCCGAGCCAGCCCATGATCGTGATCGCGCCGGCGCCCACGCATGCGCCAAGCACCGCGTCCCACGGGCCGACGAACGGCAGCTGCTCACCGAGCACGGCACCGACCAGCGCGCCGATGAGGGCGATCGCCAGTCCACTCACCGTGAAGCCGTCGGGAATCAGGTAGCTCTGCGCATCGGTGACCGCGACGCCGAGCAGAATCGTCGCCACCAACGCCAGCCGCACCGCCACCACGCTCGGCCCGAGCAGCCAGAGCGCCGACACCCAGATGAGCGCCGTGATCGCCTCCACCAGCGGGTACTGCCAGCTGATGGGCTGGCCGCAGGTGCGGCATTTGGCCCGCAGCACGAGCCAGCTGATGACGGGCACGTTGTCGTACCAGGCAATCGCGCCGCCGCAGCCCGGACAGCGCGATCGCGGACGCACCACCGACTCGTCCTTGGGCCACCGAGCGATGCAGACGTTCAGAAAGGACCCGAAGATCGCGCCGAGCACGGCGAACAGCGGCGCATAGGCGGCAAACCAGGCGGCGGAGCTCACGGGCGGAGGGCGTAGAGGGTGATGCCGGCGGCCACCGCGACGTTGAATGATTCCACGTCCGGTGACATCGGCAACGAGACGACGGCCGAGCAGCGCGCGCGCAACGCGTCAGAGAGGCCGGCGCCTTCATTGCCGACCGCCACGGCCAGCCGGGCCGGGGGGCGCGCGGAGTCGATGGGCGTGCCATCGGCCGCGGTCCCCCAGAGCGCCACATCGTGGCGATCGAGATACTCAAAGAGTTCCGCGACCGACGCGTCGATCGCCGGAAAACGGAACTGCGTGCCGGCCGCGCTGCGCACCACCTTGGCGTTCCACAGATCCACCGTGCCCGGGAGCGCGACGACCGCGGTGGCCCCCAACGCGGCGGCGGTGCGCACGAGCACGCCGACATTGCCGGGATCCTGAATGGCGTCGAGCACGAGCACCCGCGCGTGTGCGCCGGGATCGAGCGACGCGAGCAGGCGCTTGGGCTGCCGCGCGATGGCCAGCACGCCCTGCGGATGCTCGGTGTCGGCCGCGGAGTCGAACTCGGCGTCGGTCACCTGCAGCGCGGGAACGCCGCGCGCGGCGAGTCCGGCGACCACCGCACCGGCGCGCGTGTCCGCGGCGGCGCGCCCGGTGTACAACACCGCGTCAACCGTCAGCGGCGAGCGCGCGAGCTCCTCAACCGTTCGCACGCCCTCGGCGACGAACCGCTCGTTCCGTTCGCGGGCCTTGCGGCGCCGCAGGTCCCTTGCCGTGGTCAGCCAATTCACTGATAGATTGTCTCCATGGGCCATTCCGTCATCCGACTTGCGCGCAGTGTCGTTCCCTGCCTCTTGCTCTGCACTTCAGCTTGTGCTGTCTCGACGCAGCAGGAAGTCGAGATCGGCACCAACTACGCCTCGCAGATTGCCAAGGAACTGCCCCTCATTCAGGACGCCGAGGTCAACCGGTACATCACGACGCTCGGCCTGTCGCTGGCCCGTGTCGCCGACCAGCGAAATCTCGACTGGCACTTCCACGTTGTCGATAGCAAAGAGGTAAATGCTTTCGCCGTCCCCGGGGGCTACATCTACGTCAATCGCGGACTGATCGAACGCGCCACCAATATGTCGCAGGTCGCCGGGGTGCTCGGCCACGAAATAGGCCACGTCACCCGCCGGCACAGCGTC
Organism: Gemmatimonadota bacterium; assembly: GCA_016182795.1. Lineage (GTDB taxonomy): Bacteria > Gemmatimonadota > Gemmatimonadetes > Gemmatimonadales > Gemmatimonadaceae > PNKL01. Next base: position 65,836 of record JACPFW010000026.1, read on the forward strand.
AAGCAGATGCAGAAGGCCCAGGGGACGAACATCGGCGCCACCCTGCTCTGCACACTGACGGCGGCGTGCAACTCGGGGCTCGCGCAAACCGCCGCGCAGATTGGCGCCAGCGCCGCGTTTGCGAAGTTCAGTCGGACCGACGAGGCCGAGGCTGACGACGAAGGACTGCGCTACGTGGTGAAGGCCGGGATCGACCCCAACGGCATCCCCGAGATGTTCGAGATCCTGGAGAAAGAGCGGAAGGAGAAGCCGACGTCGATGGACCTGTGGTTCGCGTCGCACCCAATGGAGGAATCACGCATCGCCGACACGCGGGCCGCGATCGCCAAGCTGCCGCCTGACCAGCTGAAGGGACTGGTGAAGGACACGAAGGAGTTTCAGGCGTTCAAGAAGCGGGTGATGGCACTGCCGGCGCCGCCCCCGACGAAGAAGTGAGGGTAGAAGCTAGAAGGTAGAGGGTGGATGGTTGAAGGTAGAGACTTCCTACCATCTGCCATCCACCTTCTACCATCGGCCTTCCGCCACCACTAAAGTCCCGCCACGAATTCCGTCACCAACGCCACGAACTTCTCACCGGCGGCCTCGGCGGCGCGCATCACGTCGGCGTGGCTGAGCTTCTCGGGTGACAGGCCGGCCGCGGGGTTGGAGATGAGCGAAACGCCGACGACCTCGAGCCCCATCGCGTTGGCGAGAATCACCTCGGGCACGGTGCTCATGCCGGTGGCGTCGGCTCCCATCCGCTCGAGCATGCGCACTTCCGCGAGCGTCTCGTAGGTCGGCCCGAGCAGGCCGACGTACACGCCCGCCTGCAGCGGCAGATGCAGCCGCTGCGCTGCCTCGCGAAGCAACGCCTTGAGCCGCGGAGAGTACGGCGCGCTCATGTCGGGGAATCGCTCGTCCGTCGACTCCACCGGCCCGGCGAGCGGGTTCACGAACTGCAGGTTGATGTGGTCCTCGATGACCATCAGGTCGCCGGCGCTGAACGTGCGGCGGATGCCGCCGGCGGCGTTGGACACAAAGAGGCACTTGGCGCCGAGGGCATGCACAACACGAACGGGGAACGCGCTGACCTGCGGAGAATGCCCTTCGTACATGTGGAACCGGCCGGCGAGCGCCACGACTTCGCGGCCGCCGAGCGTCCCGGCAATGAATTGCCCTTTGTGCCCCACGACATTGGTCGTGTGGAAGCCGGGGATCTCCGCGTACGGCAGGCGCTTGGCATTCTCGATGCGATCGGCGAGTCCGCCCAGACCGGAGCCGAGGATGATGGCGCAGGCCGGCGCGTTGACGCCGAGCCGTTCGCGAATGACGGCAGCCGCCTCGCGTGCGGCCACGACGCCGTGGGTCCCCTGGGCAGCACTCACTTGCGCACCTCCGCCATCAATGTGGCAATGTCGCGGTCAACCGTCTCGAGTAGGGCGCGACGTTCGTTCTCGTGCAGAAATGCGCTGCGGAAGCCGTTGCGCGCAACGTGCGCCAGCTCCTCGAAGCTGAAACCGAGGTGCCGCGCCGCCTTCTGGTACTCGTCCACCAGCGTCACGCCGCTCATCAACCGGTTGTCCGTGCTGAGCGCGACGTTGAGTCCGCGGTCATAGTACGCGCGCAGCGGATGCGCGTCGTACGACGATGCCGCGTGCGTCTGCACGTTGCTCGTGAGGCAGCACTCCACCGTGATTTGCCGGTCGGCGATGTACTGCGTGAGCGATTCGTCTTCAATGAGGCGGGTGCCGTGGCCAATGCGGCAGGCGCAAAGGCCGTGCACGGCGTCGCGCACCGAAGATGGACCGTCGCCCTCACCGGCGTGGCACGTGCACGGCAAATCGTGCTCGCGCGCGTAGTCGAAGGCCGCCTTGTGCCGCGACGCCGGGTTGCCTGCCTCGCCGCCGGCGAGATCGAAGCCGACGACGCCACGGTGCTTGAAGCCGACGGCCAGCTTGGCCAGCTCGAGCGAGACTTCGGGAGCCATGTTGCGGATGGCGCAGATGATGACGCGGCCGACAATGCCGTACTCCTGCTGAGCCCGCGCCAGTCCGCGCAGCGGCGCCTCGACGGATTCCTCGAGCGACAGGCCGCCGCGCACGTTGAGCACGGGGGCGTAGCGCGTCTCGAGATAGCGCACGCCCTCGCGGGCCGCGTCTTCCGCCAGCTCGTACGTGATGCGCTCGAGGGCTTCGCTGGTCTGCATCACGGAGAGCGTCACCGAGAAGCGTTCGAGGTAGTCCTCGAGATTCTCGGCGTCATCCACCAGCATGTAGCGGGCGAGCTGCTCCTCGTCATCCGCGGGCATCGGCTTGTCGTATTCGGCCGCCAGTTCGAGCAAGGTGGCCGGACGCACACAGCCATCGAGGTGGCAGTGCAGCTCCGTTTTCGGCAGCCGTCGCAGCAGATCAGACGTCGCGACGGTCACTCGGACCCCTCGGCGCGGGCGGCGCGAGCGGAGACGAGTCGGAAGATCGCGCCGCCGTGCACGGGTGCGGTGGGGGCGACGGGCAGTCCGCGGCTATCGGTCACGCCGCGCGTACCGGCGGCGAACGCGTCGCCCTCGGCGGCATCGAACGCGCGGACGGCGTCGAGCACGGTCGCGCCGGCCGCGACCTGCACGGTGCGCGCGTTCACAAAGACGGTCAGGGGGTCAGTCATGGGCGGGGGTAGATGAGGCGCGGCGTGTCGTCGGCGACAATAACGCCGCCGGGAAGGGCGCGCACGTACGAGATGAGCGCGTCGAGGTCCTGCACGTTCAACGGCTCCACACGCTTGGCGGCGTCACCCAAGCCAAGGCCGTCGCCGCCAGTGAGCATGAAGTCGCTGAGCACGAGCGTGTAGTCACGCGCGTCGTCGAGCGGCTGGCCGTTGGGCAGGCGCGCATCGGTGAGGCGCTGTCCGGCCGGCTTGGTGTTGTCCCAGGTCAGCGTGATGCCACTCACGTGCACGCGCGGCGCGCGCTGACCGTTGTACATCCTCTCGAAGTACGCGCGCAGGGCGCCGCCGCCGGCCGTCACGCGATACAGCACATTGCCGAACGGCTGCACTTCGAACAAGGCGCTGTACGTCACGGTGCCCGCCTGCAGGTTGGCGCGAATGCCGCCGTTGTTCATCACGGCGAAATCGGCGCGCCCCGCGGCGCGCTGCGCATCGGCGATCAGGTGGCCCAGCGCATATTCCTCGCCGCGGCGAAGCAATGGCGCCGGCAGCTCGGCGACATGCTGGTTGACGCGCGCCGCGACCGAAGCCGTGGCGTCGCGCACGAGCGCGGCAACCTCTGGATCAGCCGCCAGGGTGTCGCTGCCCACGTCGCGCACCGTCCCGTGGGCACGACCCGAGACCGTACCGTCGGCGCCGAGGGGAAGGTCGAGCACGGCGATGGCGCGTCCGCTCGACCGCGCCTGCACCACCGGAATGCCGTTCACCTCGGTGTTGAGCATCGAGTGCGTGTGGCCGCTGACGAGCGCATCCACCTTCTCGGTAACGCCCTGCGCCATCGAAAACACTTCGCCGTTGCAGGCGGGAGCCGCGCCGCGGGTGTCGCAGAATCCGCCGTCGTGCGCCGTGACGATAATCACCGTCGCGCCGCGGGCGCGAAGAGCGCGGGCACGCGCGTTGATGACGGGCGCCGGCGGCGCGAACCGGAGGTTGGCGACGTTCGACGCCATCGTCACGCGCGGCGTCAGCGGCGACGCAACACCGATGATGCCAATGCGCACCCCGCCGCGTTCGACGATCGTGTCGGCGCGCACCCACGGCACCGGGCGGCCGTTCACGTCGGTGACGTTGGCGCCAAGCACCGCGTGATGCAGATCCTTCATCCGGGCGCGCAGGGTGTCCTGCCACCAGTCAAAATCGTGGTTGCCGAGGGCGCCGGCGGCAAAGTCGAGCGCGTTGTAGAACCTCGTCACCGGCCGACCGAAGGCGAGGTTCGACGCGGCCGTGCCCTGGAACATGTCGCCGCCGTCGATGAGCACAGTCACGCAGCTCACGCCGCATTCCGCCTGCGCGCGGCGAATGGCGGTGGCCACAAACGCGGCGCCGCCGCGGTTGCCCTGATTGCCGTCGGGACGCGGCTCGAGCGCACCGTGGAAGTCGTTGATGCTGATGATGCGCAGGGTGGTCGGGTGTGCCGACGTTGGGGCGGCATTCCGCGGCGCCGGCGCCGCGGCCGGTCCACGACCGCCCGTGCTGTGCAGCACGCGATAGGCGGCCGCCGCGTAGGCGGCCGGCTCGATGCGCCAGTGACGGTCCGTGAAGTCGTGCGAGGTAATTGACTTTCGCCGCTCGACGTCGGCGATCAGCAGGTCGCGGATCTCCACCTGCGTGTCGCGCAGAACGCGCGCGCCGCGGAGCATCGGGTACCCGCCGCCACCGGCCGCCCGGTAGTTGTTCACGGCGAGCGTGAAGGAGTCGGTGGGCGATACCGCGCGCCCCTTCACGCGCAGGGTAGTGATGCGATCGCCCATCGGCCGCGACAGGTCGATCACGTACTCCGCGCCGCCAATGATGTCGAAGTTGTAGCCGGGGATGTTGGGATCGGTGGTCACCACCGGCTCCGCCCCGGGCCGCACCACGAAATAGCGGGCGCTCTGCTCGAGGTAGGCGCGCAGTGCGGCGCCGCTGAGCTTCACCATCTGCAGCGTGTTCTCGTACGGATACAGCCGCGCGAGCTGCGCGACGGTGATCTTGTCGGGGCCGAGCGTGGCGCCGAGGTCGAAGGCGGCCGTGGACGCGAGATCGGCGCCGACAGCGCGGCGCTCGACATCGAGGATCCAGTCGACGATTGGCGTGTCGTGCGTGCGCGCCGAGTCGGAGCGCCACCGCGCATTCGTGGTGCCGATCGCGCGGCTGGTCTCGCGCCGCGCGGCGTCGTGTGCCGCGGCAACCGTTTGTTCAACGGCCGGCGACTCTGCGTGGCTGCGGGCGCGAATCAGCTGGCCGCGCTTCTCGATGACGCTCCAGTTCGCGCCGCGATTCTGCAGCCGGATGGTCGCCACGCCCAGACTGCCGGCCCACTGCCGCGGCTGCATCAGCATCACGCCGTTGATCGTCGTGTCCGCGACTTCGCGATGCGAGTGGCCGAAGATGATGAGATCGATGCCTGGCACCTGCCGCGCGACATCGGCCGCCACGTTCTCGCCGCCGGCGCCGGTGGTGTCGTAGCTGCTGGCGCCGTCGAGCCCGGCGTGCACGATGGCGACGACGAGTTCAGCTCCCGCGGCGCGCGCCGAATCGACAGCGACGCGCATGGCTGGGATGATGTCGGAAACGACGAGTCGCCCGCGCAGATTCGCGCGGTCCCAGGTGTTGGCGCCCGGATTGGTGACGCCGACAATGCCGACCTTTACGCCCGCGCGCTCGAGCAGCGTGAACGCCGGGAAGGCGCGTGATCCGTCGGGGCGCCGGGCGTTGGCAGCCAGGAACGGAAAGTGGGCCTGCGCGACCGAGCGCTCGAGAAACGGCAGACCGTAGTTGAACTCGTGGTTGCCGACGGCGGCCGCGTCGTACTGCATCGCGTTCATGGCGGCCATCACCGGATGCGGCGACGCCGGATTGCGCGACGCCACAAAGGTCATTGGATTGCCCTGCAGCAGGTCGCCGCCGTCGAGCAGGATGACGCGGCCCGGATTGGCGCGGCGCAGGGAGTCGACGGCGGTGGCGAGGCGCGCCAGACCGCGCGTGGTCTCCGCCGTGTCGGCGAAGTAGTCCCACCCGCGCAGGCGGCCGTGCACATCGGTGGTCGCCGCGACGACGAGATCCACCGGGATACCCTGCGCCCGGACGGGCGACGGGGCGGCGATGAGGACGGCGCCCGCAAGGAGCGCCGTGCGAAGCGATGGCAACATGGAAGAAAACTATAGAGTCGGCGCCACCGTGGGGAGCTATGCCGGTTGGCCGGCCCCTGCGGTTTCCGATACAATTCTGTGACTGACCCGCCACTTACGGTCTGGCGGCCACGCGGACATCCTGCACCCATCGCCCCGACATCTCTCCTTTATGAAGCCTCTCATCATCGGCATCGCGGGTGGCACTGGCTCGGGCAAGTCCACCGTCGCCCGGCGCATCGCCGAGGCCATGCCGTCGTCCGTGGCGTTCATCGACATGGACGCCTATTACCGGAACTTCACGAACCTCACGATCGACGAGCGCCGCAAGGTCAACTGGGACCATCCGGACGCCTTTGACCTGGATCTGCTCGTCACGCATCTCGATCAGCTCGGGGCGCGCGTGCCCATCGAGAAGCCGACGTACGACTTCGTGCGCCACCTGCGCTCGGAGGAGAGCACGCAGATCGCCCCCACCGACGTCATCGTGGTGGACGGCATCTTGCTGTTCGTGGATGAGCGCGTGCGCGAACGCTGCGACGTCAAGGTGTTCGTCGACACCGACGCCGACGAGCGGCTCATCCGCCGCATCCGGCGCGACATGAAGGTGCGCGGCCGGCCGCTGGAGGAGATATTGAACCAGTATCTCACCACCGTGCAGCCCATGCACCTGCAGTTTGTGGAACCGAGCAAACGGTATGCCGACCTCGTGATTCCGCGCGGCGGCCACAACACCGTCGCCATCGACCTGATCATCGCAACGATTCTTCGCCGCCTGCAGGAGCAGCCGACGTGACCGAGGCCAAGCCGAGAGAGCGCATCCTGGTGGTGGACGACGAGCCCGATATCGTGGCGCTCGTCGTGTACCATCTGGCCAAGGAAGGGTACCGCGTCTCCTCGGCGTCCAATGGCAGCGAGGCACTGGCCACCGCTCGGCGCGACCGCCCGGCGCTCATCGTGCTCGACCTGATGCTGCCGGGGCTTTCGGGGTTTGAAGTGCTCGAGCAGCTCCGCGCGGACGACTCCACGGCCGGCATCGCCGTGCTGATGCTGACCGCGCGCAAGGAAGAGCACGACCGCATCGAGGGGCTCTCGCTGGGGGCCGACGACTACCTGACCAAGCCGTTCAGTCCGCAGGAGCTGGTGCTGCGCGTGCGCGCGATCCTGCGCCGCAGCGCGGCGGCCCCGACGGCGGGTGAGCTGCTGACCATCGGCGCGCTGTCGATTGACCGCGCCGCGCATCAGGTGCGGGTGCAGGGACACGACATCGACCTGACCCCGACAGAGTTCAAACTGCTGCTTCTGCTTGCCGAACGGCGCGGGCGGGTGCAGGGGCGCGCGCAGCTACTGGAAAGCGTGTGGGACGCGGCGCCCGACATTCAGACGCGCACGGTGGACATGCACGTGCAGCGCCTGCGCACCAAGCTCGAGGCGGCGGGCGATCTCATTGAGACGGTGCGCGGGTTCGGCTACCGGCTCAAGGCGCCGCGCGACAAATGAAGCTCGCACACCGACTCCTGCTCGGCGCGCTGGGCGTCGTCGGCGTGCTCGTCGTGCTGATGACGATTTCGGTCGACCGCAAACTCGCCCAGCGGTTGACCGCGGAGACGACCGCGCGCCTGACGACTGAGGCGCGACTGGTCGCCGGGCAGTGGACGCCGGTGGTGGACCCCGACGCGCTGGCGAACCGGCTGGGCCGCGAGTCGGAGCACCGCATCACGCTCATCGATTCAACTGGGCGGGTGATCGGCGATTCGGAGTTCGACCGCCCCGAACTGGATCAACTGGAGAACCACGCCACCCGGCCCGAGGTGGTCGCCGCGCGCACGGATGGCGTCGGATCGTCGCGCCGGCGCAGCCCGTCGGCCGGCAACGAGGAACTCTACGTCGCGGTGCGGGCGCCGCTGGGTTTTGCGCGCGTCTCACTCGTGACCACCTCGCTCGATGAGATTGTGAGCGCCGCACGGCGTGACGTGGCGTTCTCAGGGCTGGTGGCCCTGCTGGCGGCGCTGGCGCTGGCGTGGCTCTTTGCCCGAGGCGTCTCGCAGCCGGTCGTGGAGCTCAGCGCGGTGGCGCGCGCCCTCGCGGCCGGCGATTTCACGCAGCGCCCGGCGCGCGCGGGTGCCGGCGAAGTGGGCGACCTGGCGGTGGCCGTGAGCCGGCTCGCCGAGCAGCTGAGCGCGCGCGTCGATGCCCTGCGCGCCGAAGAGACGCTGGTGCGCGAACTCACCGAGGCGCTCAACGAGGGCGTGCTGGCGCTCGACGCGCGGCAGCAGGTGGTGCGCGTCAACGAGACCGCGCGCACGCTGCTGGCGATTCGCGCCGCGGTGCCGTTCGGCGCGGAGCTGCTGCCGCGCGACCGCGGCTTCCGCGATGCCATGGCCGCCGCCCTCGCCGGAGGGACGGTACACGACCTCGCAGTGACGCTTGGAGGCCGCATCCTGAACGTGACGGCGCGCCCGCTCGATCACGGCGGCGCGGTGCTCGCGTTGCTCGACCTCACCCGACTGCGGCGACTGGAGACGGTGCGCCGTGACTTCGTAGCCAACGTGTCGCACGAACTCAAGACACCGCTGACCGTCGTCCGCGGTTTCGCCGAAACGCTGGCCGACGACGATCCGCCGGTGGACACGCGCCGTCAGTTTGCCCACAGCATCGCGACGCACACGCGGCGCATGCAGCGGCTGGTGGACGATCTGCTCGACCTGTCGCGCATCGAATCGGGCGGCTGGGTGCCGGAGCCGCAGGAGGTCGACCTCGCCGCGGTGGTCGGCGACGACATCAGCGCCGCGCGCGCGACCGCCGACCGCAAGGGGATCCGGCTCGATGTCGTCGTCGCCGCCGATGCCACGACTGTCTTTGCTGACGCGACCGCCCTGCGCCAGGTGATCGGCAACCTGGTGGAGAACGCCATTCGGCACACCGTCACCGGCGCGGTGACGCTGCGGGCCGCGCGCGAGGGGCACGGCGTGACCGTCAGCGTCAGCGACACTGGCTGCGGCATCGCCTCGGAGCACCTGCCGCGCATCTTTGAGCGCTTCTATCGCGCCGATCCCGCGCGCTCGCGCGAGGAAGGCGGCACCGGGCTCGGGCTGTCGATCGTGAAGCATCTGGTGGACGCCCATGGCGGACGCGTCCACGCCGACAGCGCGCTCGGCGCCGGAACGACCGTCACCGCCTGGTTCCCCGACCGAGCGCCCACCGCATAGCGCGGCGCGCGTAATGGGCGGCCCTCAGGCCGCCCATCGTTGTAACACGATCGTTACACGGCCGAGACATGCGCGTGGCCTGCGCGTGGGATTGTTCGTTCGTCGGACGGCCGCACAAGGCGTCCGCTCACCCGACGACACCATCCCGGAGCTACCTGTGCGTCTTCGCACTCTCGCTGCGTTCATTGCCCCCCTGGCCATCGCCACGGCTGCCGACGCCCAGTCGGTGGACCTCACGGGCGCCGGCGCGACGTTCCCGTATCCCATCTACTCCAAGTGGTTCTCCGATTATGCCGCGAAGGCCGGCGTTCGGATCAACTATCAGTCGATTGGCTCCGGCGGCGGCATCCGCCAGCTCTCGGAGCAGACCGTCGACTTTGGCGCGTCGGACGCGCCAATGAGCGACGCGGAACTGGCCAAGGCGAAGGGCGGCAAGGTGCTGCACTTCCCGATGGTGCTCGGCGCCGTGGTCGTGACCTACAACCTCCCCGGGGTGCCCAAGGCGCTGAAGCTCTCGGGCGTGGTGCTCGGCGACATCTTCCTGGGCAAGATCACCAAGTGGAATGACCCGCGCATCGCGGCGCTCAACGCCGGCGTAAAGCTCCCGGCCAAGGACATCCTCGTCGTGCATCGTTCCGACGGCAGCGGCACGACGTTCATTTTCACTGACTACCTGACGGCCGCGAGCCCCGCTTGGGCAGCTGGCCCGGGAACCGGCAAGGAAGTGCGCTGGCCGGTTGGGCTCGGCGGCAAGGGCAACGAGGGCGTTGCCGGCCAGGTGCGGCAGATCGTCGGCTCCATCGGTTACGTGGAACTCGCCTATGCGCGCCAGAACAAGCTCGCGTACGCGGAGGTGCAGAACTCCACCGGCGCGTTTGTCGCGCCGACGATCGAAGCCATCACCGAGGCCGCGGCCTCGGCGGCCAAGAAGCTGGGCAAGGACACCGATTATCGCGTGTCGATCGTGAACGCCGCCGGCAAGAAGGCGTATCCGATCTCGTCGTTCACCTGGCTGCTCGTCTACCAGCGGATGACCGACGCCGCGAAGGCCAAGAAGCTCGCCGCGTTCATCAAGTACGCCCTGAATGAGGGGCAGAAGTCGGCGGCGACGCTGGATTATGCGCCGTTGCCGGGTGCGCTGACCAAGCAGCTGGAAGCGCGTGCGGCCGCTCTTGCGAACGCCAAGTAGCACCGATAGTACGAAGAGCACCGTGGCGGCGCCTCGCGCCGTCACGGTGCAGCCCTTTTCCCTCGTTCAATTCGCCATGCCATTCGCCACACACCTGCGACGCTTCGCCGCCCTGGCCTGCTGTCTCGTGCCGCACCTGCTCCACGCGCAGACGGCGGCGGCCCCCCGCATCGACATCTCGGGCCTGCTCTTCGGCGCGTTCAGCTATCGCACCAATCCCGAAGCGAAGAACGCCAACAAGTTCGACCTCGAGCGCGTGTACGTGAACTTCCGCGCGCCGATCGCCGACCGCTGGAGCCTGCGCTACACGCCCGACATTTCCCCCCAGCAGTCCGGCGTCGGCTATGTACTGCGCACCAAGTACGCGTACGTGCAGTATGACCGCCCGGCGAACAAGGCCGGCTGGAGCGGCCTCGTGCGCGCCGGCGCGCTGCAGACGGTCGCGATCGAGCACATCGAGACGTTCTGGCCCCGGTGGATGGGGACGGCTCCCGTGGAACGGTTCGGCTATTTCTCGTCGGCCGACGTCGGCGTGGCCGGACAGGTGAACCTGCCCCACAAGCGGGGCGAGCTCTACGCGGTATGGACCAACGGCAATGGCTACGCCAATCCGGAGACCGACCGGTTCAAGAGCTATGCGGCACGGCTGGCATTGACGCCGCTGGCCGCCGGCCGCCACGGCCTGCCCACCACCTTCACCGACATCAACGCCGGTGCGAGCAAGTTCGTGCAGGGCGGCGCCGGACAGACGGGCGCCATCGGCGAGGGGCTTACAAAGAACCGGTTCGGCGTCTGGACGGGCATCAAGGATCCTCGCCTCGTGCTGGCCGCGGGGTACTCGCAGCGCATCGACGGCACGGAGAGCGGCGCCAACACCGCCGCCTCGCCGCGGCGCGTGAGCGACGTCACGGGAACCCTGCTGTCCGGGTTGCTTGTCGTGCGGCCCTTCCAGTTGATGGACAGCACGTCCAAGTCGCCCCTCAGCGTGCTGGTGCGCTACGACGCGATCACCCCGAACACGGACCGATCGGAGGAGAATCACCTGTTCGAGGGATCGCTCCTGTGGGATCTGACCAAGAACAAGCGGACGCAGATCGCGCTGGACTACCAGGAGACGCTCGGCACGGTGCCGGCGGCCACTATGGCCCCCAGCAAGATGTTCCAGGTGAGGCTGGTCACGGCCTTCTGACCCGCCGCCGTCCGTGACAATTCCGTTACACGAATCGCACGGCGACGTGACACAAAAGGGCGAAGGTTAAAGAGGGCGGCGAAGGCATTCGCCGCCCTCGACTTCATTTCTACGACCATCCGTGGCCTCAACTTCGCTGCATGGCGCCTCGGTCGGCGACCGCATCTACCGGTTCGTCACGACCGCGTTTGCGCTCAGCATACCGCTGTTGCTCGTCCTCCTGGCCATCGAAGTGGCCGTCGCGGCGTGGCCCGCGCTCTCGTCCTTCGGCCTGTCGTTCCTCACCAGTGCGGAGTGGAACGTCGTGGACGGGATCTACGGCGCCGCGCCGGCGATCTACGGCACGATCGTTTCGTCGGCGCTCGCCCTGATCATCGCCACGCCACTGGCCATTGGGGTGGCGATCTTCCTCTCCGAGTTTGCGCCGCCCTGGCTGCGTCAGCCGGTCGCGTTCCTCGTCGACCTGCTGGCCGCCATTCCGAGCGTCGTCTACGGCTTGTGGGGCGTGTTCGTGCTCGTCCCGCTGTTGCGCGAGCGCGTGATGCCGTTCATCGCCGACCGCCTCCACCTTGGCGACACGCCGTTCTTCTCCGGTCCGGCATACGGACCGTCGATGCTCGCCGCCGGCCTGATTCTCGCCATCATGGTCCTCCCGTACATCAGCTCGGTCACGCGCGAAGTGCTGATGGCGGTGCCGCGCTCGCAGCGCGAGGCCGCGCTGGCCCTCGGCGCGACGCGATGGGAGATGATCTGGGGAGCCGTGCTCCCATACGCCAGCTCCGGCGTGCTCGGCGGCGTCATCCTCGGCCTCGGCCGCGCCCTCGGCGAGACGATGGCGGTGACGATGGTCATCGGCAACCGGCACGAGATCTCGGCGTCGCTCTTCTCGCCGGGGTACACGATGGCGTCGCAGATCGCCAACGAGTTCTCCGAGGCGACCAACGACATGCACCTCTCGGCGCTGATGGGCGTCGGTGCGGTGCTGCTGTTCATCACACTCGTCGTCAACATGCTCGCGCGCTGGCTGGTCTGGCGCGTCCAGCGCCAGGGGCGCGCATGACGACCACCGCGCCCCGTCGGTCGCTGCGCGCGCGCCGCGCGCGCAGCGCGGCAATGATCAGCCTGACCGTGGTCGCCGCCGTGCTGGCCACGCTCCCGCTGGTCTTCATTCTCGCCCTGCTCATCAAGCAGGGGGCCAGCTCGCTCAACTGGGCCTTCTTCACGGCGATGCCCAAGCCGGTCGGCGAAACGGGCGGCGGCATGGCCAACGCGATGGCCGGCACGCTGATGCTGATCGCGATTGCCACGGCCATCGGGCTCCCGGTGGGGATCGGCGCGGGATTGTATCTCGCCGAACATCGCAACACCCGATTCGCCTGGCTGGTGCGCTTCCTGTCGGACGTGCTCAACGGCTTGCCGTCGATCGTCGTCGGCATCTTCGCCTGGCAGTTCCTGGTGCGGCCGGTGAAGCACTTCTCCGCCCTGGCCGGCGGCATCGCGCTGGCGGTGATGATGGTGCCGCTCGTGACGCGCGCCACCGAGGAGATGATCAAGCTGGTCCCCGATTCACTGCGCGAGGCGGCCCTCGCGCTTGGCTATCCGCGGTGGCGCACGTCGCTCACCGTGGTGCTGCGCACGGCCCTCCCCGGCATCGTGACCGGCGCGCTCGTGGCGGTAGCACGCATCGCCGGCGAGACGGCCCCCCTGCTCTTCACGGCGTTCGGCAACCAGTTCTGGTCAACCTCGCTGACGCAACCGGTCAGCGCGCTTCCGCTGCAGATCTTCTCCTATGCCATCAGCCCCTACGAGGAGTGGCACGCGCTGGCCTGGGCCGGCTCGCTTGTCCTCCTCGCCCTCATCCTCGTCATCAGCCTCATTGCCCGCTTCGTCACCCGCTCCCGCTTTGGCCATGGCCACGACTGAGTCGCGCGTCGTCACCGCGGTGCCGGCGCCGACAGCCGAGTTGAGCGCGCCGGCGAACGCGCTGGTGTCGGTGCGCGAGCTCGACGCCTTCTTTGGCGCCCATCGCGCCGTCAAGGACGTGAGCCTCGACTTTCTCGAGGGTCAGGTGACGGCCATCATCGGTCCGTCGGGGTGCGGCAAGAGCACGCTCCTGCGCTGCCTCAACCGGATGCACGAGACGGTCTCGACGGCGCGAGTCGAAGGAGAGGTGCTGCTGGAGGGCAAGGACATCTACGACCGCGCGGTGAATCCCATCGAGGTGCGTCGCAGCATCGGCATGGTGTTCCAGCGTCCGACGCCGTTCCCGACGATGTCGATTCGCGACAACGTGACCGCCGGCTTCCGCGCCGCCGGACGCCGCGCGCCGTCGCGC
>JACPFW010000029.1 GCA_016182795.1 Gemmatimonadota bacterium
CCGGTCAGGATGCCCAGCGGGAGCAGCGAGACGAGCGCCCCGCTGGCGATGCCGTCGAGTCCGAACCGCGACGTGATGGACGGGAGCAGCGACCCCACCGACAGCAGGGAGACGCCAAACATCAGCATCCCGAGGCAGGCGGCGCCAAAGACGAGCGGTTTGCGGTAGGTCATCTCACTCCCGTCAGACCGGTGACGACGCGGCGCGCAGGGCGAAGTGCCCGGCGCCATGCAACGCCGCCGTGCCGCACAGCGCCGACGCGACCAGCTCCACCTGGGTGCTGCTGATCGGCTGCGCCCACCGGCGCGCCTCGCGGGTGATGTCGGCGAGGAAACGCGTGGCGGGGCCGAACACGCCCCCGCCAAAGACGATGCGCTCGGGGTTGAACAGGCTGATGAGGTTTGCCGCGGCCATCCCCCACAGGGCAATCGCCCGCGCGAGCACGGTCATCGCGATCTCGTCGCCGGCGTCGTAGACCGCAAACACGTCGCGCGACGTGAGCGCCACGGCGGGGAGGTCGAGCAGGGCGCCGCGATACTCCGGACGCTCGGCCAGCAGGTCGCGCGCGTAGCGGGCAATGCCGTCGCCCGACGCGTAGTACTCGAAGCCGCCGCAGGCGCGGTACTTCTCGTCCCATGGCCGTTCGAGACCAAGCCAGCCGATCGCTCCAGCGATGTCGTGCGCGCCGTGCAGGATCCGCCCGTCGGCAAGGATGCCGGCGCCAATGCCCGTGCCCACCGTCAGGAAAATGGCGTTGCGGCAGCCGCGGGCCGCGCCGTGCCATACCTCGCCCATGATGCAGCACGAGCGGTCGGCCTCAATCACCACCGGAACGTCCTCGTACGAGAGGGACTGGCGCACCTCGTCGCGCAGGGGATAGTCGCCCCAGCCGGTGATGTTGGGCGCCCAGACCCGTCCGGACTTTGAGTGCGCGATGCCCGGCACGGAGATGCCAATCGCCTCCACTTCCGGAGCTTTCGCCATCAGGCGGTTGAGAACCGCGATGAGGAGGGAGCCGACGTCCGCGCCGCCCCGGTGCTCGAGCAGCGCATGCTCTTCGGCCACGACCGCGCCGCTGGCGTCGAACACGGCGCCGGCGAGTTTTGTCCCCCCGAGATCCAGTCCAATTACGGCCATCGATCAGTCCTCACGACAGCATCGGTGCGCGGCAAACGGGGGGCGCGCCGAGAAGGTATCGTTGCCCGTGCGGAATGTCACGGTCGGCAGACGACCGGAGTCCGCAAAGGCCCGCGTCACGCGGCGCCCGCATTCATATAGATTAGGCTCATTATGACTGACGTCGTCTCACTCGCCGCTGAACTGCTCGCCATCCCCTCGACGTCGCGCGACGAAGGGCGCGCCGTCGAGTTCGTGGCCCGCTGGCTGATTGCCCGCGGCTGGAACGTCACGCTGCAGGAGGTCACGCCCGGCCGCTCCAACGTATGGGCGTCGCGTCGCGGCGGCGGCGTCACGCTGTCCACGCATCTCGACACCGTGCCGCCGTACGTGGCGCCGCGCCTGACGGGCGATCGCCTGTACGGCCGCGGTTCGTGCGATGCCAAGGGCATTGCGGCCGCGATGCTTGCCGCCGCCGACCGCCTGGTCGAGGCCGGCGAGGAACGCGTCGACCTGCTCTTCGTTGTGGGTGAGGAACGCGGCTCCGACGGCGCTCGCGCCGCCAACCAGCTCGACGCCACCTCGCGGTACCTGATCAACGGCGAACCCACCGAGAGCCGGCTCGCAACGGGGTGCAAAGGTGCCCTGCGCGTCACCGCGCGCACGCGCGGACGCGAGGCGCATTCGGCGTACCCGGACCTCGGCGCGTCGGCCATCCTGCCGATGTGTGAACTGCTCCCCGGCCTTGCATCGCTGAAACTGCCGCACGATCCCGCCTTGGGGGCCACGACGATCAACGTCGGCGTGCTCCGTGGTGGCACGGAAGCCAACATCGTGCCGGCGCTCTGCGAGGCGGAGTTGCTCGTCCGCCTGGTCGGCGACCGCGAGCCGGTGCACGCAGCGCTCGAACAGTGGGCTGGTTCGCGCGCCGAACTCACGTACGGTTCTTTCATTCCGGCACAGCGCTTCCACGTCGTCCCCGGCTTCGACACCGCGCCGATGGCGTACACGTCCGACATTCCGCTGCTTCCGCGCTGGGGCACGCCGCTGCTCTTCGGCCCTGGTTCCATCCACGTGGCGCACACCCCAGACGAGTTCATTGCCGTCGATGAACTGCGGGCGTCCGTCGACACCTACGAGCGCCTCGTGCGCACCCTGCTCGCCTCATGACGGCTCCTCGCCCCCCCATTCGTGTTGCGGTTCTCGGCGCCACCGGCGCCGTGGGACAGACCTTTGTGCGCCTGCTGCAGGGGCACCCGTGGTTTGAAATCGCCGAGGTCGCGGCGTCTGAACGCTCGGCTGGCAAGCGCTACGACCAGGTGACGCGCTGGATTGAAGGCGATCTTCCGCCGGCGGTCGCCGGGCTCACGGTGAAGCCGTGCGATCCCGCCGCGGTGGAGTCGCCGATTGTCTTCTCCGCGCTCGACAGCAACGTGGCGGGCGAGGTGGAGGCGGCGTTTGCCGCCGCGGGGCGGCTCGTGCTCAGCAATGCGAAGAACTACCGCATGGAGCCCGACGTGCCGCTGGTGATCCCCGAGGTGAATGCCGATCACCTCGGCCTGCTCGACGCGCAGCGCGCGCGGCGCGGGTGGTCGGGCGGCATCGTGACCAACGCCAACTGCGCCTCCACGATGGCGGCGGTGGCGCTGGCGCCGCTGCACGCCGCGTTTGGCGCGCGCCGCGTGTTCGTGGCGACGATGCAGGCGGTGAGCGGGGCAGGGTATCCGGGCGTGCCGTCGCTCGACATCCTTGGCAACGTCATTCCGTACATCGGCGACGAAGAGCCCAAGATTGAACGCGAGATGCAGAAGATGCTCGGCGTGCTGGCCGGCGGCGCCGTGCAGGGCGCGCCGTTTGTCGTGAGCGCGCACGCCAACCGCGTGGCGGTGGAGAACGGCCACACGGTCTGCCTGTCAGTGGAGTTCGAGCGGGCGCCGTCGCTCGACGACGCGGCGCGCGTTCTGCGGGCGTGGACGGGGGCGAGCGTCGTGCGCGGTCTGCCGTCGGCGCCCGAGTCGCCGCTGCACTTATTCGATCAGGACGACCGTCCGCAGCCGCGCCGCGATGCGATGCGCGGCGGCGGCATGACCGTCTCGGTCGGGCGTCTGCGCGCCGACCCGCTGTTCCACCTGAAGTTCGTGGCCATGGGCCACAACACGATTCGCGGCGCCGCCGGCGGCTCCATCCTCAACGCAGAGCTGCTCGTGAAGACGGGTCGCGTTGGCGCCGCATGATCGTCTGCAAGTTCGGGGGCACCTCGGTTGGCGACGCCGCCGCCATTGAACGCACTGCTGACATCGTGCGCGGCCGGTTGGCGCGTCAGCCGGTCGTCGTGGTGTCGGCGCTGGCGGGCACCACCAACGCCTTGCTTGAGATCGCGTCGCAGACGTCGGGCGGACAATTCATCGTCGCGATCCGCGGCATCGAGGCGCTGCGCGCGCGCCACCTCGCGGTCGCGGAAGAACTGCTCGGCACCGGTCCCGACGCCCACGAAGTGGCGGCCGAACTGAGCATGCTGTTCGACGAGCTGGCCCACCTTGGCGAGGCGCTGACGGTGCTGGGCGACGTGAGTCCGCGCTCGCTCGATGCCGTGGCGGCGTACGGCGAGCGCCTGTCGTCGCCCATTGTCGCCGCCGCCTTCGCGCAGCGCGGCATCCCCGCCACGTGGGTTGACGCGCGCACGGTGATGGTCACCGACAAGGCGCACGGGCGGGCGCGGCCGCAGCCCGACGCCATCGCCGAGCGCGCGCGCGAGCATCTGCTGCCGCTCGTGCGCGCCGGGCGCGTGCCGGTGCTCGGCGGCTACATCGGCGCCACGCGTGAGGGCGTCACGACCACGCTCGGGCGCGGCGGATCCGACTACAGCGCCGCGCTGGTCGGCGCCGCCCTCGACTGCGAGGGCATCGAGATCTGGACCGATGTCGACGGCATGCTGACCGCCGACCCGCGGGTCATCCCCGGCGCCGGACTCATTGCGCACATCCGGTTCGACGAAGCCGCGGAACTCGCGAGCTTCGGCGCCAAGGTGCTGCATCCGAGCACCATCGCCCCCGCCGTGCAGCGCAACATTCCGGTCTTCATCTACAACTCGCACCGGCCGCAGGCGGCGGGCACGCGCATCACGTTCGACGCGCCGCGCCGTGAAGTGCGCGCCATCGCCGGCCGCGCCAATGTCGTGCTGGTCAACGTGAAGTCGAGCGCCATGCTCGGCACGCCCGGCGTGGTGCGCGGCATCTTCTCGGTGTTCGAGCGTTTCAAGCTCTCGGTGGACGTCATCGCCACCTCCGAAGTCAGCGTCTCGGTGACGCTCGACGCCGACCTGCATCTGGAGGATGTGCTCAACGAACTGCGCACCTTCGGCGACGTCACGGTCGAGCGCGGGCGCGGCATCGTAGCCGTCGTCGGCTCCGGGCTCGGCGGACACACGCCAACGATGGCGCGCGCTCTCTCCGCGCTCGGCGAACTGCGCGTGCACATGTGCTCGTTGAGCGCCAGCGCCATCAACCTGACGCTCATCGTGGACGGCGATCAGGTGCACGAAGCGATGCGCCGCCTGCATCGCGCCTTCTTTGAGGAGGATGCATGACGGCGCTGCGGCTGGCCGTCGTCGGCGACGGCAAGATGGGCCGCCTCGTGCACGCGCTCGCGCTGGAGCAGGGCGACGCCGTGGCTGCCTACCTCGGCCGCGACGCGGTGCGCCGCGACGGCATCACCGCGGCAACGCTCGGCGGCGCCAACGTGGCCATCGAGTTTACGCAGCCCGACGCCGCAGCGGCCAACGTGCGCGCCTGCATTGCCGCCGGGTGCGCGGTGGTGTGCGGCACCACGGGCTGGGATGCGGCGCGCGCGGAGGTCGAGGCCGAAGTGCGCGCCGGCGGCGGCGCGCTGCTTTGGGCGCCCAACTTCTCGCTCGGCGTGCACCTGTTCACCAAACTCGTGGCCGAGGCCGCGCGACGCGCGAAAGCCGCGGGCGGGTTCGATGCGCACGCGTCGGGTCGGTGCCGGGCACGCACGAGTTCGTGCTCGATGGCGCGTTTGAGCAGGTGCGGCTGGTGCACGAAGCCCGCGACCGGCGCGTCTTTGCCCTTGGCGCGCTCGCCGCGGCGCGGTGGCTGGCCGGCCGCCAGGGCGTATTCACGCTCGACGACATGCTCTCTCTCCCCGGAGGTGCCTAATGGGCTCGTGCACACTGCGCGGCGCCATCACGGCGCTGGTGACGCCGTTCGCGCCAGACGGCTCGATCGACGAACCGGCCCTGCGCGCGCTGGTCGCCTGGCAGATCGAGCAGGGCATTGACGCGCTCGTGCCGGTCGGGTCCACGGGCGAAGCGGCGACGCTCTCGTTGGCCGAGCGCGAGCGAGTCGTCGCCATCACGGCGGAGGTGGCCGCCGGCCGCCTGCCGGTGATTGCCGGCGCCGGGAGCAACGACACCGCCGAGGCCGTCAAGAACTCGCGCGTGCTTGCCGCCGCCGGCGCCACACACCTGCTCCATGTCTCGCCAATGTACAGCAAGCCGCCGCAGCGCGGGCTTGTCGCGCATTTCCGCGCGGTGGCCGACGTCGCGCCGGTGCCGGTGGTGCTGTACAATGTGCCCGGACGCACGGCGAGCAACGTGGAGGCCGACACGCAACTCACGCTCGCGGCGCATCCGAACATCGTCGCCACCAAGGAAGCGTCGGGCAACGTCGCGCAGATTCAGGCGATCATCCGCGGCCGGCCGTCGGGCTTCGCCGTGCTCTCGGGCGATGACGCGCTGACCGTGGAGGTGATGGCCAGCGGCGGCGACGGCGTAGTGTCGGTGGTCTCCAACGCCGTGCCGGCGGCGATGCATCGGTTGTGCCTCGACGCCTCGCGCGGCGACGCCACGAGCGCGGCGCAGCTGCACAGGCAGCTGTCGCAGCTCTTTTCCGCGGCGTTTGTTGAGTCGAACCCGATTCCGATCAAGGCGGCGCTGGCCTTGATGGGACGCATTCAGAACGTGCTGCGCCTCCCCCTCGTGCCGCTCGATCCGCGCCATGAGCCGGCGCTGCGGCAGGCGCTGACCAGCGCCGGAGTGACCCTGGCATGACGCAGGAGCCTGCACTCGACGTCCTCGCACGGCGCGTTGAAGAGCTGTTCGCGCTGCAGCAGCATCTGCCAATCCCCGACAGCGCTGAGGAGACGATTGATCAGTTTCTGTCGGCGCTCGAGAGCGGCCGCGTGCGCGCTGCCGAACGCGGCGCCGACGGCGAGTGGGCGGCGGTGCCGTGGGTGAAGCGCGGTATTCTCGTCGGCTTCCGCGTGGGGCGCATGATCGACCAGTCGGTGCTCGGGGATGCCCGCGTCAGCCGGCCATTCACGTTCTTCGACAAGCACACGTATCCCACGCGCGCGCTGACGCTCGACGATGGCATTCGCGTGGTTCCCGGCGGGTCGAGCATCCGGCGCGGGGCGTTTGTGGCCCGCGGCGTCGTCTGCATGCCGCCGATGTTCGTGAACGTTGGCGCCTACGTTGGCGCCGGCACGATGATCGACTCCCACGCACTGGTCGGGTCGTGCGCGCAGATCGGCGAGCGGGTGCATCTCAGCGCCGCGGCACAGATTGGCGGCGTGCTCGAGCCGGTGAACGCCGCGCCCGTGGTCATCGAAGATGACGTGGTGGTCGGCGGCAACTGCGGCGTCTACGAAGGCACGGTGGTGCGCAATCGCGCGGTGCTCGGCGCCGGCGTCGTGCTGACGCGCGGCACGCCGGTGTTCGACCTCGTCAACGAGCGCGTGCTCCGAGCGGCTGACGGCGGCGTGCTGCAGATCCCTGCGGGCGCGGTCGTGGTACCGGGCGCGCGGCAGGTGGCCGCGAACTGGGGCCGGGACCAGGGGCTCTCGCTGCAGACGCCGGTGATCGTCAAGTACCGCGACGACAAGACGGACGTCGCCACCGCCCTCGAAGGCTGGCTGCGCTGATGCGGGTTGACGGCGCGCTGCGCGTTCCCGGCGACAAGTCCATCTCGCACCGCGCGCTGATGCTTGGCGCGCTGGGCGATGGCGTGTCGCGCGTACGCGGCGTGCTGCGCTCGCTCGACGTGGAGAGCACGGCGGGGGTCCTGCGCGCTCTCGGTGCCCGCATCCCGGCATTGGGTGACGAGATGGTGATCGAAGGGGGCGGCCTGCGCGGATTGCGCGCGCCGACCGTCGATCTCGACTGCGGCAATAGCGGCACGACGACACGCCTGATGGCCGGCATCCTCGCCGGCTCACCCTTCTCGGCGCGCCTCATCGGCGATGCCAGCCTGAGTCGCCGCCCGATGGGGCGCGTTGCGCGCCCATTGTCGGCGATGGGGGCGCGGTTTGCGTTCGAAGGCGGCGGCGAGGGCCTGCCGATGACCGTGCACGGCGGCCGCCTGCGCGGACTCACATGGCCGATGGAATCGGCGAGCGCGCAGGTAAAGAGCGCCATTCTGCTCGCCGGGCTCGTCGCCGATGTGCCGGTGGAGGTGGTGGAGTCGGCGCCGACGCGCGATCACACGGAGCGGATGCTGTTGGGACGCGGCGTGGATGTGCGCGTCGAGGACGGCGTCATTGCGCTGGTTCCCAAGGCGACGCTGGCGGCCGCCGACCAGCTGGTGCCGGCCGATCCGTCGTCGGCGGCGTTCTTCGCCGCGCTGGCCGCCATCGCCGACGACGGCGAACTGGCGCTCGACGACGTGTGCATCAATCCCACGCGAGCCGGCGCGTTTCGCGTGCTGCGACGCATGGGCGCGCAGCTTCGCTACGATGATCGACGGCTCGCCGGCGGCGAGGAGCTTGCGCGCGTGGTCGTCTCGCCGGAGACGCTGCGCGGCACCGTGATCGACGGCGCTGAAGTGCCGTCGCTCGTCGACGAGCTGCCGGTGCTCGCCTGCGTCGCCGCGTGCGCGGAGGGCGAGACGCGGGTCACGGGCGCCGACGAACTGCGCGTCAAGGAGAGCGATCGGATCAAGGCGATCGTCGAGAACCTGCGGGCCGTCGGCGCCGTCGCCGAGGAACTGCCCGACGGCTTCGTGGTGCAGGGGGCTGGGCGACGGCCGTTCAGCGGCAGCGTCACCACGCATGGCGACCATCGCATTGCGATGGCGTTCGGCGTGCTGGGCGCGATTCCCGGCAGCCGAATCACGATTGACGATCCCGCCTGCGCGGCGGTGTCGTTCCCCACGTTCTGGGAGGAACTCGCGCGTGTCGTCCGCTAACCGGCCGCCGCTGGTCGTGACCATCGATGGCCCGGCTGCATCGGGCAAGTCGAGCACCTCGCAAATGGTGGCGGCGCAACTTGGCGTCCGGCACGTGGACAGCGGCATGATCTATCGCCTGGTCACGGCGGCGCGGCTGCGCGCCGGCGGGACGAGCGAGTCATGGACCGAGCAGTCGGTGCTTGAGGAGGCCGGACGCGTCTCCGTGGCGCCGGGGGCGACGAGCTTCGAGCCGCTGCTCGACGGCGAGCCGTGCGAGGGCGAGATCCGCGGCGAGGCCGTGACGCGGACGGTGAGTCTGGTGGCCCAGATGCCCCGCGTGCGGGCGTGGGTGAATGCCCTCGTGCGGGCCACCGCCTCGGTGCACGAGATCGTCGTCGATGGCCGCGACATGGGAACGGCAGTCTTTCCCGACGCCCGACTCAAGGTCTGGCTCGTCGCGACCCCCGAAGAGCGGGCTCGCCGGCGCATCGTACAGCGCACCGGACGGCAGCCGACCAGCGCGGAACTGGCGGAGGAGACGCGGGCGCTGGAAGCGCGCGACGCCAAGGACCAGCCCCAGACCCAGCCGGCGACTGATGCCGTGTGGATCGATACAACGGGGATTACGCAGGAGGAGCAGGTGAGACAGATCGTTCTCCTCGCTCGAGAGAGGAGATAAGAGGGACGAGGGGCGAGTAGCGGACCGGGGAGGGGGTAGGGGCGTAGGAACGAGGAATGAGAGTGGTGAAGGGGGAAGAGATGATCTCCCTCCCCGTTCCGTATCTCCATTCCCAACCCTTCGCCTCTACCTCCTCCCCGTTTCGTGCAGTAAGACCTTGCCCTAACTCCCGATCCTGCTCATATTTATAGGCTCTCGCCGAATGGCGGGCCCTCGGACCTCGACAGCCACCGTGCTCTCGTCTCCGGGTCATCGATCACCCGAATCCTCGCGCGCGGCGAGCCGAACCATCCGCGTCCAACCGACTGATGTCGACCGAAGTCACGCCCACCGCAACCCCGCAAATGATCGAGCGTGAAAAGCGCATGGCCCAAAAGGCCGTCCTGCGCCCGCTCGCGAATCGCCGCCCCGAACTCTACGAGGAAGACGAGTACACGTCGTCCGACTATGAGGCGATGATGGATCTGTACAACGGGACGCTCGCTTCCATCGAGGAAGGCGAGATCGTCAAGTCCCGTGTGCTCGAGATCCGCGACAACCTCGTCGTGCTCGACATCGGCTTCAAGTCCGAAGGGTCGATCCCGCTCGAAGAGTTCAAGGACATGCCGGAGCTCAAGGCCGGCGACGAAGTCGAAGTGCTCCTCGAGCACCTCGAAGACCAGGAAGGCTCGGTCGTCCTGTCCAAGAAGAAGGCCGACTTCATGCGCGTGTGGGAGAAGATCCGCGTCGCGTACGAGTCCGATCAGCCGGTCGAGGGCGTGCTCGTCAAGAAGATCAAGGGCGGCGTGGTCGTCGACCTCATGGGCGTCGACGCCTTCCTCCCGGGTTCGCAGATCGCGCTCCGCCGCGTCCCGAACATCGACGAGCTGCTCGGCCAGAAGTACGAGTTCAAGATCATCAAGCTCAACAAGCGCCGCCGCAACATCGTCGTCTCGCGCCGCGTGATCCTCGAGACCGAGCGCGCCGGCAAGCGCGAGAAGCTGATGAAGGAGCTCCAGAAGGATCAGGTGCGGAAGGGCGTGGTCAAGAACATCACGGACTTCGGCGCCTTCATCGACCTCGGCGGCGTGGACGGCCTGCTCCACATTACCGACATGTCGTGGGGCCGCATCCAGCACCCGAGCGAGATGGTGCAGATCGGCATGGAGCTGGAGATCAAGGTCCTCGACATCGACTGGGAGCGCGAGCGCATCTCGCTCGGCCTCAAGCAGCTCCAGGCCTACCCGTGGAAGGACGTCGCCGCCAAGTACCCGGTCGGCACGCGCGTCTCGGGCAAGGTCGTCAGCATCACCAACTACGGCGCCTTCATCGAGCTCGAGCCGGGCATCGAAGGCCTGGTGCACATCAGCGAGATGAGCTGGACGCGCAACGTCCGCCATCCCTCGAAGCTCGTCAGCATCGGCGAGGCCATTGAGGCGGTGGTGCTCAAGGTCGATCCGAACGAGGAGAAGATCTCGCTCGGCATGAAGCAGACCGAGCAGGATCCGTGGATGGTGCTGCCGCTCAAGTACCCCGTGGGCACGCGCATTGCGGGCAAGGTGCGAAACCTCACGTCGTTCGGCGCGTTCGTCGAGATCGAGCCGGGCATCGACGGCCTGATCCACATCTCCGACATGTCGTGGACCAAGCGCGTCCAGCACCCGTCGGAAGTGGTCAAGAAGGGTGACTCGGTGGACGTCGTGATCCTCAACATCGACAGCGACAACAAGCGCATCTCGCTCGGCCTCAAGCAGGCCGAGGAAGATCCGTGGCTCAAGATCGGCGAGACCTACCCGGTCGGCACCGAGCTCAAGGGCCATGTGGTGCGCCTCATGGAGAAGGGCGTCGTCGTTGATGTCGGCAACGACATCGAGGGCTTCGTGCCGATCTCGCAGCTCAACATCACGGGCAACACGATCCAGAGCCCGGCCGAGATCGCGTGGGAGCAGATGGCGCTCGACCTGCGCGTGCTCGAGGTCGATCCGATCCATCGCCGCATCGTGCTGACCGTGACGAACATTCCGGAAGGGCAGGAGCGTCCGGCGGAGCCGTCCAAGGTGCACACCGAGGAAGGCGATGCCATTCCTGAGATCCCGGCCGACCTGTCGGCGGTGATCGAGGACGTGGACGAGGCGTAAGCTCTCGCGGCAAACGACGCGCCCCCGCCGGCATTGACCGGCGGGGGCGCGTCGTTTGGGTGCAGGGGAAGAGGCAGAGTGTGGTGCAGGGTGCAGCGGCAGAGTGTGGTGCAGGGAAGGAGGCGCTTCGTACAAGCTCGCGCCCCCCTAACGACCCCTGCACCCCTCACCACACGCTGCCTCTGCACCTTGCACCTGGGATTGCCTCTTCCCCTGCACTTGGTGAGTCTGTAGTCTGTTCGCCATGTCTCGCCGCCTCGCTGTCGCCGCGATTCTCGCGGCCGCCTGCTATCAGCCCACCCGACTCGTCGATCCCTCGCGATTCGCGCCGCCTTCGTCTCCCGGAGTGGAGGCTGCTGACCCTTCGAAGCCGGGTCCGTTCGCGGTACGCCGCCTCTATTACGGCCACGGGACCGACCGGCGACGGGCCGAGTATCGCGACTCCGTGACCCTGCGCACGGGGGTCGTGAACGGCACGTCGTTCCTCAGGGGGGCAAACCCCAAGCTGCTGCGTGACCGGTGGGCGTACTGGGGCTTCGACGCCAAGCGCCTGCCGGTGAACGGGCGGGTCTGGTATCCCGAGGGGGCGGGGCCGTTCCCGCTCGTGCTCATCGTGCACGGCAACCACGGAATGAAGGACTTCTCCGATCCCGGCTACGCCTATCTCGGCGAACTGCTCGCGAGCCGCGGCTATATCCTGGCGTCTGTGGACGAGAACTTCCTCAACGGCAACCTGCGCAACGATAACGACGCGCGCGGCTGGATGCTGCTGCAGCATCTGGTAGCCTGGCGCGGCTTCAACGCCGACAGCGCGTCACCGCTGTACCACAAAGTGGATTTGTCGCGCATCGCGCTGATGGGGCACTCGCGCGGCGGCGAAGCGATCGCCGTGGCAGCGGCCTTCAATCGGTTGCCACGCTACCCGGACGATGCGCGCGTGGTGTTCAACTTCGGCTTCGACATTCGCACACTCGTCGCCATCGCGCCGGTGGACGGCCAGTATCGGCCGGCCGACCAGGGGACGCCGCTCACGAACGTCAACTATCTCGTCCTGCACGGGGCGCACGACTCCGACGTCTCCACATTCATGGGGCAGCGCCAGTTCCAGCGCGTGCGCTTCACCGGGGCGGGGCCGTGGCGCAAGAGCGCCATCTACATTTACCGCGCCAATCACGGGCAGTTCAACACCACGTGGGGCTCCAGCAACGTCGGGCCGGAGCTGGGCCTGCTGCTGCGCAAGCAGAACCTGCTCACCGGCGACGAACAGCGGCAGGCGGGCAAGGTCTTCATCAGCGCCTTCCTCGACCTCACTCTCCGCGACGCGGCGGCGTACGAACCGCTCTTCCGCGACGCGCGGCGCGGTGGATCGTGGCTGCCGCGCACCATCTACCTGACGCGCTACGAAGACCAGAGCACGCGGCGATTGGCGGCCTACGAGGAGGACGTCGACGTCACCACCGGGTCGATGGCCGGCGTGCGGATCGACGCGACCGGTCTCGCCGCTTGGCGCGAGCTCGGCCTAACCATGCGTTCGCGCGGGAACTCGGCGTACGAGAATCACGTGGTGCGACTCGGCTGGACGAAGTCCAAGGCGAACGGTGCGCCGGCGCGCTACGCCGTGCGCTGGACCGATTCGGTGGCGACGACGCTCGGGGTCGATGCGCACAGCACACTCGTGTTTGAGGCCGAGGCGGAGTCGGACAGGCCGCGTGCGCTCGCTGCCGCCGACACGGCGCCGGCCACGGGGGCGATGCGCCGTCCGCCGCGCTTTGGCTGGCTCCCCGGCTGGCTGCGCGGACGCGATTCCACCGAGAAGGCGGCCGCGGACAGCGCGCAGCAACGCAAGATGGCGGGGGCCGACAGCGCCAAGGCGCGCGGCACCGCCGCCAAGGACAGCGCGAGTGCCGCCGATAAGGGCAAGGCAAAGTCCAAGTCGGTTAAGGACTCCGTTGTCGTGCTCGATTTCCATGTCGAACTGGAGACGTCGGACGGCGTGAAGGCCTCCGTTGCCCTCGCCGACTTGTCGCCGCTTCCCCCGCCGCTCACGATCCGCCTCTATAAATGGGCGCGCAGTGAGCGGAAGTACGGTGCGTCCAGCCGCGACTACGACCAGGTGCTCACGCGGTACGCCATCGCCCTCGGTGACCTGGAACGCCGGGAGCCTGGGTTCCGCGCCGACCGATTGCGCGCGGTGCGCTTCGTGTTCGACCGCACCGAGGCCGGCAGCGTGCTGCTCGATGCGATCGGGGTGGAGGGCGCCGCGCCCCCGCAGTAACGCGCGAACGCGGCGCACGCACCACATGGGAAATCGGGGGTGGTCCCGTCGGACCAGCCCCCGTCCCACTATCAGGGATGAACCTTACGGCTTGAAAACCAGCGGAAGCACGACGCGCGACTTCACGGCGGTGCCCTTCACCTTCGCCGGGGTGAACTCGAGCTTCGGCGCCACCTGCTTTGCCACTTCGATCAGCTGCGGCACCGTGGAAACGGCGTCAATCTGCGAAGCGTCCACCTTGCCCGACGCGTCCACCACGAGTTCCATCTGCACGGCCCCGCCGACACCGGCGCGACGGAGGTTGTCGGGGTAGGCCTCGGAGATGAGGCGCGACGTGTACGACGGTGACGACAGCTTCGGCAGCGCGTCCACTTCCGAAAGTTCGTAGATCTTCTTGGCGTCCTGGGCCTGCGCCAACATCGGCAAGGCGCACATCAGGGCAAGAGCGGTGAGGAGCCGGCGCGCGACCGGCGCGTGCAGAGCGCGAAGAAACGTGCGGTTCATAAGGACGTCCTCCATGGCAGTAAGTGTTCTCCCTATGAAAGCTTCGGCCGTGCGAGAGGTGGCATTAGTTCCCGCCCCCCGGCGCGCGCACAAAAGTGTCACATCTGGCGACCCAATCATCACGTGGGGGGCCGATCGAGGGCACCGTCCCCTTACCATCGGCTCCGCGGCCAAATTGATGAGTCACACCACAGGGATTCCACCGGGCGTCCGGACGCCTCCATATATTGGTGCACCATGACCATGCGCGACAAACTCGACCTCCTCGAGCGCCGGCGCGCCGAGGCGGAGCTGGGCGGCGGCGCACAGCGCCTCAAGGCCCAGCACGACAAAGGCAAGCTGTCGGCGCGTGAGCGCCTCGACGTGCTGCTCGATGACGGCTCGTTCGTCGAGCTCGACCGGTTCGTTGTGCATCGGTCGCACGACTTCGGGCTCGAGGAGCAGCACTACTATGGCGACGGCGTCGTCACGGGTTACGGGCGCGTGGACGGCCGCCTGGTCTACGTCTTCTCGCAGGACTTCACGGTCTTTGGCGGCTCGCTGAGCGAGGCGTTCGCCGAGAAGATCTGCAAGGTCATGGACCTGGCGATGCGCAACGGCGCGCCGGTCATCGGACTGAACGACTCGGGCGGCGCGCGCATCCAGGAAGGCGTTGTGTCGCTCGGCGGCTATGCGGAGATCTTCCTGCGCAACACGCTCGCCTCGGGCGTCGTGCCGCAGATCTCCGCCATCCTCGGGCCGTGCGCCGGCGGCGCGGTGTATTCGCCGGCCATCACCGACTTTGTGTTCATGACCCGGAAGTCGAGCTACATGTTCGTCACCGGGCCGAACGTCGTGAAGACGGTCACGCACGAGGACGTGACGATGGAGGCGTTGGGCGGCGCCGACACCCACGGCGGCACGTCGGGCGTGTCGCACTTCACCTGCGACTCCGAGCTGGCCACGCTGCAGGGGATCCGCGACCTGCTGCGCTTCCTCCCGTCGAATAACGTGGAGCCGCCGCCGCGCGGCGCGTCGACCGACCCGCGGGACCGTCGCGAGGAGTCGCTGCTCGACATCGTGCCCGACGAGCCGAACAAGCCGTACGACATGCGCGAGGTGATCGGCCGGGTGGTCGACGACGGCGAGTTCCTCGAGGTGCAGCGCGACTACGCGGGCAATATCCTGGTCGGCTTCGCCCACCTCGGCGGCTTCGCCGTCGGGATCGTCGCCAACCAGCCGGCGGTGCTGGCCGGCGTGCTCGACATCAGCGCCAGCATCAAGGCGGCGCGGTTCATCCGGTTTTGCGACGCGTTCAACATTCCGCTCGTGACGTTCGAGGACGTGCCCGGCTTTCTCCCTGGCGTGGCGCAGGAACACGGCGGCATCATCAAGCACGGCGCCAAGCTGCTGTTCGCGTACTGCGAGGCGACGGTGCCCAAGCTCACGGTCATCACGCGCAAGGCGTACGGCGGCGCGTACGACGTGATGAGCTCCAAGCACATCCGCGGCGACTACAACGTGGCGTGGCCGACCGCCGAGATCGCGGTGATGGGACCCAAGGGAGCGGTGGAGATTCTCTTCAAGCGCGAGATCGCCGACAGCGCCGATCCCGCCGCCGCGATGGCCCAGCGCGTCGCCGAGTACACGGAGAAATTCGCCAATCCGTATGTGGCGGCGAGCCGCGGGTACCTCGACGACATCATCGACCCGCGCGACACGCGCGCCAAGCTCATCGACGCGCTGGAGAGCCTGCAGGGGAAGAAGGACCGCAACCCGCCCAAAAAGCACGGGAACATTCCGCTGTGAGGAAGGTCCTGATCGCGAATCGCGGCGAGATCGCGCTGCGTGTGATTCGCGCATGCCGCGAACTGGGGCTGGCGTCGGTGGCGGTCTACTCCGACGCCGACGCCCGCGCGCCGCACGTGCGCGAGGCCGATGAAGCGGTGCGGCTCGGGGCGCCGCCGTCGAGCGAAAGCTACCTGCGCGGCGACCTCATCATCGCCGCGGCGATCGCCAGCGGCGCCGACGCGATTCACCCGGGATACGGATTCCTGTCGGAGCGCGAGTGGTTTGCGCGCGCGGTGCGCGACGCGGGGCTCATCTGGGTCGGCCCGCCGGCCGAGGCGATTGCGGCGATGGGCTCCAAGACGGCGGCGCGCACACTGGCGGTGTCGCGCGACGTGCCGGTGGTGCCCGGCACCACCGAGGCGCTGCGCGATGCCGACGAGGCCCTGAAGATCGCCGCCGAGTTCGGCTATCCCGTCCTGCTCAAGGCGGCGGCGGGGGGCGGCGGCAAGGGGATGCGCGTGGTGCGCGAGCCGTCGGCGCTCGCCGCGGCGCTGGCCGCCGCCCAGCGCGAAGCGATGAGCGCCTTTGGCGACGACGCGGTCTACGTGGAGAAGTACATCGAGGGGCCGCGTCACGTGGAGATCCAGGTGCTGGCCGACACGCACGGGCATTACGTCTCGCTCGGCGAGCGCGAGTGCTCGGTGCAGCGGCGGCACCAGAAGATGATTGAGGAGGCGCCAAGCCCGGCGGTGAACGCCGACCTCCGCAAGGCGATGGGCGCGGCGGCGGTGCGCGTGGCCAAGGCGGCGGGCTACCAGAACGCGGGGACATGCGAGTTCCTGCTCGCCCCCGACGAGCAGTTCTACTTCCTCGAGATGAACACGCGCATTCAGGTCGAGCATCCGGTGACCGAACTCGTCACCGGCATCGACCTCGTGCAGTGGCAGTTGCGCATTGCCGCCGGCGAACGCCTGCCGTTCACCACGAGCATCGATCCGCGCGGTTGGGCCATGGAGTGCCGCATCACCAGCGAGGACGCGTCCAACGACTTCCTGCCGAGCACCGGGCGCATTGAGTATCTGCGCCTGCCGGGCGGTCCGGGGGTGCGCTGGGACAGCGGCATTGGCGTGGGGAGCGAGGTGACGCTGTACTACGACCCGATGCTCGCCAAGCTCATCGTCTGGGCGCCGACACGCGCCGACGCGATCACTCGCATGCACCGCGCGCTCGACGAGCTGACCATTCAGGGCATCGAGACGTCGCGCGAGTTTCACCTGCGCGTCATGGAAGACGACGAGTTCTGCCGCGGCGCGATCGATATCCAGTGGCTCGAGCGTCGGCTGGGCTCGCTGACCGCCGCGCCGGCGCCGCGCGAGCAGGTGGAGGCGGCCGCCATTGCCGCCGCGCTGCTCGCCGAGCGCGACCGGCAACGGCGATCGCCGCGCTCGACGGTGCGCGCCGGAGAGCCACTCGGCGGTGCCGACGGGGCGGGGACGCGCCCCGAACTGTCGCCGTGGGCGCGGCTCGCCCGACAGCACGGCCTGCGCGACGCGTGAGCCGGCCCGGAGCGTCCGCGGAGCGCAGCGCGCCGAACACGGTGTCGCTCGACATCACGTCCATCGCGGCCGGCGGCGACGGCGTGGCGCGGCACGACGGGATGGTGGTCTTCGTTCCGCGCACCGCGCCCGGTGATCGCGTGCGCGCCCGCGTGCACGCCAAGGGGCGTTTTGCGCGCGGCACGTTGCTCGACGTCGAACAGGCCGGGGCGGGGCGCGTGGCGCCGGCGTGCGCGCACTACGGACGCGACCGCTGCGGCGGCTGTCAGCTGCAGCATCTCGCGCTCGACGCGCAGCGCGACGCCAAGGCGCATATGGTGCAGGACGCGTTCGCCCGCATCGGCAAGCGCGAGGTGGCGCTTCCCAAGGTGCACGCGGCCGGCGAGCCGTGGCGCTACCGACGCAAGCTCACGCTGGCGCTGCGCCGCCGCGCCGACGGATGGCGCGCGGGCCTGCATCGCGCCGGGGCGCCCGACGAGATCTTCGCGCTCGACGATTGCCTCATTACGGATGCGCGCATCGTCGCCGGCTTTCGCGACGTGCTCGCGCAGGGAACGCATCTGCTGCCGCGCGTGGCGTCGCTGCGCGCCTCACTGCGCGCCGAGGGCGATGACCTGCTGCTCGTGGTGGAAGGCGCCGAGGTGTGGCCCGAGGCCAAGGCGTTTGCCGCGGCGGTGCGGTCGGTTTCAGCCACGTGGTGGGTGAACGACGCCGGGCGGCGGCGCCTGCTGCTCGACCGTCGCGGCGCGAGCGCGGCGGGCGCGTCGTTTGTGCAGGTGAACGCCGACGTGGCCGCGCTGATGGGCGCGCACGTGGAGGCGGCCGTGCAGGCGCACGCACCGCGCACGGTGATCGACGCCTACGCGGGGACCGGCGATGTGGCGGTGGCGCTCGCCGCGCGCGGGGTGACGGTGACGGCCATCGAACTCGACCCCGACGCCAGCGCGGTGTGCGCCGCACGGCTCACGGCGCCCTCGCGCGCCATCGCCGCCCGGGTCGAGGACGCGCTTCCCGATCTGCTTCCCGCCGATGTCATTCTGCTGAATCCGCCGCGTGCCGGCGTCGATGCCGCGGTGACCGCGGCGCTTGCCGCCTGCAGCCCCGCGCCGCGGGCCATTGTGTACGTCAGTTGCGATCCGGCGACGCTGGCCCGCGACGTCGGGCGTCTGCCCGGGTGGCGGGTGCTATCTTTGGACTGCTTTGACATGTTTCCCCAGACGGCGCATGTCGAGACGGTGTGCGTGCTCGTGCCGGAGGCGGCGTGAAGTATTTCGTGGACATTGGCAGCGAGCGGCTCGAGGTCGAGCTCGACGGCGAGACGGCGCGCGTGGGCGGCGTCGAGCGCGCGGTGCACCTCTCCGACGTCGAAGGAACGCCGGTGCACCTCGTGCGCATCGGCTCGCGCGTGCATCGTGTGGTCGCGCAGCGGCACGCCGCGCGCGGACGGTACACCCTGCGCTTCGACGGCTGGCGGCTGGAGGCGGAAGCGCTCGACGAACGGTCGCGCGCCATCCGCGACCTGACGGCCGCGCAGGCGGCGCATGCCGGCCCGCTGCCGGTGACCGCGCCGATGCCCGGCCTCATAGTGCGCGTGCATGTGCAGCCGGGCGACACCGTGACGGCGGGGCAGGGAGTCATTAGCATGGAAGCCATGAAAATGGAGAATGAACTGCGCACGGTTACCGCCGGCACGGTGAAGGCCGTGCTGGTGCGTCCCGGACAGGCCGTGGAGAAGGGCGCGGTGCTGCTGGAGCTGGCGTGAGCCGTCGCGGCCCCATTTCGCTTGTCGTCGCGGCGTTGCTGTTGGGAGGCGCGTGCGCGTCGCATCAGACGCGCATGCAACGCGCGCTCGACGCGTCGATGGAGCGCGCCTATCTCACGGGGCTGTATCTGCAGACCGTCGCCGGCATCTCGGGAACTCCGTCGCGCCTGACGCGCAATGACGGCGTGGTCTATCTCTCCGACGTCGCGCCGCAGATGCTCTTCCTCGCCGAGGCCGGCGACACCGCGCGGTACCGGTCGTTGCGCGCGTTCGTGGCCGACAAAATGGTGCGCCGCTTGGCGACCGGTGTGGTGCCCGGACGGCGGTATCGTGCCGACCTGCGCTTCGAGGATGCTCCGGCGCCGACGCGCCGCGTGCTCGGCAGGGCGTTGATCGCTGGATGGGAGCGACTTGGCGACACCACCTCGGCGCAGCTCGTGGCCCAGTTTGCGCCGGCCACCG
Organism: Gemmatimonadota bacterium; assembly: GCA_016182795.1. GTDB lineage: Bacteria > Gemmatimonadota > Gemmatimonadetes > Gemmatimonadales > Gemmatimonadaceae > PNKL01. The sequence continues at coordinate 19,426 of JACPFW010000029.1, forward strand.
ACGACGGGGCGACACTCGAGCCCGTCGATGCGCTCGTCTCGGAGTGCGACGAGGCGCTCGATGTGGTGGGGAGCGACCCCGCGCCGGCGCGCGCCGTGCTGGGCAAGGCGCGCGGGGTGCTGGCGAGCGCGCGTCAGGTCCCAACGGGGCCGACGGCGGGGAGTCGACTCGGCGGGGACAGCGAACTGAAAGCGCAGGCCTGCCTGGCCCGGGCGGCCATCGCCGTCAACGATCCCGACGCCGCCGTGAGGCACCTCGACCGCATGCTCGACCTGCTGAAGCCGATCGTTCGCAACGCGGGGCGCCCCGACTTGAGCACCTCGGCCGACGTGCTGCGGACGCTCAGTGCGGTCCGCGCCGCAGGGCCGACGTCGTACCTCCCGCCGGGGACGGTCGCTCGCCCTTGACCGGGTGTAAGTTGTTGCCTAGCTTACAAGTCTGTCCGAAAACAGCCTTCACGGCGGCCGAGACCCGGGTTGCATTCCGCACCGGTGAGGCGAAGACCCACGCAGTCGAAGTACTGCCCAATTGGTTCGCATGAAGACCTTTTCAGCTACACCCAAGGACATTGAGCATCGCTGGTACGTTGTGGACGCCAGCGGCATGGTCCTGGGCCGGCTTGCCACCGAGGTCGCCAAGATCCTCCGTGGCAAGCACAAGCCGATGTTCACGCCGCACATGGACACCGGTGATTTCGTGATCGTGATCAATGCCTCCAAGGTGAAGGTCACGGGCCGCAAAGCGGAGCAGAAGGAATACTTCCGCCACACCGGCTACATGGGCCATGAGCTGTACACGCCGTTCGCGACGATGCTCGCCAAGCACCCCGAGCGCATCATCGAGAAGGCCGTGCACGGCATGCTGCCGAAGAACGCCCTCGGCCGCGGCAAGCTCCGCACCAAGCTCCGCGTCTACGCGGGGGCCGATCATCCGCATGCGGCGCAACAGCCCACTCCGCTCACCTTCCCGTCGCTCGAGGCGAAGTAAGCAATGGCCGACCAGACCATTCATACCATCGGCCGTCGCAAGGAAGCGGTGTGCCGTCTGTACCTGAAGCCCGGCTCGGGCAAGTGGAGTGTCAACGGGCGCACGCTCGGCGACTACTTCCCGCGTCCCGTGCTCGTGAGCGCCATCCAGCAGCCGTTCACGGCGACCGACACGCTCGGCCGCTTTGACGTGCAGGCCAACATCGATGGTGGCGGTGTCACCGGCCAAGCCGGCGCGCTGCGTCTCGCCGTGGCCCGCGCGCTCGTGCAGGTGGACGAGCTGCACCGCCGCAAGCTCCGCGACCTGGGCCTCCTGACGCGCGATGCGCGCGCCGTGGAGCGCAAGAAGCCGGGCCGTCCGAAGGCGCGCAAGCGGTTCCAGTTCAGCAAGCGCTAGTCCGGGCTTGCAGGTGGCGGATGGCGGACGGCAGAATGCCGTCTTCCGATCCGATCGAGAGACGACGTTCCGTCCGCCACCTGTCATCTGCCGTCCGCCATCCGTTGTTCATCTCACACCGCGGTCGAGTTCGCTCAGGGTTCCGGTTCGCCGGTCTGTGCGGACGCTGACGCCGCGGGACGACCAAAACCATCGCGAGGAAGTCGCACTACCATGGCACAGCCCACGCTCGACGATCTGCTCAAGGCGGGTGTCCACTTCGGACACCAGACCCGCCGCTGGAACCCCAAGATGCGCCGCTTCATTTTCGCGGAGCGCAACGGGATCCACATCATCGACCTGCAGAAGACGCTTCGGCAGATCGAACTCGCCCAGAAGCTTGCCCGCGAAGTCGTGCTGCGCGGCGACCAGGTGCTCTACGTCTGCACCAAGCGCCAGCTGGCGGCGATCGTGACGCAGGAAGCGGAGCGCGCCGGCGCGCTCTCCGTCACCGAGCGCTGGCTCGGCGGCCTGCTCACCAACTTCTCCACCGTCAAGAAGCAGATCCGCAAGCTCAAGGAGCTTGAGGCCGGCTCCGAGGCGGGCGGCGGGTTCGAGAACTACACCAAGAAGGAGCAGCTGATGCTCACGCGTCAGAAGGACAAGCTCCTCAAAAACCTGTCGGGCATCAAGAACATGGGGCGCCTGCCGGGGCTGCTGTTCGTCGTCGACGCCAAGAAGGAACGCATCGCGGTGGACGAGGCCAAGAAGCTCGGCATCCCGATCATCGCCATCTGCGACACGAACTCCGATCCCGATCTCATCGCCGTGCCGATTGCCGGTAATGACGACGCCATCCGCTCGGTCGAGCTGCTAACCAGCGCGGTGACGGACGCGATCATCGAGGCCCGCCGCGAGGCGCCGGTGCGCGAGGAGGTCGAGGAAGGGCAGTCGTACACGTACTCGTCGGACCGCGGCGCCGAGCCGCAGGACCGCGACCGCAACCGCCGCGGCGGCCAGGGTGGCGGTGAGCGCGGGGGCGACCGTCCGCGCCGTCGTCGCGCCAAGCCGGACGCCATCGCGGCCCGCCTCAAGGGCGACGCCCCGGAAGCGGCCGACAAGCCCGCCGAGCCGACCGACCAGCCGAGCGCGTAAGCGCTGGGGCGTGGTCACCACGCCGCGCAGCGCGTATTTTTCCCGACGCCGCCGGCCGCACAGCCGGCGGCGTCTTCACACCGATCGAATCAACGAGAAGGCATCAGCATATGGCCGCTATTTCCGCGAAGGACGTTGCCGAGCTCCGCGCCCGTACCGGCGCCGGCATGATGGACTGCAAGAAGGCGCTGGAGGAGGCCGGTGGCGCGATGGACGCCGCGGTCGACATCCTGCGCAAGAAGGGGATCGCCAAGGCCGAGAAGCGCGCGGATCGCGCGGCGTCGGAGGGGCAGATCGCCACGTGGGTCGCGCCCGACGGTTCGGCCGCCGCCATGATCGAGATCAACTCCGAGACCGACTTCGTCAGCCGCAACGAGGAGTTCGTGGCGCTGTCGAAGCAGATGTGCGAGCAGGTGACCAAGGACACCAGCGTCGACGGCATCGTGCCGATCGGCGCCGACGGCGCCTATTTGGCCACCAAGTGGCACGCCGACCCGGCGCGCACGGTGGGCGAAATCGTCAAGGCCGCGTCGGCCAAGACGGGCGAGAATGTCGTGCTCAAGTGCATCGCGCGCTTTACGGCCAAGGCCGGCGGCGCGGTGGGATTCTACCTGCACTTCAACGGCAAGGTTGGCGTGCTGGTTGAAGTCGCGGGCATCACCGGCGAGGCGGGCACGGCGCTGGCCAACTCGATCGCCGAGCATGTGGCGGCGGGCGTGCCGGCGACGGCGATCGCGGTGAGCCGCGACGGCGTGGATCCGGCGGTCGTCAAGCGCGAGCGCGACATCTTCGTGGAGCAGGCGGTGGCGAGCGGCAAGCCGCAGAACATCGCCGAGAAGATGGTCGAGGGGCGCATCAACAAGTTCTTCGGCGAAATCGTACTCACCGAGCAGCCGTGGGTGCGAGAGGACAGCAAGACGATTGGCCAGCTGATCAAGGAAGCCGGTGCCGGGGCGTCGGTCGTGCGCTTCGCCCGCTTCAAGATGGGCGAGGCCTGACCTTCACCCCGGGGCGGGAGCCCACGATCATGACCGCGGCGCTCAAGTATCCGCGCATCCTGCTCAAACTCTCCGGCGAGGCCCTCGCCGGAGACAAGGGCTTTGGATTCGATTTCGACGCGATCTCGCGCTTCTCGCACCAGATCCGCACGATTCACGGGATGGGGGCGCAGGTGGCGGTCGTGATCGGCGGCGGCAACATCGTGCGCGGCTCGCAGATCTCGCGCATGGGGATGGACCGCGTGAGCGCCGACTACATGGGCATGCTCGGCACGGTCATCAACGCGCTGGCGCTGCAGGATGTGCTGGAGCGCGACGGGCTCGACACGCGCGTGATGACGGCGATCCGCATGGAAGAGCTGGCGGAGCCGTACATCCGGCGCCGCGCGATGCGCCACCTCGAGAAGGGGCGGTGCGTCGTCTTTGCCGGCGGCACGGGCAATCCGTACTTTTCCACGGACACGGCGGCCGTGCTGCGGGCCATCCAGATGAAGGCGGATGTCATCATCAAGGCGACGAGCGTCGACGGCGTTTACTCGGCGGATCCGAAGAAGGATCCCAATGCCACCCGGTACGACCGCATCAGCTATCGGGATGTGATGCTCGAGGAATTGAGCGTGATGGACCAGACGGCAATCACGCTCTGCAAGGAAAACTCGCTGCCGTTGATCGTGCTCAACATCAACACGCCGAACGCCGTGGTGGATGCGATCCACGGCAAGCCGGTGGGGACCCTGGTTTCATGAATTCCATTGCCGACATTCTGAAGGACTGCCGCGCCCACATGGAAAAGGGCGTTGAGGCGGTGAAGCGTGAGTTCACGTCCGTGCGTTCGGGCAAGGCCGCGCCCAGCATGCTAGACGGCGTCAAGGTCGAGGCCTACGGCGCGCTGGTGTCGCTCAACCAGGTAGCCAGCGTCAACGCGCCGGAGCCGCGCGCGCTGATCGTGACGCCGTTCGACAAGGGGCAGGTCCGCGCCGTGGAGAAGGCGATCCGCGAGAGCGGGCTCGGGTTCGACCCGGCGATTCAGGGGACGTTCATCCGCGTGCCGCTGCCGGCGATGAACGAACAGCGCCGCAAGGAACTGGTGAAGATCGTGCACAAGTACGCGGAGGAAGGGCATATCGCCATCCGCCACGCGCGCACGCACGCTCGCGAACTGCTCAAGAAGCTCGACGGCCAGTCCGAGGATGAGGTGAAGCACGCGGAGAAGGAACTTCAGAAGATGCACGACGACTACATCCACAAGGTCGACGGGCTGAGCAAGGCGAAAGAAGCTGAAATCATGGAGGTCTGAGCGCCGATGGGCGCCGCCGCCGAACTTCTCGCCCAGATGAACGGGCAGGGCGCGATTCCGCGCCACGTCGCCATCATCATGGACGGCAATGGCCGCTGGGCGCGGGAGCGTTTGCTCCCGCGCCCGGTTGGTCATCGTGAGGGCATGAAGTCGGTGCGCGCCGTCGTGGAAGCGGCGATCGAGGCGAAGATCGAGGTGCTCTCGCTGTTCGCCTTCTCGCAGGAAAACTGGCAGCGGCCGGCGGGCGAGGTGTCGGCGCTGATGTCGCTGCTCGAGGAGTACATCCAGAAGGAAGCGCGCGAACTGCACGAGCGCGGCGTGCGCGTGGTCTTTCTCGGCGACCTCGACCGGCTGGGCCCCGTGCAGCGCCGCGCCGTGGACGGCGTGATGTCGCTGACCGCGGCCAACCGCACGCTGGTGCTCAACCTGTTCATCTCGTACGGCTCGCGCGCCGAGTTGGTGCGCGCGGCGCGCCTGATCGCCGAAGATGTGGCCGCCGGCCGGCTGGCGCCGGAGCAGGTGGATGAGGCGGCCATCAGCGCGCGGCTGTTCACCGCCGACTGCCCCGACCCCGACCTGCTGATCCGCACCTCCGGCGAGATGCGCATCTCCAATTTCCTGTTGTGGCAGGTCGCCTACACCGAGCTGGTTATCTCGCCCGTGCTGTGGCCCGATTTCGGCCGCACCGAGCTGTTCCAGGCGATCGTCGACTACCAGAGCCGCGATCGCCGTTTCGGCCGCGTCTCGGCCTAACCCGGCAAATCCGTGAGCGAGTTCCCGAAGCGGCTGCTCGTCGCGATCGTGCTCATTCCGATCATCGTGGGGGTCATCTACGCCGGCGGTCCGGCGCTGGTCACCCTGCTGGCGCTCGCCTCGGCGCTCGCCGCGCGCGAGTACTATCTGCTGGCCGAAGTGCGCGGCGCGCGTCCGCTGCGCGCGGTGGGCATTGTGCTCAGCGCGCTTGTGCCGGTGATCGTGCACGCCCGTTACCTCGGCTTGTGGGTGCTGTCGGTGCCAGTGGTGTCGCTGCTCGTGCCGGTTCTGCTCACCGTGGTGCTGTTCGCGCGCGGCGCCGAAGGCGGCCCGATGGCGGCGGTGGGGACGACGCTGTCGGGCGTGGTGTACACCGGCGGGATGCTGAGCTTCGCGTACGCGCTGCGCTACCACGATTACATCATCGACGCGCGCGGCGGCACGGCCTTGGTGCTGCTGCCGGTTGTTGTCACGTGGCTCAATGACACCGGCGCGTATCTTGCCGGGCGCGCCTTTGGGCGGCGCAAGCTGATGCCGTCGGTCAGCCCGGGTAAGACGTGGGCCGGCGCGTACGGAGCCGTGGTGGCGAGCGTGCTGACCACGTGGCTGATTGCCGCCGTGGCGCTGCCGCCGCTCGCGCAACTGACGCTGCGTCCGGTCGGCATCGTGGTGGTGGGCGTCGTGCTGAGTCTGGCGGCGCAGGTTGGCGATCTCGCCGAGTCGATGTTCAAGCGCGAGGCCGGCGTGAAGGACAGCTCGCAGCTGATTCCCGGCCACGGCGGCGTGCTCGATCGCGTCGACTCGCTGCTGTTCACGCTCCCCGTGGGGTACGTGCTCCTCAGCTTCTTCCTCGTCTACCGGCCGTGACCATGCAGCGCGTCGCCGTCCTCGGCTCGACGGGCTCGATTGGCACGACGGCGCTGCGCGTGCTGGCGCGGCATCGCGACCGCTTTGCGGTGCAGGCGCTGACCGCGCACGGCAACGCCGTGCTGCTTGCCGAGCAGGCGGCGGCGTGGAAGCCGCCGTTCATTGCGCTCGTCGAAGGAGACGGCGCGGTGCCGTCGGCGTGGCGCCGCGGCGCGGGCGCGCTGGTGGACGCCGCCACGCTTCCCGAGGTGGACGTGGTGCTCAATGCCATCGTCGGCGCCGCCGGGCTCGACGCCACGCTCGCGGCGCTGGGCGCCGGCAAGCGCGTGGCATTGGCGAACAAGGAGTCGCTGGTGGTGGGCGGCGCGCTGGTGGAGGCGGCGGCGCGCCGTGGCGGGGGCGAGGTGGTGCCGGTGGACAGCGAGCATTCCGCCATTCTGCAGTGTCTCGGCACGCGCTCGGCGGCCGACGTGCGGAAGCTCGTGATCACGGCGTCGGGCGGGCCGTTCCGCGAGTGGTCCGCGGAGCGGGTGCGCGCGGCCACCGTGCAGGATGCGCTGCAGCATCCCACCTGGTCGATGGGGCGCAAGATTACCGTCGACAGCGCGACGCTGGCGAACAAGGCGCTCGAAGTCATCGAAGCGCACTTCCTGTTTGGACTGGGGTATGACCAGATCGACGTGGTCGTGCATCCCCAGAGCATCGTGCATTCGATGGTGGAGTTCCGTGACGGAAGCGTGCTGGCGCAGCTCGGCGTGCCGTCGATGGAACTCCCCATCTTGTACGCGCTTTCGCATCCGGAGCGCTTCGACGATGCCGGGATCCCGGCGTTCGACGCGGTGGCCGCCGGGCGGCTGACGTTTGAGGCGGTGCGCCGCGAGGCGTTCCCGTGTCTCTCGCTCGGCGTGGCGGCGGGCCGGGCGGGCGGCGCGGCGCCGACCGTGTTCAACGGCGCCAATGAAGAGGCGGTGGCACTGTTCCTCGCTGGGCGCATTGCATTTGGCGGGATCGCGGAAGGCGTGGAGGCGGCGTTGGAGCGGCATGCGGGGCTTGCGGGCGGCACGCTCGAAGCGCTGTGGCATGCGGATGCACAGGCACGGCACACCGTACGGGAGAGGTTTGGATGTCTTTAGCATGGCTTGCACCGATCGTCGTGCTCGGACTCGTGATTTTCGTGCACGAGCTCGGGCATTTCCTCGCCGCCAAGTGGACGGGCGTCTACGCGCCGCGGTTCTCCATTGGGTTCGGCCCCGCGCTGTGGCGCCGCCGCCGCGGTGAGACCGAGTACGTGCTCGCCGCGCTGCCGCTCGGTGGGTATGTGCGCATGGCGAGCCGCGAAGACGAAACCATGGCCGCGTTGGAAGGCGGATCTCCCGAGGGGAAGGCGCCCGAGGCGGGCGAGGAGACGCGGCCGGCGGATTGGGACGAGGAGGCGATGGTGCCCTTCGGGCCCAAACCGGTGCCGTCCGACCGCTGGTTTGAGAGCAAGCCCTTGTGGGCGCGGCTGGTGATCATGCTCGCCGGCGTGGCGATGAACGTCGTGCTGACACTCGTCGTGTCGACGGGCGTGTTTGCGTACTACGGCCGGTCGTACGTGCCGGCGGTGGTGGACTCGGTGATCGTGGACATGCCGGCGCAGAAGGCCGGACTGCAGGCGGGCGATTCCATTGCCAGCATCAATGGCATCGCGGTGCACGCGTGGAGCGACCTGCTGACGACGATTGCGGGCTCGGCGGGCAAGGAACTCACCATCGGCGTGGTGCGCGGCGGAACGCCCGTGTCGCTGACGGTGACGCCGGTCGCCCAAGCAGGAGCGAACGCCGTCACGGGACAGAAGGTGATGGTGGGGCGGATCGGCGCCTACCCGAAGGACCGCCTGGAGCGCGAGCGGATCGGGTTCGCATCGGCGGCCGTGGCGGGAGGGCAGGCGACCTGGGCCATGGGGACGTCCGTCGTTGGCGTGCTGGGCGGGCTGGTGCAGGGGTCCATCTCGGTGAAGAACCTCGGCGGCCCGGTGGCGATCGCCAGGACGTCGGTGGTGGCGGCCAAGAGCGGACTTGAATCGTTGTGGGCGTTGATCGCCTTCTTGAGCATCAACCTGGCGGTTTTGAACCTGCTGCCGATCCCGATTCTCGACGGCGGCCAGGTGGTGATGAATATCGCGGAGTCCATCAAGGGATCGCCGTTTAGCATACGAACCCGCGAAGTGGTTATGCGGATTGGACTTGCCGCGATCGTTGCGCTCTTCGCCGTGGTGATGTTCAACGACATTGTAGCGCTGTTCAAATAACGATTGAGGATGTGGACTGAGGATTGGGATTTCGGATTCCACCGCAAAATATCCGAACCGATTCCGATCCTAAGTGAGCCGCGGGCCTTTACATAGGGTCGGTTGACCGATATTTTTCCAAGCTACAGCGAAATTGGCCTAACACCGAAGTACGCAGAGAACCAGGAAATGTCCTTCGACAAGAAGCCGGCGATCACCAAGAATCGCCGCCACGAGACCGACACGGGATCGTCGTACGTCCAGGTCGGCGTGATGACGGAGCGGATCAATTACTTGACCGAGCACTTCCGTTCCCACGCCAAAGACCACCATGGCCGCCGCGGGCTGCTGAAGCTCGTTGGCAAGCGCCGCCGCTTGCTCGATTACCTCAAGCGCACGGACGTCGAGGGTTACCGCAAGCTCATCGCGGACCTGGGTCTGCGCTACTAAGAACCACAACGCATACCGCGCGGGCGCATTTGGCGGCCCGCGCGTTTTGCGTTCTACCGAGACACACGACACATGATGCATCGCATTGAGCGGACCTTCGCCGGTCGCAAGCTCGTCATTGAGACGGGGCGGATGGCCAAGCAGGCCGCCGGATCGGCGCTCGTCCAGTTCGGCGACACGATGGTGCTCGCCGCCGTCACCGTGAGCGACAAGAAGAGCCCGCTGCCCTTCTTCCCGCTCACCGTCGAGTACAAGGAAAAGACGTACGCCGCGGGCAAGATCCCGGGCGGCTTCATCAAGCGTGAGGGACGGCCGCGCGACGAGGAGATTCTCTCCTGCCGCATCATCGACCGCTCCATCCGCCCGCTGTTCCCCGAGGGCTTCCAGAACGAAGTCCAGGTCTTCATCTACGTCATCAGCGCCGACCAGGAGAATGACGCCGACGTGCTCGGCCTCGTCGCCACGTCGTTCGCGCTGAGTGCGAGCAAGATCCCGTGGGCGGGCCCGATTGCCGGCGTGCGCGTCGGCCGCGTGGAGAACAAGTGGGTGCTGAACCCCACGTTCCAGGCGCTCGAGTTCTCCGACATGGATCTCGTGGTCGCCGGCTCGCAGGACTCGATCATGATGGTCGAGGGCGGCGCGCTGGAGATCGGCGAAGATGACGTGATCAAGGGACTCGAGATCGCGCAGGGCGGCATCCGCGAGCTGATCGCGATGCAGGAGGAGCTCCTCTCGAAGATCACCGTCGAGAAGATGGAGTGGAGCAAGAACGAGACGCCCGCCGACGTGCAGAAGATCGTGACCAAGGCCGCCAAGTCGAAGATCGAGGCCGCGATCAACCAGAAGGAAAAGCACACCCGCATCCAGGCCGTGGAGAAGGTGAAGGACACGGTCAAGGAAGAGCTGGCGGCGACGCTCGAGCCGGAGCAGGTGCCGTTCATCGGCGCCGTGCTCGGCGATCTGGAGTACGCCGCGCTTCGCGAGCAGGTGCTCGACACCGGCCTGCGCGTCGACGGCCGCAAGCCGACCGAAGTGCGCCCGATCAGCATCGACACCAGCGTGCTGCCGCGCGCCCACGGCTCGGCGCTCTTCACGCGCGGTCAGACGCAGGCCCTCGTGGCCGCGACGCTCGGCACCGGCAACGACGTGCAGCGCATGGACAGCATCGACACGGCCAAGGAGACCACCAAGGCCTTCATGCTGCACTACAACTTCCCGCCGTTCTCGACGGGTGAAGTGCGCCCGATGCGCGGCACCAGCCGCCGCGAAATCGGCCACGGCAACCTGGCCGAGCGCGCCATTCAGGGCGTGCTGCCGCCGTTCGAGGAGTTCCCGTACACGATCCGCATCGTCAGCGACGTGCTCGAGTCCAACGGCTCGTCGTCGATGGCGACGGTCTGCGGCGGCTCGCTGTCGTGCTTCGACGCCGGCATCCCGCTCAAGGGCGCGGTGGCCGGTGTGGCGATGGGGCTGATCAAGGAAGGAAAGAAGTACGCGATCCTCACCGACATCCTCGGCACCGAAGACCACCTCGGCGACATGGACTTCAAGGTCGCGGGGACGAAGGACGGCATCACGTCGATTCAGATGGACATCAAGATCCAGGGGCTTGACCTCAAGATCATGTCCGAGGCGCTGGCGCAGGCCAAGCTGGGGCGTCTGCACATCCTGGGCGAGATGAACAAGGCGCTCGACACGCAGCGCGCCGAGCTGAGCCCGTGGGCCCCGCGCATCGTGACGATGAACATCAACCCCGAGAAGATCGGCGACCTCATTGGTCCGAAGGGGAAGACGATCCGCGGCATCCAGGACGAGACGGGCGCCGAGGTGACGGTGGACGACACCGGCCTGGTGACCATTGCCGCCGTCGGCGGCGAGGCGATGGAGCGCGCGCGCCAGATGGTGGCGGCGATCACCGCCGAGCCGGAAGTGGGGCTCACGTACCAGGGCACGGTGAAGAGCGTCACGGCGTTTGGCGCGTTCATCGAGATCATGCCCGGCACCGAAGCGCTGCTCCACGTGTCGGAGATGCGCCACACGCGCGTCGAGAAGCCCGAGGACGTGGTGAAAAAGGGCGAAGTGGTCACCGTCAAGCTGGTGGAGCGCGATGAGCGCGGCCGCCTGCGCCTGTCGATGAAGGCGTTGCTGCCGAAGCCGGGCGCGCCGGAAGGCGGCGCGGCGACGGCTCCGGCCCCCGAAGGCGACGCGTACGCGGCGCCGACTGCGGCTCCGGCCGAGGGTGGCGAGGCCGCGCCGGAACACCACGAGCGCAAGCATCGCGAGGGTGGCGATCGCGGCGGGCGTGGCGGGCGCGGCGGTCGCGGACCGCGCAAGTAGCCTGACGCGGATCAGACGCACGGGGCGCCGGTGACGGCGCCCGGCGCGGCGAGAGGGGGAACGGCGACGATGTCGCGGTTCCCCCTTTTTGCGTCCGTCTGCGAGGCCGGTACTTCGGGTTGACGGCGGCAGGTCCCGCATCGTTCTTTGTCGTCGATGAATACCCCCGCCGTACCAAGCATCGCCGCCCCGGAGACCGGGGTGCAGCGCACCGTCCTGCCCAACGGGCTGACCGTCCTCTCCGAGTTCTATCCGGGCGTGCGCTCGGTTGCGCTGGGGGCCTGGGTGCGGGCGGCGTCAGTGCACGAAGCGCGCGAGGTGATGGGGGTCTCGCACCTGCTCGAGCATTTGGTGTTCAAGGGGACCGAACGGCGGAGCGCGCACGCGCTGGCGCTGTCGCTCGAGTCACTGGGCGGTTCGCTCGACGCCTACACCTCGCGCGAACACACGTCGTTCCAGGCGCGGGTGCTCGACGAGCATCTCCCCGAGGCCGCCGACGTGATGTTTGACCTCATGTTCCGGCCGCTACTGCGCGCCGAGGACCTGAAGCTCGAGCGCAAGGTGGTACTCGAGGAGATCTCGATGGTGGAGGACACTCCGGACGACCTCGTGTTCGATTTGCACAACGAGGCGCTGTGGGGCGCGCATCCACTGGGGTATTCGATCCTCGGTACCCGCGACACGGTCGCGGCCATGAAGCTCGATGACCTGCGCGCGTTGCACGCGCGGGCGTATCATCCGCCGCACGTGGTGGTGTCGGCGGCGGGAAATGTGACCCACGAGCACCTGCTGGAGGTGCTGGCGGACGCGGGCTGGGCCGATCTGCCGCGCGGCGACGACACGCCGCTCGAAGAGGCGGCGGCGGCGGCGCAGGCACCTGGCGTGCGTCACGTACAGCGAGACGGCGCGCAGTGCCACGTGGTGCTCGGCTCGGCCACGGTGCCGCACCGCGATGCGCGCCGCTTCGCGCTAATGCTGGTGGACACGCTGCTCGGCGGCGGGATGAGTTCGCGGCTGTTTCAGAAGGTGCGTGAGGAGCTGGGGCTCGCGTACAGCGTCTACACGTTTCAGAGCTTCCACTCGCTCTCGGGCGCGCACGGGGTGTATCTCGGCACCGCCCCCGATACGCGCGCGGCCGCGCTGGCGACGGTACAGGCCGAGCTGCGACGGCTGGCCGACGAAGGCATCCCCGAGAAGGAGCTTGCCCAGGGGCGGCAGCAGCTGAAGGGGCAGATCACCCTTGGGCTGGAGAGCCCATCGGCGAGAATGTACCGGCTGGCCTCGTTGGAGCTGTATCGCGAGCCGTTCCGCCCGCTGGACGAGGTGCTGCGCAGCGTCGATGCCATCGACGGAGCGGCGGCACGCGCGGCATGCGCCGAGTTTTTTGGCCCAGACCGGCAGACGGTGGTGAGTCTGGGGCCGACCGCCTAGACGGTGGTCGACGCCGGCCGGACGTTCGTCATCAGTCCGACCGCGGCCGCCAGATGGTCGTCGACGTCGAAGCGCTCGGCATCGATCATCGACTGCACGGCACAGCCTTTGATGAGGCTGACGGCCAAGCCGGCCAGGCCCTCGGGCGTGACGTCGGCGAAGCGGTCGGGCTCGGCCCGCAGCACTTCCGCGGCAAGCGGTCGGAACGACGCGCGGTATCGAGCGAACTCCGTCTGCAGCTTCTCGCGAATCGCCGCGTCGCGCACGCCGGCCATCCAGTAATCGAACGTGAGGCGAATGCGCAGCGGCTCGCTGGTGAGTCGGCTCATTTCGCGGCGCAGCACGGCGATGAGGCGCTCGGTGGGGGAGGGGAGCGCGGCCACGGCCGGATCGACGAGCAGCACCGTGGTGGTGGCGAGCACGTGGTCGAGGAGGGCGAGCAACAACTGGCGCCGAGTCTCGAAGTGGAAGATCACGAGACCGGGACTCACGTTTGCCGCCGCCGCGACGCGCAGGATCGTGGTTTCCCACAGCCCGTGTTCAGCGGCCACATCGTACGTCGCCGCGAGGATCTGCTCCCGCCGCTCTGGCTCCGGCACTCTCTTGCCCGGCATCCGACCCCCTCCGGTTCGAGTTCCGCGTCCGACGCTCTGTGCCGCCTGCCGTCCGCACCACGGCAGCACGCGGACCGGCGCCGAGCATCGCGTTGACTGAGCTTCAGACATAGCATAACGTTGTATTGAACGGAAGTTCAATACGAGATTTCGATCGAGAGTGGCACTCGCGCAAAGCCACCTTTCGCGTCGTCTGGGAGGGCACGCCGAACGGATGTCCGAGCCAGGGGTGGTTGATCGGGCCACGGCCTGTGGCCTGCGGGAGCATGCCGCGGCCGCGGGCGCGCTGCGGTGTGGAATGAGCGACCGGTCCGGCGCGTGAACACCGGGTGGCTGGTGCTCGTGGCAGTGTGTTGCCTGCTCGGCGGCATCGCCGCGGCGCGCGCGGCGACGCGCGCGTGGCTTGCGCTCACGCTGACCGGAGTCGCTGCGGGGCTGGCGGCGGCGGCGCGAGTCCTGATCGGCGCTGGCGCGTGGGAGTGGACCAGCGCCATGCGAGTGGGCGGCGAGACGCTGCATCTGCGACTCGATTCCATTAGCGCAATGTTTCTGGCGCTCTTGTGCGTGATCGCTGGCGCCGGAGCGGTCTACTCGAGTGCGTACTGGACCGATGCGATGCACCCCCGGTCGGCCGGTGCAGGACGGCGCTGGTGGAACGTGCTGGTGCTCAGCATTGTCGTGGTGCTGCTCGCTTCGAACGGAGTTCATTTTCTGCTCGGGTGGGAGGCGTTCACGATCAGCGCGTACTTCCTGATCACGCTCGACCGCGACAACCCCGACGTGCGCCGCGCCGGATGGCTCTACCTCGCGGTGTCGCATGTGGCGGTCCTGCTGCTGTTCACGTTCTTCGCGCTCCTCGCGGTCCGCACCGGCACGTGGGACCTCGGACCGATGCAGGAGCGCGCGGAACTTGCGCCGCTCTTCTGGCTGATGCTGGTCGGATTCGGCATCAAGGCGGGGGTGTTTCCGCTGCACGTCTGGCTGCCCTCGGCGCACGCGAACGCGCCGAGCCACGTGTCGGCGATGCTGTCGGGCGTGGCGCTCAAGATCGGCGTCTACGGACTGGTGCGGTTTGCCGGGTGGCTGCCGACACCGCCGGAGGCCGGCTGGGTCGTGGCGACGCTGGGCGTGACAAGCGCGGTGCTGGGTGTGGCGTTTGCGCTCGGGCAGCACGACATCAAGCGCCTGCTGGCGTACCACAGCGTGGAGAACGTGGGGATCATCCTGATCGGACTGGGCTTCGGGATGGTGGCGACCGCGCAGGGATATCCGGCGTGGGGACGGCTGGCGCTGATCGGTGGTCTGCTGCACGTCTGGAATCACGGATTGTTCAAGGGCCTGCTGTTTCTCGGGGCTGGATCGGTGCTGCACGCGACCGGAACGCGCGAGATGAGCCGCCTGGGCGGACTGTGGCGTCGCATGCCGTGGACCACGGCACTGTTCGCGCTCGGCGCCGTGGCCATCTGCGGGCTGCCGCCGCTGAACGGCTTCGTGAGCGAGTGGCTGGTGTTCCTCGGACTGTTCGGGGCGGTGCTGTCACGCGGTTCTTCGGTGTGGATGGCCATACCGGCGGCGATTCTTCTGGCGCTCACGGGGGCGCTGGCGCTCGCCTGCTTCGTCAAGGTGTGCGGCGTCGTCTTTCTCGGGGCGCCCCGTTCGGAGACGGCGGCACGGGCGCACGAGAGCGGGCTGGCCATGCGCCTCCCGATGCTCGGGCTCGCCGGAGGCTGCGTGGCCATCGGCGTGGCGCCGCTGCTTGTCTGGCCGGCGCTCTCGCGCGCCGTCGGCACGTGGCACGGCGGATGGATGGACGCTGCGGAACCGGCGCCGCTGATGATGCTTGGCGCGGTGCAGACGGGGGTGCTGGTGATCGGCGGCGCGGTTGCGTGGATGCTGTGGCGCCGCGTGCGTGCCGTCGGGTGCGTGACGGCGCCGACATGGGACTGCGGCTACGCGCTGCCGACGGCGCGCATGCAGTACACGGCGGGCTCGTTTGCCGGTATCGTCACCGAGTGGTTCGCGTTCATCTTGCGCCCGGTGCTGCATATGGAACGCCCGGAGGGCCTCGCGCCCCAGTCGGCGAGTCATTGGCAGCATACGCCGGAGACGGTGCTGGAACGGGCGGTCGAACCGCTCGGCGCGCTCGTGCTGCAGGGCGCGGTGGCGGCGCGGCGTCTCCAGCACGGCCGAGTGCAGGCGTATCTGGTGTACCTGCTGATCGGTGTCGCGCTGCTCGCGGCCGTGGTGCTGAGCGGAGTGTCGCCATGAGCATCGGAGTTCCGACATGTTCCTGAATCTCATCCAGATTGCCGAGTCGTTCGGCATATCGGAGGGGGTCGTCGAGGGGTGGATCCGCGACGAGGGGCTGCCACATACCCGCGATCGAGGGCGACTGTTGTTCGATCGCGCGCAGGTGGCCCACTGGGCGGCGCTGCGTGGACTGTCGTCGCAGGCGGGCTTCCTCGCGCCCGAGCATTCCGTCTTTGCGACGGGCATCCGGCTCGAACCGCTGCTGCGCGCGGGCGGCATCCATCGCGGCGTCGCGCCGGAGGATGTGGGGGTGGTGTTCGACCGCGTGGTGTCGGCGCTGCCGCGCACGACGCCGGCGGTGCGACAGCTGCTGGCGCAGCGCTTGCGTGCGCCGGGCGGCGTGACACCGGCACCGGTGGGTGGCGGGTTTGCGGTGCCGCACCCGAGCGCGCGCGTCGCGCTGGGGCGCGACGCGGGCACGATTGCGCTGGTCTTCCTGCGCGACGGCATGCTGCTTCCTGAGGGCGCGGCCGATGGCGTGCCAGTGACGCGCCTGTTCTTCTTCGTGGCACCGTCGCCCCGCGCGCACCTCGACCTGCTCGGGCGGCTGAGCCGGCTGTTGAGCCGGGGACCGCTGCGCGACGCCTTGCACGCGGGGGCCACGGACGACGAGATCTTCCGTGCCGTGGCGGCGTTCGACGAGGAATTGGCGGCGCCCGGCGTGAGGAGCGGCCCATCGTGATCGCCGGACCGCTGCTCACGCTGTCGTTCAGCGCGCTGGTGCTGGCCGCGCTTGCGGGTCGCCGGTGGCCACGCACCTGGCTTGCGCTCACCGTGGCCGGATCGGGTGTGGCACTGGCCGCAGCGCTGCTCGTGCTGTTCGGCACGACGGACTGGGAGTGGCGTGGCACGGTCGCCTTTGGCGGTGAGTTGCCACATCTGCGGCTCGACGGCCTGAGCGCAATTTTCCTGGCGCTGGTCGGCGTCCTGGGCGGCGCCGGGGCGGTGTACGCCCACGAATACTGGTCCGATGCGTCGCATCCGACCTCGGCGCCGCGCGGTCGCGCGTGGTGGAGCGTGCTGGTGCTGAGCATGATGCTCGTGCTGACGATCGCCAACGGACTGCACTTCCTGCTGGCCTGGGAGTCGTTCGCGATCGCCGCGTTCTTCCTGATCACGCTCGACAGCGGCGCGCGCGCGGTGCGATCGGCGGGCTGGCTGTACCTGGCGGCGTCGCATGCGGGAACGCTGGCGCTGTTCGCCTTCTTCGCGCTGCTCGCCGAGCGGACGGGGAGCTGGGACTTGGGCCCGATGCGCGCGCAGGCCGGGCTGCAGCCGCTGTTCTGGCTGGCGATGCTGGGATTCGGCGTGAAGGCCGGCCTGTTCCCGTTGCACGTCTGGCTGCCGTCGGCCCACGCCAACGCCCCCACTCACGTGTCGGCCATCATGTCGGGGGCCGCGATCAAGATGGGCGTGTACGGCCTCGTGCGCTTCAGCGGCTGGCTGCCGGTGCCGGTGTCGGCGGCATGGGTGCTGGTGATCGTCGGCTCGCTGAGCGCGCTGCTCGGCATCGCGTTCGCGTTCGCGCAGGGCGACCTCAAACGCTTGCTCGCCTACTGTTCGGTGGAGAACGTGGGGATCATTCTCGTGGGCGTGGGCGGCGCCCTGCTCGCCGTCGCCGATGGCGACTCGCCCTGGGGACGGCTGGTGCTGGCCGGCGCGCTGTTTCACGTCTGGAATCACGGTTTGTTCAAGGGCCTGCTGTTCTTTGGGGCCGGCTCGGTGCTGCACGCCACGGGAACGCGGGAGATGAGCCGACTCGGCGGCCTCTGGCGGCGGCTCCCATGGACAGCGGCGTCGTTTGCGATCGGGTGCCTTGCCGTGGCCGGCTTGCCGCCGCTCAATGGATTCGTGAGCGAGTGGCTGGTGTATCTCGGGCTGTTCGATGCGGTCACGAGCCACGGCGCGACCGCGTGGGCCGCGATCTTCGCGGCGCTGATGCTCGGGAGCGCGGGGGCGCTTGCGCTGGCGAGCTTCGTGAAAGCGGGATCGATGGTGTTCCTCGGCGCGCCCCGCGGTCGGGCGGCGGCGCAGGCGCACGAGGCCGGCCGGGCGATGCGCGGGGCCATGCTGCTGCTCGCCGCGCTGTGCGTGGGGCTCGGCCTTGCGCCGACGCTCGTTTGGCGGGCGCTCGCACGCGGGGTTGCCGCGTGGCATCCGGCGTGGACCGTGGCGCCGGTGCCCGGCGCGCTGCAGGCGATCGGCGGTACACAGCTCGCGCTCGCCATGCTGCTCCCCGCGGTGGGCTGGTTCGCGTGGCGCAAGATGCACGGACGCACGGCGCGACGGGCGTTGACGTGGGACTGCGGATTCGCCGCGCCCACCGCGCGCATGCAGTACTCGAGCGCATCGTTCGCCGGCATCGCGAGTGGGTGGTTCCGATGGATCCTGCGGCCGCGCCTGACTCTGCGCCGGCCGCGCGGCCTGATGCCGACCCGCGCCTTCCGTCTGGAGCGCATTCCCGAAACGATGCTGGACCTCGTGATTGTTCCTATCGGCGGGCTGATCATGCAGACGGCGAGCGGGGCGCGTCGGCTGCAGCATGGCAGCCTGCAGGCCTACATCCTGTACGTCGTGGCGGGGCTCGTCGCGTTGGGCGCGATGGTCCTCGGGGCTGGGATCCGATGATGATCGTGCTCTCGTTCGTTGCGCGCCTGGCATGGTGGCTGCTGCTGGCGCCGCTGCTCCCGGGCATCATCAACAAGGTGAAGGCGTGGGTGGCCGGACGTCGCGGACCGCCGGTGCTGCAGCTCTACTACGACCTGGCGCGCCTGTGGCGGAAGCAGGTCGTGATGAGCACGCTCGCGTCGCCGGCGTTCATCGTTGGTCCGGCGGTGGCGTGGGCCGCGGTGCTCGGCGCGACACTGCTCGTGCCGCTGGGGCCGGCGGCCGGCGCGACGCTAAGCTTCCGCGGCGACGTGGTGCTGATGCTCTACCTGCTCGCGCTCGCGCGGTTTGCGACGACGTGGGCGGCCATGGAAACGGGGTCGGCGTTCGAGGGGATGGGGGCGGCGCGCGAGGTGACCTACGCGGTGCTCGCCGAGGCGGCGATGATCGCCGCCATGCTCACGCTGGCCGTGCAGACGGGAAGCGTCTCGCTGGCGACCATGCTGGCGCCGTCGGTCGGCACGAGCGCGGTGCTGCTCGCGGCCGGACTGTTCACGGTGCTGCTGGTGGAGAACTGCCGCGTGCCGTTCGACGACCCGGCGACGCACCTCGAACTGACGATGATCCACGAGGTGATGGTGCTCGACCACAGCGGCCCGCCGTTCGCGGCCATTCTGCACGGCGCCTCAATGAAGCTGCTCCTGTTTGCCGTGCTCGTGACGCAGTCGGTGCTGCCCATGGGCACCTATTCCCGAACGATGGCGTCGATCGTGCTGCTCGTCGGCGTGCTCATCGTGACGGTGGGTGTCGGGATCGTGGAGTCGTTCATGGCGCGCTTCGCGTTCCGGCGCGTGCCGCTGCTGCTGACGACGTCGGTGCTGCTCTGCGTCTTCGCCCTGCTCGTGGCGTGGCAGGGGGCGGCCTGATGCGCGACCTGAATCTGCTGATCGGGCTGGCGATGGGGCTGAACCTCGTGGCGCTGGGGAGCAGCCGGTTGCCGTCGATCATCCGAGCGACGGCGTTGCAGGGCGTGCTGCTCGGCATCATGCCCCTGCTGCTCGAGCACGATTTCGGCTGGCAGGTGGTGGCGGTGGCGGTGGCGACGGCGATCGGCAAGGGCGTCGTGATCCCGGGGTTGCTGCAGCGCGCGATGCGCGCGGCGCACATTGAGCGCGAAGTCGAACCCTTCATCGGCTTTGTGCCGTCGCTCCTGCTGGGCGCGTTCGGCACGATCGCCGCGCTCGCGGTGGCGCGTTCGCTGCCGTTGCTCCCGGAGCACGCCAAGTCGCTGCTGGTGCCGGGGGCGCTGGCGTCGATGCTGACCGGATTCGTACTGCTGATCGGCCGCGTGAAGGCCATCTCGCAGGTGTGCGGCTACCTGATCTTCGAAAACGGCATCTACCTGTTCGGCCTTCTGCTCATCGGCTCGACGCCGCTGCTGGTGGAGGCCGGCGTTCTGCTGGACCTGACCGTGGGCATCTTCGTTATCGGTATCATCGTGGACCGCATTCAGCGCGCCTTCGACTCGCTGGACACCCGCAAGCTGACGGTGCTGCGCGAATGAGAGAGCTACTCCTGGTTTTCGTGCCGCTGGCCGGCGCGCTCGTCGCGTGGTTCTGGCCGAGCGACCGCGGGAGACCGTGGTTGCTGCCGGCGGTGGGCGCCGTGCACCTGGTCCTGTCGGCATGGCTGCTCGTGCAGCCGCCGACGGTCGCGCCGAACGCGTGGATGGGCTTCGACGCCGTGGCGCGGGCCGTGCTGCCGGTGGTCTCGCTGCTGTTCTTCGCGTGCTCCATCTACGCGGTGACCTATCTGGGGCTGCGCGCCGAGCGGGAGAATCGCGTCTTCGTGTCGGTGCTGATGCTCGTGATCGGCCTGCTGAGCGCGGGGCACCAGGCCCGACACCTGGGCGTGCTGTGGATCGCCACGGAGGGAGTGACGCTGGCCGCGGTGCCGCTGCTGCATTTCAACGGCACGCCGCGCGCGTTCGAAGCCACCTGGAAGTACCTGCTGGTGGGTGGCACGGGGATCGCGCTGTCGCTGCTCGGCTCGTTCTGCCTGGGTTACGCGTCGATGCACGGGGGCGGGAGCGGCGACCTGACCTTTGTGGCGCTCGCGGCGCAGGGCGCGGCGCTGTCGCGCCCGTGGGTGCTGATCGCTTGGGTGCTGCTGCTGGCCGGCTACGGCACGAAGATGGGGTTGGCACCCATGCATACGTGGAAGCCCGACGCGTACGGCGAGGCGCCGGGGATCGTCGGCGCCCTCCTCGCCGGGGGCGTCACCACGGTGGCGTTCACCGCGCTCCTGCGCGTGCGCGCGGTGGTCGGCGCGTCGGGGGCGGGCGCGATCGCGGATCGCACGCTGCTGGCCATCGGCCTGTTCTCCATGCTGGTCGCGGCGCTGTTCCTGCTGGGCACGCGGAACTACAAGCGCATGCTCGCCTACTCGAGCGTCGAGCACATGGGGATCCTGAGCATCGGCGCGTCGCTCGGCCCGGCGGGCGTGTTCGCGGCGCTGTTCCACGTTTGGAGCAACGGACTCACCAAGGGGGCGCTGTTCCTGAGTTCGGCCAACATCCGACGCGCCGCCGACTCGGCGTCGATCGACGACGTGCGCGGCATGTCGGTGCTCACCCCGCGTTCGGCGATGATCTTTGTGGCCGGACTCTTCGCGGTCACGGCGTCGCCGCCGTTCGGTCCGTTCTTCAGCGAACTGCTCGTGCTGCGCGCCGCGCTCGGTGCAGGGCATTACGCGGCCGTCGCGGTCTTTCTGGTGTGCCTGCTGTTCGCGTTCTTCGGGCTCAGCCGTGTGGTGTTCGCCGTCGTGGACGGCCGGCCGCGGCCGGCGACGGTGGCGGCCAGTCGCCGGTTCGTCGAGACGGCGGGGTCGTTGGTGCCGCCCGCCCTGCTGCTCGGCCTGTCGCTGTGGCTCGGGCTCTTCACGCCGGCCGTGCTGCGGGAGTCGTGGACCGCGGCGGTCGCCCAACTGTTTCCGACGCCATGAGTGGAGACACCCTCTTCGCGCTGCTGCCCAACGCCGGTTCGCTGCCGTGGGGCGACGTGCCCGAGTGGCCGGCGGCCGAGTTCGTGCGGCGCACCGCGGCCGAACTCGATCGCGGCGCTCGCCTGTGCAGCTGGTTTGGCGTGCCCGAGGACTCGGGACTGGGAGTCCGGCTCGTGGCGATCGTCGCGTTCGACGCCGACAACACGCTGGCGGTGGGGCGCAGTCTGCCGGTGAGCGGTTCGGTGCCGTCGCTCACCGTCTTGCACCCGCAGGCGCATCTGTTCGAGCGGGAAGTGTGGGAACAGCACCAGCTCACGCCCGAGGGACATCCGTGGCTCAAGCCCGTGCGGGCGTCAGCGGGAGAGGCGCCGGCCAACGGCGAGTTCTTCCGGGTGGACGGTGGCGAGGTCCACGAAGTGGCGGTCGGGCCCGTGCATGCGGGGATCATCGAGCCGGGGCACTTCCGGTTCCAATGCGCGGGCGAGGAGGTGATCCACCTCGAGATCGCGCTCGGCTATCAGCACCGCGGCATCGAGCGCGCGCTGGCCGGGGGGCCGCACCGGCTCACCGAGCGGCAGATTGAGACGATCGCCGGCGACACGACGGTGGCGCATGCCACCGCCTATGCGACCGTGCTGGAGTCGCTCGCGCAGGGCGAGGCGCCGCTGCGCGCGCAGTGGCTGCGCGCAATCGGACTGGAACTTGAGCGGCTCGCGAACCACACGGGCGACCTGGGCGCACTGGCCGGCGACGCCGCCTTCCTGCCGACGTCGGCAGCGTGCGGGAAACTGCGCGGCGACTTCCTGAACCTGACGGCGGCGCTCTGCGGCAACCGGTTCGGACGCGGGCTTGTGCGCCCGTTCGCGATTGGGCCGGATGTTGATGACGCGTTGGTCGCGCGCATGATGGGCAACCTGACGCGCGCGCTCGATGACGTGGAGCAGGCCATCGCATGGCTTTGGGACGCGGCGTTGGTGCGCGGCCGCTTTGAAAACGTGGGGACGGTGCACCGCGCGCAGGCGGAGGAGATCGGGATGGTCGGACCCGCGGCGCGGGCGTGCGGTCTGGTGCGCGACGTCCGCTACGATCACCCGGCGGGATGGCACCGCTTCGCGCAGGCACCGGTTGCCGTCTGGCCGGGCGGCGACGTGTTCGCGCGGGCGCGCGTGCGCTCACTCGAGATCCAGCGGTCCGGCGATTTCCTGCGCGAGCAGTTGGGAGTGCCGCCCGAACGGGAGGCGACCGGCGGTGCGCCGCCGCTCGAGGGGGATACGCTCGCGGTGGCGCTGGTGGAGGGATGGCGTGGCGAGGTGTGCCACGTGGCGATCACGAACGCATCGGGCGCATTCCGCCGCTACAAGGTCACGGATCCATCGTTCCACAATTGGCCGGGGCTCGCGCTGGCGCTGCGTGGCAACGCGATCTCCGACTTTCCGATCTGCAACAAGAGCTTCAGTCTGTCGTACTGCGGTTTCGATCTCTAATCCGGACGCTCCCCATGTTCGTCGTCGACACCCTGTTGCACCGATTGAAGCGCGGCTGCGAGACGATGGCGTATCCCGACGGCCCGGCGCCGGCGCTCCCCGAGCGGCATGGCGGCGCATTGCGTGTCGACGGCTCCAAGTGCGACGACGGCTGTGACGCCTGCGTGTCCGTCTGTCCGACAACCGCCATCTCGCGCGCCAACGGGCAGCCGGCGGTGCTGGATCTGGGCCGTTGCGTGTTCTGCGCGGCGTGCGTGCAGGCCTGTCCGACGGGGGCGATCACGCAGACCGGAGATCATCGCATGGCCGTGCGCCGGCGCGAGGACCTCGTGGTCGGCGGCCGTGGCGCCGAGGAGGTGCGGTTGGCAGCCGAACTCGACGCGACGCTCATGCGGCTCTTTGGCCGTTCCCTGCGGCTGCGCCAGGTGAGCGCCGGCGGCTGCAACGCGTGCGAAGCCGACACCAACGTGCTCGGTACGATCGGGTGGGACCTTGGGCGATTCGGCATCCAGTTCGTGGCCTCGCCGCGGCACGCCGACGGCTTGCTGATTACCGGTCCCGTCTCGCGCAACATGCAGCGCGCGCTCCGCAAGACGTGGGATGCCGTGCCGGAGCCGCGCATCGTCATCGCCGTCGGCGCGTGCGCCATCTCGGGCGGGCTGTTCGCCGGCCATCCGGAGGTGCATACGGGCGTGGAGTCCGAGCTCCCGGTCGACCTGTACATTCCGGGCTGTCCGCCGCACCCGCTGACGATCCTCGATGGGCTGCTGCGGATGCTTGGCCGCCTGGACGAGCGCCGTTTCCCTCCGCGTAGACGCGGCGCGGCGGCCACCGACTGACCCGGCCGCGCCGAGTGAGTAGACCTCGGCTGTCAGTGTCGGTCGTGAGTCAAGGCCCCGCCGCCTGACGCTGGCGGGGAGATTGCCTGACGTCGGCTAAGGCAACACAGAGTACCGCGTCGGAGTGGTCTTGTGCTAGAATTCATGTTGGCTTTTTCCATCGATCCGGCGGGCCTCTGGCGCCGGTGCAGCACACACTCACACAGCGACAAGGAAGCTGGCCATGATACTGGGCATACCGAAAGAAGTCCTGGAGAACGAGGACCGCGTCGCGGCTCTCCCTGACTCCGTACGCGAGTACGTTGCCATGGGATTTGACGTCCTGGTTGAAACGTCGGCGGGCAAGGGCGCCCTCAAGAAGGACGAAGAGTACGTGGCGGCTGGCGCCAAGATCGTCACCGATGCCAAGGCGCTCTTCGCCCAGTCGGACATCATCCTCAAGGTCAAGCAGCCGCATTTCAACTCGAAGGTTGGAATGCATGAAGCCGACATGCTGCGCGAGGGGTCGATTCTCGTCACCTTCCTGCATCCGGCGACGCCGGGCAACCACGACATGATCCGGAAGCTCCGCGACCGCAAGATCACGTCGTTCACGATGGACAGCATCCCGCGCATCTCGCGCGCGCAGTCGATGGACGCGCTGACCTCGATGAGCACGGTCACGGGCTACAAGTCGGTGATCATGGCCGCCTACCGCTTCCCGCGCATTATCCCGATCCTCGGCACGGCGATCGGCACGGTGAAGGCGGCGAAGTTCCTCATCGTTGGCTCCGGAGTGGTGGGCCTGCAGGCGATCGCCACGGCGAAGCGCCTGGGCGCGTCGATCAAGGTGTGGGACATCAGCGAGGCCGCGCGCAAGGGCGCCGACAGCCTCGGCGCGAAGATCGCGGGCTTTGACGTGCCGGCGGAGATCGCGCTCGGCGACGGCGGCTATGCCAAGGCGCTGCCGGAGGAGTGGCTGAAGAAGGAGCGCGCCGCGCTGACGCCGTTCGTCCAGGAAGCCGACGTGATCATCATGAGCGCGCTCGTGGCGGGCGAGGTGGCCCCGATCCTGATCACCGACGAGATGGTCGCCGGCATGAAGCCCGGCTCCGTGATCATGGACGTCTCGGTGGACCAGGGCGGCAACTGCGCGCTGACGGTCCCCGGCCAGGACGTGGTGAAGCACGATGTCTTCATCAGCGGCCGCATGAACATCCCCGGCTCGGTGGCCGTGGACTCGGCGTGGTTCTACTCGATGAACATGGTCAACTTCGTGAAGAACCTCTTCCAGAAGGGGATCGGGAAGCCCGATTTCGAGGATGACATCGTCAAGGAGACGCTGGTCACGAACCAGGGCAAGATCCACCACCATGGCGCGCTCAAAGCCATGGGCGAGTTGTAAGACGCAATGGTTGATCTCCTGCTGTTGCTCGTCGTCTTCGGCTTCTCCTTTGGGGTCGGGCATATCCTGATCTCGCGGGTGCCGCAGATTCTGCACACGCCCCTGATGTCGATGACCAATGCCATCTCGGGCGTGACGCTGCTGGGGGCGCTGCTGCTGTTTGCGGTGCCCACCGGTCCGTGGGAGAAGACGCTGGGCGCCATTGCGGTCGGCGCCGCGGCCTTCAACGTGATTGGCGGGTTTGCGATCACCGACCGGATGCTTCGGCTCTTCAAGTTCAAGACCCGGCATAAGGGCGGGGACGAAGCAGGGGAGGCAGCGCGCTGATGGATTCTGGGCTGCAGTTCCTCATCGACCTTGCGGTCATCCTGATC
Organism: Gemmatimonadota bacterium; assembly: GCA_016182795.1. Classification (GTDB taxonomy): domain Bacteria; phylum Gemmatimonadota; class Gemmatimonadetes; order Gemmatimonadales; family Gemmatimonadaceae; genus PNKL01. Next base: position 44,960 of record JACPFW010000029.1, read on the forward strand.
CTGTTTGCCGGGATCTGGCAGTTTCACACCACGCGGGGCGCCAAGTGGGGCAATCTCACGGGCGCCTTCGCGCTGGCCAGCGCCGTGGCGCTCGTCCTGTACCGGCATCCTGTCCTGGAGCCCGGCCTCGTGGTCGCGGCGATCGTGGTCGGGGGCATCATTGGGGTGGCCATCGCCCTGCGGGCCAACATGATCCAGATCCCCGCCATCGTGGCCTTTCAGCACGGCTTCGGCGGCGTGGCGGTGTCCTTCGTTTCGTACGTTGAACTGGCGCGCGTCACCGAAACGCTTCCGCTGGCGGGACGCATCTCGGGCCTGCTCGGACTCGTGCTTGGCGCGGCGACGTTCAGCGGCAGCTTGATTGCCAGCGCCAAGCTGGCGAACCGCATCAAGCAGACGCCGGTGGTGCTGCCGAACCACAATCTCGTGCTGGGGTCGCTGGCGCTCGTCGCGCTGGTGCTGGTGGTGATCTCCGGCATCTCGGGGATCCTCCCGGTGCACGCGGCACTGATCGTGCTCAGCGCGGTGTCGGTGGTGCTGGGCGTGGTGTTCGCCATTCGCATCGGCGGCGCCGACATGCCGGTGCTGATCTCGTTCCTCAACGCCACCGCGGGCTTCGCGGCCGCGCTGTGCGGCATCGTCATCCAGAACCGCCTGCTCATCGCGTGCGGAGCGACGGTGGCGGCGTCGGGCTCCATTCTCACGCACATCATGTGCAAGGGGATGAACCGGAGCCTCCGGAACGTGTTCATCAGCGCGTCGACGAAGGCGGAGGCCGTGAAGGGCGCGGCGGCGCCGGCGTCGGCGCCGGCCGTCGCGTCGAAGTCGACGGAAACGCCGGCGTCCGCGCCGGCGACCGCCGCGGTTGCCCCGGCGCCGGCCAAGCCGGTTGGAGATCTGTATGCCGAGGCCGCCGAGGCGGCCAAGGCGGCGAAGACCGTGGTGATCATTCCGGGGTACGGGATGGCGCTGGCCCACGCGCAGTTCGAGGTGGTCGATCTGGCCAACCGGCTCCAGAAGCGGGGCGCGGACGTGAAGTTCGCGGTCCATCCGGTCGCGGGGCGCATGCCGGGCCACATGCACGTGATCTTGGCCGAGGCCGAAGTCGATCCCGACGTGCTGTTCGAGATGAACCAGGTCAACGACCAGCTGAAGAACACGGACGTCGTGTTCGTGGTTGGGGCGAGCGACGTGGTGAACCCGTCGGCCATCTCGGTGAAGGGGACGCCGATCTCGGGGATGCCCATTCTGCTGGCCCACGAGGCCAAGCGCGTGATCGTCTGCAATCTCGACGACAAGCCGGGCTACTCGGGCGTGGAGAACTCTCTGTACAAGGATCCCAAGGCGCTGCTGCTGCTGGGCGACGCCAAGGCGACGATCGCGGAGTTGATCCAGCGGCTGGCGTAAGACGTCGCCGGCGGAGGGTGCCGGTCGGTGCAGGGCCCGGGCAAGTGCGCCGGGCCCTGTCTCGTTGCCGGCTGTCGCGATTGACTTGTCGCGCCCTGATGCGCCGCCTAACTTTCCGGACGTCCGCCGCTATATAGTTGCCCGCCCCCAGCCGACTGCGCATGGCCGCGGTCGCGCGTGAGTGTAAATGCGCTGGAATCTTCCGTTCTTCAAATCCGGATCCCTGTTCCCTGCGAACGCGATCGCTGTCGATCTCGGCACGGCGAACACGCTGGTGTATGTGAAGGGTGAAGGCATTGTGTTGAATGAACCGTCCGTGGTTGCGATGGACCGCGAGACGAAGAAGATCAAGGGTGTGGGCCTCGAGGCCAAGCGCATGCTCGGCCGCACGCCCGAAGGCATCATCGCGGTGCGTCCGATGAAGGACGGCGTGATCGCCGACTTCGACGTCACCGAAAAGATGCTGCGCTACTTCCTCGAGCTGATCATCGAGAAGCACGTCTTCCGCGTGAAGCCGCGCGTGATTGTCTGCGTGCCGTCGGGCATCACCGAGGTGGAGAAGCGCGCGGTGCGCGACTCGGCGCTCGGCGCCGGCGCCAAGGAAGTGTTCATGGTCGCCGAGCCGATGGCGGCGGCGATCGGCGTCGGCCTGCCGGTGGAGACGCCAACGGGCAACATGGTGATCGACATTGGCGGCGGCACCACGGAGATCGCGGTCATCGCGCTCAGCGGCATCGTGAGCGACACGTCGATCCGCACCGGCGGCGACGAGATCGACACGAGCATCGTGCAGTTCATGCGGTCGGCGTACAACCTGCTGATCGGCGAGCCGACGGCGGAAATGATCAAGATCCAGGTGGGCTCGGCGTCGCCGATGGGTGAAGAGCGCGAGATGGAAGTGAAGGGGCGCGACCTGGTGTCGGGCATCCCGAAGACGGTGCGCGTGCACAGCGCCGAGATTCGCGACGCGATGCAGCAGCCGATCCAGCAGATCGTCGACGCGGTGCGTCGCGCGCTGGAGATCACGCCACCGGAGCTGGCGAGCGACATCGTGGACCGCGGCATCGTGATGACCGGCGGCGGCGCGCTGATCCGCGGGCTCGATGTCCTGTTGACGCAGGAGACGGGGCTGCCGATCCACGTTGACGAGGACCCGCTGACGTGCGTCGTGCGCGGCACGGGGCGCATCCTCGACGACGAAGAGAAGTACTGGTCGGTTCTCACCACCTAGCCGACAGTGCCGCGCCCGGCACGCACATCCTCCCGCGCGGACCAGGCGATGCTCATCGCCTGCGTCGTGCTGTCGCTCGTCGCGCTGGTGCTGCCAACCGCGGTGCGCTCGACCGTCGCCGGCGCCCTGCGCGGTTCGGTCGTGGTGCCGCTGGCGGAGCTGCAGGAGCGCGCCGAGGTGTCGCGACGCGCGGTGCTCGCGTACGACGCGTCGGTGCGCACCGCCGACAGCGTGCGCCTGCAGGCGTCGCAGGCCGAGGTGGTGTCCGCTGAGAACGAGCGTCTGCGTCGACTGCTTGGGTTGGGAGCGGCGCTCCGCTGGGGCTTCGTGCCCGCCGAGGCACTGCACGGTCGCGGACTGGGCGATGACTTCACCATGACGCTGACCGTGGGCCGCAACGAAGGCGTGGAACCGTTCAGCGCGGTGGTGGCACCCGACGGGTTGGTGGGGATGATTGAGCGGGTCGACGCGCGATCGGCGGTGGCCATCGTTTGGCCACACCCCGACTTTCGCGTGAGCGCGATGTCGGCGGACGGCACCGTGTTTGGGATTGTGTATCCGCATCTTGGCTCCGGCGCCGCGCGCTTTCTGCTGGAACTGCGCGGTGTGGCGTTCCGCAGTGAGCTGCGCCCCGGCACGCTGATTGTGAGCGCCGGACTCGGCGGCGTGTATCCGCGCGGCATTCCGGTGGGCACCGTGCTGCGCGAGATCAGCACGGCCGAAGGGTGGGCGCGCAGTTATCTGCTGCAGCCAGCCGTGCGGCCGGCCGATGCGACCGCCGTGATGGTGGTGCAACCGCGGCGCGCCAAGGAAGGCGTGGCGATCGCGTGGCAGGTGGCAGTGGACAGCGCCCTGCGCATGGTGGTGACGGCTGGCGATTCGCTGGCGCGGCGTCGTGCCGATTCGCTGGCGCTGGCCGAGCGGCGGCGGCTCGATTCGCTGCAGGCGCTCCAGCCGCGGATCGACTCGGCGGCCGCCGCATCGAGGCCGCGGCCATGAACGCCGCACGGGGGTTCTGGTTTACCGTCGTGGTGCTCGCGCTCATCGTGCTGCACTACACTCTGCGTCCGGTGCTCGACTGGCGCGCGTCGGTGGACTTCCTGGCCATTGCGGTGCTCCTCGTGGCGGTACGGGCGCGGCCGGGTATCGCAACGGCGGTGGGCTTCGCCATTGGCCTGACCGCCGACGCCATGACGCCCGAGGCGTTCGGGGCGGGGGCGCTTGCGTTCTGCGTGGTGGCCTACGCGGCCTCGTCGCTGAAGGCCGCGTTCTTTGCTGACAACCTGGCGCTCAACGCCGTCTTCGTCTTCCTCGGCAAATGGCTGAGTGATCTCATCTTCCTGGCGGCCGAACACCGGCTGGGCGCGAGCGAGTTCTTGGCGCAGGCCCTGCTGTGGTCGCCGCTGGCCGCGGCGGTGACGGCGCTGGCTGGACTCGCGGTGTTCGTTGTCGCGCGCCCCGTAATGGGGACGCCAAGGGGATGAGTTTCCATCCGAACGAGATGCAGCGGCGCGCGCGGCTCGCCTCCGCGCTGCTGTTCCTTGCGTTCGTCTTCCTCGTGGGTTCGTTCTTCCGCACTCAGGTGCTGCAGCACAATCAGTATGCGCTGCAGTCCGAGGAGAACCGTCTGCGCGAGGTGCCGCTCCCCGCGCCGCGCGGGGTGATCTACGATCGCCGCGGGCAGATTCTCGCCGAGAACCTGCCCGGGTACTCCGTGTCATTGCTGGCGCCGGGGGTGGATTCGCTGCGGGCCGCGCTGCAGCGGCTGTCGGGCACGATTCCGTTGTCGCCCGAGCAGATGAATCAGGCGGTGCGCCGTTTCCGGCGCGCGCCCAACCGGCCGGCCGTGATCTTCCCCGATGCGTCGTTCGACGTCGTGTCGGTGCTTGAGGAGCATCGGGTGGAGTTCCCCGGCCTGATCATCCAGAGTTCGCCCAAGCGGTACTATCCCGACGGCCCGGCGATGGCGGCGTTCGTCGGCTACACCGGCGAGGTCAACGAAGACGAACTCGCCAGCGCGACGTTCCGCGGCTACAAGGCGGGACAGCAAGTGGGAAAGGACGGGCTCGAGCGCCAGTACGAGCCGCTGCTGCGCGGGCGCGAGGGAACGCGATTCGTGGAGGTGGACGCCCGCGGCCGCGTGGTGCGCGAAGCCGGCGCGCGGCAGGACCTGCTCCCCGAGGCCGCCGCGCCGCTCTATACCAATATCGATCTCGACCTGCAGAAATACGTGGTGGAGCTGTTCGGCGATTCGCTGATCGGCGGCGTGGTGGCGATGGAGCCGGCGACCGGCGAAGTATTGGCGCTGCACTCGGCGCCGACGTTCGACCCCAACCGGTTCATTGGCGGCATTCCCGCCGATTACTGGCGGTCGCTGATGGACGACCCGCGGCGCCCGCTGTACAACAAGGCGATCAAGGGCGCGTACGCGCCCGGCTCGACGTGGAAGCTGGCGACGGCGGTGATGGCCATTGGGCAGGGCGTTGCCACACTCGATGACCACATGCCGGTGGCGTGCACCGGCGGCTATCAGTACGGCAACCGGCGCTTCAAGTGATGGGACGCCAAGGGACACGGCAGCGTGTCACTGGCGCAGGCGATTGAGCTGTCGTGCGACGTCTACTTCTATCAGCTTGGCCTGAAGATCGGTCTGTCGCGGCTGGTGGCGGGCGGCGTCGATCTGGGGGCGCGCGAGCGCACCGGCATCGACCTCCCGTCGGAAACGCGGTCGTCGTTCCCGAGCGCGCCGGCTACCGAGTACTACAACCGTCGGTTTGGGCCGCGCGGATGGAGCAATGCGGTGTCGCTCAATCTCGCCATCGGGCAGGGGGAGAACGCGCAGACGGTCATCAACATGGCGCGGTTCTACACGGCGCTGGCGACCGACGGCAAGGCCGCCCAGCCGCGCATTGTGCGCGGCGAGAGCCACCGCACGCCGTTGTTCACGCTGACCGATGAGCAGATGGACGGAGTGAAGAAGGCGCTGGCCGGCGTCGTGCAGCGCGGCACCGCGGCGGCGTCGCAGATTCACGGGGTCATGCTCGCCGGCAAGACGGGCACGGCACAGTCGGGCCGGTACGCCGGATCGACCGAGCTGAACCATGCCTGGTTCGTGGGATTCGCGCCGGCCAATGACGCCAAGATCGTGGTGGCGGTGATGCTCGAGTTTGGCGGACACGGCACCCGCGCGGCGCGCATCGCGTCGAAGATCATTGAGCATTACCTGAAGGTGCAGACGACGCAGGTGCTGAACACGGAGGGCGAATGAGCGCGGCGCGGCGGCGGATTGCCGACCCAACGCTCGTGGCGCTGGCCATCGCGCTGTCGGTGTTCGGCATCGCGATGGTGTACAGCGCCGGCCAGACCGACGCGCCGACGGCGGTGGCCAAGCTGTATCGCAATCAGCTCGGCTGGTTCGTGCTTGGACTCGGCGCGGCGTACGCGGTGAGCCGCGCGTCGGTGCGGTTCCTCGACTGGGTGACGACGCCGGCGTACGCGGTGTCGTGCGTGCTGCTGTTCGCGCTGCTGTTCATCGGCGCGGGGGCGGGGACGGCGGCGAGCAGCAAGAGTTGGCTGGCCATCGGCGGCGTGCGGCTGGGCCAGCCGTCGGAGCTGGCAAAGATCGCGGTGGTGCTGATGCTGGCGCGCATCCTCGCGGCGCGGCGCGAGGCGCCGCGATCGCTGATCGACCTCTGGCAACCGGCGCTCGCCGTCTTCGTGCCGTGGGTGCTGATCATGCGGCAGCCCGACCTCGGCACGGGCATTGTGTTCGTTGGCATCTTCTTCGCCATGCTCTTCTGGGCCGGCGCGTCGTGGAAGCTGCTGGTGCTCGTCGCGAGCCCGGTGGTGAGCCTGATCCTCGCGTTCAGCACCGGGCTGTGGGGCGCGTGGTTTCTGGTGCTCATCGCGCTGGTGCTCTGGTACAAACCGTACCTGGTGGAGGGCGTGGCGGTGGTGCTCGCCAACGTCGTCACCGGCGTGGTGGCGCCCGTGCTGTGGGACAAGCTGAACCCGTACCAGCAGAAGCGACTGCTCGTTTTCCTCGATCCGAGTTCCGACCCGCAGGCGTCGGGCTATCACGTGATTCAGTCGCAGGTGGCGATCGGCTCCGGCGGCTGGCTGGGGAAGGGCTTCACCCTCGGGAGCCAGAAGCGGCTGGCCTTCCTGCCGGCGCAGCACACCGATTTCATCTTTCCCGTGGTCGGCGAGGAGCTGGGCTTTCTCGGCGTGACGATCGCGCTGGCGCTGTTCCTGTTCCTCCTGCTGCGGTCGGTGCGCATTGCGGCGCGATCTCCCGACCCGTTTCCGAGTCTCGTGGCCTTTGGCCTCGCGTCGGCCTGGTTTGTGCACATCCTTGTGAACGTGGGCATGACCCTGAACCTGATGCCCATCACCGGCATCCCGCTGCCGTTCTTCAGTTACGGCGGCTCATTCATGCTGATGTGCTGGCTGGCGGTGGGGATACTGGGGCGGATATCGAGCGAGGGGCGCGGACCGGCGGACATGCTTGTCATTTGAGGGACGGTGGAACGGGGAGGAGGTAGGGACTAAGCGAGGGGGGATGGGATGGGGGACGGCGGACGGGATTCCCCGACACTTCCCCTAGACCCGCAACTCCTTGCGGCGCCGTGTGATCCGCGTCACTTTTCGTTTCTATGGCTTGGTTCCGAAAGGAAAAGAAGCCTCGCGAACCGCGTCAGGAGCGGCTGGAAATTCCGCCCGACGTTTGGGAGAAATGCGAGGCGTGCGGGCATACGGACATCCGGGAGAAGCTCGTCCGGAACTGGCACGTGTGTCCGTCCTGCGATTTCCATCGGCGGATGCGCGCCCACGAGTATGCGGCGCTGCTGCTCGATGAAGGGTCGATTGAAGAAAAGGACGTCGACCTCAAGTCCACCGATCCACTGCAGTTCCCCGACTACCCCGCGCGCCTGAAGAAGGCGCTGGGCAGCGCGGGGGACACTGACGCCATTCTGACGGCGTCGGGGACCATGGAAAAGATGCCGGTGAACCTCGGCGTCATGGATTTTGCCTTCATGGGCGGGTCGATGGGCTCGGTGGTCGGCGAGAAGATCGCGCGGCTTGCCCAGCGCTCGCTGGAGAAGAAGTTCCCGCTCATCATCGTCTCGGCGTCGGGCGGCGCGCGCATGCAGGAAGGCGTGCTCTCGCTGATGCAGATGGCCAAGACGTCGGCTGTGCTCTCGCAGCTGCACGACCGCGCCATTCCCTACGTGTCCATTCTCACCAACCCCACGACTGGCGGCGTCAGCGCGTCGTTCGCGATGCTTGGCGACGCGATTATCGCCGAGCCGGGGGCGGTCATTGGGTTCGCCGGGCCGCGCGTAATCCGGCAGACGCTCGGACAGGACCTGCCGGAGGGTTTCCAGACGGCGGAGTTCCTGCTCGACCGCGGGATGGTGGACATGGTGGTGCATCGCCACGAGCTCAAGCAGATGGTTGGACGCCTGCTCGCGCACATGAGCCTCAAGCCCGTGGCGTCGGCGTGGGAAACTGCCTGAACCTGACGACCGCGTCGTGGCGCACCCCTTGAAGACGTACCACGACGCGCTCGACTTCCTGTACGCGCGCACGACCGGAAAATGGAAGTTGGGCCTCGAGCGCGTGCAGGCACTGCTGCGCGCCCTTGGCGACCCGCAGGAGTCGCTCCGCGCGCTGCACGTGGCCGGCACCAACGGCAAGGGGAGCGTCTGCGCGACACTCGACGCGGTGATGCACGCGCGCGGCCTGCGCGTCGCCCGCTATACGTCGCCGCACCTGGTGGATTTCCCTGAGCGCTTCCTCATTGGCGGCACGCCGGTGACGAGTGCGCGCATTGTGGACTGGGTGACGCGCTGGACGCCCGAAGTCGAACGCCTGGGAGCGACGTTCTTTGAGGCGACCACCGCGATGGCGTTCCAGTTCTTCCGTGAGGACGGCGTCGACATCGCGGTCATCGAGACCGGCCTTGGCGGGCGGCTCGACGCCACGAACGTCCTGCGTCCGCTCGTCGCCGGCGTCACGAACATTCAGATCGACCACGTGGAGTATCTGGGGGCCACGCGCGAGGAGATTGCGTTTGAGAAGGCCGGGATCTTCAAGCCGGGGATCCCCGCGATCGTCGGCGAACCAGAACTTGGCATTCGCGGCCTGCTCGTGGCGCACGCCGCGGCGCACGGCGCGACGCCGATCCACGCCGTGTTCGGCGAGTCGACAATCGAAGACATCGCCGTGAGCGCTGAGGGAACGCGCTTCACGCTGCGCCGTGACGACGTCGTGCGGCGCATCCGGACGCCGCTGGTGGGTCGCCATCAGGCGCACAACGCGGCGGTGGCGCTGGCGATGCTCGACGCGCTGCCCGACGACCTGCGCCCCGACGCCGCGGTGGTCGAGCATGGCCTCACCGACGTGCGCCTCCCCGGGCGGTTCCAACGGGTGGGGAAGCACGTATTCGACGTGGCGCACAACCCGGATGGGTCGCGGGTGCTGGCTCGCACGTTGGCCGAAACGAAGATGCCGCGCCCGGTGGCCGCCGTCTTCAGTGTGCTGAGCGATAAGGACTGGGCGGCGATGATGGCGGCGCTCGCGCCGCACGTGGACCTGTTCATTCTCACCAACTCGCCGACGGCGCCGGCGAGCCGCGCGTGGAACGTGACGGACGTGATGGCGCACGCCCGCGCCAACGGTTGGAGCGCGGAGGTCGTGCGCGACTTCGACCGGGCGCTGACGCGCGCGGCGGCCGAGGGCGAAACCGTGCTCATCACCGGCAGTTTCCACACCGTTGGCGACGCGATGACGCGCCTCGGCGTGTCGCCGACGGCCTAACGGGCCGTGGCGCAAGGGGTGGGCGTGGTTGCCGGGGGCGCCCACAGCCGGATAATTTCTATGGATGGCACAAAAAGGCCCACTCCCCGGCTTTCGGGACTTCTATCCTGAAGATCTGGCTCGCCGCGCGGCGATCTTCCGCGCCTGGCGGGCGGTTGCGCGCCGGTACGCGTTTGTCGAGTACGACGGACCTCCCCTCGAGCCGCTGGAGTTGTACACCGCGAAGAGCGGCGACGAGATCGTCGGCCAACTGTACAACTTTGAAGACAAGGGCGGGCGCGCGGTCTCGCTGCGCCCGGAGATGACGCCGACGTTCGCACGGATGGTGGCGGCGCGCGCCAACGCGCTGCCCAAGCCAGTGCGGTGGTTTTCGGTGCCGCAGCTTTTCCGGTACGAGCGGGCGCAGCGCGGGCGTCTGCGCGAGCATTTTCAGCTCAACGTGGACATCGTAGGCGAGCCGAGCGAACTGGCGGACGCCGAACTGCTGTGCGTGGCCATCGACATCATGCGCGAGTTGGGGCTTGGCCCCAACGATGTGCGGGCCCGGGTGAGCGACCGGCGGCTGCTGAATGCGCTGCTCGGCGCGATTGGCGTGACCGAGGCGCAGCTGGGGACCGCGTACGGGGTGCTCGACAAGATCGAGCGCCAGCCGCACGACGTGTCGCGTGAGAAGCTCGCGGAGGCGGGATTGGCCCCCGCGCAGATCGAGCGCGTCATGGCGCTGCCCGATATCAGCACGCTCGATGACCTCGAGCGCGACTTTGGGCAGGTGGAAACGGCGAAGCCGGCGATCGCGCAGTTTGGACGTTATCTGGCGCACTTGCACGCGCTCGGCGTCGAGGCGTGGGTGGACGTGGACCTCGCCATCGTGCGCGGCCTCGCGTACTACACCGGCACGGTGTTCGAGCTGTTCGACGCCAAGGGCGAACTGCGCGCCATCTGCGGCGGCGGTCGCTACGACAACCTGCTTGGGCAGCTGGGCGGCGTGGAACTGCCGGCCCTCGGCTTTGGCATGGGCGATGTGGTGCTTGGCGAACTGCTCAAGGCGCACCGGCTGTTCGACGACGATGCGGTGGATGGCCCCGACTTCTGGGTGGTGAGCACCGAGCACTGCGCGCCGGCGTCGGTGTTGCGCGCGGCGGCGTCGCTGCGGCGGATGGGATACGCCGCCGAGTACGTGCTGAACGAGGAAAAGCTGCGCTCGCAGAAGTCGTCGGCGCAGATCAAGGCCGCCGAACGCGCCGGCGCGGTGTGGCTGATGGTGCTGCGCGACGACACCCGCGTGGAGGTGCGACCGTTGTCGCGCGCGCCGGGCGGCGAGGCGCGCGACGGCGCGGAAGTGCTGCTGCATGACCTGATGGAACCCGAGCGCGGACTCGCCGTGCTCGCCGAGGCGGGCGTGCCCGCCCCCCGTGAAGACTGACCAACCGACCGATGGCTGACGACAAGAAGCTGACCACCCGCGCCGAGGACTTCAGCGCGTGGTACAACGAACTGGTGCTGCGTTCCGAGCTGGCCGATTACTCGCCGGTCAAGGGATCGATGGTGATCCGGCCGAATGGGTATGGCATCTGGGAGCGCATGCAGCGCGCCCTGGACGACATGTTCAAGGAGACCGGGCACCAGAACGCCTACTTCCCCCTGTTCATCCCCGAGAGCTTCCTGAAAAAGGAGGCCCAGCACGTGGAGGGGTTCGCCCCCGAGTGCGCGGTGGTGACGCACGGCGGCGGCAAGGAGCTTGAGGAGCCGCTGGTGGTGCGGCCGACGTCGGAAACGATCATCTACCACATGTTCGCCAAGTGGACGCAGTCGTACCGCGACCTGCCCATCCTGATCAATCAGTGGGCGAACGTCGTGCGGTGGGAGATGCGGACGCGGCTGTTCTTGCGCACGCTGGAGTTCCTGTGGCAGGAGGGGCACACCGCGCACGCCACGCACGATGAGGCGGAAGAGGAGGCGGTGCGCATGCTCAATGTGTATCGCCGCTTCATGGAAGGGTGGATGGCGATGCCGGTGATCACGGGGCTCAAGAGTGAGAGCGAGAAGTTCGCTGGCGCCCTGCGCACGTACTCGTGCGAGGCGATGATGCAGGACAACAAGGCCCTGCAGGCCGGCACCTCGCACAATCTGGGGCAGAACTTCGCCAAGGCGTTCGAGCTGCAGTTCCAGGACGAGAAGGGGGAGATGGCCTTTGCGTGGAACACGTCGTGGGGCGTGAGCACGCGCATGGTCGGCGGCCTCGTGATGACGCACGGCGACGACAACGGCCTGCGGACGCCGCCGCGGCTGGCGCCCATCGAGATCGTCATCGTCCCGATCTGGAAGAATGACGACGAAAAGGCGCGGCTGACGGCGGCGGCGCTGAAGGTCAAGGACGAGCTCACGTCGTGGACGGGACGCGGCGCGACCGACCGCCTGCGCGTGCACGTGGACCTGCGCGACGGCATGCGGTCGGGCGCCAAGTACTACGAGTGGGAGCTGCGCGGCGTCCCGCTGCGGTTCGAGCTGGGGCCCAAGGATCTCGACAAGCAGGCGGTGTTCGCGGCGCGGCGCGACACGCGCGAAAAGCAGAGCCTGCCGATGGACGGGCTGCCGGCCGCCGCCGCGGCGCTGCTGGAGCGCATTCAGCAGGACATGTTCGAGGCGGCGCGGGCCCGCCGCGAGGCGAACAGCGTGCGCGGGGAGATCTCGTACGCGCAGTTCCGCGAGTTGATGGAAGGGAAGGGCGGCTTTGTCTATGCTGGCTGGTGCGGCGATGCGGCCTGCGAAGCCAAGGTCAAGGAGGACACGAAGGCTACGATTCGCGTGATGCCGGATCCGGAGTTCCGGAGCCCGGTGGCACCGGCGACCTGCCTGTGCTGCGGGAAGCCCTCCATGGCCGAGGCGATATGGGCGCGAGCGTACTAGGGCGCCCGTACCAACGCCGCGACGGAACGCTGTGGTGCGAGGGCGTGGCGCTCGAGCGCCTCGCCGACGCGGTGGGCACGCCGGCGTATGTCTACAGCGCCAATGCGCTGCGTGAGCGCTTCCGGGCGCTCGACGCGGCGCTGGCCGCGGTGCCGCACCGCATCCACTACTCGCTGAAGGCCAACAGCAGCCGCGGGTTGCTGCAGGTGCTGCGGGCCGAGGGATGCCGCGCCGATGTGGTGTCGGGCGGCGAGCTGATGCGCGCGCGACGCGCGGGGTTCGCCCCCGACGACATCATCTTTGGCGGAGTCGGAAAGCGGCGCGACGAGATTCGCGCGGCCATCGAGAGTCGCGTGCTGCTGCTCAATGTTGAATCGGCGGCGGAGCTGGACATCGCCATCGAGGAGGCGCAGTCGCTCGGGACGCGGGCGCGGATTGCGTTCCGCGTGAACCCGGAAGTGCACGTGGCCAACGCGCACGAGTTCATTGCCACCGGGTCGCGCGGGCACAAGTTCGGCATTCCGTGGGGCGAAGTACCGGCGCTCGCCGCGCGGGCGCTGGCGTCGCCGCACGTTGAGCTGTCGGGGCTCGACATGCATGTCGGGTCGCAGCTCACGAACCTCGAACCATATCGCGATGGCGTCGCGCGACTCGCGGCGCTGGCGCGCGAGCTGCAGCGGCAGGGAGCGCCGCTGCGCTTCTTTGATGCGGGCGGCGGTCTGCCGGCGCGATACGACGCCGAAGAGGCGCCCGACCTCGCGCTGTTCGCCGAGATCATCGTCCCCGTCGTCAACGATCTGGGGCTGGAACTGATCGTCGAGCCGGGGCGGTTCGTGGTCGCCGAGTCGTGCGTGCTGCTCACGCGCGTGCTGTATCGCAAGCCGAGCGGCGGCACCGATTTTGTGATCTGCGACGCCGGCATGTCGGAGCTGCTGCGTCCCTCGCACTACGACGCGTTCCATAAGGTCGAGGCGGTGCGGCCGCGAGGCGGCACGGCGACGGTGGACGTGGTGGGGCCGATCTGTGAGACGGGCGACTTCATTGCCCGCGACCGGCTGATGGACGATCCCGCGCCCGGCGACGTGCTAGCGGTCCATACCGCCGGCGCGTACGGTTACGTGATGGCGCTGACGTACAACACGCGACCGCGGGCTCCCGAAGTGCTCGTGGACGGATCGCGCTGGGCGGTGATCACTCGCCGCGAAACGCTGGATGACCTGGTCCGGCTCGAAGCCGAGACCGTTGAATGGGCGGAGGGCTAATGCGGATCGGACTCATCAGCGACACGCACGACCGCGTGCCAGCCATCGCGGCGCTGTTGCAGGAGTTCCAGGCCCGTGGTGTGGAGATGGTGCTGCATGCCGGCGACTTTTGCTCGCCGTTTGCGCTGCAGCCGTTCCTCGACAACTCGGCGCCGATGGTCGGCGTCTTTGGGCGCAACGACGGCGACCGCGAAGGGCTGCGCGCGACGGCGGCGCAGTGCCTGGCGTGCGAGCTGTTTGAGGCGCCGCACTCCACGATGATCGGCGACCACAAGATCCTGCTCGTGCACGACCTCGCCGACGTGTCGGAGCGCTCGATGATGGCGCACGCGCTGGTCGTGCACGGACATGAGCACAAGCAGGAGATGAAGTCGCGCGGTGACACGCTGATCGTGAATCCCGGCGAGGGATGCGGCTGGGTGCACGGATCGCCGTGCGCGGCGATCATCGACCTCGACAGCAAGCACGTAGAGTTCGTGAAACTCGACGCTGCCGAATGGAAGCGGTAAGGGCCGTGTCGCGCATCCTCATTCTCGACTGCGGGTCGCAGTTCACCCAGCTCATTGCGCGCCGCGTGCGCGAAGCGCACGTCTACTGCGAGATTCATCCGCCCACGCGGTCGCTGGCGTGGATTCGCGAGTGGAATCCCTCGGGGATCATCCTGTCGGGCGGTCCGAGTTCGGTCACCGACGAGGGGGCGCCGTCGTTCGAGGCGGGCATTCTCGACCTCGCGCCGGTGCTGGGCGTCTGCTACGGCATGCAGTGGATTGCGCACGCGCAGGGCGGAGCGGTGGTGGGCGGCGGCGGGCGCGAATACGGCCGCGCCGAGGTGCAGGTGGTGGAGCCGGCGGGGTTGTTTGCGGGATTTGACGCCGGCGAGAAGACCACCGTGTGGATGAGCCACGGGGATCACGTGGAGGTGGCGCCGCCGGGGTTCGTGGTCACGGCGCGCAGCGACCGGGTGATCGCCGGATTCCGGCACGAGACCAAGCCGATTCACGCCATTCAGTTCCACTCGGAAGTGCATCATACGGTGCGCGGCGCGGAACTCATTCAGAACTTCCTGTTCGGCGTGTGCGGCTGTTCGCCTGACTGGACGCCGGGGCATTTCATCGACATCGAGGTCGAGAAGATCCGCGCGATGGTGGGCGATAAGCACGTCATCTGCGGGCTCTCCGGCGGCGTTGACTCCTCTGTCGCGGCGGCGCTGGTGCACAAGGCGATCGGCGATCAGCTCACGTGCATCTTCGTTGACACTGGGATGCTGCGCCTCCACGAGCGCGAGCAGGTGGAGCGGCTGATGGGCCAGCACCTGGGCATCAAGCTGGTGACGGTCCGCGCGGAAGACCGATTCCTCGACGCGCTGGCCGGTGTGGACGAACCGGAGCAAAAGCGCCGGATCATCGGCCACACGTTCATCGATGTCTTCGAGGACGCCGCGGCGCGCGAGGGGAAAGGTGCGGCGTTCCTGGTGCAGGGGACGCTCTACCCCGACGTGATCGAGTCGGTGAGCGCCAAGGGCGGACCGAGCGCGACCATCAAGACGCACCACAATGTCGGCGGCCTGAAGGCCGACATGACGTTCAAGCTGATCGAGCCGCTGCGTGAGCTGTTCAAGGACGAGGTGCGCAACGTTGGGCGCGAACTCGGCCTGCCCGAGGTGCTGGTCGGCCGGCATCCGTTCCCCGGGCCGGGCCTTGCCATTCGCGTGCTGGGCGCGCTGGAGAAGGGCGTGCTCGACACGCTTCGCCAGGCCGATGCCATCTACCTCGAGGAGATCCGCGCCGCCGGGCTGTACGATGTCATCTGGCAGGCGTTCGCCGTCTTCCTGCCGGTGCGGTCGGTTGGCGTGATGGGCGACGGACGCACATACGAGCACGTGGTGGCCCTGCGGGCCGTGACCAGCACCGACGGCATGACGGCCGACTGGTTTGCGTTTCCGCCGGAGGTACTCGCCAGGATCTCGAGCCGCATCATCAACGAAGTGACGGGCGTGAACCGCGTCGTGTACGACGTCAGCTCCAAGCCGCCCGCGACCATCGAGTGGGAGTAGCGGCGGGCGTCAGCCCTCGAAGAGCTTCTTGCGACGATTGTCCCAACTGCCGACCCAGCCGGGGAGTTCGTCGGGCGCCATCGGCTTGCAGATGAAGTATCCCTGGGCGTGATCGCACTTGTCGAGGCGCATGGCAGCCCAGTCGGCGCCGTCTTCCACGCCCTCGGCGACCGTGCGCATGCCGATGCGGCGCGCCAGGTCGAGGCTCGAGTTCACGATGGCGCCGAGGATCGCGTTGCTGCTGGAGCCGTGCACAAACGACCCGTCGATCTTCACTTCGTTGAACGGAAGGTCGCGGAGCTGGGCGAGTGACGACGTGCCCGTGCCGAAATCGTCGATGGACATCGTGATGCGGCGTAGGCGCAGCCGGCTGACGGTGGCGAGCGCCGCGTCCGGGTTCTGCGCGAACCGCTGCTCGCTGACTTCGAGCACGAGGTTCTTGGGCGGAATCCCGCTGCGCTCGAGCTCCTCGAACACGTAATCGGCAAAGTCGGTGCGGCCGAGGTCGTCCATGGAGACGTTCACGGCGAGGAAGAGGTCGAGGCCCGCGTCGCGCCACGCATGCCCCTGCTTGAGGCAGGCACGGATCATCGCGCGCGTGATGTCGCGAATCAGGCCGCGCTCCTCGGCCACGCCAATGAACTGGCTCGGCATCACCAGGCCGTCGGTGGGATGCTGCCAGCGCGCCAGCCCCTCGACGCCGACGAGCGCGCCGGTCGACAGCTCCACGATCGGCTGGAAGTACGGAATGAACTCGCCATGCAGCACCGCGCGCGCCACCTCCTCACCGGGATACTGCTTGGGGGCCGACGCCACCGAGGCCGGCGCTTCCCAACGCTCGAGCACTGCGCGCAGCTCCGTCGGCCAGACGGGCTTGGGCACGGAGCCAAGGATCTTGAGGTGCTGCGAGGCTCCGAACCGCGCGGCGGTCTCGATCAGCCGCTCGTCCTCGCCGCTGACAAGCACCACCGGGATTTCGGCGCGCCGTTCGGCGAGGAGTTTCAGGAAGGCGATGCCGTCCACGCCCGGCATGTTCAGGTCCAGCATGATGAGACCGATCGAGCGATTGGGCGCGTTGAGCGCGCTCAGCGCGGCTCCCGCTGAACTGCATCCGAGCAGCTGCTTGTACCCCAGTGAATTCAGGGTGCGTGCCAGCAGTTTGAGCTGAAGCGGATCGTCGTCGAGGAGCAGGATCTCGGTCACTGAATCATCCGGGGCAGTAGTCAAACCATCTACGGGCTCTCGGGTCTTGTGCCTCCTGTGCGCGGCACCGCGCACAGTGCCTGTAAGCATAGCCAAACGACGTCGTGGGCGCATCGGCACCGACTGCGCGCCGGCGCCTCCGGACGACGTCCGAGGATGTTATTCTGCGAGACCTATGCGCTCCTCCCCAATGGCGTGGCCCACCGCGGCTGAATTGCACGAGATGCTCGGCATCGCCGCGCCGGTGGTGATCGTGCAGGTCGGGCTGCAGCTGATGGGGTTCGTGGACACCCTCATGGTCGGTCGTCTGTCCGCCGACGCGCTCGCCGGCGTGGCGCTCGGGAACTTCTACTTCTTCAACGTCGCCATCTTCGGCATGGGCATGCTGATGGCGATCGACCCCGTGGTATCACAGGCTATCGGGGCCGGCGACCTTGCTGGCGCGCGGCGCGGCGTGCAACGGGGCGTGCTGCTGGGCCTGCTGGTGAGCGTGGCGGTGGGCGCGACCTTCGCGGCGAGCGGTTCCGCGTTCCGGCTCCTGCAGCAGCCCGCCGCGGTGGTGCCGTTGGCACAGCACTATGTGGAGATCAGCGCCGTCGGGCTGCCGCCGTTCTTCACGTTCGTGGTGCTCCGCCAGTCGTTGGCTGCGATGCTCAGCGTGCGCCCGGTGCTGCTCGCCGTGGTGGTGGCGAACGTCGTGAATGTGGCGGCCAACTGGGTGCTCATCTTCGGGCATTTCGGGGCGCGTCCAATGGGAGTGGTCGGCTCGGCGTGGTCGACGGTGCTGGCGCGCTGGGTGATGTGCGTCGCGCTGCTCGTGGCCGGGTGGCCGCAGCTGCGGCCGCACCTCACGGGGTCGTGGCGACTGGCGTTCCAGCCGCGGCCGCTGTGGAACACGGTCGTGCTCGGCGCCCCGATTGGCTTCCAGTGGTTCTTCGAGGCCGGGGCGTTCGCCCTCGCCACGCTGATGTTCGGTTGGCTCGGCACGGTGCCGCTCGCCGGCCACGAAGTCGCGTTGAGCCTCGCCTCGCTGACGTTCATGGTTCCCGTCGGCTTTTCGGTGGCCGCGGCCGCGCTGGTGGGGCAGTCGGTGGGGCGGGGTGACATGGCCTCGGCACGGCGGCACGCCGTGGGCGCGTGGGTGCTCGGCGTTGGCTTCATGACGATGAGCGGGGCGGTGATGCTGCTGTTTCCCACGCCCATCGCGCGCTGGTTCACACAGGATCCGGCGGTGGTAGCCGTGGCGGCATCGCTCATCGCAATCGCCGGCGTCTTCCAGGTGTTCGACGGCACGCAGGCGGTGGCCAGCGGTCTTGCGCGCGGGACGGGTGACACGAAGGTGCCGATGGTGCTGCACCTGCTGGGCTTCTGGGCGATTGGCGTGCCGCTGGCGGCCGTGCTCGGATTTCGCACCCCACTGCGCGGCGAAGGCATATGGTGGGGGCTGACCGCAGGGCTGGTCGTCGCGGCGCTGCTGCAGGCGTGGCGGGTCCACCGGCGCTTGCGACACGATATAGCGCGTGTCGTCGTGGAGCATCCTCGCGACGCGCGCTGATCGCGACGCGAGGGAGCGGGCGACGAGTTAGATGCCCTTCTCGTCGAGCAGCTTCATGAACTCGACCGGCGTGTTGAGCGCCAGCAGTCGGTCCGGCAGATCGGGCTCCTTGGAGAACTGGGCGATCTTGCCCAGCACCGGGAGATACTGATTGGAGACTTCAAGCGGCGGCGCGACGATCAGGAAGAAGAAGTGCACCGGCTGGCCGTCCATCGCTTTGAAATCGATGCCGTCTTTCTTGCGGCCGAAGGCCACGCGGAGCTTGCTGACGACAAGCGAGCGGCAGTGCGGGATGGCGATGCCGCGGCCGATGCCGGTCGAGCCCAGGTTCTCGCGCCGCTTCAGCATCTTGAAGAGCATCTGCTCGTTCTTGTCGTCGAGACCGAGCAGGCCGATCAGTTCCTTGAGGACATCGTCCTTCGTGGTGCCTTCAAGGTTCAGTTGAACAGCTTCTTCAGAAAAGAATTCACGCAGTTCCATGCGGTCCCCGGAAGCGCAGAGTGTATCGTTCTTGACGCGAAGCTAACCTCGGGGACAAGTGAAGTCAAATCGTTTTGTTGCACGGACTTGGGCTTCCGGTTAAGTTGATCTACATGCCCCGTTTTCCCTTTCAGGTTTCTTCGGACGTCCCTGTCTTCCTGGCGCCGATGGCGGGGGTGTCGGAGTCCCCATTCCGACGCCTGTGCCGCCGCTTTGGCGCAGACGTGGTGGTGACGGAGTTCCTGTCTGCCGAGGGAATTCGGCGCGAGAATCAGGCGACCATTGGCAAGCTGGCCTTTGGCGCTGATGAGCGACCGATTGGCGTGCAGATCTTCGGGGGAGAGCCGGGGCCGATGGGTGAGGCGGCCCTCCTCGTCACCGACCTGTTTCAGCCCGACTACATCGACATCAACTTTGGCTGTCCGGTGAAGAAGGTGGTGCGGCGCAACGGCGGCTCGGGCTGCCTGCGCGACCTCGACCTGGTGCAGGCGGTGATTCGGGCGGTGATCGCCGGTACGCATCTGCCCGTCACGGTGAAGATCCGCAGCGGATGGAGCGAGGACCTGCGCGATCCGGTGGGCATTGCGCTGCGCTGCCAGGACGCCGGCGCGCGCATGCTGGCGCTGCACGCGCGCACGCGCACGCAGATGTACAGCGGGAGCGCGAACTGGGATGAGATTGCGCGCGTCGTGCAGGCGCTCGAGATCCCGGTGCTCGGCAACGGCGACATCAAGAATTCCGCCGACGCGCTGCGCATGTGGCAGCATACCGGGTGCGCGGGAGTCATGATTGGGCGCGGCGCGTTTGGTCAGCCGTGGATCTTCCGTGAGGCGCGCGCGCTGATCGACGGCACGCCGGTTCCCGCGGCCCCCGATGTGCCGGGGCGATTCGCGGCCGCGCTTGAGCATGCGCGCATGGTGCAGGAGTATGAGGAGGATCCGGAGGGGGCGGCGATTGAGTTCCGGAAACACCTGGGCTGGTACGTGCGCGGCCTCCCCAACTCCGCGGCGCTGCGCCGCAAGCTGCACGCCGTCGAGTCGTTCGACGAAGTGGAGGGGATCTTCACGGATTACCTGGCGGGCGGTTGGATGCACGAAGACGAGCGAACGACCGATTCCGTAGAGCCGGCCGCATGATGCGCGACCGCGTGCGCGTGCTGCTCGCCGACGTGGCCGCCGGCCGGCGGACCGTGGACGATGCGTTGGCCCAACTCGATGCGGCGCCGGTGGAGGACTTGTCGTTCGCGCAGATCGATCACCACCGCGCGCTGCGGCAGGGATATCCCGAGGTCGTGTTCGGCGAGGGAAAGTCGCCGGAGCAGGCGCTGCAGATTTGCGCGCGGCTTGCGGTGCACGGCGACGGTTTTCTTGTCACGCGTGCCGACGCCGCGATGCGCGACGCGATCGCGGCCGCGTATCCCGCCGCCGAGACCGACGCGCTGGCGCGGACGGCGCTGATGCGGCGGGCGGATGCGCCGCCGCCGGCGGAGACGGGCGCGCTGGTTGTGACGGCGGGCACGGGCGACCTCCCCGTCGCGCAGGAGTGCATAATGGCGCTGCGGGCCTTCGGACACGGCGCCCGTCGCGTGGCCGATGTCGGGGTGGCGGGCATCCACCGCGTGCTGGCGCAGCAGGAGACGCTGCGGGCGGCGCGCGTGATCATCGTGGTGGCCGGCATGGATGGCGCGCTCCCGTCGGTGGTGGGCGGCATGGTGCGGGTGCCGGTCATTGCGGTGCCGACGAGCGTTGGGTACGGCGCCAGCTTCAACGGGCTGGCCGCCCTGCTCACGATGCTCAACTCATGCGCGGCCGGAGTGGTGGTCTGCAACATCGACAACGGATTTGGGGCGGCCGTCGCCGCGGCCCGCATTCTCGACCGGGAGGCGTAGCCCAGTGGGCCCCGCGCTCGCGCTCCTCGCGGTGGGGGCGGTGGCTGGCCTGCTGGCTGGCCTCTGGCTGGGCGCGCGCCGCCGTTCGTCGATGACGCCCACCGAACCCGTGGTCCAGCCGCGCCAGGCACCGCCGCATTCGGCGTCGCCGCGCCCCTCGCTCAATCCACTGCAGGTGCTTCGCGGCGAGGATCTCATCTCGCTTGCCCAGTATGACGCGCAGGAGCTGTCCGAGGAGCTGCGTCCGTTTCTCCGCGACCTGGCGCGGCAACACGGCGCCAACGAGGTAACGCTTTGGCGTCGCGCGGCCGGCGAGGACGCGCCGCTGGAGATCGTTGCCTGGTCGGGCGAGGGGCTTCCGCCCGTCGGCGCGACGTGGGGGACAGCCGCCGAACGTGCGCTGGTCGCCTGGTCGGCTGCCGAACGGATGGTCGGCTTTGAGCGCCGGGACGGCGAACCGCGCGTGGCGATCTGTCCGGTTCGATTTGCATCGGGGGAGCCGGCTGGCGCCCTGGTGCTCCAGACTGCGGAGCGTTTCACGACACCGCGCGATGCGTTGCGCGACTGGCTGCCGCATCACGCCGCGCAGGTGGGTCGTTTCGTGGGGCTCTTCTCGACGCGCAACGAAGTGGCGCGGCAGAGCCGTTTCACCCGCGCGCTGCTGCGCATTGCGCGCGAGCTGCAGCGCTCGCATGAGCCGTCGGTGCTCGAGCGCGCGCTGTGTGACTACGCCGTGGAGGTAACGGGCGGTGAATACGCGGTGCTCCTGCGCTGGGACGCGAGCCAGCGCAACGGGCGCGTGGCGGCGTACAGCGACGCCACGCCGGCAACACTGCACGACAGCGACGTGTCGGCGGGCTCGGTGGCGGGTGCGGCCTGCATTGAGGGGACGCCGAATTTCTGGGAGGATGCGCGGTTCCTCGCCGATCGCGGCGGTCTGCTGCGAGACGACGACGGCGGGTTGGTGGCCGGCTCCATGGCCGTGCTGCCGATGATGCGCGGCGCCGACGCGATTGGCGCGCTGCTGGTCGGGGCCTCACGCCCGGGCGTGCTGCGCGCGCTGGAGATTCGCAACGGCAGCGTGCTGTCGGCGCTGGCGGTCAACGCGCTGGAAGCGTCGTGGGAACTGGCGGAGACGAGCCGGCGCTCGCGTACCGATGCGCTCACGGGCCTCTGGAACCGGCGGCACTTCGATGAGCAGCTCGAACGTGTGCTCGCCGAGACCGACCGCTTTGGCGGCGCGTGCGCGCTCGTGATTTGCGACATCGATTTCTTCAAGAAGGTGAACGACACGCACGGCCACGACGCCGGCGACGTGGTGCTGCAGCGCGTCGCCGCCGTGTTGCACGAGGGCGTCCGCACGGTGGACGTGTGCGCGCGGCTGGGCGGTGAGGAGCTGGCGCTGTTGCTGCCTCAGACGGCTGAGGAGGGCGCGACGGAACTGGCCGAGCGGCTGCGACAGCGGATCGAGGCCATGATGGTGCAGCACGGCGGCGTGACCATTCAGGTAACGGTCAGCATGGGGGTGGCGACCTACGCGGCCGGCGGTGACGGAAAGGCGACGATCTTCAAGCGGGCCGATGAGCGGCTGTACGAGGCCAAACGGGGTGGGCGGAACCGCGTCGTTGCGGGGTGATTGAGGATTCGGACTTAGGATCGCGATCTCGGATCGCGATGAAGGACCGCGATTCGCGATGGGTGTGATCGCTAATCGATATCCTAAGTCGTTGTCCTAAATCGCGATCCTAAGTCCATATCCTAAATCGCCGTTGAGCCTGTTATATTGAGTCAGTAGTCGGGGGCGACCTGGTTTCGATTGTGTAGGTGGCTCTATGGCTGCGTGCCGAGGTCCTCGGGTTCCTCGTAAAACCGCCTGGGAAACGTTTAACTGCGAACAACAACTTCGCTCTTGCTGCGTAAAGCTTAGGCTTTACCCCAGCAGTGCCTGGTGGGAAGCCCTCCCGGGGCGGCTCGTCAGGTATCGCAAATCCGGGATAGCGAGGCCGTACGCCTTCGGCGGCCGCGCGAAACTCTAGAAGGCTCATCTGTCGGTCGGGCGCTCACCACCCAGCCGCCGGAAACATCAATCGGTGAGCTACGCACGTAGACGCTGTGGATGATCCTGTGCAAGACGAGGGTTCGACTCCCTCCGCCTCCATGAAATCGATTTCCTGTGTGAATCAGCGGCGCCAGTCGGCGCCGCTGTTTCGTTTTATCGGTGCAGTGATACGACCGGAGGCGCCGATTGCCGTACGCGCGGTGTGACCGCATCTTTCCCGCCGTCATTCACCACCGTGTGAGCAATGGACCGCAAGGCACTGAAAGACGAAGTCTTCCTTCGCATGGCCAATGAGCTGAGCCGGCTCGGCACGTGCTGCCGGCTCAAGGTCGGCGCCGTCTTGCTGCGCCCGGACGGCGGCGTCGCGTCGGCCGGCTTCAACGGCGCCCTGCCGGGGATGCCGCACTGCACGCCGGATACCTGCAAGCCGGGGCAGCGCTGTCTGCACACCAGCCACGCGGAAGAGAACGCCCTCGGCTTCTGTGACGGCCACATTGCGGTCGCCTATGTCACGCATGAGCCGTGCCTGGCGTGCACCCGCTCGCTGGTGAGGCGGGGCGTACGGCGCGTGGTGTTTCAGCATCCGTACACAAGCATCGCGTCGCAGGAGGCGGAGGAGCGGAGCTCCATCCTGCGGCACTACGAGGTGCGGTGGGAGCGGATCGACCTGACCTGACGCGGTCAGGACACGACGCACATCTCGCCGGATACGACGGCGAGCCTAATCTCCTGTTGCTCGACATCGTCCACGTGGACGTCCAGGTCGCTGGCGGCGACGCAGCATCGAGCCTGCAGGACGTGCGTCCCAGGGGGGAGGTCGACGACGAGCGGTCTTTCCGATGAGAGCCGGCCAATGCTGCGACCGCCCATGGACATCAGGGAGCACGATGTGATGTCGGCGTCGGTCAGGAGAAACGAAACAGATGTAACCCTCATGAACGTCCTCAAGCGGTTGCGCTTGACCGACGTTATACAGCGGGACTGTCATTCTGCCGTCAGACCGACGCGAGGCGCTGGCGGGGCGCGTTAAGGCTATGCCACGAAACAACTTACCTAGCGAACAACGCGAAGGCCGCTGTAGTACCGGTTGATCTTTCGCACGTAGTCGAGCGTCTCCCGATACCGCCAACGGGGCACCTGGGGGGCGACCTGCTCAATGTGCGCCCACTGCTCACCGTTCCCCGTGCGATCGAGGGCCGTCACGCGTGCCCGCTTGATGGTCCCCTCGCCGGCGTTGTAGCTGCCGAACATGAAGGCCGGTCGTTCGCGCTCGCTGATGGAAACGCTCCACAGCTTCCACAGGTACCGGTCGTGCATGATGCCGGCGGCGATGTTCCACTCGGGGTCGTTGATGGCGCCAAACTCCGAGCGGCGCGAGCTGATGGCCTGGTAGGTGCTCGGCATCAGTTGCATGATGCCGCGCGCGCCCACGTAGGAGGTGGCGTTGGGGTCGAGCCCGCTCTCCGCGAGGCCCTGGGCCTTGAAGTAGTGCCAGTCGAAGCCGGGGCCGAAGTACCGCTTGCTGTACCGTCGAAACGTGTCGTCATAGCGGCTGCCATTGCGGTCGGCGAGGCGCTTGGACGCCGCACGGGCGGCGCTCTGCGCCTCCGACAAATGGAGCGGCGCCATCACGAGCGCCGCCACCCCGCACAGGAGCAGCCAGCGGTGGGTCATGGCCGCGTCTAGTTGAGCGCGCTTCCGATGATCATGGCGATGGCGATGAAGATCGCCGCCACGAAGATAGCCACGGCCACGTTGCCCTTGCCGAGTTCGGCCGGGAAGTTGACTTCCGGCGTGAGTCGGTCGATGACGCGGTAGCTGACGAACATCAGCACCACGCCGGCGACGGCGTACAGCAGGTTGAGCGCGATGATCTCGAACTGCATCGGGTCGCTCTGGGTTAGCATGCCGGAACGTATCACGTCGGGGCTCCGACCGGAATGCTTGGCCAGTTGCCGAGTCGACGCCCACGCGTCAACGTTGTCGCGTTACTCCGCGTCCTTTGACGGGTTCCGGCGACCATTCTCAGCACCAGAGGAAGAGGGCATGTCTCGACTCCAACGCTCCCTGGCATTCCCCGCGCTGTTCGTGAGCGCACTAACTGTGTCGGCGGCCGGGCGAGGTCCGGCGTCCGCGCCGAAGCCCGCGGTTCGCGCCGCCGGCTCTGATTCGGCGCTGCTCGCCGCGCTCAAATGGCGCAACGTCGGCCCTGACCGCGGCGGCCGCTCGATTGCGGTCAGCGGTGTGCGGGGTCGCCCGAAGGAGGCGTACTTCGGCGCGGTTGGCGGCGGCCTGTGGAAGACCACCGATGCAGGCGAGAACTGGGCGCCGGTGACCGACGGACAGGTACGCTCCGCCTCGGTGGGAGCGGTTGCCGTGTCGGAGTCGAATCCCGACATCGTATTCATCGGGATGGGCGAGACGTGCATCCGCGGCAACATCATGGCTGGCGACGGCGTGTACAAGTCCTCCGACGCCGGCAAGACGTGGACGCATGTGGGCTTCGCCGCGTCGGAAAACATCGCCAAGATCCGGATTCACCCGACGAACGCCGACATCATCTGGGTGGCGGCCTTCGGCAAGCACTCGGCGCCCAACGCCGAGCGTGGCGTGTACAAGAGCACCGATGGCGGCAAGAACTGGCGTCGGGTGCTGTTCCGCAACGATTCCACTGGCGCGATCGACCTCACCGTGGATCGCAACAATCCCAACGTGCTGTACGCGGCGCTGTGGCAGGCGTATCGCACCGAGTACACGATGTCGTCGGGCGGAGCGGGGAGCGGCTTGTTCAAGAGCACCGACGGCGGCGAGACGTGGACGGAGATCACGCGCAATCCCGGCATGCCGGCCGGACTGGTCGGCCGCATTGGAGTGTCGGTGTCGCCCGTCAACTCCAACCGCGTATACGCGCTGGTGGAGAACGCCAAGGGCGGCCTGTTCAAGTCGGACGACGCCGGCGCCACGTGGTCGCTGACGACGGAGAGCCGCAACGTGCGGCAGCGCGCGTTCTACTACACGCACGTGACCGCCGACAGCAAGAATGCCGACGTGGTGTACATGCTCAATACCAGCGCGTTCCGCTCGGATGATCAGGGCAAGACGATGGTGTCGGTGGGGAACGGCACGCACGGCGATCATCACGATCTGTGGGTGGATCCCGATGATCCCAAGCATCTGGTGATCGGCAATGACGGGGGCGGCGCGGTGTCGATGAACGGCGGCCAGCGCTGGAGCGAGGAGGACTTTCCGACGGAGCAGTTCTACCGCGTCGCCACCACGGCGCATATCCCGTACCATCTGTGCGGCTCCCAGCAGGACAACTCGACGCTCTGCATTCCGTTCAACTGGAACCTCGGGCCGGCGCGTGGCCGGCAGATTCCGGGGCTCCCCGAGGGACGCGCGCCGCAGGTGTGGTACACGGCGGGCGGCGGCGAACCGGGGTACATGGCGCCCGATCCCAAGAACCCGGACCTCTACTTCGCCGGCACCAACAACGGCGGCTTCCTCGACAAGTACGACCGACGCCTCGGCCAGGGACGCGAAGTCAATCCGTATCCGTGGATGTACTCCGGCGAACCGTCGAGCGAGATCCGCGAACGGTGGCAGTGGACCTATCCGATCATCTTCTCGCCGGCGAATCCGAACCTGCTCTACGTCTCGTCACAGCGGGTCTGGATGACGCCGGACGGCGGCAAGACATGGAAGGCGATCAGCGGCGATCTCACGCGCCACGATCCGAAGACGATGGGACACTCGGGCGGGCCGATCACGGGCGACATGAACGGTCCTGAGGTATACGCGGTCATCTTCGCGCTTGGACCGGGCAAGAAGAACGCCAATGTGCTCTGGACCGGCTCGGACGACGGGCTGGTGCATGTGACGCGCGACGGCGGCGCGACGTGGACCAACGTCACTCCCAAAGAGATGCCGGCCTTCGGCCGCGTCAGCCAGATCGATGCGTCGGCGTTCAACGACGGCGCCGCCTACGTCTCGGTGCGTCGTCCGCTGATGGACGACACGGCGCCGTATATCTTTGCCACCGTCGATTACGGCAAGACGTGGCGCAAGATCGTGAACGGCATTCGCGCCGACGACTACGTGCACACGGTGCGCGAGGATCCGTGGCGGCGCGGTCTATTGTACGCCGCCGCCCAGCACGGCGTGTACGTGTCGTCAGATGACGGCGCGCATTGGACGTCGCTGCGCCTGAACATGCCCGACGCGCCGGTGTCGGACCTGCTGGTCAAGGAGAACGAACTCGTCATCTCTTCGCACGGGCGCGGCTTCTGGGTGCTCGACAATGCGTCGGTGCTGCGGCAGGCCACGCCGGCGACCATTGCGTCGGCGGATCCGTATCTCTTCGTGCCACCGGTGGCGTATCGGTCGGGGCTCGGCGCAACCATCAACTATTGGCTGAAGACGCCGGCGAAGTCGGTGACCATCGATGTGCTCGACGCCGCGGGCAACGTGATTCGGACCTTCGCACCGGACACTGGGGCGGCAGCTGCCGCGGCCCCAGCAGCCGGCGGCCGTCGATTCGGCTTCACGGCGCCGCCGCCCAGGACGGCAGGCGTGCATCGGTTCACCTGGGACCTCAACTACGCGGGCGCGACGACGTTTCCGGGTATGATCCTCTGGGGCGCGACCACGGCCGGGCCGGCCGCCGCGCCGGGTCGGTACGCCGTGCGGCTCAGCGTGGACGGCAAGACGCAGATCCAGCCGATCACCGTCCGTCGCAATCCGTGGAATACGGAGGCCACCGACGCCGATCTGCAGGCGCAGTTTGCGCTCGCCATCAAGATCCGCGACAAGGTGAGCGAGGCGAATCAGGCGGTGGTCGACATTCGCAACGTGAAGGGGCAGGTGGCCGACCGTCTGAAGCGCGCCAACGACGCCGCGCTCAAGGGCGCCGGCGACCGACTGGTGACCAATGCCGCCGATGTGGAAGACGACGTCTACCAGGTGCAGAACCAGAGCAATCAGGACCCGCTCAATTTCCCGATCAAGATCAACAACCGGCTGGCGTCACTGCTGCGCGTGGTCAGCGCCGGCGACGGACGCCCGACGTCCAACATTCCGGAGATCTTCGCCATCCAGTCGGCGCAATTGAAGGTGCAGACCGACAAGCTCGCGCAAGTCTGGAAGGCGGACCTCGCGGCGTTCAACAAGGAGGCGGCTCGACTCAAGCTGCCGCCGGTCGATCCCAAGTGCGCGAAGGCTGAGGGGTGCGTGGTGCAGCCGTAGGAGCGCGGCGGGACCAATGCGCGCGGGGGGCCAGACGGCTGTCTGGCCCCCCGCGTGCGCATGCGACCCCGCCTCGTCGCGGGGCTGACATCACGGCTTCTTGGGATCCACCAGTGGTATGCTGTACCCAAATTGCCACTGTGAGTGTTCGCGGTCCTTCCTGGGGACGCCGAGCATTCCGTTGAGCATCGGCATCAACTGACGTTGGATCGGCGTGATGACGGAGTCCGCCTTCTCGGGCTGCTCCCAGAAGACCTTCCAGTACGCCTTCGATGTGACGGACACGCTGTCGAGCGCCACCTTGGTGGCCTGGCCATCGGCGAACTGCGAGAGGAAGGTCCCCAGCGGGCGGTAGATGGCGCGCACCTGCGCCTTATACGTCGAATCGAGCGCGCGCAGCGCGGCGATTTGACGAGCGTTGAGGAGCAGCGAGTCGCTCTCGGCGAGCAGGGCGGCGTGAATGTTGGACGTGTTACGGAGATAGAACGAGGCCAATGAGTCGGCGTCGCGCCGCACCCACTGCTTCTGTATGCGCTGTGGTTCGAGGGCACGGCGCAGCTGCTGCAGGTCGTAATCGACGCTCAGTCGCATCTGGAAATCGAGCGTGACGCGAAACGGCTCGCGCAGGAGCGTACTGGTAGGCCGGGTGTCGGCGAACCGCGGATTGACGGTAAACCTGTACGTGCGCGACGCGGCGTCGAAGCCGCGGGGAACGAGCAGCACTGGATCGGGGGACGACGTCGACCCCCATCCGCGCATGTCGCTGCCGTGGAGCATCTGGTCAAGACCGCCGAGGATGTTCTGGAAGAACACCGACACGGTGAGCCGGCGCGCGATCCGGGTGGGGAGGTAGGGACGCCACTGCGCATTCATCGTGGCAGTCCACGCGCCGCGGCAGCCGTTGCGCGCCGCGACCCGGCCGGCCCAGTCGTTGAGACACGAGCGCGCCGCCGGCGATGCCGTGGCGAGCAGTGAGCGGATTGCCCCACTGAGCGAATCGGTCCCTGCCGCGGACGGCACAAAGGCGCGGTCTCCGCCGCGGCCGTCGCCGTCGAGGTCACCCTGCACGATGGGGGTGAACGGCAGGCCAGATTGCAGGCGCGATGACACGGTCCACGCGCCGACCTTGGGGATGTACGCCCCCGCCTGCAACAGCACGACGTGGCGCGCGTCGCTGCTGGCGGGCGCCCACTCCACACGTCGTGGGTCGCCGAATCCCGCGCCGTCGAATCCGCGCGCCTGCCGCTGACTGCGCTGCCACGTGTACGACATCGAGCCATACACGCTGTTCATCCAGCCGCGGGGGCGATTGCGGCGGAACGGATCGGGGGCGAGCGTGATCGTGAATTGCTCCCCGATGCCGCGCAGATCGCTGGTGCGCACGTCCACGCGATTGAAGGCGGCGCTGCGCCGCGACTCGGTGGAGCTGAGCAGGCCGCTGCGCGCGTCAATGGACGCCGGCGTGACGTAGACCGGCCGGCCGTCCGCGCCGCCGAGCGCGAAGCGCGAAACGCCCGAGAAGTTGGCGTCGTAGCTGCCCGGCTGGTCGAGATCGTACGACACCACGCCGGACAGGCGCCACATGAGCGAGCGGTGGTTCGTGTTCCAGTCCAGCGACGCGCGCCAACTGCGGGGCACGTCGAAGCGCGAATCGATCAGCGATACCCCTGGCGCGTTCTGCGCGAGCACGCCGCCGCCGTCGGCGCACCGCGACGGGACGCTCGCCGGATCGGCAATAAGCTGCTGCCAGTCGGGGATCGGCACCGCCGTCCCCACGCATCCGATAGACTGCGTGCCATCGGGAAGGCCCGTGCGCGCCGCTGCGCTGGCAACGAGGTCCGGGCGCAACAGGTCGCGGAACTCGCCAATGCCGCCGCGCAGCACACCCGACGTCGTGCGGTAGAACGTCCCAATTTGGTTGTTGGACAGCCCGTTGCCGTTGTCGCGGTCACGATTGTATGTCCACTGAAATCCAACGCGTGGACTGACGTGCCAACGCGTTGGCGCGAGGCCCGTACGAACGCCCAGCGCCTGCTCGATCGCGACGTTGCGGTCCGGACGCGTGCCAAAACCGTTGGCCTCGGCGCGAAGTCCGTACAGCACATTGAACCAGCGATTCGGATTGAACTGGTGCGCGACAGCGGTCGCGGCATTGAAGGCCGTGCCCGCGCGGTCGGGCTGGCTGAGCGTGCGCGCGAAAGACGAGGGTCGGTTGGCGGCGAAATCGGCGAGCGAGGCGTACGCGTAGTTTCCCATCAGCTCGCCGCGGGTCGACTGGCGCGTGCCGTCAATGCGTCCCCAGACCATCGCCTTGAACCGGTGCTTCCGACCGCGCGCATTCCAGATGGTCTCGTTCGCTCCTTCGAGCGTCCACCGCTCCTCGTCCGACGCGAACCCTGCGCCGCCTCCCACGCCAAGCGAGGCAACGTCGGCGCCCGAGGCGCTGAGCGAGCGCACCATCACGCTCGCCGACGGCAACAGGGTATATGGCGCGGTTGAGGTGCGTGAGCGGCTGGCCGCGAGTCGAGTTTGATTCAACACCAAGTGCGCAGCGCCGACGAAATCGCTCATCTGCAGCTGCGCGCCGGATACCCGCTCGTCGCGCTGTCCACCTGCTGACGGCGCGGTGAGCGTACCGAGGCCGAGCGCGCCGTCGCGCGTGAAAGAGGCCAGTGTCGTGAGGGTCCGCAGGTGCAGCGAGTCACGGATATCGTCGAGTCGGCCAAGCCAGGTGACGACGGAGCGTTCCCGGTTCGCGGGCACGCCGCCCGCGCGCAGCGGAATGCCGAGCGCCTGCGCGGCGGCGGCGAGCCGGGCCACCGAGTCGGCGGCGACACCGGCGCGAGGGAAGGCCGCGCGATCTGCGGAGGCGAGCGTGGAGAGATCGCTGCGGCTGCGTGTGAGATCGACCGCGGCGTTGTACGTGAGCGCCTGCCGAATCAGCTCTCCATTGGCCCCCGCGCTCGCGCGCGCCACGGCACTCGTCGCGCCCGTGGAGCGTCCGATGGCGTCAGTGCGCTGCCACGATGGCGAGTCGAACGTCGCGTACGCGTTGCGCTCCTGGTAGAAGCGACTCCCCGGGCCGAGGCGCACGTCAATGTTGGCGCCCGCGAATCCACCGCGGGTTGGATCGTACGTCGTCCCGCTCACGCGCGTCTCCACCCGTGCCGCGCGCGGGATCGCCGACGCGGCAAGCGCCATGCCGTTCAGCGTGGTGAGGTTGGACTGCGAGCCGGCCCCCATGAACGACAGGCCGCCGGGACCGCTCACGAAGCCGGGCATCGTGGCGGCGAGCGCGCCAATGTCACCGGCCATCGCTGGCGACAGCTGTCCGTTCACGCCATCGGCCCAGCGTTCGGTGCTGCCGGTCTCTCTCGAGAACGGGCTCACATCATTGGACGCCTTGACCGGCTTGGTGGCCTCCACTTTTACGGCCGCGAGCGTTGCCGCCTCGCGCGCGAGCGTAAAGTCGGCCGTTGCGTCGTGCGTGGCGCTGTCCACGGGCACGCGACGGCGCGCCGTTCGGAAGCCGACAGCCGTGACATTGACGAGGTAGTCGCCCGTGCCGTTCTCAAAGGCAATGAGGTAGCGACCCGTGCTGTCGGTCGTGGCCTGTTTCACCGCCCGATCAGGGGCGCGCGTCGCAAAGACGGTCGCGCCAACGACGACGCGGGCGGAATCATCAACGACGCGCCCACGGAGGCGGTCGGTCGGAGCCTGCGCGTGCAGGGACGCCGCGGCGCAGAGCAGCGGCAGGACGTAGAGCCTCATGGCGGGGTCGAAGGGGCTGGGAAGGCGCACAGCATCGTCCCTTATGACACCCGCCGAGTGGGGATGGTTGCGCGGCGGGCGGCGGTGATCCGGCGTGCCGCCGCCCGATGTGTATGATCTACCCTTCGAGCTTTGCGTCGAGCGTCATTGGGACCGCGGCGAGCGCCCGGGAAATGATGCAGCCGGTCTTCGTTTCCTCGGCGAACTTCTGGAACTCCGCCTCGCTGAGTCCCGGCACCACACCGCGCGTCGTCAGCGCAATGCCCGTGATGGCGAAGCCCGTGGCACCCTTGTTGGCGGTCACCACGGCCGTCGTCTTGACGCTGGTGGCCACGTGACCGGCGCCGGCCAGCGAGTTGGCGAGCGCCATCGAGAAGCAGCCGGCGTGGGCGGCGCCGAGCAGCTCTTCGGGATTCGTGTCGCCGCTCTTCTCAAAGCGGCTGATGAACGAGAACGGTCCGCTGAATGCGCCGCTCCCAACCGCCATCGTGCCGTTGCCGGACTTGAGGTCGCCAAACCACTGGGCGTCTGCCTTGCGATCCATCTGAGTGTATCTCCTGTTCGAGAAGTGGGTGCTGCCGTGTGACTACTCGAGCGCCGCGTGCGCCGCGGCGAGCCGCGCGATGGGCACGCGGAACGGCGAGCAGCTCACGTAGTCGAGCCCCTGCGCGTGGCAGAACGCAATCGACTTCGGCTCGCCGCCATGTTCGCCGCAGATCCCGACCTTGAGCCTCTCCTCCACGCCGCGCCCCTCGCGCACCGCGTAGGTGATGAGCTTGCCGACGCCGTCCACATCGAGCACCTGGAACGGATCGGTGGGGAAGATGCCGCGGTCCACATAGAACGGAACGAACCGTCCGGCGTCGTCGCGGCTCAGGCCGAGTGTGGTCTGCGTCAGGTCGTTGGTGCCGAAGGAGAAGAACTGCGCCCCGGCTCGCACAATCTCCGCCGCGGTCAGGGCCGCGCGCGGCAGTTCGATCATGGTGCCGGTGAGGAACGGCACCGTGGTTCCCGTCTCCGCGGCCACGGCGGCGGCCACGCGCTCGATGATCGTGCGCTGGTGGGCGAACTCGTGGAACGTGGCCACGAGCGGCACCATCACCTCGGGGAGCACGGTGATGCCGCGCTTGGTGCACTGCGCGGCGGCCTCGAAGATCGCCCGCGCCTGCATCTCGGTGATCTCGGGATACGTGATGCCAAGCCGGCAGCCGCGATGGCCGAGCATCGGATTGGTCTCGCGCAGCGACTCAACCACGTGCGTGAGTTCCTGGCGCGTTACGCCGAGCGTGCGGGCCAGCAGCTTGGCTTCTTCGCCGCCGTGCGGCAGGAACTCGTGCAGCGGCGGGTCGAGCAGGCGAATGGTGACGGGCAGGCCGTCCATCGCCTCGAAGATCCCCTCGAAATCCGCGCGCTGCATGGGGAGAAGCTTGTCGAGGGCACGCCGCCGTCCGGCTTCGTCGTGCGCGCAGATCATTTCGCGCATGGCGGTGATGCGCTCGCCTTCGAAGAACATGTGTTCGGTGCGGCAGAGCCCAATGCCTTCGGCGCCGAACTGCCGGGCCTGCCGGGCGTCGTGCGGCGTGTCGGCGTTGGTGCGCACCTTGAGCCGGCGCGAGCCGTCGGCCCAGCCAAGAATCTCACTGTACGCCTGATACACCGGCGCGCTCTCGGGCGGCAGCTCGCCGAGCATGACGCGCATGACTTCGCTGGGCTGGGTCGGCAGGTCGCCGGCGTACACGTTGCCGGACGCCCCGTCCACTGTCACCCATTCGCCCTCGCGAATGGTGACATCACCCACCGTGAAGAGTCGGTGCGTCGCGTCCACCTTCATGGCGCCGCAGCCGACGACGGCGCACTTGCCCATGCCGCGGGCGACGACGGCCGCATGACTCGTCATGCCGCCACGGGCCGTGAGGACGGCGCGCGCGGCGACGATGCCGTGGAAGTCATCGGGCGTGGTCTCTTCGCGCACGAGGATCACCTTGTCGCCCTGGCGCGCCTGCAGCTCCGCGGCGTCGGCGTCGAACACGGCCTTGCCGCTGGCTGCGCCCGGGCTCGCGGGGAGGCCCGTGGCCAGCGGCACGTCACCGCGTCCGGTGTCGATGACGGGATGCAGCAACTGGTCGAGCTGCGTGGGCTGCACGCGGCGCACGGCCTCGGCTTGTGTGATCAGCCCCTCGTTGACCATGTCGCGCGCGATGCGGACAGCGGCGCCAACGGTGCGCTTGCCGTTGCGCGTCTGCAGGAGAAAGAGCTTGCCGCGCTCGACCGTGAACTCGAGGTCCTGCATGTCGTGGAAGTGCCGCTCGAGCTTGGCCTGCACTTGCATCAGCTGGTCGTACGGTCCGGGCCACAGCTTGGCCATCGCCGAGATCGGCAGCGGCGTGCGGATGCCGGCCACGACGTCCTCGCCCTGCGCATCGACGAGGAACTCGCCGTAGAAACGCTGCTCGCCCGTCGAGGGATCGCGCGTGAACGCGACGCCGGTTCCGGAATCGGGGCCGAGGTTGCCGAACACCATCGTGCAGATATTGACCGCCGTGCCAGGCGTTTCGGCGATGCTGTACTGCCTCCGGTAGTCGACGGCGCGCCGAATCATCCACGACTTCCACACCGCTTCAATCGCGCCCCACAGCTGCTCGCGGGGTTCCATCGGGAACGGATGGCCGGTATGCGAGCGAATCAATGCCTTGTACTCGACGACCAGCGCCTGCATCAACTCCACCGGCACTTCGGCGTCGGTCTTGACGTCGGAGACCATGCGCTTGGCCGCCAGCAGCGACTCGAACAGGTGAGCCGAGGCGCCGAGCACAACTTCACCGTACATCTGCAGGAAGCGGCGGTACGAATCCCACGCGAATCGCGGATTGCCGCTCTGGTCGGCGAGCCCCTGCACGGTCTCGTCGTTGAGGCCGAGATTGAGGATGGTCTCCATCATCCCGGGCATCGAGACGCGCGCCCCGCTGCGCACCGACACGAGCAGCGGATTGGTCGAGTCGCCAAACCGACGGCCCGTGGACGCCTCGAGCTTCTTGATCGACGCCTCCACCTCGTCGCGCAGGCCGCCCGGTACCTTGCCATCCTGCAGGAAGGCGTCGCACATCGGGCACGAAATCGTGAACCCAGGCGGCACCGGGATGCCGATGTTGGTCATCTCGGCGAGGTTCGCCCCTTTACCGCCAAGCAGATCCTTCCATTCGCGCGTTCCTTCCGCGCGTCCGTCCCCGAAAAAGAAGACTCGCTGCGTCAAGATGCTGCCCCTCCAAAGGTGAAGACGGCCGGGCTACACGCCCGACCGGTACCGCTTGATATCCACTGGGGGCTTCGTGGGGTACTGCCCGGAGAAACAGGCATGACAGAAGCCATCCGGACCATCCGGCACCGCGCCGAGCATGCCGTCGAGCGACAGGTAGCCGAGCGAATCGACGCCAATAGCCCGGCCGACCTCGGCAATGGACATATTGGCCGCGATGAGCTGCTCGCGTTCGGGTGTATCGATGCCGTAGTAGCAGGGGCCCGTGATCGGCGGCGACGAGACGCGCATGTGCACCTCGCGGGCACCCGCGCCCCGCAACAGCGCCACCAGGCCGCGCGTCGTCGTTCCGCGCACGATCGAGTCGTCCACCATCACGACGCTGCGCCCTTCAAGCACTTCGCGCACGGCGTTGTACTTGACCTTGACCTTCGCATCGCGTCCGGCCTGTGTCGGCTGGATGAACGTGCGTCCCACATAGTGATTGCGGATCAGCGCATGCTCCAGACGCAGCCCGGACGCCTCAGCGTAACCCAACGCCGCGGCATTGGACGAATCCGGGACTGCAAAGACGATGTCGGCGCCCGGGGCCGGCTGCTCCTTGGCCAACTGCCGGCCGAGGGCACGGCGCGCGCGGTCGACAGAGCCGCCAAAGACCCGGCTGTCGGGGCGCGCGAAGTAGATGTACTCAAAGACGCAGCGGTGAAGCGGCGCCGTGGCCGCGAACTTGGTGGAACGCAGGCCATTGGCGTCGACGGCCACGATCTCCCCGGCTTCGACGTCGCGCACGATCGTGGCGCCCACGATGTCCAGCGCGCACGTCTCCGAGGCGAAGACCCACGCGTCGCCGAGCCGTCCGATCACGAGCGGGCGCCAGCCGTGCGGGTCGCGCGCGGCGAGCAGCGTGGTGCCGATGACGACGACCAGCGAGAACGCCCCCTCAACGCCGGTGAGCGCGTCGGCCAACTGGGCCTCGGGCTGCGTCGCTCGTGACTTCGCAATGCGATGGACGATGACTTCACTATCCATGGACGACGCGAAGATCGATCCGTCGGCCTCGAGCGCGCCGCGCAGCTCGACCGCGTTGGTCAGGTTGCCGTTGTGCGCGAGCGCAATGTGACCGCCGCGAAAGCGCACGAAGACGGGCTGGGCGTTGTCGATGGTGCTCGTGCCCGCGGTGGAGTATCGCGTGTGACCAATGGCCGTGGGGCCGTCGAGCGTGGCGATGCGCTCCTCCTCGAATCCGTCGGACACGAGGCCCATCTTGCGCACCGTCTGCGCCGTGCCGTCGGCGGAGACGGCGACGATGCCGGCCGACTCCTGGCCGCGGTGCTGGAGCGAGTACAGGCCGAGGTGCGTGATGCGCGCCGCGTCAGGGGTTCCGGTGATTCCAAAGATGCCGCACATCAGCGCGTCCCTCCGACCAGCGCAGGATCTTGCACCACTACGTCCGCTGCCGCGCGCTTCATTGCGCGGGGGAGGGCGCCGTGAAACGCGTCGCTCAGGCGCACCGTGTCCGAGCGAATGGTGCGGGCGCCGACGGTGATCACCAGCCCGGCGCTCGCACTGCGTACCGTCCCGATCACCGCAGCCGGCACGCCGTGGGCGGCGGCGATGGCGACGACCGCGTCGGGGTGCGACGTGGAGACGACGACGCGACCTTGCGCCTCGCCAAAGAGCAGCGCGCGCAGCGGCAGCGCCGCCCACGCCGTGAGATCGACCTGCGCTCCAAGCGGATGCGCGGCGTCGGCGATGCAGCATTCCGCGAGCGCCACGGCCAGCCCGCCTTCGGAACAGTCGTGCGCCGACGACACCCGCCCCTCGCGGATCGCCGCCAGGAGCGCGTCGATCAGTCGCCGCTCGGCCTCGAGGTCGCACGCCGGCGGCGCGCCGGCCACGACCCCGTGGATCCACGCTAGATACTCGCTGCCGCCCAGCTCCGCGGTGTTGTCGCCGAGCAGGACGATGGACTGGCCGTCGGTGCGGAATGAGGAGCGGGTGACGTGCGCCACGTCGTCGATGAGTCCCACCATGCCGATGGTTGGCGTGGGATACACGGCGCCCTGCGGATTCTCATTGTACAGCGACACGTTGCCGCCGGTGACGGGCGTGCCGAGCGCGCGGCACGCATCACCCATGCCGAAGACCGCCTCGCGGAACTGGAAGAACACCTCGGGCTTCTTGGGATTCCCGAAGTTGAGGCAGTTGGTGATGGCCATCGGGCGGGCGCCGGTGCAGGCGACATTGCGCGCCGCTTCCGCGACCGCCGTGCGTCCGCCGACGCGCGGGTCGAGATAGACATACCGACCGTTGCAGTCTGTCTTCAGCGCGATCGCCTTGCGCGTGCCGCGGATGCGAATGACCGCGGCATCGGCGGCACCGGGGCCGGCCACCGTATTGGTGCGCACGGTGGAATCGTACTGCGTGGTGATCCACCGCTTGCTCGCGATGGTCGGCGCCTCGAGCAGTCGCTCCAGTGTCCAGGCCGGGTTGGCCTCTTCAGGCCGCTCCGGCACGGCGTGCACGTCCTGCGCGCGGCGCGCCACCGCCTCGGGGGCCTCGTGCGCCTCGGGATGATACTGCGGGCAATCCGTGACGAGCCGCGTGCCCGGGAACTCGGCGACCACGTGATCGCCCTCGGTGACGCGATACACCGGATCGGCAATGACCTCGCCAATCACCTCGGCGGTGAGGTCCCACTTGGTGAGGATCTTCTTCACCTCGTCTTCGTGTCCCTTCAGCGCCACCACGAGCATCCGCTCCTGCGACTCGCTGAGCAGGATCTCATAGGGCGTCATGCCGGTTTCGCGCACCGGGCACTTCAGCGTGTCGATCGTGACGCCGACGTCGCCGCGTTCAGCCATCTCGGCGGATGACGAGGTGAGGCCGGCGGCGCCCATGTCCTGAATGGCCA
Source organism: Gemmatimonadota bacterium (assembly GCA_016182795.1). Classification (GTDB taxonomy): domain Bacteria; phylum Gemmatimonadota; class Gemmatimonadetes; order Gemmatimonadales; family Gemmatimonadaceae; genus PNKL01. Next base: position 83,009 of record JACPFW010000029.1, read on the forward strand.
CAATGTGGCCGCTGGTGATCAGTTCGAGTGACGCCTCGAGCAGAAGCTTCTCGGTGAACGGGTCGCCAACCTGCACGCGCGGGCGCTTGGCCTCGTTGGAGTCGCTCAGGTCCTCGGAGGCAAACGACGCGCCGTGAATGCCGTCGCGCCCGGTCCGCGCGCCGACGGCGATGATCGGATTGCCGACGCCCTCGGCCTTGGCGCGAATCAGGTCTTCCTCGCGCAGGAGGCCGACGCACATCGCGTTGACGAGCGGGTTGCCTTCGTACGCGGCATCGAACATCACGTCACCGGCGACCGTCGGAATGCCGACGCAGTTGCCGTAGTCGCCGATCCCCTTCACGACGCCGCCCACCAGATAGCGGACGCGCGGCGTGTCGAGAGAACCGAAGCGCAGCGAGTTGAGCATGGCGATGGGACGCGCGCCCATCGTGAACACGTCGCGCAGGATGCCGCCGACGCCGGTGGCCGCGCCCTGATACGGCTCGACCGCCGACGGATGGTTGTGCGACTCGATCTTGAACGCCACGGCCAGACCGTCGCCAATGCTGATGACGCCGGCATTCTCCCCGGGGCCCTGCAGCACGTACGGCGCCTGGGTGGGGAGCGTCTTGAGCACCGGACGCGAGTGTTTGTACGAGCAGTGCTCGCTCCACAGCGCCGAAATGATGCCCAGCTCGGTGAAGGTCGGCTCGCGGTCGAGCATGGCGCGCAGGCGTTCGAACTCGTCTGCGGTGAGTCCGTGCTCGGCGACGAGCGCGGGCGTGATAACGGGATCGCCGGAACGTGGAGTTGCGGTCACTTTTGGCTGAGGCCCTTCAGGAGGTCCGAGAGGAACGTACCGACCTTCGATTCCTCGACGTGTTCGATCATTTCCAGTTCGCCGGCGTCGAGCCAGACGCCCTTACAGCTGGGGCAAACGTCGATCAGGATGTGCCCGTGCTTCGTCTCCACGAGATCGGCGCCGCACTTGGGGCATTTGTTGTGCGTGGCGTGCCGCTCGGCATGCTTGCGCTCGGCGTCGAGCCGCGCGCGGTGCGCCTTGATCAGCTCGGCGTCGAGCTTGAGGAAATACTCGTCCTCGGTGCGGGGCTTCCGGAAATCCGCGGGGCGGGGCGGATTGAAGTCGTCCGAATGAGGGGGCTTGTGATGGTCAGTCATGGCGGCGAAGTCGGCTGGGGGGTGGCGTCAGATACTGTTGGTAATCGTGCGAGGCGACCGCGGACTACGCGGCTCCAGAGCTGGGCTTGCGCCCCTTCAATTCGATGGTGATCGGGCCGTCGGCCGGCGTCGCATCTTTGGTCGGCTTCGCCTTGATAGCCTCAGCGGCCGGGATCATGCGCGGAGAGGAGCTCGTGCCGCTGTACCGGCGCTTGTCCGAGCGGAAGACCGCGTCGACAACCTTCCCCTTGTCGAGGACCACGACGTCGTTCATGCCGCAGCGGCGCTCGCAGTTGTTCTTGTAGAACAGAAAGCTGGCGTCGCCCACGCTGCGCTCGATGACCGGAGCGCCCAGTCGGGCGACGACCGCGGCCTTGGACATGCCCGGATCGACGACCGCCTGCGCGGACAGCGGGAGGGCGCCGGCGATCAGGAGAAAGAGAAGTGTGCGCATCGGAGCTCCGGTCAGGCGTTGACGGCGGCGAGTACGGACTCGAACAGCACGCGTCCGTCGGCGGAACCGAGCAGCGAGTCCAGCGCCCGCTCGGGGTGCGGCATGAGCCCAACCACGTTGCCGGCCGCGTTGCGCACGCCGGCGATGTTGTCGAGCGATCCATTCACGTTGGCGGCGTCGGTGGCCTCGCCGCTGGCGTCGACGTAGCGGAAGACGACCAATCCCTCGCCCTCCACCCGTTCGAGGGTGGCGGCATCCACCGTGTAGCGCCCCTCGCCATGCGCGATCGGCATGGTGAGGCACTGTCCCTCGGTGCACAGCGACGTCCAGCAGCTGGCGATGTTTTCCACGCGAATCGTCACGGGCATCGAGAGAAACTGCAGGCCGGCATTGCGCATCAGGGCGCCGGGGAGCAGCCCCGCCTCGCAGGCAATCTGGAAGCCGTTACAGATGCCGATCACCGGTCCGCCGCGCTGGGCGTGGGCCGCGACCTCCTGCATGATCGGGGAGAAGCGGGCGATGGCTCCGGCGCGCAGGTAGTCGCCGTAGCTGAAGCCGCCGGGAAGGATGAGCACGTCGCTCCCCTCCAGGTCATGCGACTTGTGCCACAGCTTGACCGCGGGCTGGCCAAGCGTCTCGGTGGCGGCGAAGACGGCATCATCGTCGCAGTTGGAGCCCGGGAAACTGACGATGCCGAACTTCATGCGGCGCTCACTCCGGCAATCTCGAAGTCTTCGGTGACCGGGTTCGCCAGCAGGCGCGCGCACATCTCGCGCACAGACTGCTCGGCGGCGTGTGCATCGGCCGCCGACGTCTCGATGACGAGATGGCGGCCCACGTGCACGTCACGGACGGCGTCGAAGCCGAGCGTGTGCAGCGCGTCGGCCACGGCCTTGCCCTGCGGATCGAGCAGGCCTTTGCGCGGGACGATGTGAATGCTGACGCGGAAAGTCTTCACGGTGTGGAACCCTCTGGTGCGCCTGAATCGGGACCGCCGCGCTCGCCGCGATGGCGGCTGCGGCGACGGCGGCGATGGTGGTGGTCGTCGGTGCGGCGCGCGTCGGCCGGCGCGGCGGCGAGCATCTCGGCCTCCTCGTCGTCCTCGTCGTCTTCGGTTACGCCAAAGGGCGACGGCATGTCGAAGAGGCCGCGCGTGATGGCAATGACGATGCCGGACAGCGTGTACGCGACGCCGAGCGGGAAGAAGAACTGCTTGGGCAGGAAGAGCGTCCCGGCGATGACCCCGAGGAACAGGAAGATGCCGAACACGCCATACCAATTGCGCAGCGAGAAGCGCGGCCACGCGGGGTACGGCACGTTGCTGATCATCAGGAAGGCGAGCCCGATCATCAGGAACCGGAGGATCGACTGCCACGGCAGGTCGCCGATGATGGTTTCCTGGTAGAGCGTTGTCTGCGAGAACCAGTAGTAGGTGGCCAGCGTGCCGCCGGCGGCCGGACTCGGGAGGCCCTGGAAGAAGACCTTCGACTTGCCGGCCTGTTCAACGTTGAACCTCGCGAGCCGCATCACGGCGCAGGCCACGTATAGCCAGACAAAGATCCAGTCCCAGCCGGTGTGGTTGAGTTCCGCGAAGTACATCATCAGCGCTGGCGCGACGCCAAACGAGATGGCGTCGACCAGTGAGTCGAGTTCCTCGCCGAATCGACTTCCCGTGTTGGTGGCGCGGGCGATGCGGCCGTCGAACATGTCGAGGAACGCGGCCATCACGATGTACCAGCCGGCGCGCACGTGCTCGCCACGCGAGGCCGCGACAATGGCGAAGATGCCGAAGAACAGGCTCCCCAGCGTCAGGCCGTTGGGCAGCATCACGAGCGACGGGCGGGGCAGGGCTGGGCGGCGCATCAGGGAAGCTCCGCGATGACGGTGGTGCCCGCCGACGTGTGCTCGCCGAGCTTCACGCGCGGCGTGCTGCCGACCGGCAGGTAGACATCCACGCGCGAGCCGAAGCGGATCAGGCCGAACCGCTCGCCCTGATCCGCCTGGTCGCCCGGCCGGCTGTAGGTGACAATGCGGCGAGCCACGAGTCCGGCGATCTGGCGCACCAGCACCTTGTGCGCGCCGACCTCAATGCCCACTGACGCCTGCTCGTTCTCGAGCGACGCCTTGTCCACCGCTGCGTTCAGGAACTTGCCGGGATTGTAGTGCGTGTAAGCGACGCGTCCGCTCACCGGGTACCGGTTAACGTGCACGCTGAACACGTTCATGAAGATGGCGATGCGAATGGCGCGGCCGTGCATGAACGCGGGTTCGTCTACTTCCATCACCTGCACCACCTTGCCGTCGGCCGGCGCAATGACCAGCTGCGGGCCGCGTGCTCCGGTGCGCTCGGGGTCGCGGAAGAAATACGCGACCCAGATGGCGAGCAGCACGAAGACCACGGCGGCCCCGACGGGCAGCGGCCTCGGCCAACGGTAGGCCACGGCCACCAATGCCACCGCGATGACGGCGGCGGCCCACATGAACGGCAAACCCTCACGGGCGAATCGCATCAGAGTGCGCTCGTGTCGAGCGGCGCGCCGGTGATGCGCTTGAAGGCGTCGAGATACCGCTCGCTGGTGGCCGTGACCACGGCATCCGGCAGCGTCGGCGGCGGATAGTTGCCGTCCCAGCGGCCCGCCTTGCGCTCGCCGTCCAGCCAGTCACGCAGCGGCTGCTTGTCGAAGCTCGGCTGCGACCGGCCCGGCGCGTATTGGTCGGCGGGCCAGAAGCGCGAGCTGTCGGGCGTCATCACCTCGTCGATGAGGAGAATGCGCCCGTCGGGCGCGCGCCCGAACTCAAACTTCGTGTCGGCGATGATGATGCCACGCGCCGCGGCGACGTCGCGGCCGCGCTCGTACAGCCGACGCGAGAGCGACTCCAGCGCCTCGGCGTCGGCCGCCCCCGTCACCTCGCGCATCTGGGCGACCGTGATGTTCTCGTCATGGCCGGTCTCCGCCTTGGTCGCCGGCGAGAAGACCGGGCGCGGGAACTGGGCGCTTTCCGTCAGCCCCGCTGGCAGCGATTCGCCGGCCAGCGTGCCCGTCGCCTTGTACTCCTTCCACGCCGAGCCGACGATATACCCGCGCACCACGCACTCAATCGGGAACACCTCGGTGCGGCGGCAGAGCATACTGCGGCCGCGTAGCTGCTGCACGAACGGGCGCAGCGCGGGAATGCCGGCCACGATCTCGTCGGCGTCGGTGCTCAGCATGTGATGGGCGATCTCGTTCTCGAACTGGTGCAGCCACCACGCGGTGATCTGTGTGAGCACGGCGCCCTTGTACGGAACCAGCTCACGCATCACGACGTCGAACGCGCTCACACGGTCGCTGGCGACCAGCAGCAGGCGGTCGTCGCCCACGGCATAGACGTCGCGCACCTTGCCGCGGCGGACGCAGGGGAGGGGCAGCTCGGTGGTGCCCACCGTCGTCGGACTCATACACGAACCTCCTCGCGGCTCGCCTCGACCGTCCCGGCCGCGGCAAGCAGTGGTTGCACGATTTCGTTCAGAAACTCGGTGACTTGCTGCGCCGAGCGCCCCGTAAAGCGCGCTGGATCGAGCGCATCCGCCAGGTCGGCGATCGCCACCGGGTACGCGGGATCGGCGGCGAGCCGATCGAGCATGTCGTTGGGCACGCCCTCGTCCTTCATGGCGCGTGCCGCCGCGATGCTGTGCACGCGGATGACTTCGTGAATCTGCTGTCGGTCGCCGCCCGCCTGCACGGCGCGCACAATCAGCTCCTCAGTGGCCATGAACGGCAGTTCATCGGCGAGCCGGCGCCGGATGCGCGCCGGATGCACCTCGAGTCCGCGCGCGACGTTCTCCATCAGGATGAGCAGCGCGTCGGTGGCCAGGAACGCCTCGGGCACCGAGAGGCGCCGGTTGGCGGAGTCGTCGAGCGTCCGCTCGAAGTACTGCACGCTGTGCGTCTGGTTGGCGTTCGGCGCCAGCGAGAGCACAAACCGGCTCAGCGAGTTGATGCGCTCGCTGCGCATCGGATTGCGCTTGTACGCCATGGCCGACGAGCCGATCTGCTCCTTCTCAAACGGCTCTTCGATCTCTCCAAACGCCTGCAGAAGCCGCAAGTCTGACGCGAACTTAGCTGCGCTCGCGGCCAGTCCGGCCAGCACGTCGAGCACGTGCGCGTCGAGCTTGCGCGTGTACGTCTGACCGGTCACCGGCAGCGACGTCGAGAATCCAAGCGTCTGCGTGACGCGGCGGTCAAGGTCGCGCACCTTCTGATGGTCGCCGCCAAAGATCGACAGGAAGCTGGCCTGCGTGCCGGTCGTCCCCTTCACGCCGCGCAGTGGCAGCGTGGCGATGCGGTGGTCGAGATCGGCGAGGTCGAGCACGAGATCCTGCATCCACAGCGTCGCGCGCTTGCCCACCGTGGTGGGCTGGGCCGGCTGCAGGTGCGTGTAGCCGAGCGCCGGCTCGCCCTTCCATCGCTCGGCGAAGTCGGCGAGCGTGCGCAGCAGCGCCACGACGCGCGCGCGCAGCAGTTCGAGACCGCGGCGCATCAGGATCAGGTCGGCGTTGTCGGTGACAAACGCGGACGTCGCACCGAGGTGAATCACGCCGCGCGCCGCCGGCGCCGCGTCGCCAAAGGCATGCACGTGGGCCATCACGTCGTGGCGGAACCGCTTCTCGTACGCGGCAACGGCGGCGAAGTCGATGTCGTCGAGGTGCGCGCGCATGTCGGCAATGGCCGCCTCGGGAATGTCCGCGCCGAGGGCGCGCTCGCCTTCAGCCAGCGCCAGCCACAGCCGCCGCCACAGGCCGTACCGCGACGCGGGCGACCACAGGTGCAGCATGGCGGCCGAGGCGTAGCGCTCGGCCAGCGGGGAACTCCACGTCGAGGTATCGGTCATCGGATCTGGAAGTCAATCGGATACAGGGCGCCGCCGCGCTCGATGATCATGCGAATCGGGCCACGCCCGGTCATGGATTCCAGCAGGCGCCCCGCCTGCTGGGCGTCCCCGACGGAGGCACGATTCACCTGCACGATCACGTCGCCTGCCTGCAGGCCGAGTTCTTCGGTGACGCGCTGTGAAACCTTGTAGACGACGGCCCCCTGGCTCGACCGCACGCCGCGTTCGGTGCGGATCGCCGGCGTCAGAGTGACGAGTTCAATCTCCTTGAGCACCGCGACCTTCTGGGCCGCCACTTCGGGCAGGTCTTCGATGCGCACATTGACCGTGCGCTCACGCCCGCCGCGCTTGATGCGCACGTCGGCTGTTTCGCCGACGCGCATCTCGAGCAGCTCGGCCTCCCAGTCGTAGGCGTTGCGCACGCTGCGGTCGCGCGACTGAATGATCACGTCGCCCGGCTGCAGCCCAGCAGTGGCGGCCGGAGAGCCCGGCGAGACCGTGCGAATCACGGCGCCGCCGCGCAGGGCATCGCGGTTGTTCTGCTGGGGCAGGGCAATTTTCACGCCGATCCACGGACGGCGCACTGTGCCGTGCGCGAGCAGGTCGTCGGTCACGCGTTTGGCGCGGTCAATCGGAATGGCGAAGCCAAGGCCGATCGAGCCGCCGGTCGGCGTGTAGATGGAGCTGTTGACGCCAATGACGTCGCCGGCCGCATTGATCAGCGGGCCGCCGGAGTTGCCCGGGTTGATCGACGCGTCGGTCTGGATCATGTCCACGTACACGCCCTGGCCTTCGCTCTGCCCCACGAGGTTGCGCCCCGTGGCGCTGATGACGCCGACGGTCACCGACGGCTCGGAGTTGCCGAGCAGGAACCCATATGGGTTGCCGATGGCCACGACCCATTCGCCGATCAGCAGGTCGCGCGATCCGCCGAGCGGGGCGGTGGGGAGCCCGCGCGCGTCGATCTTGAGCACGGCGAGGTCGTTCATCTCGTCGATGCCAAGGACCTTGGCCGGATAGGTGGTGCCGTCGCGCAGGGCGACGCTCACGTTGGACGCGCCGGCCACGACGTGCGCGTTGGTGACGATCACGCCGCTCGGCTGCGTGATGAATCCGGAGCCGATGCCCGACCGCGTCTGCGTGCCGCCCTGCTGGTTGTTGCCAAAGAAGAAGGCGAACGGATCGACCGGCGTGCGGAAGACCGTTTCCGTCTGCACGGTGACCACCGCGGGGGCGACGCGGGCAACGGCCTCGGTGATCGCCGAGCGGCGCGACTGGGCGATCTGCGCGTTGGCGGCGTCGCGGCGCGCCGCGACACCCTGTGCCGCGGTGTGCCGCGGCGTGGCGCCCTCGCAGGCGAGCAGGAGGACGAAGCAGAGGGGCGTAAGGCGGGCCATGCTCATCGGGGGCGGCGGGGCTTGGGACGGCGGCTGATCTCGCCGAGGAATCGGTCGAAGCCGCGGTCGGTGAGCGGGTGCTGCAACAGCGCCTTCAGCACCTCGGTGGTGACGACGGCACCGTCGGCGCCGGCGGTCATGGCATCGGTGAACGCGCGCGAGCTCGACGGGCCGGCGGCGATGATGTCGCACTCAAAGCCGTGCCGGTCGAAGATCACGCGCGACTCGGAGATGGCGAGCGTCGGGTCGTCGCCAACATGCGCGGCGGCATCCACGGCGATGGTCACAATCGAGGCGCCGGCCTTGGCGGCGAGCGCGGCCTGCGCCGCGTTGTGCACCAGCGTGGCGGCCACCCGCACCCCCTCGGCGCTCAGGCGCTTGATGGCCGGCAGCGCATCCTCCACCAGCGGAATGGCGACGATGACCTGCTCGGCGAGCCGCGTGAGTTCGCGGGCGCCCTTGTAGAGCTCGTCGCGGTTCACGGCGCGCGCCGATGCGATGATCGGCAGGGGCGCGGCCGCCGCCAGTTCCTGCACCAGCTCGCGCGGGTCGGCGTTGGGGAGCTGCGACGCGATGACGGCCGGCGTGGCAACGATGCCGTCGATCAAGCCGGCGGCGAACGCCCAGCGAACTTCATCGAGGGCGACGGAAGCGTGGAGGATGCGCATCAGGCGGTGAGGTACAGGGCGGCGGGATAGGAGACCTGCTCAAGGCACAGACCGCACGCCGGGGCGGGCGGCGACACCTCGTCGTTCACGTCGGCTTCGAGCAACGCGGCAAAGTCGTCGCGCGGGCGCTGGTGGGTGGCCACCGCGAGCATCGTGCCCACGAGGAACCGCACCATGTGATGCAAGAACCGGTTGGCTTCGACATCGAAGACCAGCCCGCCCGGCACCGCGCGCCAGCGCGCGAAGCGAACTTCGCAACGATGGTCGTCGTCGGCTGGCGCCGTGCCGCGAACCGCAAACCCGAAGAACTGATGCTCCCCGAGCAGCGCGGCCGCGCACCACGCCAACGCGTCGCTGTCGATGGGCTTGGCGACGGGCCACTCCCAGCGTCGCCGGAATGGCGAGCGGGCCGTCTCGTCGAGTCCCACCGCATAGCTATACCGCCGGCTGGTCGCACTGTACCGCGCGTGAAACTCCGGATGCATCCCATGCACTGCCGCCACGTAGACGTCGTCGGGAAGCTGGTTGTTGAGCACCTGCCTCAGGCGATCGGTCGTCCAATGCAACGGCACTTTCACCCCCACCGCCTGGCCGCGGGCATGCACTCCCGCGTCCGTCCGGCCCGCCCCGGTGACCCGCACCGGACCGCCACACAACCGCGCCAACACCGACTCGAGCGTCCCCTGCACAGTCCGCGTCTCCGGCTGCACCTGCCATCCGGAAAAGTCGGTGCCGTCATAGTGCAGCACGAGCTGCAGCACGCGTCCGTCCATTGAGAAAAACATACTTCTGCGCACGTGGGCGATCAAGCAAACTCACCATATCCAACCGATTGACATGGCACGACGTAGCGCTCACGTTCCCGCACACGCGCGTGTCACGCCACCCACGCCGGTTTGCCGCACACCACGGGACCCCACCCGCACCGCCGCCGGATGCAAGAATCCACCCTCGTTTCGCTGGCCCATGCCCTCGCCGCCGCCCCCACCGTCGACGCGGCGTTCGTCGCGCTGGCCGAGGGGCTCGAGGAGCTCGACCGCGCGGCCGCGATCGCCTATCTCCCGCTGGCGCCGCGCGACGAGCACATCGTCGCGGTCGTGCGGTCGGACGGCGGCAAGGTAACCCGCGCCAACCTCGAGGTCTCCCTGCGGCAGTTCCCAGAGGCGGTGGTGCGTCGCGTGCAGGCGGGCGGGGCGTTTGTGGATGTCGGGGACGAGGGCGACGCCTATGCCCGCATGCTGCTGTTGCCGGCCCTCAGCGAGCCCGGCGAGTTGTCGCTGCGCGGCATCCGATTCGACGGCGAACTGACCGCCGTGCTGGCCCTGCTGGAGCCGCGGCGCGTCTTCGGCGCCCGCGTCACTGCGGGCGCCAGCTCGCTCGCCGCGCTCTTTGAGCTGGCGCACGGGCGGTTCGCCGAACGCGACGCGCGCGCCGAGGCGGCGCACACGCTGGAGGACGTCACCCAGCGGGTGCACGGCGAGTACGTGGCACGGCTCGCCGACATGCAGCAGCAGTTGCACATGGCCAAGGGGGCTGCCGACGCCGCCAAGGCGGGACGGGCGGTGCAGAAAGAGCGCGAGACGGCGCGGGTGGCCGAGGAGGCGCGCCGCAACGCGGCCCGGCTGCGGGCGCTCGAGCAGCAGGTGACGGCGGCCGTCAGCCAGCTGGAGCAGGCTCACATCGAGCTGCACCGGCGGAGCGAGGCACTTCGCCAGCGCACGCGCACCATCTACCTGTTGGATCGGGTGCTCGAGCAGGCGTCGCACCGGGTCGATCCGCGCCGGCTCGCCGAAGGGCTGCTCGCCCTGGTCGGTGACGACATGCAGGCGATGCGCTGCTCGCTCTTCCTGCGCGCCCCGGAGCCCGCCACGCTCTACCTCGCGGCCTCCCGCGGTCTCGCGCCGCATGTGCGTGAGGGCTCGCGCATCACCGTTGGGCAGGGGGTGGCCGGGCGCGTCGCCGAAAGCCGCCAACCGCTGCTGGTGGTCGACGCGTCCGACGCGCAGGCGCAGCCGCTGCTGCGCGACGAGTATCTCACCACCGGGTCGTTCATCTCATTTCCGCTCGTGATTCGCGACGAGCTGATTGGGGTGGTGAACCTGACCAACCGCGCCCAGCGCGGCCTGTTCGTCGAGGAGGACGTGGAGCGGGTGCGCCTGCTCGGCCTGGTGATCTCGCTCATCGCGCTCGAGGCGCGTCTCCCCGAACTGCTGCTGGACCGCATGCATGACTGACGGCGCCATGCACCACGCAATCCGCCGACTGGCGCTGGGCGAGTCGCTCACGCGCGAGGAGTCGGCTCAGGCGTTTGGCAGCGTCATGCGCGGCGAGGGAAGCGACGCGCAGGTCGCCGCGCTGCTGATGGGGTTGCGCGTCAAGGGCGAGTCGCCCGAGGAACTCGCGGGCGCGGCGTCCGCGCTCCGCGAGGCCATGCTCATGCTCGAAGTCGACGCGCCGGAAATGCTGGTCGACACCTGCGGTACGGGGGGCGGCTCGCTCACGACGTTCAATATCTCCACGGCGGCCGCGCTGCTTGCCGCCGGCGCGGGCGTGCGCGTGGCCAAGCACGGCAACCGCTCGTTTACGTCCAAGTCCGGCAGTGCCGACGTCCTCGAGGCGCTCGGCGTGCGCATCGACATTCGCGTGGAGCAAATGCGTGACGTGCTCGACCAGGCCGGCATCGTGTTCATGTTTGCGCCGACGATGCATCCGGCGATGCGGCACGTCGGCCCGGTGCGCCGCGAGCTGGCGATTCAGACCGTGATGAACCTCGTGGGACCGCTGGCCAATCCGGCGCGCGCCGGTCGACAGGTGATCGGTGTCGCCGATGCGCGTCGCCTTGGCCTTGTCGGTGGGGCGCTGCAGGCGTTGGGCACCATCCACAGCCTCATCGTGCACGGCGAGCCGGGGCTCGACGAGATCTCGCCGCTCGGCCGCACGGCCGTGCTCGAACTCGTCGACGGCGAGGCGCGGAGCTGGAGCGTTGAGCCTGACCGGCTCGGCGTGACTGACGTCACGGCGGTGGAACTTGCGGGCGCTGAACCGGTGGAAAATGCGCGGGTGGTGGAGGAGGTGCTGTCGGGGCGTGGCCGTGCTGGCGCCGTCGCGGCCGTCACGCTGAATGCGGCCGCCGCCATCTATGTGGCAGGGCTGGCCCCCGATTTCGCCTCGGCGCTGGATGTCGCGCGCGACGCCTTGCGCGAGGGCGTGGGCCGCGCCGCGCTCGAGAAACTGCGGACGGCGTCGGAGCGGGCCCGCGCCAAGTAGTGCGGGTGGCGCGCTAGAAGCGCCGCAACACGCCGACCACCACACCCTCGATGCGAATGTCGTCCGTTCGGTCGAAGTACATGGGCGCCAGCGCCTCGTTGGCCGGCTGCAGCCGCACACGGCCGTCGCGCTCGCGATAGTAGCGCTTGACCGTCGCCGCGGTGCCGTTGAGCATGGCGATGACCATCTCCCCGTTGTCCGCCGACTGGCGCTGGTTCACGACCACCAGGTCACCGTCGGTGATGTGGTCGTCGACCATGGAGTTGCCGCGCACACGGAGCACGTAATGCGCGCCGCCACGCCGCACGAAGTCGTCGGGGACGGCCACGGTTTCGCCGGTGCTCGTGTGCTCGATGGCCATGCCCGCCGCCACCGCACCCATCAGCGGCAGCTCGATGGACTGTGGATACGCCTCCGATGGCAGAATCTCGATGGCGCGGCTCTCATTATAGCTGCGCTTGATGTAGCCTTTGCGTTCGAGATTGGTGAGGTGTTCGTGCACCGTCGCCAGCGAGTTATAGTTGAACTGTGCGGCGATCTCCTCGAAGCTCGGGGCATAGCCGTGCTCGCTCTGATACCCCTGCAGATAATCCAGAATCTGGCGCTGGCGCTTGGTGAGCGGCATGGCGGCGTTGTCCGAGAGAGTGGTTGCGGTTGTGGATCCCTGCGCCCAGACGACGAGCGAATAAACCCCGAAGTAACGGTATCCGAAGATTGACCGAAGCGCAACAGGACGGGTGGACGCCACCCACAGGGCCGCTGGGCCGGCTGACGGCCCGCTCGGAGGAGCGGGCGGCCCTCGCACGTTCGGAACTCCGAAATCTCGAGCGCCTCGTGGCTTCGCTGGAGCCGGCCGTCTCGTTTCGCGACGCCCTCCGGAGGCCAGACGTCGCGGTGATCGCCGAACTCAAGCGGCGGTCGCCGAGCAAGGGAGAGCTGGACGGGTCGCTCGACGCCGCGGCGCGTGCGGCATCGTATGCGTCGGGTGGAGCGGCGGCGCTTTCGGTACTCACCGAACCATCGGAGTTTGGCGGATCGCTCGACGATCTGGCAGCGGCGCACGGCGCGGTGACGCTTCCGCTGCTGCGGAAAGACTTCATCGTGGATGAGATCCAGCTCCTCGAGGCGCGGGTGCATGGCGCCAGCGCGGTGCTGCTCATCGCCCGCGCCCACCCGGAGACGCGCCTCTACGCCCTGGCGGCCGCGGCCCGCTCCGCGGGACTCGATGTCCTGCTCGAAGTGCGTAACGAGTGGGAACTCGAACGGGCGCTCGGCGTTCCGGGCGGCGTGATCGGCGTCAACAACCGCAATCTCGAGACGCTCGTCATCGACGACGCGGTGTCCGAACGCCTGCTGGGGCTGGTGCCCGGCGATCGCGTGGCGGTCTACGAAAGCGGCGTCACTGACGTCGAAGGCGTGCGTCGCGCCGCCGAACTCGGGGCCGACGCGGTACTGGTGGGCTCCGCGCTGTCAGTGGCGGCCTCGCCGGTCGACGCGGTACGTCGACTGACCGGCGTCGCCCGGAGGGCGCGTGACTGAGGTCAAGTTCTGCGGACTCACGCGTCCGGCCGACGCCGCGCGCGCGGCTGCGCTCGGCGCGGCGTACGTGGGCGTCATCTTTGCCGGCGGCCACCGACGCGTCGATGCGGCGCATGCGCGCCTGGTGCTCGATGCCGCGACGGCGGCCACGCCGGCGCCACGGCGTGTTGGCGTGTTCGGCGTGCAGTCGGCCGACGAGATCCTCGAACTCGCCGCCGCGGCGCGGCTCGACGTGCTGCAGCTGCACGGCGCGTCGGATGCGGCGCTGGTGCGCGATCTGCGGCAGCGTTTTGCGGGGGAGGTCTGGCGGGTCGTGCGCGTGGCGCCGGATGCGGAGCCGGCGTTGCTGGCGCGCGTCTCCGACGGCGTTGATGCGGTGCTTGTTGACGCGCTCGTCGACGGCGCGCTTGGCGGCACTGGTGTGGCGGTTGACTGGAGCCGGTTGGCCCGACTATTGGAACGCGCGGGGCGGCCCGCGCGTCTGGTGCTTGCCGGCGGGCTTCGGCCGGAGAATGTGGAGCAGGCCATTGGTCTGGTCGCTCCCGATGTCGTGGATGTATCCTCAGGGGTGGAATCGAGCCCCGGGATCAAGGATCAATTGCGTATGCGCGCCTTCGCCGAGTCGGCGGCGCGCGGAGGGCAGTGAGATGGCGACGCGGGAGATGACGGACGGGCGTTTTGGCGTGTTCGGCGGGCGGTACGTCCCCGAGACGCTGGTGCCGGCGCTCGATGAACTGGAAGCGGCCCTCGATGCCGCGCTGGCCGACCCGGCGTTTCACGCCGAGTTGAACAGCATGCTGCAGCACTACGTCGGGCGTCCGTCCACGCTGTGCGATGCGCCGCGCTTCTCCGAGTTGGTGGGGGCGCCGGTCTGGCTCAAGCGCGAGGACCTCAACCACACCGGGGCGCACAAGATCAACAATGCCCTGGCGCAGGCGCTGCTCGCGCGCCGTATGGGGAAGCGCCGCATCATCGCTGAGACCGGAGCAGGGCAGCACGGCGTTGCCACCGCCACGGTCTGCGCGCGCCTCGGACTCGAGTGCGTCGTGTACATGGGTGAGGAGGACATGCGGCGGCAGCGGCTGAACGTCTACCGCATGCGGCTGATGGGTGCGACCGTGGTGCCGGTGACGGCCGGCACGCGCACGCTGAAGGATGCGACCACCGAGGCCATTCGCGACTGGGTCACCACCTGCCCGACAAGCCACTACATCATTGGCTCCGTCGTGGGACCGGCGCCGTATCCGCGCATGGTGCGCGATTTCCAGGCGATCATCGGGCGCGAGGCGCGCGCGCAGATGCTCGAGCGCGCCGGCCGCCTGCCGCGCAGCGTCGTGGCCTGTGTCGGCGGCGGATCGAACGCGATGGGGATCTTTCACGCCTTCGTGGATGACGCGGACGTCGAGTTGATCGGCGTGGAGGCGGCGGGGCACGGCCTCGACAGCGGCGCCCACTCGGCGAGCCTCACGCGCGGCACGCCGGGCGTGCTGCACGGCGCGCTGATGTACTTGCTGCAGGACGCAAATGGACAGGTTCATCCGGCGCACTCGATTTCGGCGGGGCTCGACTACCCGGGTGTCGGACCGGAGCACTCGTACCTCAAGGACTCGGGTCGCGGAACGTACGTCTCAGTCACCGACGAGCAGGCGCTCGAGGGCTTCGGTCTGCTCGGACGGTTGGAGGGCATCATCCCCGCGCTCGAGTCGGCGCACGCGGTGGCGTGGATCGCGTCGCAGAAGGGGCGCTGGGCTGCCGACGAGCCCGTCCTGTTGTGCGTGAGCGGTCGAGGCGACAAGGACGTGGCGCAGGTCAGCGAACTCGCGGAGGAGGCGACGTGACCCTGACGCTGACGCTCCGGCGCCGTATCTTGTAGTGATGACCGTGCCCACGGCCGCCACCCCGACGCAGGAACCCGAGGATCTCGAGCCGCCGTTCTCTCCGCAGCTGGTGTCGGAGATGCTGCGGCAGCTCGATAAGACGATTCGGGCGCACCTGTTGTACCTCAACAACCACAACAATCCGAGCTACGTGCGCTCGCTCGAACTGGCGCGCGCCGTGTTCGTGCCGTTGTGGGCGGAGACGGAGTCGGTTCGGCTCACGGTCACGGACACGTCGCTGGAGTGGTACGGGCAGAAGGTGCTCGACGAGCCCACCAAGGCGTCCGATTCACTGCCATGGACGCTGTTCAAGGACGGACTTCGCGAGATCACGTTCCAGCAGGGCTTCGAGGACACGGAGCTCGCCGATTTTCTCGCGATCATCCCCAAGGTGCGGCACGCGCAGCCGAACCAGGACGATTTGCTGACCCTGCTCTGGGAGCAGGAGTTCAGCAAGCTGCAGTATCGCTATGTGGACGTTTCCGACGAGTCCGCGCCGTTGGAGGCCTCGCCAGAGCCGGGCCGCTATCCGAAGCGTCCGTCGGGCAACGCCGCCGAAGACCCGGCCGAGGCGGTGCGCGAGGCCAAGGCGGAGGCGGAGTCAGGCGGCGGCGATGGCGCGGCCGAAGAGCAGGGGCGGTCGGGCATCGTCAAAATGGACGATTTCGACACGACGCTCTACTTCCTCGACGAAAAAGAAGTGGAGTATCTGCGCCAGGAGACAGAGCGCGAGTACGCGACCGACCTGCGCCGCGCCGTGCTCGACTCCTTGCTCGACATTTTCGAGTTCCAGTCCGATCCGCTGGTGCGCGCCGAAGTGCTCTCGCACCTTGAAGCGTTGATGCTGCACTTGCTCTCGGCGGGGCAGTTCGCCGCCGTGGCGTACCTCCTGCGCGAGGCGGCGCTGACGCTCGATCGCGCGCGCGACGTGCAGCCGGAGACCAAGGAGCGCCTCGCGTCGCTCTCCGCGCGCCTCAGCGAACCGGTGGCGCTCGGCCAGTTGCTCGAGGCAATGGATGCGGCGCCGGTGCTGCCGTCGGCCGCCGACTTGAACGAGCTGTTCGGACAGCTGCGTCCGACGGCGCTGGCCACGGTCTTCGCGTGGCTGCCGCGCGCCCAGAACGTTGGGCTGCGGCCACTGCTTGAGGGGGCCGCGACGCGCATCGCCGAAGCCGCAACCGGCGAACTGGTGAAGCTCATCGCCGACCCAGCGCACGACGTCGCGCTCGAAGCCATTCGCCGCTGCGGGGCCATGCGCACGGCCGCGGGCGTGCCGGCCATGGCGCGCGTCCTCGAACACGGCGACCGCGAGCTGCGCCACGCCGCGCTCTCGGCGCTCGGCGACATCGCGTCTCCGGGCGCCATGCAGGCGATGGAGAAGGCACTGGCCGACGCCGATCGCGACCTGCGCGTGCAGGCGGCGCGCACGCTCACCGCGCGACAGTACCGTCCGGCGCTCCAGCGCGCCGAAGCAGCGGTGAAGGGCAAGGAACTGCGTGAGACCGACCGCACGGAGCGCCTCGCGTTTTTCGAACTGTACGGTTCGCTCTGCGGCGACGGCGGCGTGGCCTATCTCGACGGTCTGCTCAACGCCAAGGGCGGCCTGTTTGCGCGCAAGGAAGATCCCGAACTGCGCGCGGCCGCGGCGGTGGCGCTCGGGCGCATTGGCACCGCGGCGTCCAAGGAATCGCTGCAGCGCGCCGACGGCGACAAGGACGTGATCGTGCGCACGGCGGTCAGCCGGGCGCTGCGCGGAGGGGCGCAATGACCAACCCGCCCGCTCCCCGCGCGTCGGTCGCCGTGCGCGGCTCGGTGGCGATGCAGGCGCTCAGCGATGCGACGGGCGAAGCCTATGTGCGCGTCGCCAGCCGCGCCTTCATCCTCGCGTTCTACGGGACGATGCGGAACCTCCGCCTCTACCCGTTTGAGAATGCGGTGGTGCAGCAGTCGCTGCAGGACCTGTCGTTCATCACCAATGAGCTGATCACGCGCGAAAAGGAATGCGAGTTCCGCGTCGCGGGCGAGTTCATTTTCGTCAACGGCACGCGGCTGCGGCTCGACCTCGACAACTACTCGAGCTTCAGCGCCCTGCTGACGCAGTTTCGACAGAACGGCATCGGGTCGCTGCGCGCCACGCGCGCGCCGGCGATCCGCGACTGGACCGTGCTCCTCGGCTACCTGCAGAATCCGCAGGGCGGTGACGCCGCAGACCGGTTTGAGGGGCTGCTCAAGCGCCTCACCGACACGAGCATCACGTCGTTTGAGATAGGGCCGCTCGTGGAGGGCGACGAAGACCAGAGCGGCGAACGGCTCGAGGCCAAGGAAAAGGCCAAGCGGACGTACGCGCGCTCGGTCACCGCCACCAAGGACGTGATCAACTCGGTGCGCATGGGGCAGAGCGCCAACATCAAGAAGATCAAGCGCGTGGTGCAGGGCATTGTCGACCAGATCCTCTCCGACGAGGCGTCGCTGGTCGGACTGACGACCATCCGCGACTACGACGACTACACGTTCACGCACTCCGTCAACGTCTGCATCTTTTCCATCTCGCTCGGCCGCCGGTTGGCCCTCACGCGCCTGCAGCTCTACGATCTCGGGATGGCCGCGCTGTTCCACGACATCGGCAAGGCCCGCGTCCCCTCCGAGATCATCAACAAGGTCGACGTCCTCACCGACGACGAATGGCGCGCCATCGCCGCGCATCCGTGGCTTGGCGTGCTCGCGCTCTTCTCGGTCAAGGATCAGCAGGAGTTCCCGTATCGCTCAATGCTCGTCGCGTTTCAGCACCACATGAAGCGCGACCTCACTGGCTATCCGCGCAGTCTTCGCACGAAGGAGATGATGTTCTACTCCAAGATCGTGGCGACGGCGGACGGCTTTGACGCGGCCACGTCGCGCCGGTCGTACCAGACGACGCCGATGGCGCCGTCAGCCGTGCTGCAGGAGATGCGCGACAACCCGCGCCGCGGCATCGATCCGGTGATCGTCAAGGCGTTCATCAACCTGCTGGGCATCTACCCGGTTGGCACGTTCGTCGTGCTCGACACCTTTGAACTCGCCATCGTGCACGCCGCCAACCCCGATCCGGAACTGCTGTCGCGTCCGCTCGTGCGCATCGTCAGCGATGACATGGGCAACGTGCAGTATCCGGGCGTCGTGGTGAACCTCGCCGAGCGCGGCGAGGACGGCGAGTATCGCCGCACCATCATCAAGACCGCCGACCCCGACCGCTACGGCATTCGCGTCGGCGACTACTTCGTCTAATACTGTCGTGCTGACTGCCCGCTGTGAGGCGCTTCGCGCCCAAGGCCGCCGTGCCCTCGTCTGCTACGCCACCGCCGGCCACCCCGATCCCGATCGCAGTGTCGCTCTCTGGCAGGGGCTGGAGTCGGCCGGCGCCGACGTGCTCGAGGTCGGCGTGCCGTTTTCCGACCCGATGGCCGACGGGCCGGTCATTCAGGCCAGCTCGCAAGCCGCGCTCGAGCACGGCGTCACGCTCGACACGACCCTCGGGCTCGTGGCGCGCGCCAAGCTCGGCATTCCGGTGGTGCTCTTCAGCTACCTGAATCCCATCCTTGCGGCCGGCTCCGACGTGCTGCGCCGCGCGGCGGACGCCGGCGTGCACGGCCTGCTGGTCACCGACCTGCCGGTGGGGAGCGATCCGGAACGCGAGGCGTGGCTCGGCGGCGGACCGCTCGACTTCGTGCGCCTCGTCGCGCCCACCACGCCGCGCGCGCGGATGGCGGAAATCGCACGGCACGGACGCGGCTTCGTCTATCTCATCTCCCGCCTCGGGGTGACGGGCGTGAGTGACACGCTCCCGTCGGACCTGCCGCAGACCATCGCCCAGCTGCGCGGCGTTTGCTCGCTGCCCATCTGCGTCGGCTTCGGCATCTCGCGCCCCGAACATGCGCGTGCCGTCGGGGCGCACGCCGACGGCATCGTCGTCGGCAGCGCCATTGTTCGTGCGGCGGGCCGCTCGGTGGACGAGGCGGTCGCGCTCACGCGCAGCCTGCGATCGGCCCTCGACGCCCCCGCCGCATGACACCGCTGGTGTTGCCTGACTGGGCTGTTGTCTCGGAGAAGCGGCGCGCGCACATCGCGCGCGTGACGGCGCTGCTCGACGAGTGGGCCGCGCGAATGCACCTCGACGCCGCCGAGGCGCAGGCCTGGCACGATGCCGGCCGCTGGCACGACGCGCTGCGCGACGCGACGCCCGCCGCGCTTCGGGCCATCTACGACGCCCCCGACCTGCCCGACGGCATTCTCCACGGGCCGGCCGCCGCGCTGATGCTCGAGCGCGTGGGCGAGACCCGCGCCACGGTGCTCGAGGCGGTGCGCTGGCACACGACTGGCCACCCGGAGTGGGACCGCACCGGACGCGCGCTGTTCATGGCCGACTTCCTCGAGCCTGGACGCAACTGGATGCACGCCGATCGCGCCTTCCTCGCCGCACAGCTGCCGCACAACTTCGACGGCGTCTTTCGACAGGCCGTGCGTATGCGACTCGAATGGACCCTGCGTGAGGGCAATCGCATCTTCGAGGGCACGGTCGCGTTGTGGAACGCGGTGCGATGACCAGCGCGGTGCCGCCGGAGGTCGCCAGGCGCCGCATTCGCCGGCGCGTCGCGCTGTTGGTGATCCTCGTCGGCATCGTCGCCGGCGTCTTCAGGCCACGCTCCCAGTCAGACAGCGCGGGGAGTGCGCCGGCGCCTGACGCCCCGGCGGCCCGTCCCGCGCGCGTCGTTCCCGATTCGGTACGCATCAAGGTGGAAGTGATCAACGCCACCGCGTCGCGCGGACTGGGACGGTTGGCCACGGCATGGCTGCGCGACAAGGGATTCGATGTCGTCGGCACCGGCACCGCGCCTGAAGCGCAGCGCCGCGACAGTACCCTGGTACTCGACCGGTCGGGACATCCGGCGTGGGCCGCGCTCGCCGCCGAGGCGATGGGCGGGGCGCGCGTGGAGTCGCGCCCCGATTCGCTGCGCTACCTCGACGTCACCGTGCTAATCGGCCGCAACTGGCGGCCGCCGCCGCAGGCGCTCTACCCGTAGCTGGCCGCACGCCGCGGCGATGTCGGTGCCGCGGCTCTTGCGCACGGCCACTTCGACGCCGGCGCGCTCGAGCGCCGCGGCAAATCGCCTGATGCCGTCCGCTGAGGTGGGGGTGTACGAACCGGCGCCGCCGGGATGCAGCGGAATCAGGTTCACAAAGGCGCCGCACCGTTTGGCGAGTTGAGCCAGCAGTTCCGCGTGCATCGGCTGGTCGTTGACGCCGCCGAGCATCACGTACTCGAACGTGACCCGCCGACTGAAGTTCGCCGCCGCGTCGATCACCTTCTCGAGCGGGAACTTGATATTCACGGGCATCAGCATGCGCCGCAGTTCGTCGCTCGGCGCGTGCACCGAGATGGCGAGCCGGAACTGTTCCGGCCGCTTGGCGAGCGCTTCGATGCCCGGCAGCACGCCGACCGTGGACACCGTGATGTGGCGCGCGCCGATGCCGCATCCCTTGGCGTCGTTGAGAATGGTCAGCACGACGTTCACGGCCTTCCAGTTCATCATCGGCTCGCCCATCCCCATGAACACGATGTTCGTGGGCTTCACCGGCTCCGGCAGCAGGGCCAGCTCGCGCACCTGACCGGCGATCTCCGACGGCAACAGGTTGCGCGAGAACCCCATCAGCCCGGTGGCGCAGAAGGAACACTGCAACGCGCATCCGGCCTGCGATGAGATGCACAGCGTGACGCGGTCGCCGTCGGGAATGGCCACCGTCTCGATGGTCTGCCCGTCGTGCAGGCGAAACAGGAACTTGCGCGTGCCGTCCGTGGAGCGCTGCTCGGCCGCCAGCTCGAGGCGCGGCACGCTGAAGGCCTGCGCGAGCTCCGCGCGAAACGCGAGCGGCAGGTCGGTCATCTCCGCAAACGACGCCGCCGGATGCGACCACAGCCGACGCGCCGCCTGGCTGCCGCGATACGCGCCAACGCCGCGCGCCTCGGCGAAGGCGCGCAGCTGCTGCTCCGCGTCGGCCGGCGTGAGGTCGAGCAGGTTGACGGGCGTCGGCGGCGTGGTCACTTGAGCACCGAGCTCAGTGTGAACTGGTACGTCGCCGAGAGATTCCCGGCGCTCTCTTCCCGCGCCACGCCGATGACGTAGCCGCGGTGGTGAAAGTCGATGCCAAGACGGGCGCGCCAGTTGGTGCGGCCATAGGCCTCGGTGCGCGCCGCGCCGAGACGGGATTCGAGCCGCTGCCAGCGCGCGCCGACGTATCCAAACGCCTCGCGCGGCATTCCGTCGGCCGCCGTGTAGCTCAGTCCCACGCGGCTGGTGCGCAGCGAGTCGGTGCCGACGAGTCGCGCATCGGCGGCGACCAGCAGTTCGGCCTGTTCGTGCTCGCGTGAGAACGGACTGGCAAGGAATGTGGAGGCGGCGAGCCGCACGTCGCGCGGCCCGAGGCCGCGCGAGATCACGCCAACGTCCACCGAAACCGCGCGGCGGGCGACGTCGTCGAGTTGTCCACTGCGCAGGCGCAGAGCGGCGCCCAGCGTCACCGGTCCCACGCCGCGCGCAGCCATGAGCGACAGCAGGGTGGTGGCGTATGGGATCTCATCGCCGATCGACTGCGGGTCCGAGTCGGTGCGCAGGAGGTCGCCCACCGAGGCGTGCGCCACGCCAAGGGCGACGGTTGTGCCGTCGTGCCAGCGCGCCGCCACCGTGGCGACCTGCGCCGTGACCGCCACGTCCACCGGGGCGCTCATCGTGCCGACGGCGAAGCGCAGACGGCTCCCCGCGGGGACCGTGACGCTCGCCGGATTCCACAGGCCGAACCCGGCCGTTGTGCCAATCGCCGGCGCTTCGGCCGTGAGGCCGATCGGGAACGCCAGCAGGTCGCGTCCGGGCACCAGCTGCGCGGACACGCCCTCCGACAAGATCGAGGTCAGCAACAATAGAACGGTCGCGCGGCGCATCTGCGCAGGATACCCGGACCGGATGGGATGGTCAAGCGTTCGGTTGCTACCACCAAGTTCCACTCTCCGTTAGTTTTACACTGTTTCCACCCTGCGGAGAACCGGTTGCTCACGGAGCTGCTCCCCGCGGCGCACGTTCGTGTGCCGCTGGGTAGCCATTCTCGACATGCCTTGTTCCGCGAACTTGTGGAACTCGCGCTTCCCGAAGCCGATCCGGCGACGCTGGAGGCGGCGTTTCAGGGCGTGCTTGCTCGCGAGACGATTGCCAGCACGGCGATTGGCGACGGATTGGCCGTGCCGCACGGCCGCACCAACGCCGTGGGACACATCTGCGTGGCGGCGGGCATGGTGGAGGGAGTGGAGGATTACGCGTCGCCTGATGGCGTGCCGGTGCGGGTTTGTTTCTTGGTCGTCACGCCGGAAACCGATGCGGCGACGCACTTGAAGCTGTTGTCGCGGTTGGCGCGGCTGATGCGCAACGATGCTCTGCGCGATGCATTGCTGTCCGCGCGCGATGTTGAGTCGTTCATTGCGGTGCTCGCTCGCGCGGAGGCGCGGTGACGCGGGGGCACTGGACGACGGCGGTGCTGTGGGCAGTGCTCATCGAAGCGTTGGTCCTATGGCCGTCACCGCCGAGTGTGTCGACCGCGCTGTGGGGATTGGGCGGTGATAAGCTGGTGCACGCGACGCTGTTCGCCGTGCAGGCATTCTGGATTGCGCGGGCGCTGGCGGCGCAGGGTCGGCCGCTGTGGCCGGCGTGGGTTGGAGCGACGCTATATGGCGCCGTGACGGAGTGGCAGCAGCATTTCATTCCCAGCCGTTCGATGGAGCTGGGAGACTTTCTGGCGGACACTGTGGGGGCCGTGCTGGGCCTCGTGGTCTTCGCCGCGTTGGCGCCACGGCGCCGGGAGCTTCACCGTTGACCGAAGGGAATCGTTTCGCTACGGCACTGCGCTCGCACCAGTGTGGCGCGTTGCGTGCTGAACAGGCCGGCACCGTCGTACGACTGGGCGGCTGGGTGCACCGTTCGCGCAATCTGGGCGGGCTCGTGTTCATCGACCTCCGCGACCGCGCCGGCATGGTGCAGGTCAGCTTCAACCCCGACTGGTCGAGTGCGGCGGCGATCGCCGACGCGGCCGCCGTCGGCGTGGAGTCGGTGGTGCTCGTTGAGGGCGTGGTGGAGCTGCGGCCGGCGGAGATGCGCAACGCGCATCTCGACACCGGCGATGTGGAGGTGCGCGCAACGTCCATTCGCGTCGTCGGGCCGGCGGTCACGCCCGCGATTCCCGTCGCCCGCGGCAAGAATGACGCGCTCCCCGCCGAAGACCTCCGGCTGCGCCACCGCTACCTCGACCTGCGCCGTCCGGAACTGCAGGCCAACCTGATCTTGCGCCATCGCCTGCTGCAGGTGACGCGCCAGTTCCTCAGCGAACGCGGCTACCTGGAACTCGAGACGCCCATCCTCACCAAGCCGACGCCCGAAGGGGCGCGCGACTACCTGGTGCCGAGCCGCGTGCATCCGGGCGAGTTCTACGCGCTGCCGCAGTCGCCGCAAATCTACAAGCAGCTCTTCATGTGCTGCGGCTTCGACCGCTACTTCCAGATCGCGCGCTGCTTCCGCGACGAGGATCTGCGGCAGGATCGCCAGCCGGAGTTCACGCAGATCGACATCGAGGCGTCGTTCATCGAGCGCGACGATATCATGGCGCTGTCCGAGTCGATGATTGCCGCGATCTGGCTCGAGGCAGGGCATGTGGTGGCCACGCCGTTTGAGCGCATGAGCTATGCCGACGCGATGGAGCGCTATGGCTGCGACCGTCCCGACCTGCGCTACGGGCTCGAGATCCACGATTTCACCGCCGCCTTCGCGCCGCTCGAGTTCGGCGTGACGTCCACGGCGATCGCCGCCGGCGGCCGCGTGCGCGGCATCCGCGTGTCGGGCGGAGCGGCGTGGAGCCGCAAGCAAGTGGATGAACTCGAGGCGCTGGCCAAGAAGGCCGGCGCCGGCGGCCTGCTGCGCGTGAAGAAGGTGGACGGCAAGCTCGATGGTCCGGTGGCGAAGTTCCTCACCCCCGACGCCGAGACTGCGCTCGCGCTCGCCGACGGCGATCTCGCACTGTTCGTTGCGGCGGGTGATCGCGTCAGCAATCCGGCGCTCGACCGTGTGCGTCAGGAATGCGCGCGTCGCCTGGGCATCGTTGACGAGAACGCGCGGCGGTTCCTCTGGGTAACGGACTTCCCGATGTTCGACCAGGACCCGGCCACCGGCGCGCTGTCGGCGGTGCATCATCCGTTCACGGCGGCCAACCCGGACGACATGGCCGCCTTCCCGGACGCGCCCGAGAAGTGGCGCGCGCTCGCCTACGACTGCGTGCTCAACGGCCTTGAACTCGGCGGCGGCTCGATCCGCACGTCTGATCCGCGCGTGCAGTCGCGCATGTTCGCCCTGCTCGGCATCGGCGACGAAGCCGAACAGGAGCGTCGGTTTGGCTTCCTGCTCGAGGGACTGCGCGCCGGCGCGCCGCCGCACGGCGGCATCGCCTTTGGCGTCGATCGCATCGCGATGCTGCTCTCCCGGGGCGCGTCGCTGCGCGACGTCATTGCCTTTCCCAAGACGACGGCGGCGCGCGCCTTGTTTGAAAACGCGCCGTCCAGCGTCCCACCCGAGGACCTGCGCGAGCTCCACCTGCGCTCCACCGCGGAGGGCGAGTGACCGACGCGGCGGCGCGAAGCCTGACGCCGGATGTCGGCGCGGCGCAGGTGCGCAAGCTCTCCACGGAGGGGGCGGACCTGTTGCTGCTTGCCGGTGTCGGCGACGCGAACCTCGCCGAACTGCAGCGCATCTACCCGGTGCGGGTGACGCTGCGGGGCGAGACCATGACCCTCGCCGGCCCCGCCGAGGTGCTGGAGAAGGCGGCGATCACGGCGCAGCGCATGCTCGACGCCGCGCGTCAGCGTACCGCGTTCGACGCCGACGACGTACTCCGGTTCTCCATGGAGTCGCCGGGAGGCGGCGACGGCGCGCCCGAGCGACTCGTGCTCCCCGGTGTGCGCAAGATCATTCAACCGAAGACCGCCGGACAGGCGCAGTACCTGCGCGCCCTGTTCGAATGCGACATCGTGGTCGGCATCGGTCCGGCGGGCACCGGCAAGACGTACCTCGCGGTGGCGGCGGCGGTCGACATGCTTGCCCGCAAGCGCGTGCGGCGCATCGTGCTCGCGCGGCCGGCCGTGGAAGCCGGCGAGTCGCTCGGCTTTCTGCCGGGCGACATGCAGGCGAAGGTCGATCCCTACCTGCGGCCGCTCTACGACGCCCTCGAGGACATGATGCCGCCCGAGCGGATGCAGCGCGCGCTCGAGTCGCGGGTCATCGAGATCGCGCCACTCGCCTACATGCGCGGCCGCACGCTGGGCGACGCATTCGTGATTCTCGACGAGGCGCAGAACGCCACCAGCCTGCAGATGAAGATGTTTCTCACCCGGCTGGGCGTGAATTCGCGCGCCGTGATCACCGGCGACAAGACGCAGGTAGATCTGCCGAACAAGGCCGACAGCGGGCTCACACAGGTGGAGCGCATCCTGCCGGGCATTGATGGAATTGGCTTCCACTACTTCACCGACGCGGATGTCATTCGCCACCGGTTAGTGCGCGAGATCGTCAAGGCGTACGCGGCCGATGCGGAGCAGGGGGCGTGAAGCAGCCGCCGTCGCGGGGCGCGGGAGCACTGCGCGTCGGCGTCACGCGCGGCGACGCGGGGCGCGGTGCGGCGCGTGCCCCGGTCGCCGCCGTGCGGTTGGCGGACGCGGTGCGTGAGGTGCTGCGCGCCGAGCGCGTGGCGTCGGCCATGATCTCCGTCACGTTGCTGTCGGCGCGCGCGATGGCGCAACTCAACCAGCGGCACCTGCGTCATGCCGGCGCCACGGACGTGATCTCGTTCGGATTCGCGCCCGTGCCGGGCGCCGGCGTGGTTGGGGACATCTACCTGTGCCCCGATGTGGTGCGCGCGAACGCCACGGCCGCCAGGTGCGGTGTGCGCGAAGAACTGTTGCGCCTGGTCGTGCATGGCACGCTGCACGTGCTCGGATGGGACCATCCCGAGGATGCCTCGCGGACGGCGTCGCCGATGTGGCGCCGACAGGAGCGGCTGTTGGCCCGCGTACGTCGCCGTGGGGTGCGCGCCGCGTGATTGCCGCCGCCGCGGCGGGTCTCTGTGTTGTTGGCGCGGCGCTGTGCGCCGCGGCCGACGGCGCGCTGCTCACCATCGATGCCGACGAAGTGTCGGCGGATGATCCGGCCGCCTCGATGATTGTGCGGCGCGAGCCGACGCACCGGTCGCTCGCCTTTGGTCGCATCCTGATGCAGCTCGGCGCTGGCGCCTCGCTCGCCGTGGCGCTCGGGCCGGACATCGATGTGGTGATCGCCGTCGCGCTGGCCGCCGGGGCGGTGGCGATTTCGGAGAGCGGCGCCCGGGCGTTCGGCGACGTGCTTGCCCTGCGCGCGCTGCACCGGTTGTCGCCGGTGGTGCGCATGGCCACGGCGTTGTTCAAGCCGGTCGTGGCATTCGGGGCCTGGTGCGACGGCGTACTCGTGACCGTCCTTCCACGGCGCGAGGACGACGAGGCGCGCGATGCCGATGTCGAGCGATTCCGTGAAGTCGTGGCCGCCGAGGTGGCGGAGTCGCAGGAGGGTGACACCGGCCAGCGCCTGCTCACCGGCGTCTTTGCCCTCGGCGACACGCAGGTGAAAGACATCATGGTGCCGCGCGTGGACATCGTTGGGGTGGAGCGCGACGCACCGTGGTCCGAGGTGGTGGCCAAGGTGCGGAGTTCGCGCCATTCGCGTCTGGTGGTGTACGGTGAAGACCTCGACGAAGTCGAGGGCGTGCTGTACGCCAAGGACCTCCTGCACGCCGTGCTCGACGACGCCGAGCCGGCGGACGGTTGGCGCACACTCGTGCGTCCGGCGTGGTTCATCCCGCTCACCAACACCGTCGATGCGCAGCTGCGCGACTTTCGCGTGAACCACCGGCATATCGCGCTGGTGGTCGATGAGTTTGGCGGCATCGCCGGGCTCGTCACGCTGGAAGACGTGCTCGAGGTGATCGTCGGCGAGATTCGCGACGAGAACGACGCGGAGGAAGTCGACGAAATCGAGCGCGAGGGGAGCGACAAGTTCTGGTTGTCGGCACACGTCACCCTCGACGCGCTCTCCACGATTACCGGGCACGATTTCCGGCGCGAGGACGTCACGACGGTCGGCGGCCTGGCCTACGAATTGTTCGACGGCGTCCCAGAGCCCGGTGAAGACCTCGAGGTGGCGGGCTTCCGTGTGGTGGTGGAGCGCATGCGCGGCCGGCGTATTGAGCGGGTGTACTTTGAGCGCCTCGCCAGCGGCGATGCGGAGCGTCGCTCGTGAGTTCGCTGATGCTCTTCCTCGTCCTCCTCGTGGCGTGGCTCACCGCCGCGGCCACCGCGGTGCGCACCGTCAGCCGCATCTGGCTGCGGCATTGGGTGGAACTGAAGCTGACCGGGTCGGCATCGGCGGAGTTGTTTGTCACGCGGCCGTCGCGGCTGCTCCTTGCCGCCGGCACGGGCATCGCCGCGCTGACGATGACCATCGGCGTGGTCGCGGCCGCGAATGCGACGTCGGCTCCCGCGCTCGCCGGCGACCTGCTCGTCGCCGCGTTGCTGCTGCTGGTGGTCGGCCAGTCGGTGCCCCGCGCGATCGCGCGGCGGTGGGGGATGGAACTAGTCCCGGTGCTGCTGCCGGTCCTGCACGCGCTCGGCATCGTGGTGTCGCCCGTTCTGGCCGCCGCGGAGTGGGTGGCGCGGGCGGTGGCGCACCCAGCGCCCGAACCGGTGGACGAGGCACGCGATGCGCTCGGTGACCTGCTGCGTGAAGGCGAACTCGAAGGGGTCGGCGAGGCCGACGAGAGCGCGATCATCAGCGGCGTCGTTGAGTTTGGCGTAAAGCGGGTCCGCGACGTGATGACCCCGCGCGACCGCATGGTCGTGGTGGACCGCGCAATGCCGGCCGCCGAGATTGCGCGCCTCGTCGCCCGCACCGCGTTTTCGCGCATTCCGGTGGTGGACGGCGATCTCGACCGGGTGGCCGGGATGATTCACTCGTTCGACGTGCTCGAGCGGCCCACGGCGCCGGCGGCGCGCATCCGGCGCGTCAGCGTGGCCTCGCCGGATCTCCCGTGCATTGATCTGCTGCGCATCATGTTGCGCGAGCGCCGCCATCTGGCGATCGTGCGCGATGCGTCGGGGCGCACGCTCGGGCTCGCGACGCTCGAAGACCTGGTGGAGGAGCTGGTGGGCGACATTCACGACGAGCACGACGACGACGCCGTGGGGCGGGCAGGGACGTGATCCCGGTCTCCCTGCCGCAGGACGCGCCGCGCGCGCTGCACA
>JACPFW010000028.1 GCA_016182795.1 Gemmatimonadota bacterium
CGCCGCGTCCGGCAAGTCGCGCGGCCGCGGCGGCGATGAGATGCTCACGCTCGGAATGCACGAAGATCACCTCGGTGAGCTTCGACTGGATGACGCGCCGCAGGCGCCATCCGGCGCGCAACCAGCCGCCCTCGGTCGCGACGTCGATCACGTCCTGTCCCGCGTCACGCAGGCGGCGGCCCGGCTCGCTGTTAGCGGCGGCGACAAAGCAGGTCTCGTAGCCCCGCGCCGAGAGCAGGGCGGCGCCGTCGGCGAACGCGCGCGCCTCACCGGACCACGCATCGCCGTGCACGACGAAGCAGGCGCGCACGACTAGTCGGCGGCGGGCGCGGCCGTGAACTGCAGCGCGTGGAGGCGGGCGTAGGCGCCGCCCACCGCGAGGAGTTCCGCGTGCGTGCCGCGCTCGACGATGCGGCCGCGGTCGAGCACGAGGACACGAGGATCTGCGACGCGTGCTGCACCGTCGACAGCCGGTGGGCGATCACGAAGACGGTGCGACCGGCGAGGAGGCGGTCGATGGCCTCCTGCACCAGTCGTTCGCTCTCGGTGTCGAGCGCCGAGGTGGCCTCGTCGAGAATGAGCGCGGGGGGATCGACGAGCAGGGCACGCGCGATGGCGATGCGCTGGCGCTGGCCGCCCGACAGCCGCGTGCCGCGCTCGCCGAGCACGGTGTCGTACCACTCGGGCAGTTCGCTGATGAAGCCGTGGGCGTTGGCGGCGCGCGCCGCGGCCTCGATCTGCTCGGGCGTGTACCGGCCCGGCGCCCCGTAGGCGATGTTGGCCCGCACCGTGTCGTTGAACAGCACGGTGTCCTGGCTCACGATGCCGGTGAGGGCGCGCAGGGAGCGCAGCGTGAACTCGCGGGTGTCGACGCCGTCGAGCAGAATGCGCCCGGCGGTCGGCTCGATGAAGCGCGGAATGAGATCGACGAGCGTGCTCTTCCCCGCCCCGCTGGCCCCGACAAGCGCCACAACGTCGCCGCGCTTCGCGGTGAAGCTGATCTCGCGCAACACCGGATCGTCGCCGTAGCTGAACTCGACGCCGTCGAAGGTGAGGTCGAAGTTGAAGGCCGTCGCCGCGCGCGTGCCGCAGTCGGCCTGCTCTTCGGTGGGATGATCGAGGATCTCGAACAGTCGCTCGGCGGCGGCTAGCGACTGCGTGGCGACCGCGGGCATCTGCGAGAGCTGCTTGAGCGGCGGGAGCAGCGACATGAGCGCGCCGAGGAACGTGACCAGCCCTGAGCCACTGAGCGACTTCTCCTGCAGCACCTCGTGGGCGCCGAACCAGAGCAGCGCCACCGCGACCACCGTGCCGATGACCTCGGCGAGCGGTTGCGACATCAGCGTCAGCCGGCTCATCCGCACCATCCCCCGCGCATAGCGGTTGGAGGCATCGGAGAACCGCGCGCCCTCGTACTCCTCGGCGCCGAACGACTTCACGAGGCGAATGCCGCTGACCGTCTCCTGCACCACGCTCGTCATCTCGCCGTATTCCGCGGCGAGCTTGCGGTGACCTTTGCGCAGTCTCCGAAGCAGCGGCTGGAACGCCACGATGATGAGCGGGGCGACGACAAGCGAGAGCAGCGCAAGCCGAGTCGACAGCGTGAACAGCAGGATGACCGTGAACACCACCTGCGTGCTGGCGTTGAGCGACCGGGTGACCACCTCGGCGAGGAGTTGGCGGGTGGACTGGGTGTCCTGGAAGACGCGCGAGAGAAGCTGACCCGCCTTGTGGCTGGTGAAGAAGCGGAGCGGAAGGCGTTCGAGGTGCGTGTAGACCGCGTTGCGCAGGTCGCGCGTGACGCGTTCCTGCAGGCCGGCCCCCGTCTGTCCGGACAGCCAGGCAAAGAGGTTCTTGAGCAGCATCGTGCCGAGGATCACCAGGATCACGATGCGCAGCGCCGACATGTCCTCGCGTCCATCGAGCAGCCAGTCGCCCAGCGCCTTGAGCACCGTCGACATCTTGGACCCGGCTCCGGCGTCGAACGGCGTCTTGCTGTCGAACAGCGTGTTCAGGAACGGCACGAACAACGCGTACGAGAACGCGCTGAGGGCGTTGGCCGACGCGCTGAGCAGCAGCGTGCCGACGACACGTCCGTAGTACGGCCGGAGGAACTGCTGCAGCCGGCGGTAGATGCTCATCAGCGGCGGGGCGTGAGGAAGGCGAGCGGCAGAATCATCTCTTCGGCGGAGACTCCGCCGTGCAGAAATGAGCCGCGGTACCGTTGCTGGTATTCCCGCAGCTTGGTGGGATACACGAAGAAGCAGTCGCCGGTGGCGAGCGCCGTGTTGACGCGCGGCGCCTGCGGCGGCAGGCGCAGCTGATCCGGGTCGGAGAAGACGAGGGCATGCTCAGCGCGCTCGGCGCGCAGGTCTTCGCCCATCTTGTAGCGCAGGTTGGAGGTCGCGTCCTTCTTGGCGTAGACCGTCGCCGGCGTGTTGCAGTGGATGGAGCCGTGGTCGCTGGTCAGGAGCACCGGCAGCCCGCGGCGGGCGGCCTCGCGCAGCACGCTCCACAGCGCCGAGCGGCGGAACCACTGCTCGGTGAGCTGGCGGAACGCCTCCTCGTCGCGGGCGACCTCGTACAGGATCGCCGACTCTGATCGCCCGTGCGTCAGCAGGTCCACAAAGTTGAAGACGAACGCGCTGACGCCGTCGGCGGCGATGGAGGTCGCGAGGTGGCGCTCCAGTTCGTCGGAGTCGCCGGCCGAGGTGATCTTGTGGTAGCGCACCGGGGTGTCGCCGCGCAGGGCGCGCAGCTGCTCGACCAGCAAGTCGCGTTCGTGCTGATTGAGCGACTCGTCCTCGCCGGCGCCCCACCAGTCGGGAAACCGCTCGGCGATTTCGGCCGGGAACAGCCCGCTGAACAGCGCATTGCGGGCGTACGGCGTGGCCGTGGGGAGGAGCGAGAAGTAGTGCGCGGTGTCGATCTCGAACGCCTGGGCGATGATCGGCTCCAGCACCTTCCACTGGTCGAGGCGCAGGCAGTCGACGACGATGAAGACGACGGCCCGATGCTCGGCGAGGACGGGGAGCAGGAACTCGCTGACGACGTCCACTGAGAGGGGCGGCCGGTCGCCGTCGAGTTCGTGCACCCACCGCGGGTAGCCGTCGGCGATGAACGCGGCGAAATCGCGGTGCATCGCGGGGACCAGCGCGCGCAGTGACGTGAGGAGCCCCGCTTCGCCGGCGGCGGTGAGTTCGATCTCCCACTGCACCAGTTCGGCGTACCGCTCCGTCCAGCCGCGCCAGTCGAGGTCCTTGAGGCGCACGGCCTCCAGCTCGCGGAACCGCTCCACGAAGCGGCGGGCCAGCGCCTGACTGCGAATGCGCGGCCCCTCGAGGATGCGGGTGAGGATGGCCTGGACCTGCCGGGGCGTGACCGGCTTCACGAGATACTCGGTGATGTCCTGGCCAAGCGCCTCGCGGAGCGTGCTGTCCTCTTCGCTCTTGGTGACCATCACGACGGGCATCGACGGCGCGAGCTCGCGCGCCTCGCGGACCATGGCGATGCCGCGCATGCCCGGCATCTGCTCGTCGAGGAGGAGGATGTCGAACGCGTGCTGGCGCAGCAGTTCCAGGGCATCGGCGGCGTTGCGGGCCATCTGCACGCGGTAGCCTTTGTCGGTCAGGAACAGCCGGTGCGACTCGAGGAGTTCAGCCTCGTCGTCGACCCAGAGCACGGATTTCGCAAGCGGCGCCATATCCTGCGAAAGGTAGTCCCCCCGAATTGGGGTCGCCAACGGCCGGCGACGATTGTCGGCGCATCGCTCGAAGAGTCTGAGGTGGCGGCCGATGGCGGCGAAGGCCAGATTCGTCGGCGTGACAGACGTCCCCCCCCTCTATGCGATCGCTGAGCCCGTCTTCCCCCTGCGGGCGCTAGCGGTGGCCGTGTCTCGTGCTCCGCTGGGCGGAGCGCGGGAAGCGTTGATGGCGACCCTGGTGGCCGCCCGGCTGGCGGCGGTGGCTACCGGCCCGGACGCCCTTCACGAGGTCCTGCGGGCCGATCGGGCGACGGCGGCGAGGCACTGGTTGGGGGCGCTCTCGCTGCCCGCCGGATTGCGCGCCGCCCTGGCGCAGCTGCTCGACGCCACGGTGGGTGGGGACCGTCGGACCCTGGAAGCCGCGTTGGTCAACGTGACCGAAGCCACGGCGCCGCACCTGGATCGCA
The DNA here is from genome assembly GCA_016182795.1 of Gemmatimonadota bacterium. Classification (GTDB taxonomy): domain Bacteria; phylum Gemmatimonadota; class Gemmatimonadetes; order Gemmatimonadales; family Gemmatimonadaceae; genus PNKL01. The sequence continues at coordinate 4,171 of JACPFW010000028.1, forward strand.
AGTCACGTTCAGAACTGGACCGTTTGGCCCGGCAGGTGGGGAGCGTCGCACGGTAACACGAGTGCTTGTGGGCCGATGGACTTTAACGGTATGATTTGCAGATGCATCGCTCCCCCGGTGAGGACTAGGGTGTCCAGGCCAACCGATATCTCGCCGCTGGCGCGCGTCATGCGACGCGTGGACCGGGCCGCCGACGGCGACCTCGGGCGCGATGCGTATGCCACCGGCTTTCCGAGCATCGACAAGTGGCTCGGCGGCGGGGTACGGCGCGGCGATCTCGTGGTGCTCGGCGGCGATGTCCAGAGCGGAAAGAGCGCGCTCTCGCTGGCGATGGCGCTGCGCATGGCGCAGGCCGAGATCCCGGTGATCTTCTTCACGAGCGAGATGTCGCACGAGCGGGTGATGGAGCGGGCGCTCGCCATCGAAGGGCGCGCCCGGGTGGATGACCTGCGGCGCGGCACAATAGACGACTTCACCCGCGCCGGGGTTGGCGCGGCCGCGGTGCGGTTTCGCGAGGCCATTCCGACGATCGCGGCCATTCCACCGGGGGGTGGCGTCGAGGTCCTGGCGGCCGAGATCCGGCGGACGCTGGACGCGCACGTCGTGATTGTCGACTCGTTGCAGGGGCTGGCGGGGAGCACGCGGGCGCAGGATGAGGAGCTCGCGGCGGCGGTTCGGGTGCTGAAGGCGCTGGCGATCGAACTCAACCTGTCGATCATGCTCACCTGCCAGCTGCCGGAACTGCGCTCGGAGCGCGCCGATCCGCGGCCGGTGCTCGACGACTTTGGCGTGCAGGGCGCGGTGAAGCAGCACGCCGACGTCGTGCTGGCGATCTTCCGCGAGGAGATGTACCGTCCCGGCTATGGCGTGGAAGGGGCCACCGAGCTGCTGGTGCGCAAGAACCGGAACGGGCAGGTTGGCTACGTGGATCTGTACTTCTACAAGCAGTGGATGCGGTTCGAAGACATGCTCGATCCCGACCGATAGGAGGCCGGAGATATGCGATTCCTGAAGCTACTCGCGCTGCCGTTGCTCATTGGGCTGGCGCTCCCCGCGTCAGCCCAGCAGCGCCCGGACAAGGGGCTCGACAAGCTCGAGCGGGCGCGCACCGCAAACCCCAGTTCAGTGGCGGCGTTGCGCTCGCTGGGCATCGCGTACTTCAAGCGCGACCGGTTTGCCGACGCGCGGACCGTGCTCGACGCGGCGCGAAAGCTCGACCCCAAGGACGGGGTGAGCGCGCTCTACGCCGGCCTCGCCGCCGAGAAGCTGAACGACTTCACCGGCGCGAAGGACGCGTACAACTCGTATCTGCAGGTCGGCAAGACGCGAAAGGTGCGCAATGACATTCGGGCGCGCCTGGTGGCGCTGTCGCGGGCAGAGCTGCGGGCGGCGGCCAAGTCGGCCATCGCGCGGGAGTCGCAGTTGGCCCCCGACGCCAACAACCCGCGCGCGGTCGCGGTGCTGCCGATGACCTTCAGCGGCACCGACCAGACGCTGGCCCCGCTGTCGCGCGGCATGTCGGACCTGCTGATCAACGACCTCGCCCGCTCGCCCGAACTGCAGCTGCTCGAGCGCGAGCAGATCCAGGCGATGGTGGACGAGATTGCGCTCAGCCAGAGCGGACGCGTGGATGCCGCCACCTCGCTGCGCGCCGGCAAGCTGGTGCGCGCCTCGCGCGTGGTGCAGGGCGCGATCACGCAGACCGGGGCGCGCAACCTCACGGTGAACGCCGCCGTCATGAGCGTCGCCAGCGCCCAGCAGCAGGGCAAGGATGTGCAGAGCAGCGACGTGCTGGACCAGATCTTCGCCATCGAGAAAACGATCGCGCTCGGCCTGTTTGACCAGCTCGGCGTGCGCCTCTCGGCCGCCGACCGCGCGGCCATCGAGCAGCGGCCGACGCGTTCGCTGCAGGCCTTCCTCGCGTACAGCAACGGCCTGGTGGCTGAGGACGAGGGGCGGTTCGGCGACGCCGCGCGGTTCTACGAGCAGGCGCGGAGCATCGACCCAGGGTTCGGCGCGGCGCTGCAGAAGGCGCAGGGCGCGCGGGCGGCCCAGGTTGGCGCGACGGTGACCGCGGCGACGGTTGAGTCGAACCTCCGGAATTCGACCGAAGGGGCGGTGGTCACCACCGGCACCGGAATCGGTTCGACGCTGGCCAGCGCCGTGGGCGACATCAACCCGTCGGCGGCCAACAACGTGAACAGCGCGACGAGTACGGGTCAGGGTCAGACGCAGACCCAGACCCCGCCGACGACGCGCGATCCGGCTTCGGAGAAGACAGGCACGGATGCGCCTGCGACGAAGACTGGGACGGTCACCATTGTGATCCGGAGGCCGTAAGATGACGCCGCGCTATTCTTCCTTCCTGGCGGTGCTGATGGCCGCGGCGCCGCTGGCCGTCAGCGCGCAGGGACTTGGCGATGCCGCTGCCGCGGTGATGCCGCAGGCCGTATCCATCAAGATTGGCACGGGGGCGACCGCCAAGACGGTGTCGCAGACGTCGGTGCCGTTCGTCTTCGTGCTTCCGCTGACGTCGCGCTTCAACGTGGACCTCGCTACCGCCTTTGCGTCGTCGGACGTCTCGGTGAACGGCAAGAGCGTGAGCTCGATCAGCGGCCTGACCGATACGCAGGTGCGCGCCAACCTGACGCTCGGCAATGACGCCGTGGTGTTCACGATCGGCGCCAATCTCCCGACGGGGCAATATCAGATCGCGACGGACAAGGCTGACGCGGCCGGACAGATCGGCAACGACTTTCTGATCTTCCCGACGTCGTCGTACGGCTCGGGACTGTCGACCACGGGGGGCGTGGCGGTCGCGCGCACGCTCGGCACGTGGAATTTCGGCCTGGCCGGTTCGTTCCGGAAATCCACGGAGTTTGATGCCTACACGTCGACCGACGGCAGCACCAAACAGGTGCTGACGTTCACGCCTGCCGACGAAGTGCGCGCGCGCATTGGCGCCGACCGGTCGATCGGCGACGGCCGTCTAGCGCTGGGGGTCACGTACTCGACGTTCGGCAGTGACGTGCTGTCGAACACGACTTACTCGACCGGAGATCGATTCATCGGGCAGGGGTCGCTGTACTACCCCGTCGGCGGCGCCGACGTGTATCTGAGCGGCTGGGGCCTCTACCGCGCCAAGGGGCAGCAGTACCTCGGCGAGGCGCCGTCGGAGACCGTGGCAAACGGCGCGGCGGCGGTGGGGTTCCGCGCCGGCAGCTGGTACATTGAACCCAACATCGAGGCCCGTAGCTGGCAGGTGGACGGCTACAAGGCCGGGCTGCTTGGCAATGGCGGCGTGCGCCTGCGGTACACGACGGGCGCGTTCACGTTCATGCCGAGCGCCACGTACCACGTCGGCACCCTATACACGCTCGGCGGCGGCGAGACCTTCGACGTCACGGGCTGGCGGGCGTCGGTGATGCTGAGGCTGCACTAGCGGACATCTGTGTGGGACTTAAGTGATGGCTGATGGCAGATGGCGGATGGCAGATATGTGCGGCGGGGCGGCTTTGGGCCGCCCCGCCTGTTTTGCGGCACCCCGACCGGCGGTAGATTGCACGCAGGCCAATCGAAATCGCGATCCGTGTTCGCGATCCGTGATCGCACTCCGCGATCCCCATCCGAGATCCTTATCCTGAATCGTCGTCATGTCTGGACACAGCAAGTGGAAGACGATCAAGAACGCCAAGGCCGCGACTGACAAGAAGCGCGGCGCGCTCTTCACCAAGCTCATTCGTGAGATCACCGTCGCCGCCAAGCAGGGTGGCGGCGACCCCGACGGCAACCCGCGGCTCCGCACCGCCATCGACAACGCCCGGGCGCAGTCGCTGCCCAAGGAGAACATCGAGCGGGCCGTCAAGAAGGGGACGGGCGAGCTCGAGAGTGTGGATTACGTCGACGTCGTGTACGAGGCCTACGGCCCGGGCGGCGTGGCGATCATGGTCCAAGCGCTCACCGACAACCCCACGCGCACGGTCGCCGAGGTGCGAGCCAAGCTGTCGCGCGGGGGCGGCAATCTGGGGACGACCAACTCGGTCTCGTTCATGTTCGATCGCAAAGGGCAGATCTTCATCGAGGCCGCCGGACTGGACGAGGACGCCACGATGGAGCAGGCGCTTGAGGCGGGCGCCGAGGATTTCGTGCGCGAGGACGACGCGTTCGTCATCTCCACGGCGCCGGCCGACCTGCATGCCGTGAGCCAGTCCCTGATGAAGTCGGGGCTGAAGGTTTCGCAGGCCGAGCTCTCGTGGATTCCCAAGAGCACCGTGGCGGTGACGGGCGAGCCGGCGAGTCAACTGCTGAAGCTCATCGAGGCCCTCGAAGACCTGGACGACGTCCAGAAGGTTGACGCGAACTTCGAGATGGACGAGTCGGAGATGGCCGGCGCGTGATCGTCCTCGGCATCGATCCCGGCACGGCGGTGACGGGTTACGGCGTCGTTCGCGCGCGCGGCGCGAGCGGCGCCGTGTTGCTCGAATGCGGGGTCATCCGAACGCGGGCCAGTGAGCCGCTCGCCGCGAGGCTGGCGGACATTTATGAAGGGGTGCGCGAGTTGATCGCGCGCCACCAACCGCAGACGATCGCGGTGGAAGACGTATTTTATGCGCGCAACGTGCGCACGACGGTGGTGCTGGGCCATGCCCGCGGCGTGGTGTTGCTGGCCGGTCAGCAGGCGGGACTGCGCATCGAAGAGTATCCGCCGGCGGACATCAAGAAGACCGTGACCGGGAGCGGCGCGGCCACCAAGGAGCAGGTGCAGTATATGGTCACCAAACTGCTGCGGTTAAAGAGCGTGCCGGAGCCGGCCGACGCCGCGGACGGCGTGGCGGCGGCGCTGGCCTGCGTACTGCGCGCCGACGTGACGCGCCTGCTCGAGGCGGCGCGATGATCGCGCGCGTCGCCGGCACGCTGCTGGTCGCCGACATCGACCGCGTGGAGGTGATGACCGCCGGCGGAGTGGCGTACAACGTCCACATTCCCCTCTCGGTCGCCGAGTCGCTCCCCCGCCCCGGCGGCGCGGTGGAGTTTCACACCGCGCTCGTGGTGCGCGAGGACAGCCGGACCCTGTACGGTTTTGCCAGCGCCGACGAGCGCGCGCTCTTCCAGCGGCTGCTCGGCACCACCGGCGTTGGTCCGGCGCTGGCGATGAACTTGATGTCGGCGCTGGGCGGCGACCGGCTCGTGCGCGCCGTGCAGGACAACGACCTCGCGACGCTCACGCGCGTGCCGCGGGTAGGCAAGAAGCTGGCCGAACGGCTGGTGCTCGAACTGCGCGACAAGCTGGCGGGCGTTGGCGGCGTCGCGGTGCCCGGACGTCCGGCGGTCCCCGCCGGACCAGGCACCGATGCTGTGCGCGCGCTGATGGCGCTCGGCTACCAGCACACCGACGCCGACAAGGCGGTGCAGGGTGTGCTGGCCGACGGCGGCGCGAGCGACACCGCCGATCTGATCCGCCAGGCGCTGGCCCGCATCTCCAAACGCTGACGTACATTCAGGCATGTCCCGCGCCGAAATCACCACGCCCGAAGTGCTGACCGAGGAATCGGTGGTCGAGCTGTCGCTGCGTCCGCAGCGGCTGGCCGAATTCATTGGCCAGGGCAAGGTGAAGGACGCGCTGCGCATCTACATCGACGCAGCGCGCGAACGCAAAGAGGCACTCGACCACGCGCTCTTCTTTGGCCCGCCAGGGCTGGGCAAGACGACGCTCGCCGAGCTGATTGCCCGCGAACTGGGCGTGAACATCCGCACCACGAGCGGGCCGGCGCTGGAGAAGCCCGGCGACCTGGTGGGGACGCTGACGAACCTGAGGGAAGGCGACATCCTGTTCATCGATGAGATCCACCGCCTGCGGCCGATCATCGACGAGTTCCTCTATCCGGCGATGGAGGACTACAAGATCGACATCCGCCTGAGCGAGGGGCCCAAGGCGCAGACGATCACGATGCCGGTGGAAAAGTTCACGCTGATTGGCGCGACGACGCGGCTGGGGATGCTCACGCCCCCGTTGCGCGCACGCTTCGGCATCGAACTGCGGTTGAACTACTACCCGGCGGAGGAGCTCGAGCACATCGTGCGCCGCACCGCCGAGGTGCTGCAGGTGGAGCTCGATGCGGCGGGGGCGCGCGAGCTGGCGCGCCGCGCGCGCGGCACGCCGCGCGTGGCCAACCGGCTGCTGCGGCGGGTGCGCGACTTCGCGCAGGTGCGCGCTAACGGCGTGATCACGGAGGCGGTGGCCCGCGAGGCGCTCGAGCTGCTCGACGTCGATCATTTTGGCCTCGACGAGATGGACGCGCGGCTGCTGCGCGCGATCATCGAGAAGTTCGAGGGCGGACCGGTGGGCGTGCAGACTATTGCCGCCGCGGTGGGCGAAGACGCCGACACGATTGAAGAAGTGTACGAGCCGTTCCTCGTACAGAACGGTTTCCTGCAACGCACCGCGCGCGGCCGCATGGCCACGGCGCTCGCGTACCGGCATTTCGGCTACACCCCTCCTGCGCAGAGCGGCGACGCGCAGGGTTCGCTGCTGTAAGCCGGCGCGCCACCCGGCCCGCCGCCGCATCGCCGTCGCGCCCATGAAGGGATCTCGCACCAGCGATTACGACTTCCATCTGCCCGACGGGCGGATTGCGCAGACGCCGGCCGAGCGTCGCGACGCGTCGCGCCTGATGGTCGTGCATCGCGACTCGGGAGTCATTGAGCATCGGCAGTTCGCCGAACTGGGCACGATGATTCCGTCCGGCGACGTGCTGGTGCTCAACACGACGCGCGTCTTCCGCGCCCGCCTGCTCGGCCGGCGTGATTCCGGCGCCCCCGCCGAGATCCTGCTGCTGCGTCGGAACGACGATGGACGCTGGGAGGCGATGGTGCATCCCGGCGGGAAGCTCAAGCCCGGGCGCTCGGTGCACATCGCGGCCGGCTTTGATGCCGTGGTGGAGGAGGCCACGGAGCGGCGCACGCGCATCGTGCGCCTCGTCACGGCGGGCGACGAGCAGGCGATGATCGATGCGCACGGGCATGTGCCGCTGCCGCCGTACATTGCCCGCGCCGACGCCGCGGCCGATGCGGAGCGGTACCAGACCGTGTACGCGCGCGAGTCCGGCTCGGTGGCGGCGCCGACGGCCGGCCTGCACTTCACACCCGAGCTGCTCGCCGCGCTGGCGGCGCGCGGCGTGGAGCGCGCCGACGTGCTGCTGCACGTGGGGGCCGGCACGTTCAAGCCCGTGAGCGTGGAAGCGCTCGACGAGCACGTGATGCACGACGAGTGGTATCACGTGACGCCCAACACCGCGGCGCAGCTGAACGCGGTGCGCGCGCGGGGCGGCGGCGTGTGGTGCGTGGGGACGACGTCGCTGCGCACGCTGGAGAGTGTGGTCGACACGCACCGTGTCTTCCACGCGGGCGAGGGCGAGACGCGGATCTTCATTCATCCGCCGCGCCGCGTGCTGAGCGCCGACCATCTGGTGACGAACTTCCACCTCCCCCGCTCCACCCTGTTGATGCTCGTGGCGGCATTCGCCGGCTACGACCTGACGATGCGGGCGTACGAGACGGCGATTGCGGAAGGGTACAGGTTTTACTCGTATGGCGACGCGATGCTGGTTCTTTGAGGGACGAGGAACGGGGAGGGGGTAGGGGCGTAGGGACGAGGATTGAGAGTGGTGAAGGGGGACGGGATGATCACCCTCCCCGTTCCGCATCCCAGCCCCCCTCCTTCGCCTCTACCGCCTCCCCGTTCCAAGCCGGTTAGTTTTCGAAGATGTTCTCCTTCGACCTTCTCGCCTCTCAAGGCCGCGCGCGCGCAGGTGTCTTTCGCACCCCTCGCGGGGTGGTGGAAACGCCGGTGTTCATGCCTGTCGGCACGCTGGCGACGGTCAAAGCGCTGGACCCGGATGAACTGCGCGCGATGCACGCCCAGATCATTCTGTCGAACGCGTATCATCTGCACCTGCGTCCGGGCGACGACCTCGTGCGCCGGCGCGGCGGCCTGCACCGCTTCATGGCGTGGAACGCACCGATCCTCACCGACTCGGGGGGCTTTCAGGTCTTCTCGCTGGCGTCGCTGAACAAGGTGGACGAGGACGGCGTGACCTTCCGCAGTCACATTGACGGCTCGTCGCGCCACTTCACGCCCGAGAAGGTGATGCAGATCGAGACGAACCTGGGCGCCGACGTGATCATGCAGTTCGACCACGTGATCCCCGGGCAGAGCGAGTTCGACGCCGCGAAAGACGCGAGCGAGCGCTCGATCCGTTGGCTGCAGCGGTGCCGCGCCGAGTTTGACCGCCTGCATGGCGAGGCTGACGCGCCGCGACAGACGCTGTTCCCGATTGTGCAGGGCGGCATCCACACCGCGCTGCGCCAGGACGCCGCGCGGGCCATCGCCGGGATGCACGGCTGGGACGGATTCGCCATCGGCGGCCTGTCCGTGGGCGAGGCCAAGCCCGACATGTACGCGATGCTCGAGGCCTGCGACGAGGCGATTCCCGCCGACCGGCCGCGCTACCTGATGGGCGTGGGGTACCCCGAGGACCTGCTCGAGGGCGTGGCGCGGGGCGTGGACCTGTTTGACTGCGTGGCGCCCACGCGGATGGGGCGGAACGCGGCCGCACTGACCCCCGACGGCCGCGTGAACATGCGCCGGGCCGAGTTCCGCGAGGATGACCTGCCCGTGGTGGAGGGGTGCGCCTGCGCCTGCTGCCGGCGGTTCTCGCGCGCCTACCTGCGGCACCTCATCCAGGCCGACGAGATGCTCGGCGCGCGCCTGCTGTCGCTGCACAATGTACATTTCCTGATCGCGCTGATGCGCGAGGCCCGCCAGCGGATCGTCGCGGGCACCTTCGACTCGTGGAGCCGCGCGTGGCTCGCACGGTACCATTCGCAACCGACCAGCCCATGAACGCCATCCTTCCGATCTTCGCGCAGACCGCCGCTCCGGCCCAGCAGGGGGGCGGATCGCTGATGCCGTTCCTGTTCCAGCTCGCCGCCATCATGGCGATCTTCTACTTCCTCATGATCCGGCCGCAGCAGAAGCAGCGGAAGCAGCTCGAGGCGGCGATCATGGCGCTCAAGAAGGGCGACGCCGTGGTGACCACCGGCGGCATCGTGGGCGAGGTGGTGCACATCAAGGAAACGATTGACGAAGGCAAGCCCGGCAAGGGCATGGATGATCTCGTCACGATCCGCACCGGCGAGACCAAGGTCATCATCCAGCGCCGCGCCGTGTCGCACGTCTCCGCGTCCGGAGGCTCGACGGCCGCGTGACCGTGCTTCCCATCCGCGTCCTCGGCGACCCGGTGCTGCGCGAGGAGACGACGCCGGTAGCCGCGGTGACCGACGACATTCGCCGCCTGATCGACGACATGTTCGAGACGATGTACGCGGCCAACGGCATTGGACTGGCCGCGCCTCAGGTGGGGCGCACTGAGCGCGTGTGCGTGGTGGACGTCGAGGGCGCCGTGTACGCGCTGGTGAACCCCGAGATCGTTCAGGCGCAGGGGCCGAAGTCGAAGGCCGAGGAAGGGTGCCTGTCGATTCCCGACGTCTACGGCGACGTGGAGCGGCCCAAGCACGTCACGGTGCGGGCGCTCGATCGCGATGGGGTGCCGTTTGAGGTGAGCGCGGAGGGACTGCTGGGACGCTGCTTTCAGCACGAGATCGACCATCTGCACGGCAAGCTGTTCATCGACTATCTCAGCTTCCTCAAGCGGCGCAGCGCGCTGGCGCGCTGGGAAGAGGAGAAGGACCAGTATCCCGGCTTCATTCGGCACCTGAAGCCTGGCGCGCATGTGAGTGAGCATCCCGACGAGGAGCTCTAATGCGGGTGCTGTTCTGGGGGACGCCCGATTTCGCCACACCGCCGCTCCGCGCGCTGATCGGCGAGGGCTTTGACGTGGTGGGCGTCGTCACCCAGCCCGACCGTCCGCGGGGACGGTCACGGTCGCAGCTCGACCCGTCGCCCGTGAAACAGGTGGCGCTCGACGAAGGCATTCCGGTGCTGCAGCCCGAGCGGCCGCGGGGGCCGGAGTTCGTGCAGGCGCTGCGCGATCTCGAGCCGGACCTGTCGGTCGTCGTCGCGTACGGGCATATCCTGCCGCGTGAGGTCATTGATCTGCCCTCGCGCGGCACGCTCAACATCCACGCGTCGCTCCTCCCCGCCCTGCGCGGCGCCGCGCCGATCCAGGCGGCGGTCGCCGAGGGATTCGAGGAGACCGGCGTGAGCATCATGCGGATGGTGCCGGCGCTCGATGCCGGCCCGGTGATCCACGTGCTCACCACGCCCATCGCGCCCGACGAAACGGGCGGCGAGCTGACACTGCGCCTGTCTGAGCTGGGCGCGAACGCGCTGATCGAGGCGCTGGCCCTGATGGAGCTTGGCGCGGCGGCCGAGCGGCCGCAGGACGACGCACGCGCGACCTACGCCAAAAAGGTGGAGCGCAGCGACGCAAGGGTCGATTGGACGCTGTCGGCCGATGTCGTGGCCCGCCGGATGCGTGCGTACGACCCCAAGCCCGGCGCGTGGAGCACGGTGCGCGGAGGAGAGGTGCGGCTGTTCGGCGCGCGGGCGATCATCGATCGTGTCGGTGAGCCGGGCGCGGTGATCGAAGTGGACGAGATGGGAATGATTGTGGCGTGCGGGAGCGGCGCCGTGGCGATTCGCGAGGTGCATCCGGCCGGGAAGCGACGGATGGCGGCGCTGGATTGGTCGCAGGGACGAGGGGTGGCGGTACGCGACGTCTGGTCGAGCGCGTCGGCGTAGGGCGTCGGCGCAGCCGAATGCGGCTTCAGTAAGCACGCGAGCCCGGGGATCTTGCCCCCGGGCTCGCGCCGTATTGCGAAAGCGTCAGGCCGGAATCAGGTGCCGGTTGCAGTGAACGTGACCGTGCGGCCACTCACAGTCGCCGTGAGGCTGTTGGGTCCAGCGACCGCACCAAGCGTCCAGTTCACCGAGGCGAGTCCGTTCACGTCTGTCGTTACCGTTGCGGACGACACAGAACCGCCACCGGCTGCGACGGCGAATGTCACGGACCGGCCAGCGAGCGCTACTCCATTGCTGTCTTTGACCCTCACTTGGACCGCCACAATCGAACCGGCGGCTGCCGTCACGGCGTCACCAGCAACCTTGTCCATCTCCGGCGGAGCACCGGTGGCCGTGAACGTTACGGGAGTCCCGCCGCTCGACGAAGCAGAGAGCGTGTTGGACCCGGCATTTGAGCCAAGCGTCCAAGTCACGGAGGCGAATCCACTCGCGTCCGAGACGGCCTGCGCAGCGGAGACTGAACCTCCGCCAGTCAATACCACGAAGTCCACCGGAATACCGGAGAGGCCGTTGCCGGCACCATCCGTCACCTTGACCTTGGGGCTCACCGGAACGGCGAGGCCCGCAGTGACGGTCTGTCCGCTACCGGCAACGATCGTGAGCGTCGGTGGTGCCGGGGTCACCGTCTTGCTCGCCGCCACCGTGGAGGTGACCGCATAGGGAGTCGCGGCCACAGTTGACGTTGCGGTCACGGTCTGCAGTCCTGCGGCCAGCCCCAGAACCCACGTGACGGTCGCGACGCCGTCCGTCGTAGTCGTTGCCGATGCCGTCTGCACTCCGGGCGAACCCAAGTAGCCGGTCCCCACACTGAATGCGACGACGGCGCCGGCGATCGGAAAACCGTTCGCATCGTTGACGGTGGCCGTGACGTTGGTCGTCGCGCCAATCGTGAGGCCCGGGTTCGCGAATCCGATCGTGAGGATTGACGCCTTGCCCGGATAGACGCGCGCCTGAAACTCTACTTGGCCGACGGAGGCGACTGTCGCCACCATGCGCTTGGCGATGGAGCTGGGCGGGATCGCCAGGCCGTCGTTGTCGCGGAACATCCAGACGGTGCGGGCCTTGCCGTTCGCGTCCGTGACACTGGTCGAGTTGACGGGCTGTCCGTCCACCGCTAAGGGTGCGGCAGTGGCCCACGTCACTGGCACGCCAGCGACGCCAACGATCTGGCCGGCCAGCGAGTCGTACAACTGGACTTCCAGCGTATCCACCGTCGTTGCGCCGGTGGTGTCACGCTGAAGCTGCGTGCCAGCCGCACCGCCTCGAATCCAACGCAGCCGGTTGGCTGGCCCAGATGTCGCGTTGGCCGAGACGCGTACGCTGTCCTTGGTCGAGAGCAGCGCCATCACCGATTGTGCGCCAACGGCCGTGCCAAGCGTCCAGGTTGTACTGACCGTCCCGTCCGTGCCGCTGGCGACGGAAGCAGGGAATACATAGCCACCGCCGGTTCGGACTTCAAAGCGAACGGTCACGCCCGTCACCGGACTGCCACCGGCGTCAACGACGCGGAGCACCATCGGGGCCAACGATCGGTTCGCCGGTCCGGTGAGCGACGTGCTCGTGATGCTCACGAGCTTGGCCGCGAAGGTCGCAGGGTCCTGCCCAGTCGGCGAGGACACCGTAGCCTCCTGGCAACTCCCGACGGCGAAAAGCAGCGCAAGCGTCGTCAGGACGCGTGGGTTCGACATCCTAGAGAACCGGCTGGACATGGCAGCAAACCTCGTAATGGTAGGCGACTGCAGCGACACCACTAGCCGAGCATTCAGACTCAATCGGGGCGGCTGCCGAACCGACCGGCGACCGACGGGAACAGACACAACCCGACAGGGAAACGAATATCGTCGTCCAATGGACGCGCGGCAAACGGGCACCAGATTCAGTGCCAGTTCGCTGCTTCCTATGGACGGGTCGGATGGTCACGAAGTAACGCCTGACCGGCGGCGTCCACGGGTATCCCCTGCTATTATACAGGTTCTCACGCCTGTCGCCCCTGCCCGTGACCCACCGCAGCCATACGTCGGCCACCACCAGCACCCCGGTAACGGACGCCCGCCGCGCCGCGGCCGACGTCTGTGCCGACCTGCGGACCGGGGTCCTGCTGGGCGCCTCCATGGAGCGCCGGTGCGTGGCCCTCGACCCCCGGGACCGCCGCTGGCTACAGGAGCTGGTCTTCGGGATGCTCCGCCGGCGTGGGTGGATTGACCACGCCCTCATTTCCCGGGTGCGCGGCGGTCTGGCGCGGCTGGACGGCGACCTTGCCGACCTAATCCGGCTGGGTGCCTACCAGCTCCTCGAGATGGGGAGCGTTCCGGCCTACGCGGCCATCGCCCAGACGGTCGAACTGGCCAAACAGCGCCACGGACTGGGGGCTAGCAAGCTGGTCAACGCCGTCCTCCGGCGCCTCGACCGGGAGCGCTCGTCGCTGGGGAGCGACCTGCCGAGCGACCCGATCGACGCGCTCGCGACGGAGTTCTCGCATCCGCGCTGGCTGGTGGCGCGCTGGGTCGCGCGCTGGGGACCGGTCCAGACGCGGGACCTGCTGGAGGCCAATAACCAAGAGGCGCCGATCATCCTGCGCCCGTGGGGAATGGTCCGGGAACAGCTTGAGGCGAAGCTCGAGGCCGCCGGTCTGCGCTTGGAAGATGCGCCGCTGTGCGACGACTCGATTCGCATCAACGGCTCCGTGAACTTGGCTGACCTTGCCCCCTTCGTTCAGGGCGCCTGCCTCGTGCAGGATCCGGCTGCGACGCTCGTTACGCGCTACGCGGCAATTCCGGCGGGCTCCACCGTGGCCGACCTCTGCAGCGCGCCGGGCGGCAAGAGCGTGGAACTGTCGCGCCAGGCCGCGCTGGTCATCAGCGCCGACTTGTCGCCCACTCGGCTCACGCGCCTGCGTGACACCGTCCTGCGTCTCGACCTGCCGAACGTCGCGCCGGTGGCGTTTGACGCCCGTCACCCGGCGATCGGCGCGGTGGATGCCGTGCTCGTTGACGCGCCGTGCACGGGCACGGGAACCTTCCGCCGGCACCCCGACGCCCGCTGGCGCCTGCGCATGAGCGATCTGGCGGTGACGGCCCTCATGCAGCGCGACATCCTGCGCGCGGCGGCTCGGCTGGTGAAGCCGGGCGGCCTGCTCATCTACTCGACGTGCACGCTCGAACCCGAGGAGAACGAGACCCAGGTGGAGGCGTTCCTCGCCGCCAACCCCGATTGGCGCCTCGAACCGCCCCCTGCCGGCGCGGTACCCGATTCGACCCTTGACCAGGGCTTCCTGCGCGTGCTGCCGCACCTGCACGGGGCCGACGGTGCGTTCGCCGCGCGCCTCCGGAGACCTTCATGAGCGCCGCATCCGTGCGCATCGCCCCGTCGCTGTTGAGCGTCGACTTCGCTCGTCTCACCGAACAGATCGCCACCATCGAGGCGGGCGGCGCCGACTGGCTGCACGTCGACGTGATGGACGGCTGCTTCGTGCCCAACCTGACGTTCGGGGCGAAGGTCATTGAGACCTGCGCGCGCGTGACCAAGCTGCCGCTCGACGTGCACTTGATGGTCGTCGAGCCGGAGAAGTACTTCGACAGTTTTGCCGCGGCGGGCGCGCGGGTGCTGACGATCCACGCCGAGGCGGCGCCGCACCTGCACCGTCAGGTGGCGCGCATCAGGGAACTCGGATGCCTGGCCGGCGTGGCGCTGAATCCGGCGACGTCGCTCGAGAGCGTGCGCGAGATCGCCGCCGACCTGGACCTCCTGCTTATCATGTCGGTGAACCCCGGCTTTGGCGGGCAGGCGTTCATTCCCGCATCGGTCGACCGGATCCGGCGCGCCCGCGCGCTGCTCGATGCGGCCGGGAGTCGTGCGGTGCTCGAGGTGGACGGTGGGATCAGCCGCGACACGATCACGGCCTGCTGGCGCGCGGGAGCGGACACATTCGTGGCCGGCAACGCGGTGTTCGGCGCGGCCGATCCGGCCGCCGAGGTGCGCACCCTGCGGGCGCGCTGCGCGGAGTCGGCATGACGGCGCGCAAGCAGTGGATGGTGGTGGGTGTGGTCGTCGTGGCCATCGGCGCCGCGCTGTATGCGGCGACCCGCACGTTTGGCGCCGACTTGTTCCCCGTTGGGCCCGGCTCCAAGGCGCCGGAGTTCCAGGCCACGACGATGGTGGCGGGCGGACCGAAGACCAAGAACATCACCGACTACAAGGGTCAGGTGGTGCTGCTGAACCTGTGGGCCACGTGGTGCGGCCCGTGCAAGCAGGAAATGCCGGGCATCCAGGCGCTGCACGACGCATTGGGACCTCAGGGATTGAAGGTTGTGGCGCTGAGCGTTGACGACCCGGGCTTTGACGGCGCCATTCGGTCGTTCGTCGCCGAGCACAAGCTGACGTTCGAGATTCTGCACGAGGGCAGCGGGAAGATCGAGCGCGACTACCAGACGAGCGGCATTCCCGAAACGTTCGTGATCGGCAAGGACGGAGTGATCCGCAAGCGCGTCATCGGCGCGGCGGAGTGGAACTCCGACGCGAACCTCGCCCTCATGCGCGGCCTGCTCGCCGAACCCGCGCCGTAGGCCGTGCGCGTTCTCGGCATCGAGAGTTCGTGCGACGAGACGTCGGCCGCGGTGGTCAGCGGCAACGGCGACGCGGTGCGCATGGAATCGCTCGTGATTCTGTCGCAGGACGTGCATCGCATCTTCGGCGGCGTCGTGCCCGAGATCGCGTCGCGCGCCCATCTCACCGCCGTGGTGCCGGTCACGCGCCAGGCGCTCGCCGACGCGGGTTTGCCCGCCACCGGCGAAGGGATTGACGCGATTGCGGTGACGCACGCGCCGGGCCTCGTGGGCGCGCTGCTGGTGGGTGTCGCATACGCCAAGGCGCTTGGCGCCACGTGGCAGGTGCCGGTGCTTGGCGTGCACCACATGGAGGGTCACCTGTTCGCGACGGCGCTCGACCAACCGGAGGCCGTGCCGCCGTTCACCGCGCTGCTCGTAAGCGGAGGCCACACGCTGCTGCTCGACGTCGCCGCCTGGGGAGCGTACCGCCTGCTGGGGAGCACCCGCGACGACGCGGCGGGCGAGGCGTTCGACAAGGTCGCGAAACTGCTCGGCCTGCCCTACCCCGGCGGCCAGCCGATTGAACAGGCCGCGGAGAATGGCGACCCGTCACGCCACCGCTTTGCCACGCCCATGCTGCACGGTGGCCAAAAGCCGGGCGACGAAGACTACTACGATCTGTCCTTCTCCGGACTCAAGACGGCGGTGCTTCGCGTCGTACGCGCCGCCGATGCTGCCGGTCATCTGGACGAGGAGCGTCCGCACATCGCGCGCGGATTCCAGGACGCGCTGGTGGCGACGCTCGCCGAGAAGACGGCGCGGGCGGCGCGCGCGTTTGGCCGTACGCGCGTGGTGCTGGGCGGCGGCGTGGCGTGCAATCGCGCGCTGCAGGCCGGCGTGCAGCGCGCCATCGCGCCGATGGGCGGCGTGGTCTTTGCGCCGTCGCCGAAGCTCGCCACCGACAACGCGGCGATGATTGCGCGGGCGGGGCACTGGCGGCTGTCGCAGGGTGATCAAAGCGACGCGTCGCTCAATGCGTACGCGTCGCTTCCGATTCCCGGACTGCGTGCCTGACCGATGCGGTCACGCGTCACCCGACGCGTGGCCGCGTGCGCGCCTACGCGCGCGCCTTCAGCAACTTGCGCGTGTAGGGAATCAGACCGCCGGCGTCCATGATGCCCTTTCGCGACGCCGGCATCTGCACCTGCGCGTACGTCTTGCCGCTCGTGCGGTTGATCACTTTATCGTCGGTGATCTCGAGATCGTCGCCTTCCTTGGCGTCGATCTCGGGGCAAATGACCACCGTGAGCCCAAGATTGATGCTGTTCTGCAGGAAGATGCGCGCGATCGACTTGGCGACGACGGTCACGTCGTAGCCCTTGAGTGTCGAGCACGCCTGCTCGCGGCTCGAGCCGCAGCCGAAGTTCTCGCCGCCCACAATCACGCTGCCGGCCGGAAACTGCCGGGCCTTGAGGAAGGCGTTGAACTCCGTGCGGTCGAAGAACGCGAACTGCGGCGTCTCTGTGGGCAGCACCGTGGCCATGAAGCGCCCCGGATAGATGTCGTCGGTGCTGATGTCGTTGCCGAGCGTGATGATGACCTTAGCCATGACAGACTCCCGCCTCGCGGCGCTAGTTCGCGTTGGGATCAGTGATGACGCCCGTGATGGCGGACGCGGCCGCGACGGCCGGACTGCAGAGGTACACTTCGCCCTTGGGGTTGCCCATCCGCCCCTTGAAGTTGCGGTTGGTGGTGCTGAGCGCGACCTCGTTGTCGCCCAGCGCGCCCTCGTGCACGCCGAGGCAGGGGCCGCAGCCGGAGTTCATCACCACGGCGCCGGCCTTCATGAAATCCTGCACGTAGCCCAGCTCCATCGCCTTGGCGTAAATGCGGCCGGAGGCGGGGAAGACGAGCATGCGCGTGCCGGCGGCAACCTTCTTGCCGCGCAGGATCCCGGCGGCAATGGCGAGGTCATCGAGCCGCCCGTTGGTGCAGCTGCCGATCACGATCTGCTGCACCTTGGTGCCGAGCACGGCCGTAATGGGCTTGACGTTGTCCACCATGTGCGGGCAGGCGACCTGGGGCCCGAGTCTGGACGCGTCGATTTCGACGGTGCGCACGTAGCGCGCGTCGGCGTCGGGCGTCACGCAGGTGATTGGATCGGTCACGCCCGCCTCGTCGCGCAGATAGCGCACGGTCTCGTCGTCCCCCGGGACGATGCCCGAAGTGGCGCCCGCTTCGACGCTCATGTTGCAGATGGCGATGCGGCCGCTGGTGCTGAGCCGGCGGATGGTCTCGCCGTGGAACTCAAGCACCTTGTAGTTGGCGCCCTGCGCGGTGAGCGTGCCGATGAGATGGAGGATGAGATCCTTGGCGCCGACGTTCGGCGCGAACTCGCCGTTCACGATGACCTTGATGGTCTCGGGCACTTCGATGTTCACGGCAAAACCGAGGCTCCACACCGACGCCATTTCGGTAGCGCCGATGCCAAAGCTGAACGCGCCAAGCGCGCCGTGCGACGTGGTGTGCGAGTCGGTGCCGACGACGACGTAGCCCGGCCGCACGTAGCCATACTCGGGGAGAATCTGGTGGCAGATGCCGCCGGTGTCGCCGCGAATATCGTGGAACTTGCTGATGCCGTTGGCGGCCACGAACTCGCGGATCTTCTTCTGGTTCGTGGCTGTCTTCGGCGATTCGGCGGGGACGCGGTGATCGAAGATGATCGCGATGCGCGACGGATCCCAGATCTTGGGCGCCGTGCCCATGCCCGCGAAGATCTCGGCGAACTGGTTGATGACGAGCGCCGCGTTCTCGTGCGACATCGCGAGGTCGACCTTCGGCTCCACGACGTCGCCGGCCTTGGTGCTCTTCAGCCCCGCGGCGCGCGCGAGGATCTTCTCTACGACAGTCATGCCCATTGGATGGCTCCGGTTCAGATGACGCCCTTGCCCTTCAGCGCGGCCTGTTCGTCGGGCGACAATCCCAAGGCCCCGTAGATCTCCGCATTGTGTTCGCCAAGCGTCGGCGGCGGCGTGTCCACCGATCCCGGCGTCTTCTCGAACAGCGCGGTCAGTCCGAAGACCTCGACGTCGCCGAAGCCGGCGAGCGGCACCGTCTTCAGCACCTCACGATGCTGCACCTGTGGCTGCCGCAGCGCCGCCTCGAGCGAGAGAATTTCGCCGCTGGGCACATCAGCCGCATTAAGGGCTGCGACCCAGAACGCGGTGGGCTTGTCCGCCAGCCGCGCCTCCAGCAACGGCGTCAGCGCCTTGCGGTTCTTCTTGCGCGTGTCGCGCTCCTGGAAGCGCGCGTCGGTCTTGAGTTCGGGCACGCCGAGCACGTCGCACACCGCTTCCCACTGCTCCTGCTTGTTGGCGGCGATGTTGATGAATCCGTCGGCCGTGCGGAACGTCCCGCTGGGCGCGGCGGTGAAGTTGTCGTTGCCCATCAGGACGGGCTGCTGCTTGCCGATGAGAAGGTTGGCCGCCACCCAGCCCATCAGCGGCATGATGCTGTCGAGCAGGGCGATATCAATGCACTGTCCCTCGCCTGTGCGCTGGCGATGGTAGAGCGCGGCCATCACGGCGAAGGCCGCGTTGAGCCCGCCGACGGTGTCGCAGACCGGGAAGCCGGTGCGCAACGGGCTGAGCCGTTCGTCGCCGTTCACCGACATCTCGCCCGACAGACCCTGGATGATCTGGTCGTATGCCGGGAACAGCGCGTCCGGTCCCGTCTGCCCGAAGCCCGAGATGGCGCAGTAGACGAGGCGCGGATTGATGGCCGCGAGCGTCTTGTATCCGATCCCCAGTCGATCCATCACGCCGGGACGGAAGTTCTCCACCAGCACGTCGGCGTCCTTGACCATCCGCAAGAAGAGCGCCTTGCCCTCGGCGCTCTTGGTGTTGAGCGTGATGGACTTCTTGTTGCAGTTCTGCGCGACAAAGCTGGTCCCCATCAGCCGCTTGTTGAGCTCCGGCAGAATGCCGAGCTTGCGGGCGAGATCGCCGTCCTTGGGATTCTCGATCTTGACGACGTCAGCGCCGAGCAGCGCGAGGTGCAGCGTGGCGAACGGCCCCGACAGCACGTTCGTCAGATCGAGAACCTTGATACCTGCGAGGATGCGGGAAGTCATAGGCGAAGAGAGACAACAGAGAGACAACAGAGAGACAACAGAGAAACAACAGAGTTAGGCTGAGGCCTTTACTGCGATAGGACCGATTTTGTAGACGCAGCCGGGGAGGTCGCGGGCGAGGAACGTGGCGACATCGCGCGCCACCTGGATCAGTGTGTCGAGCTTGATGTCCGAACGCTGACCGTCGCGCTGCAGGGCGTGCACGAAGTCCTCGGTGGCGACATTGCCGGCCGCGACCTTGGTGAACGGGCAGCCGCCGAGCCCACCGAAGCTGGACTCAATGGACGTGGCGCCGGCGTTGAGGGCGGCATAGACGTTGGCCATGCCAACCCCGTAGGTGTTGTGAATGTGCGCCGTCACGCGGGCCGCAGGCTCGCGCTCGAGGATGCCGCGGACATACGCCGTGACCTGCGCCGGATGCGCGTGGCCCGCCGTGTCGGCAAGGCTGATCGAGGTGAGTCCGGCATTCAGATAGGCGTCGACGATGCTCATCACCCGCGCCTCGGGAACCGCGCCTTCAAAACCGCAGCCGAACGCGCTCTGGACGCTCACCTGCACCTCGCGCCCCGCCTTTTGCGCCTCGAGTGCGGTGAGGACGATGCGGCGCGTGGCGTCCTCCGTGCCCATCCCGGTGTTCTTGCGACTGTGCGTCTCCGACGCGGAGACGCCCATGCAGAACATCTCGACACCGCAGGCGAGGCCGCGCTCGAGCCCCCTTTCGTTCAGCACCAGACCGGAAAGCACGGCATCACCCGGCTGCTTGCCGGCCGTCGCCTGCCGGAACAGCTCGTCGGTGTCGGCCATCTGGGGCACCTTCTCGGGGTGCACGAAGGAGCCGACCTGCACGATGTCGACGCCGCTGCGCATGAGCCGCGTGAGCCAGTCGCGCTTGGTCGCCGTGGGGACGACCTGCTTCTCGACCTGCAGGCCATCGCGCAGGCCGACCTCGTGAATGAGAATCTTCGTCATCGTGGTGCTTGCCTCCTCCGATCAGAGCTTGCGCGCGATCGCTTCGCCCATCTCGAGCGTCGTCGCGGCGCCGCCCATGTCGTAGGTGCGCACGGTGCCCTCGCGAATCACGGCCGCGGTGGCGGCCTCGAGCTTCGCCGCCATGTCCTTCTCGCCCAGCCACGCAAGCATCATCTTGGCGGAGAGGATCATCGCAATGGGGTTCACCTTGTACTGACCGGCATACTTGGGCGCGCTGCCGTGGCTCGGCTCGAACACACCCAGCGTGTCGCCGATGTTGGCCGAGCAGGCGAAGCCCAGGCCACCGACCATCTGGGCGGCGAGATCGCTGATGATGTCACCAAACAGATTGGTGGCCACGAGCACGCTGTAGCTCGCCGGGTTCTTCAGCAGCCACATCGTGATGGCGTCAACGTTGGCGTCATCCACGGCGATGCCGGGGTACTCCTTGGCGATGCGCTTGCCGATCTCGAGGAACATGCCCTCGGTGGCGCGCACGACATTGGCCTTGTGAACGACGGTGACTTTCGGATAGCCGTGCAGCTTGGCGTACTCGAATGCCGCGCGGATGATGCGTTCGCAGCCGCGCTTGGTGTTGATCTTGCACGTGATCGCGAACTCGTCGCCCGGCGTGCCGGCGAAGTGCGCGAACGGCTTGCTCAGCTTGCCGAGCGCCGCCTTCAGTTCCTCGGGCACCGGGCTGAACTCTACACCGGCATATAGACCCTCGGTGTTCTCGCGGAAGATCACGAGGTCGATGGCGTCCTTGTAGTTCAGTGGGTTGCCCGGATACGCCTTACACGGCCGCAGGCAGGTATAGAGATCGAACATCTGCCGCATGCGCACGATCGGGCTCCGATAGGTGAGCCCCTTGCCCTTCAGTTCAGGGACGAGTTCGGCCTCCGCGGCCTTGGCCGGCTTGGACGTGATGGCGCCGAAGAGCGCCGCATTGCTCGCCTTGAGGAGATCGATGGTGCGCTGGGGGAAGGACTCGCCCTCGGTGCGCCAGAACTCCCAGCCGATGTCGCCATGCGTGTACTTCGCGTCGAACTTCAGCGCGTCGAGGCAGATCTTGGCCGCCTCCATCACCTCGACGCCCACGCCATCCCCCGGCAGCCACGCAATGCGGTACTGACTCACGGCGATACCCCCGCGCCCTGTCGGGCGCATTTCAGCCGGAGCCAGCGCGCTGGGCGCAAGCCGACCCCGTACGAGTGAAACGGACCGGTTTCAGCGTTTGGGGGGCATGCGGCGGCCGCGTGGGCCGCGTGCTAGGGAAATTACCGGCGGCATCGCGCAATTACTACCGCCGATCTGCCTGACGTAGTGCCAGCTTGCGCCTGACGGCGGCATCTCAACGATGATCGCCGCGTCAGGTCGGATCCCATGCTCCGGTAGGAGACTTTCCCGCGTGGCGTGGCGGTTTGCCGTGCGGGCGGCTGTTCCCGATGCGAACTGGCGGTGCTATGTTCGCAGCGCCCCCCTCCGCTCGTGTCTCCACCCGACCCCGGAGGACCGATGGTGATCGCCCCACGCCACGTGCGCACTTGCCTGACGGCCAGCGCGCGAATCGCCGCAGCAATCGTCGCCGCATTTTGTCTGCTCGTGCCTGTGTCTCCGGTGGCGGCCCAGGGCATCGGGCGCATCAGCGGCACGGTGACCGACTCCATCTCGGGACGTCTACTGAGCGACGTACAGATCTCGGTCGTCGGGACGCGCGCAGGCGCCGTCACCGACGCTCGCGGCCGCTACAACCTCGTTGGCATCCCGGTGGGCGTGCGTGTGGTTGAGGCGCGCCGCATTGGGTACCAGCCGGCGGTCGTGCGCAATGTCACGGTTGCCGCCAACGCGACAGCGACGGTGGACATCAAGCTCCGCGAAGTCGCCCTCACGCTGCAAGCCGTCGTGACGACGGGGCTCGTCGATCCGACGTCGGGAACGCGCGTCCCGTTCACGGTGAGCAAGGTCGAAAACACCGCCCTCGCCGTGCCGGCCGCCAACGCGCTCGAGTCGATTCAGGGCAAGGTGGCTGGCGTGACCGTGGTGCCAATGGGTCAGCCGGGAAGCGGCACGAACATCATTCTCCGCGCGCCGACCAGCATCAACAAGGGGAACGCGCCCCTGGTGGTGGTGGACGGCGTGATCCAGTCGCAGGCCTTCGGCGCCGCGAGCGCCGACCTCGACGCGGCGGATATCGAGAGCATCGAAGTCATCAAGGGCGCCTCGGCCGCATCGCTCTATGGATCGCGCGCCGCGTCCGGCGTGATCCAGATCCGCACCAAGCGCGGCACGGGCACGGGTGAGGCCGCCACGCGCTACCAGTTCCGCTCTGAAGTCGGCATGAACAGCCTGGGCGGGAAGATGGGCTGGGCGCGCTATCATTATTACCAGACGGATGCGAGCGGCCAGTACGTCAACGCCGCCGGGCAGGTGGTGCAGCGGGCGCAGCGCGTGGCGCGCCCCGTCTGGCAGCGGTTTCAAGACGTCAAGTACGCCGACAAGATCTACGACCCGGTGGATGAGTTCTTCGACCCGGGGCAAACGTACAAGAACTACCTGAACATCGCGCAGAGCAGCGCCCGCACCAACTGGTTCCTCTCGCTCGGCAGCTCGAAGGAGGATGGCGTGGTGCTCAGCAAGGGCGCCTACGACCAGCGGGACCTGCGGTTCAATCTTGACCACACGCCGATGGACCAGCTGAAGATCTCGTTCAGCGCGTACCACAGCCGCACCCAGCGACAGGAACTGTACGGTGACACGTTCTTCGACCTGATCAACCAGGCGCCGGACGCCAACCTCCTCGTGCCGGACCCCGATGGCACGCCATACCTGTACCAGCCGGATCCCGAAGGGCGCGAGGAAAACCCGCTGTACGTGCTCGCCACCGAGGACCGGAACCGCGATCGCGCCCGCACGCAGGGCAGTCTCTCCGTTCGCTATACGCCGCTCGACTGGCTCACGTTCGACGCGGCGGTCAGCTATGACCGGTCTGATCGACGACTGAACTTCTTCCTCGACCAGGGCAAGAAGACGGAAGGCTACGCGACCGGCGGCATCGGCAACATCGAGCAATTCGCCGGCACCACCAACACCATCAACTCCGAGGCGAGCGCCAACCTGATGCGCAAGTTTGGCGCCCTGACGGTGAAGTCGACCGGCCGAGTCCTGCTTGAGAGCGAGAAGAACGAGACGACGACGGCCAACGGCCAGGATTTCGCGGTGCCTGGGGTGAAGAGTCTCAACAACGCCAAGACGCGCTTCGTCGAGTCCGCCGTCGAGACCATCAAGGCGAGCGGATACTTCGTCACGCTGGGCGGCGACTACGCCGGCAAGTATATCGGCGACGGACTGATTCGCCGCGACGGTAGTTCGTTGTTCGGCGAGAACGAGCGCTGGAACAGCTACTACCGCCTCAGCGGCGCCTGGCGCGTCGGCGAGGAGCGGTGGTGGCCCTGGAAAACCACGCTCAACGAGTTCAAGCTGCGCGCATCGCGCGGCACCGCGGGCGGGCGACCCAATTTCGCCGACCAGTACGAGACGTACTCGTTTACTTCGGCGGGCGGCGTCACCAAGCAGAACCTCGGCAACAAGAACCTCAAACCGGAAAACTCCACCGAGACCGAGATCGGCGTGGATGCCATCATCCGGGAGCGCTTCGGCGTCCAATTGTCGTACGCCAAGACGATCACGACGGACCAGCTGATCCAGATACCGCTCGCCGGCTTCTACGGCTACGGCCAGCAGTGGCAAAACGCGGGCACGGTGGAAGGCAACTCCATCGAGGCGTCCATCGAGGCTCAGTTGATCAAGAAGCCGACCTTCCAGTGGAAGGCGAGTCTCGTGGTTGATCGCTCGCGCAACGAGATCACCGCATTCGACCGCACCTGCTTCGTGACGCAGACCATCGGCTACCGGTGCAAGGGCGCCAGCCTTCACGACATGTACGGATTCCAGTTCCTCAGGGACGCCGCGTACCTGCCGGCGGATGTGCAGTCCAGCGCCAAGCAGTTCGTGAAGAACGACGAAGGTCTGTTGGTCTGGGTCGGGCTCGACGGCGCCGGCAACCCGAAGCAATACACGCAGGGTGAGGTCGCGACGGGCGGATGGGGAACAACGGCGACCATCGGCACGTCATCGTTCAGCTGGGGCATGCCGATCCTGCGGCGCGACGCCACGGGAAGCGCGGCGGTGCTGAAGATGGGCAACGGCCTCCCCGACTTTAAGTGGGGCATCTCCAGCAACATGAGTTGGAGAAACCTCGAATTCATCACGCTCATTGACGCCGCGGTTGGCGGCGACGCGTACAACCAGACGAACCAGCGCATGTACCAGTGGGCGAAGAGCCGCGACGTAGACCAGACCGGAAAGGAGCAGGAGCTCAAGAAGCCGGTCGAGTATTACATCGCGCTCTATTCCGCAGCCGACCCCACCGACTACTTCGTCGAGGATGCCGGCTTCGTGAAGCTGCGTGAGGTGGCGCTTCGCTATCGCCTCACCGGCCGCATGCTCGGCTACCTGCAGACCGCCGGCGCCCGCGGCGTGACACTCTCGCTGATCGGCCGCAACCTGTACACGATAACGAACTACAAGGGCTACGACCCGGAGGTCGGCACCAACGCGCTGACGCGGATCGACAGCTTCGACTATCCACGCTACCGGACCATCACCGGCAGCATCGAAATCACCTTCTGAGGCGAGGACAATGACCATGCGTACGACTCAGAAGCGCCTTCGCCTCCTCGCGCTGCTCCCGATCCTCGGCTTTGCGCTCGTCTCGTGCCAGGATCTCGCGGTGACGAACCCGAACCTGCCGGATGCGCTGCGCGCCACGCAGCAGCCGACGGCGGCGGAGACGTTTGTAGCCTCCGCGTTCCGCACGTGGTGGCCGGTCGCCGGCCACGACGACTATCCCGCGTGGGCCTTCTCCACGATGGCGATGGAGATCACGTCCGGGTTCGCTGACTTTGGACAACTCGAACTCTCCGCCATTCCACGCACCCCGTGGAACAACAGCCCGGTCAATGCGCGCAACAACGTGACGGAAGGGCCGTGGTATGGGCTGTACCGCACCATCTCCTCGGTCAACGACGCGCTCTCTGCCGTGGACCGTGGTGTGCTCGTCGTGGACACGCTTCGCACGATGCGCACGAAGGCGGTGGGCAAGTTCATTCAGGGCATCTCGTATGGTTATCTGGGGCTCTACTTCGACAAGGGCTTCATCATCGACGAGAAGGTCCAGCTGGACACGGTCAAGAACCCGCAGTTCAAGACGTACAAGGAGCTGACCGCGTTCGGCATTGCACAGATCGACACGGCCATTGCGGTCGCGCAGAAGTACAACTTCTCGCTCCCGCTCGACGGCTGGC
The DNA here is from genome assembly GCA_016182795.1 of Gemmatimonadota bacterium. GTDB lineage: Bacteria > Gemmatimonadota > Gemmatimonadetes > Gemmatimonadales > Gemmatimonadaceae > PNKL01. The sequence goes on from JACPFW010000028.1 coordinate 30,004, forward strand.
TGTACACCAACATGACGCGCGACCAGTTCGTGCAGCTCGCCAATTCGTTCGCCGCCCGGCTATTGGTGTACTCCGCGCGCTCCCGCACCGAACGCGCCGCCGTCGACTGGGCCAAGGTCATCACGCGAGTAGACGCCGGCATCAAGACGGATTTCGCACCGACGGCTCAGTCGCTCGTTCTGTGGGATGACTGGAAGCGGCTCGTGGCACGTCTGCGCACCGTCGGACGCCCCAGCGACTTCGGACGGCCGTCGTACGACCTGATCGGCCCGGCCGACTCGACGAACGGCTACGTGAACTGGGTGAACATGCCGCTCACATCGCGCGTCGGCTTCCAGATGAAGACGCAGGACCGGCGCATCCAGGGCAGCACGGGCCCGGCGTCACCGGGCATCTACATGGGCTACAACAAGAATGACATCTTCACCGCGTCGCGCGGCACGTGGCGGTGGTCGCACTACTACTACCTGCGCAACGGCACCGGGACGACGTGGGAGTCGGGGGCGCAGGTGGCCATGACGGTCGCGGAGATGGACCTGCTCAAGGCGGAGGCGCTGATCCGGCTGGGACGTGCCGCGGAGGCCGTGCCGCTCATCAACAAGACCCGAGTCGCGAACGGACAGCTGCCGTCGGTCACCGTCGACGGGCCGCCCGACACCCCCGGGTGCGTGCCGCGCAAGTTCAACGGCAACTGTGGAAGTCTATGGGATGCGTTGCGGCATGAGAAGAAGGTCGAAGGCGTCGGCGTCTCCGGCGTGATCGCATTCTTCGATGCCCGCGGGTGGCAGTCGCTGCCGGAGAACACGCTCATCCATCTGCCGGTTCCCGGCCGTGAACTTGGCGTGCTTCGGCAAGATCTGTACACGTACGGCGGCGGCGGTGCGGGCAGCGCGCCGGCACCGTCACCGGAAACGTGTCCGGTGGCATTGCCGCGTTGCCCATAGCGGCCTCCGAGTAGTCGATACACCGGACGGCCCGTGCGAGTTTTGCTCGCACGGGCCGTTTGCCGTCTTTCTTTTTTTGTGCGCATGCATCGACGATGCGTCTTGTCAACGAACGCACTCACCCACACGTTAGAAACATTAAGCCACCAGCGCGTGTTGGCCCCCTGCGTTGGACGCTTATTTGGCCGCGGTGCGCAGGTGTACTCCTGGCCACGTCAGCACCTTGGTGTCCCGACACGGCATGTCGGGCCCTTCACCCCCGAACACCCATATGGCGAGGGACCACTCTATGTGGAATCGAGCACGGCACAGCATTGGCTGGTGCCTGTCCTTACTCACGCTCGCAACGGCAGCCGCCGGTGCGCAGCAGACCGGCACGGTCACCGGCACGGTGGTCGAGCGCGGATCGGATAAGGCGATCGAGGCCGCGCAGGTCACGATCGTCGGCACCAGGCTGGGCGCGCAGGTTAACGCGCAGGGGGCGTTCACGATTCGCGGCGTTCCCGTGGGCGCGCAGAAAGTGCGCGCGCAGTTCATCGGCTTCGAGCCGATGGAGCAGACTGTCAATGTGACAGCGGCCGGCGCCAAGGTCACCTTCACGATGACGCGCGCCGCGTTCGCGCTCAGCGGCGTGGTCGTGACGGCGACGGGCGAAGAGAAGCGCCGCGCGGTGGGCACGGCGATGGCGACGATGGACACGATGTCGATCGCGCGCACCGCGGCGGCCAACCCGCAGCAACTGCTGGCGGCGGCGAGCACCGGCGTGAGCGTGCTGGCCAACTCGGGCCAGCCGGGCGCCGGCGCCACGCTGCGCCTGCGCGGCGTCAACAGCGTGAGCCAGGGCAACAACCCGCTCATCTACATTGACGGCGTGCGCGTGTACAACGGCAACGGCCCGGTGGCCGTGGGCGGCGGCCAGCAGTCCTCGCCGCTCAACGACATCTCGCCGGACGACATTGACCACATCGAGATCGTGAAGGGCCCGTCGGCCACGACGCTGTACGGCACGGAAGCGTCGGGCGGCGTCATTCAGATCTTCACCAAGCAGGGACGCGCCGGCGCGCCGCAGTGGAACGTGAACATCTCCAGCGGCTTCAACTTCCAGGGCCACGTCGGCTGGAAGGACGACCCGACCGGCATGTGGTTCAACAAGTGCCGCGGCCCGCTGAATGTAAACGGCGTCGGTCAGCGGTTCGAGGATCCGACCTGTCCGGCCGACGGCAGTTGGGTGCATGACGGCCCGGTGCAGCGCCTCAGCTTCAACGTGCGCGGCGGAACGCAGGGCGGCACGTCGTACTACGTGGGCGGCAACTGGGACGACGAGAAGGGCACGCTGCCCCGCAGCGGCCTGCACAACCGCGGCCTGCGCGTGAACCTCGGCTTCGTGCCGGCGAAGAGCTTCAACCTCGCCATCAACTCATCCATCGCGCAGAACTTCAGCCAGGGCTTTGCCGACGGCAACAGCGCCGGCGGCGCGGCGCTCAACATCTCGCGCGGCACCAACTCGAACTACAAGAGCACGGGGTGCAGCGACGCCACGGTGACCTGCGTGAACAACGGCGACTTGTTCCGGTCGGACATCACCAACTCGACGGTGCACCTCATCACCGGCGCCACGCTGACGTACCAGCCGCAGGAGAACTTCACGACCCGTCTTGCGGTAGGCTACGACAACAACAACGCTGAGATCAACTACGTCGTGCCGTTCGCCAACCTGCGCCTCCCCCTCGGCGCCATGTGGCAGACGCTGTGGCACCGTCAGCTGATCACCGCCGACCTCGCCAGCACGTATCGCCGGTCGCTGTCCGACACGTGGTCCACCTCGACCTCCGTCGGCGGGCAGGTCTTTGACAGCCGACTCTACTCGACGGATCTCGAGACTGACAACTTCTCGGGGCCGGGCTACCCGACGCTGATTAGCGGCTCGACCCGCCTCATCAACGACGTCAACAGCCAGCGCGTCATCAACGCCGGCTTCTTCGGCCAAGAGATGGTCGGCTGGCGCGACATCCTGTTCATCACCGCCGGCCTGCGCGTCGACGGCAACAGCGCGTTCGGCAAGAGCTTCGGCCTGCAGACGTACCCGAAGATCAGCGCCTCCTACGTGATCTCGGACGAGGCGTTCTGGCCGCGGCAGTGGGTGCCGTCGCTCAAGCTGCGCGCCGCCGTCGGTTCGTCGGGCAAGGCGCCGGGCGCGTTCGACGCCGTCCGCACCTGGGATCCGGTGGCCGCCGAGAACGGCAAGCCGGCCTTCGCCCCGAACCAGATCGGCAACGCCGACCTCGGCCCGGAGCGCTCGCAGGAAACCGAAGTGGGCTTCGACCTCGCCGCGCTGAACGGGCGGCTGAATGTCGCGTACACGTTCTTCGACCAGAAGACGCAGGACGCCCTGATTCCCGTCATTCAGGCGCCGTCGCTGGGCTTCACGTCGAGCCAGCTCAAGAATGTCGGCGAGCTCGCCAACAGCGGCCATGAGTTGACGGTCTCCGGCGATGTCATCCGCATGGCGAACTACACGCTCAGCCTGAAGGCGGGCATGACGACGCTGAACAGCAATGCCGTTGATATCGGCGGCCAGACGCTGACGATCTTCACGAACGGCCGCACGTACGTCAGGGCTGGCTATCCGGTGCCATCGTACATGGGCAAGCGCGTCCTCAATCCCGACAAGTTCGAGACGCCGCAGTACGCCGCCTTCGACTACATCGGCTCCGTGTTTGCGACACGCACGTATAATGCGACGCTCACGCTGCAGGCGTTCAAGCGCTTCACGTTCGAGGCGCTGGGCGAATGGCAGCTCGGCGGGCACAACCTGAACGCCGTCGGCTACCAGAACGCGAACCTCAAGGTCTGGCGTCCGTGCTTCCCGGCGCAGGATGCCCTGCGCAAGGCGGCGGCAGGCGATTCCACCGACCTGGCGCACTTCACGGCTTTGGCCCGCGCACGCTGCACCCTCAACACGTCGGAGCGCGACTACTCGCTGTGGGTGGAGAAGGCAGACTTCTTCAAGCTCCGCAGCCTGTCGATGACCGTTGACCTGCCGACCAAGTACATCCCCGGCTCGCGCAACGCCGCCCTGACAATTGCCGGGCGCAACCTCTTCAAGTCCACGCCGTACACCGGCTTCGACCCGGAAAGCGCCGACAAGACCGACAACACGTTCGGCCGTCGCGACTACTACACCTTCGGGCCGTACAAGACGTTCATCATGACCCTCCGCGTGGGATTCTGACCATGACCAATACCTCACGCTTCCATACCATGCGCCGCCTGACGGCCGCGGCTGCCGTCGTGGTGCTCGCCACGGCCTGCGAAATGACCGTGACGAATCCTGGCCCGATCCAGGACGAATCGCTCAACGTGCCGTCAGCGATCCCCGCGATCGTCAACGGGATGTCGGGCAACCTGTCGCTCGCCGTCGGCCGTCTGGCGCTCCAGTCCGGCCTCGCGTCTGGCGAACTGACGCACTCGGGCAACTACGCCGACGAAGGCTTTTACTTCAACGGCACGTTCACCGGGCTCAATGCCAACACCGACTGGGCCAACTCCCAGCGCGCGCGCTGGACATCGGAGTCGGGGCTCGAGCGCATGAAGACGATCCTCGGCAGCGGCTTCGAGTCGCACGCCGACACGCCGCGCGCGTATCTGTACGCGGCCCTCGCCAACCGCACGCTCGGCGAGAACTTCTGCACGGCCGTCATTGACGGCGGTCCGGCGCAAAGCGACACAGTGTACTTCCAGCGCGCCGACTCGCTGTTTACCCGGGCCTACACCCTGGCGACGGCACTGAACAACACGAACGTCAAGAACGCCGCGCTCGGCGGCCGCGCGGCGGTGCGCGCGGCGATGGGCAACTGGACCGCGGCCGTGGCCGACGCGGCCCTCGTGCCGAACAACTTCGTGTACAATGCGATCTTCGGCATCGGCACGAGCCGCGAGAACATGTACCTCGCCGAACAGACCATCACCCGCCGCGAAGTTTCGGTGTGGGGCACCTACTGGGCGACGGTAAAGGACTCGCGCTTCCCGTGGGACACGGTCAAGTCGGGCAGCTCCCTGCAGAAGGGGCAAGACGGCAAGACGATCTTCTTCCGGCAGACGAAGTACACGGCGCTCGGCGCCTCGATGCCGCTGGTGAAGGGCACCGAGATGCTGGTGCTGCGCGCCGAGGCAGCGCTGCGCAGCGGCGACATTGCTGGCATGACGACGCTGCTCAACACGGCGCGGACCCAGTACGCGGGCCTGGCACCGCTGACCGCGCCGGCCACCACGGCCGCGGCCTGGCAGCTTCTGCAGACGGAGCGCGGCGCGGTGATGTGGCTGGAAGGACGGCGCCTGTGGGACATGCGCCGGTGGTACGCCGCAGGGACCAGCACTTTCCTGGCCGGCCGCAACAAGTGCATTCCGGTGAGCGACAATGAGTACGCCGCCAACCCGAACCTGATCAAGTAGACCATTTGCAGTGGCAGGACAGCGGGCTCTCCGGCGACGGGGAGCCCGCTGTGCTTTCTCCCGGACGGCTGGCGCCCCCCGTCCTCGGCGTCAAATTCCCCACTGGGGCGCTGCCCTCCGATTTCCTCGTGAACCGCCGCCGTACCCACCTTACTCCGCCGCAGGCCGCTCATGTCCGTGGTCCGTGCCTTCGCGACGCTTGCCGTCGCCGCGCTCAGCGCCTTCCCCGCCTTCGCCCAGTCGGATACGTCGTGGATGCGCTATCCCGCCATCTCGCCCGACGGCAAGTCGATTGCCTTCACGTATCGCGGCGACCTGTGGCGCGTTGCCGCCTCGGGCGGCGTGGCGACCCAGCTTACCCAGCATCCGGCCGAGGACTTCATGCCGGTATGGAGCCATGACGGCTCACGCATCGCGTTTGCCAGCGACCGGCACGGCAACTATGACATCTACGTGATGCCGGCCAGCGGCGGCGAGGCCCAGCGCCTCACGTTCCACTCGGCGCCGGAATACCCATACAGCTTCACGCCGGACGATCAGTCGATCGTCTTCGGCGCGGCGC
>JACPFW010000005.1 GCA_016182795.1 Gemmatimonadota bacterium
CGGCGTGCTCCTGCAGGACGGCGATGATCTGCTCGGTCGTGAAACGGGCCTTCTTCATGGGGCCTCCGGTCGACGCTAAGGTCGACTCTGTGGGGCCCGATTGTCTAGCTCAGTTTGGCGGGAATGGCGGGGGGACCCGCAGATCCTAGGTCCAAATCCTCAATGCATTTCTGGTCTTCCGCCCGTTTCCCCGTCCCGCTCCCCGACGGCCACCGCTTTCCGATCGCCAAGTACGCACTGCTGCGTGACGCGATCCTTGGTGAGGGCATCGCCGCCGCTGCGCGGATGCACGAGCCGGCGCCGATATCGCGCGACGAAGTGCTGCTGACCCACGACGCGGCATACCTCGAGCGTCTGGAGCGCGGCGCGATGCCCGTCGCCGAGCAGCGAAAGCTCGGCTTTCCGTGGAGCGAGGCATTGGTCGAGCGGTCGCTGCGCGCGGCTGGCGGAACTCGCGAAGCGGCCGCGGCGGCGCTCGAGGACGGCGTGGCGATGAACCTCGCCGGCGGCACGCATCACGCGTTCGCCACCCACGGCGAAGGGTACTGCGTCCTGAACGATGTCGTGATCGCCTGGCGCGCCCTGCGGCGCGCGCGGCGCATTGCTCGCGCCGCCGTCATTGACCTCGACGTGCACCAGGGCAACGGCACGCACGCGCTGGGCGCGGCCGACCCTGACCTCTACACGATGTCGATGCACGGCCGGCGCAATTATCCATTCCACAAAGTTCACGGCCGCCTCGACGTTGAACTCGAGGACGGCACCGGTGACGACGTCTATCTCGATTTGCTGAGCGCCGCGCTCCCCACCGCGCTGGCGGATTCGCGCCCTGACCTCGTCTTCTACCTCGCCGGCGCCGACCCGCACGAGGGCGACGCTCTCGGCCGGCTGGCGCTCACGTTTGACGGGCTGAAGCGCCGCGACCGCCTGGTGCTTCAGGCATGCCGCGAGATTGGAGTGCCCGTCTGCATCGTGATTGCCGGTGGGTACGGCCGCGACATCCGTGACACGGTGCAGGTGCATGTGAATACGGCGAGGATCGCGGCGGAACACGGCTGATTGAGGATTTGGACCGAGGATCCGGATTCCGGATGGCGACCCAGACTACGATTGGCGATTACCGGGTCCATCGCCAATCGCTATCCTCAATCGAAATCCCAAATCGCAATCCTCGGTCCAAATCCTAAGTCGTATGGAAGGCTTCACCTCCACCACGCCGGTTCCACTGTACTGGATCTCCCACGGTCCCACCGACGGCGAGCGGCTGCTCGTGCTCCACGGCGGCCCTGGTGCGCACCACGACTATTTGCTGCCGCAGATGCTCGACCTCGCGCGCGACCGGGAGTGTCTGTTCTACGATCAGCGCGGCGGCGGACGTTCGCGCCACGATGACGATCGGGCAGTCATTACGTGGGAATCGCAGGTGCGCGACCTCGAGTGCGTGGTGCGCGAGTTCGCGCTCGAACCGCTGACCATTGTCGGCTATTCGTGGGGCGCCCTGTTGGCGCTGTTGTACAGCCTGCAGGCCGCGCACGGACACGCCTCGCCGCCGCCATCGCGGCTCGTTCTCATCGATCCCGCCCCGGTGTCGCGCCCGTGGCGCGCCGAGTTTGAGGCCGAGTTCGCGCGGCGCCAGCAGTCGGCCGCCGTCCAGGCGATGCGCGACGAACTGGCCGCGTCGGGGTTGCGCGGGTCGGACCCCGCGGCGTTTCGACAGCGCACGTTCGCGCTCAGTGTCGCCGGCTACTTCGCGCATCCTATCGCGGCGCGCGAGCTCACCCCGTTCCGCGTGACGGGGCGCGTGCAGCAGTCCATTTGGGAGTCACTCGGCGACTTCGACCTCACCGCCGCGCTCCGTGACGTCCATTGCCCCGCTCTCGTCGTCCATGGAAGGCAGGATCCCATCCCGTACGAGTCCTCGGCGACGCTGGCCGGGGCCCTCGACGCTGAGCTGGTCGTACTGGATGACAGCGGTCACGTGCCGTATGTTGAGCAACCGGAGGCGCTGTTCCGCGCCGTCCGAGCTTTCCTCGATCGCACCCCGCCCCCGCGTCCGGCCGAATGAGCGCTTACGACGAGATCTCCCAACCGTACGTCGCCACCATCGAGACCGAGGGCAAGCGGTACACGGTGTCGGTGCGCATCACGTACGACGGCATCGAGTATGTCGGGCGCCTGTGGTTTGCCGACGAGTCGTGGGACGACCTCGGCCTGCCGGACCGCGGCGCGCTGCCGGGGCGCACCAAGGACGAGGTGCTGGCGCTCGCCCGCCGCATCGGCCCTGACGAACTCGTCCGTCGCCACAAGCGGGCGCTCGCCGAAAAGCGCCGGTATCACGGCCTCCGCAAGGCGACCGACGAGATCCTCGCCAAGATTCGCTATCTCAATCAGGTGGCGATCTCGATGCGCGCCGGACTGCTCGACGTCGAGGGGGCGGCCCAGGAGATCGACCTCACGGAGAAGCAGCTCCACGCCCTCATCGACCGGCTGGCGATTCACGCGGGCATCGAGGAGTAGCCGCCACCTCGGCGTTCCATGGACCCCGGCGGACCCCGCCGGGGTTATTTTTCAAGGTTCATGCCCAATCCCTCCAAAAAGCCCACCGCCGCGAAAGCGCCCAAGGCGCCGAAAGCCGCTAAGGCACCTAAAGCGCGCGCATCCCGCTCCCGGCCGAAACGGCTCACCGGAGCGGTGCTCGCCGCGCACGCGCAGGAAATGGAGCGGCGGCTGGTGGCGCTCTACCCGGACGCGCACTGCGAACTCGACTTTCGGTCGCCGTTCGAACTCCTGTGCGCCACGATCCTCTCGGCGCAGTGCACCGACAAGCGCGTCAACATGGTGACCCCCGAGCTGTTCCGGCGGTGGCCCAACGCGACGGCGCTCGCCGGTGCGGCGCAGGAGGACGTCGAGGGCGTCATCAAGAGCACGGGATTCTTTCGCAGCAAGGCCAAGTCGCTCGTCGGCATGGCGCAGGCGCTCGTCGCGTCGCACGCCGGCGAGGTGCCCGCCGAGATGGACGCCCTAACCGCGCTGCCCGGCGTGGGGCGCAAGACGGCCAACGTGCTCCTTGGCAATGCCTTCGAGCGCAACGAAGGCATTGTGGTCGACACCCACGTCGCTCGCCTCGCCGCCCGGCTCGGCTTCACGACGGAGACCGATCCCGTGCGCATCGAGCAGGCGCTGATGCCGTTGTTCAATCGCGACGGCTGGGCGCGCCTGTCGCATTTACTCATTTGGCACGGCCGCCGCGTCTGCGACGCGCGCAAGCCGCGCTGCGCCGAGTGCACGCTGGCCGATCGCTGTCCGTCGGCATCGCTCTGATTACCTCCCTTCGCCTCCCTCTTGTGAACTTTCGATTCCTCGCCGTCGCGGCGCTGACCGCCGCCGCCTGTTCCAATCACACGCCCACCCCGGCACCGGTCCCCGAGCCGGTGGTTGAGGCGCTTGCCGGCAGCGATCTCTGCTACCTGGTGCAGGAGGAGGCGGCCAAGCACCCCGACCTCAACGTCGACCGCGCCCCCGATGTCGTGAAGTACGAACCCAAGCCGCTGCAGCCGCCGCGCGGCGGCTATCCGCGCAACGTCATCCGCCGCGACGGCACCACCAAAGTGAAGGTTTCGGTGGTCGTCGACACGCTCGGCAAGGCCGACATGGCGACGTTCACGATTCTCGAGACCACCCATCCGTGGCTCGCCAGCAATCTCAAGACGGCAATCCCCAAGTGGGAGTTCACGCCCGCGTACAAGAACGGCTGCCGCGTGGCTGGGTTGTGGGTCTTCACGGCCGCGCCCGGGCAGAAGCCCAAGGCCGCCCCGGCCGTGCGACGCCCGACGACGACGCGCAAGCCGACAACTTCGAAGCCCCCGGCCGCCAAGCCATAGCCCCCGCCTCCCGTCCCCCCTTAGCTTTAGGGACTGTTGTTTCTCTGTTGTTTTTCTGTTGTTTCTCTGTTTTCTCTCCGTCTCTTCTGTGCCCCTTATGAAAACCGCGACCTTTGAGACTCCCCTCGGCACGATCGTCGCCGAACTGTTTGATGACGCCGCCCCCAAGACGGTGGAGAACTTCGAGAAGCTCGCCAACGACGGCTTCTATGACGGTCTGAAGTTCCACCGTGTGATCGCCGACTTCGTGGTGCAGGGCGGCTGCCCCAACTCGCGCGACCTCCCCAACGGCCATCCGCGCATCGGCACCGGCGGCCCGGGCTGGACCATCAAGTGCGAGACGGCGGGCAACCCGCACAAGCACACGGTGGGCGCACTTTCGATGGCGCACGCCGGCAAGGACACCGGAGGCAGCCAATTTTTCATGGTGCTCAGCGAAGCCAACACGCGGCACCTGAACGGCGTGCACACCGTCTTTGGCCAGATCACCACCGGCCTCGATGTAATGCAGAAGATCAAGGCAAACGATGTCATGACCAAGGTGCGCGTCGCGTAGCGCGGCGCCCGCCCCCCACCTGGAGAGGACATTCATGAGCGTGAGTGCGTATCATCCTGAGGATCGCAAGGCGGCCGTCACCGGCCTGATTGTTGGCGTCGTCGCCCTGCTCGTCGTCTGCTACAGCGTTGTAAAGTTGACGAACGCGAAGTACGGCGCGCACACGCCAGCCGCCGCCGAAGCGACCAAATAGGAGTCGGCATGACGCAGGTCGAGCGCCCCCCCGCCACGCCCGGTGAGGGGGCGTTTTCGTTCACCCGTGGAGCCACCTGGCTCCCCGCGCTCGCCGTGCTCGCTCTTGTCGTCGGTGGCATCGTACGCGTCGTCGACCCGGCGAACCCGTGGGTCTGGCGCGGCTGGATGCTCGTCCTTGTCGCCGCCGGCTTCCCCGTCGTTGTGCGCACGGTGCGCGGGCTGCTGCGCGGCAACTTTGCCGCCGACGTGGCCGCCACGCTGTCGATCATCGGCGCCACCGCGCTCGGCCAGCCGATCGCCGGCCTGGTCATCGTCCTCATGCAGACCGGCGGTGAGTGGCTGGAGCGCTACGCCGAGGGGCGGGCATCGAACGCGGTGCGGGCCCTTGAAGAGGCCGCCCCGCGCACCGCGCACCGCACCCGAGCCGACGGCCGCGTGGACGACATCGGCGCGTCGGAAATCGTCGTCGGTGATCTGTTGCTCGTTCGCCCCGGGGAGATGCTCCCCGCCGATGGCGTCGTCGACAGCGGGCGCTCGCATCTGGACGTCTCGCGCCTCACCGGCGAGGCGCCGCCCGACCTGGTCCAGCCCGGCAGTGAGGTTCGCTCGGGCGCCGTGAATCTCGAGGGCGCCATCGTCGTGCGGGCGACGCGCCCGGCAAGCGAGTCGCTGTACGCACGCATCGTGGAACTGGTGCGCACCGCGCAGTCGGAGAAGTCGCCCATTCAGCGAATGGCCGACCGCTACGCGGTCTGGTTCACCCCGGCGACCCTGCTTGTCTGCACCGTGGCATGGTTCCTCACGCACGATCCGCTGCGCGTGCTTGCCGTGCTCGTGGTCGCCACGCCCTGCCCTCTGCTCCTCGCCACGCCGGTCGCGATCATCGGCGGCATCAACCGGGCGGCGCGCCACCAAGTGGTCGTGCGCAGCGGCGGCGCGCTCGAGCGGCTGGCGAGCGTCGATACGGCGGTGTTCGACAAGACCGGCACGCTCACCATCGGGCGCCCAGAAGTCGTGGCCGTCGATGCGCTCGAGGGATGGACGCCCGACGACGTGCTGCGATTTGCCGCTTCGGTGGAGCTTGGATCCGGCCATCATCTCGCGCGCAGCACGGTGGACGCGGCAATGCACCGCGGGATCACGCCGGCACCACCCTCCAACGTGGTGGACTCGCCGGGAATGGGCGTCCGCGGCACGGTGGCGGGGCGCGATGTCGCCGTCGGCGCCGCCGCGTGGATGACGTCACTCTTTCCATCGCAGCGCGCGCAGATCGAGACGGCGCGCGGCGCCGGACTCCGCGGCGTCGTGGCGGTGGACGGGCAGATTGCCGGCGCCATTGAATACGCGGACCATGCCCGCGAGGGGCTGCACGGCTTCTTCGACCAGCTGCGCCGACTCGGCCTGCGCCATCTGGTGCTGCTCTCCGGCGATCACCAGGCCAATGTCGAAGGCATCGCCCGTGCAGTGGGCATTGACGATGCGCGCGGGGATCTCCTGCCGCAGGAAAAGGTCGAGGCCGTACGCGAGTTGATGCGGCAGGGTCGGCGCGTCGTGATGGTCGGCGACGGCACCAACGACGCCCCCGCGCTGAGCGCGGCCACCGCTGGCATTGCCCTGGCCGCCCACGGCGGCGGCATCGCCGCCGAAGCGGCGGACGCCGTGATTCTGTGCGACGACATCACGCGTGTCGCCGACGCCGTTCGCATCGGGCGACGCGCGGTGGGCATCGCGCGGCAGAGCATTGTGGTCGGGCTCGGCCTGAGCGGCGTCGCGATGGTCTTCGCCACGCTTGGGTACTTCTCGCCGACATCGGGCGCGATGATTCAGGAGGCCATCGACGTGGCGGTGATCCTGAACGCGGTGCGCGCGTCGACGGAGTGACCGAAGCCGCAGGGCGAGGCCACCTCCCCATCCCCGCACAATCGGTCGGCGGTTCCCCTACAGGCTGAGGGGACAGCGCCGATTGCCGGCTTTTGGCCCTCTATAGAAGTTGTCGCTTGCAAGGTGCGCCTCCAAACGAATGCGAGCGCGCGCGTCCTCCCCACCCCTTCGGAGCAGCGATGAACGCTCGCCTCGACTCGTTCTCGTACGACGACGACATCGTACGGAAATTCCTGTGGGCCACGATGATCTGGGGCCTCGTCGGCTTCCTGATCGGCCTGATCATCGCCATTCAACTGCCGTGGCCGGGGTTCAATCTCGCCCCATACCTCACGTTTGGCCGACTGCGTCCGCTGCACACGAACGCCGTGATCTTTGCGTTCGCCGGTAACGCGTTCTTCACCGGCGCGTACTACTCGACCCAGCGGCTGTTGAAGGCCCGCATGTGGAGCGACGCGCTGAGCCGCTTCCACTTCTGGGGCTGGCAGGCGATCATCGTCGCCGCGGCCGTCACGCTGCCGCTGGGTCTGACGCAGTCCAAGGAATACGCCGAGCTCGAGTGGCCGATCGACATCGCCATCGCGGTGGTCTGGGTGGCGTTTGCCGTCAACTATTTCGTGACGCTGACCAAGCGCCGCGAGCGCCACATCTACGTCGCAATCTGGTTTTACATCGCGTCGATCATCACCGTGGCGCTGCTGCACATCTTCAACAACCTCTCCGTCCCCGCCGGGGCGTTCAAGAGCTACAGTCTCTACGCCGGCGTGCAGGACGCCTTCATGCAGTGGTGGTACGGGCACAACGCCGTCGCGTTCTTCCTGACGACGCCGTTCCTCGGCCTGATGTACTACTTCATGCCCAAGGCGGCCGACCGGCCGGTCTTCAGCTACCGGTTGTCGATTCTGCACTTCTGGTCGCTGGTCTTCCTCTACATCTGGGCCGGCCCGCACCATCTGCACTACACGGCGCTCCCCGACTGGGCGTCGACGCTGGGCATGCTCTTCTCGGTGATGCTGTGGATGCCGAGCTGGGGCGGCATGGTCAACGGCCTGCTGACGTTGCGCGGTGCCTGGCACAAGGTGACGGAAGATCCGATCCTCAAGTTCTTCGTCGTCGCCGTCACCGCGTACGGCATGTCCACGTTCGAGGGCCCGATGCTCTCGATCAAGAGCGTCAACGCGCTGGCGCACTACACCGACTGGATCATCGCCCACGTGCACACGGGCGCGCTGGGCTGGAACGGCTTCCTGACGTTCGGCATGATCTACTGGCTCGCGCCGCGGCTGTTCCAGACGGAGCTGTACAGCAAGAACCTCGTCAACCTGCATTTCTGGCTGGCGACCTTCGGCATTCTGCTCTACGTCGTCGCCATCTACTCGGCCGGCGCCACGCAGGGGCTGATGTGGCGCGCCTTCGACGAGACCGGCCGCCTGCAATATCCCGACTTCGTCGAGACGGTGATTCGGCTGATCCCGATGTACTGGGTCCGCGTGGTCGGCGGAACGCTCTACATCACGGGCGCGACCATCGGCTGCTACAACCTGTTCAAGACGTGGGCCAAGCGGCCGGCGACGTACGAGGTGCCGGTCGTGCAGGCCGCGCCGCTGAGCGCGAAGGACACCGATGAGCACGCGCCGGCCGTCGCCGGCGGTCTCCTCGCGCGGTTCACGCACATGGGATGGCATCGCAAGTGGGAAGGCATGCCGCTCTTCTTCTCGGTGATGACGGCCGTGGCCGTGATCATCGCGTCGCTGTTCGAGATCATCCCGACGTTCCTCATCAAGAGCAACGTGCCGACGATCGCGAGCGTCAAGCCGTACACGCCGCTCGAGCTGGCCGGCCGCAACATCTACCAGCGCGAAGGGTGCTTCAACTGCCACTCGCAGATGATCCGCCCGCTGACGTACGAGACCGAGCGCTACGGCGACTACTCCAAGCCGGGCGAGTCGGTGTACGAGCATCCGTTCCTGTGGGGCTCGCGGCGCATTGGTCCCGACCTCGCGCGCGAGGGCGGCAAGTTCCCGGACCTGTGGCACGTGCGGCACATGTACAACCCGCGCGAAGTCACGCAGAAGTCGATCATGCCGGCATACCCGCACCTCCAGAGCAACACCATCGACTTTGGGTCGATCCAGAAGTTGGTGGACGCCATGGCGATGATCGGCGTGCCGTACGGCGATGCGGTCAACAAGGCGCCGGCGATGGCCAAGGCGCAGGCCGAGCAATTGGCGGCCGCGATTGAGGCGGCGGGCGGCCCCAAGGGGCTGGCCGACAAGGAAATCGTGGCGCTCACCGCGTATCTGCAGCGGCCCGGGCGCGACCTCAAGAACGCGGGAACCCAGTAATGCGCCTCTCCGACATCATGGGCGCCGCAAACCTCTCGGTGTACGCCGAGCTCGCGATGATTCTGTTCCTCGCGGCGTTCGTGGTCATCATGATTGCCATCTTCGCCCCCGGCCGGAAGCACACGTATGACGCGGCCAGCCGGATGCCACTCGACGACGAACATCCACAGACGCCGCGCTGACTCCAGCGCGGCGCATCGGAGCGCATATGGCTGACAACAAGCAGGATCATCTGCTCGAGCACTCCTACGACGGCATCCAGGAGTACGACAATCCGCTGCCGACGTGGTGGAAGTGGGTCTTCTACGCCACGATCCTCGTCGTCCCCATCTACCTGTGGGATCCGATGGGCATTGGCGTCGGCCCGGGCAAGGTGAAGGCGTACGAGGAGCAGATGGCGGCATTCAACGCCGCGCATCCCAAGTCGGCGGGGACGTACACCGACGACCAGCTCGTGGCGTTCGCCAAGGACCCGGCGAAGGTCGAAGCCGGCAAGGTGGTGTTCACCAGCTATTGCGCCGCCTGTCATCGTCCCGATGGCGGCGGCATGATTGGCCCCAACCTGACCGACGACTTCTGGATTCACGGCGGCAAGCCGACCGACATCATGAAGACGGTCGTGGACGGCGTGCTCGCCAAGGGCATGCCGAACTGGGGCAAGGTGCTCAAGCCCGACCAGATCGAAGGCGCGGTGGCGTACGTGCAGACCCTGCACGGCACCAACCCGCCGAATCCGAAGGAACCGCAAGGCGTACAGGCGGGTGCCGATTCGGCCGCCGCTCCCGCAGCCGCCGCGACGACGCCGCCGGCCAAGTAGTTCCGCAATCCGGGAGCGCGGGGCTTCCGCGCTCCCGGCCTCTTCGTCCCCCTGAGTCACCGCGAGTTCTTTGCATATGGCTGCCCCGGCTGCACCGGGTCGTGTCCTCCCGACCCTGAACGAAGACGGCACGCGCCGCTGGCTGCGCCCCAAACCGTCGTCCGGAGCCTGGTACTCCCGCCGCGTCGTGGTGGCGTGGCTGCTGATCTTCGTGTACATCGCCATCCCGCACATCTACATCAACGGGAAGCCGGCGATGCTGCTCGACCTGCAGCGCCGCGAGTTCACCTTTGTCGGCACCACGTTCCTGCCGACCGACACGCTGTTGCTGATGCTGCTCGCCATCAGCGTTGTCATCGGCGTCTTCCTCGCGTCGGCGCTCGCCGGCCGCGTGTGGTGCGGCTGGGCGTGCCCGCAGACGGTGTACATGGAGTTCGTCTATCGCCCCATCGAACGGCTCTTCGAGGGCGGCCCGCGCGGCTCGCTGCAGCTCGACCGCGAAATGAAGCACTTCCACCCGCGGCGGCTCGCCAAGCTCGCGGTCTATTTCGTGCTCAGCTCGTTCCTCGCGCACACCTTCCTCGCCTACTTCGTCGGCTGGGATCAGGTGATGCACTGGGCGTTCGGCAGCCCCAACGCGCATCCGGTGGGGTTCGCGATCGTCACGATGACGACCATCGCGATGCTGCTCGACTTCACGTACTTCCGCGAGCAGACCTGCATGGTGGCCTGCCCGTACGGCCGCTGGCAGTCGGCGCTGCTCGACAATGACTCGCTCATCGTCGCCTACGACTACAATCGCGGCGAGCCGCGCGGCAAGGGAAAAGACCGCACCGGCAAGGGCGATTGCGTCGACTGCCAGGCCTGCGTCACCACCTGCCCCACGGGCATCGACATTCGCAACGGTCTGCAGATGGAATGCATCCACTGCACGCAGTGCATGGACGCCTGCGACGCGGTGATGGACAAGGTGGGCAAGCCCAAGGGGCTCATTCGCTACTCGTCGCGCGCCGCGCTGGCGGGCAAGGGCAAACACTTCCTGCGCACGCGCACGGTGATGTACCCGGTGGCATTCGCGGTGGTCTTTGGCGCCTTCCTGTATCAGCTCACGCACAAGGACGCCGCCGACGTCACCCTGCTCGGGCCGGCCGGCGCGCCGTTCATGCTGGAGCCCAACGGCAACGTCGTCAACCAGTTCCGCGTGCGTGTCGCCAACCGCACGGGCACCGATCACGCGTATCGCGTGGATGTCACGGGCGACGACGATATGAAGGTCATTGCGCCGCTCAGCCCGTTGACGGTCAAGCCGGGGCACACAGAGACCATGCCGGTGTTCGTCACGCTGCCGGCGGACGACTTCGAAGAGGGCGTGAAGTCGGTGAAGGTAACGATCACCGACGGCGCCGCCTACACGGGTACGTTCGAGTATCGCCTCGCCGGACCGATGCACGACACCGATGACCGGCACGAGCGCCGCGATCGGGGCAAGGACCACAAGTGAAGCGCGGACTGCAGTGGCCCATTGGCGTCGCCGTCGTGCTCGGCCTGACGGTGCTGGCCAACATTTATGTCGCCGTGCGCGCCAACGATGACCCGTCGGTGCACATCGAGAGCGACTACTACCAGAAGGCGGTGCGCTTCGACGCCGACCAGGCGCTCCGCCGGCGCAGCGAACGGCTGGCCTGGCGCGTGACGCTGCAGGCCACGCGCACCTCGGCCACCGACGGCACCGTCACGGCAGCGGTCGTTGACTCCACGGGCGCGCCGGTGCGCGGCGCCGTGGTGCGTATCGCGGCGCACGCGGTGGCGCGCAGCAACGACGTGTTCAACGTCACGGCGGTGGCCGTCGGCGATCAATACCTCGCGGCCGTGCCAATGAATCGCGGCGGCCTCTGGAACTTTGACGTCGAGGTCGTGCGTGGCGGCGACCGGTTCGTCACCACGCAGCGGCTCGACCTGCCGGCCACACCGCCATGATCACGCTCATCGGCGCCGTCTTCGTGGCGAGCCTGCTCGGCTCGGCGCACTGCGCGGGGATGTGCACGCCGTTCGTCTGCTTCTACGCCGGCGCGGACACGCGCGCGAGCGGCTGGGGGCATCTCGCGTACAATGGCGGACGACTCGTCTCGTACCTGATCCTCGGCGCCATCGCCGGTGCGGTCGGCGCCGGCATCCAGCAGGTGGGCTACGGCGTGGGCGTCTCGCGCGCCGCGGCGTCCGTGGCCGGCATCCTCATGATCACCTGGGGCATCGTGCAGCTGCTCGTTGTGCGCGGCGTGAAGGTGCCCACTCCCACTCCGCTGGCCGGCGCGCAGCAGTGGATGGCCGCGCGCCTGCGCGATGTGAAGGACCTCGCCCCCACCGCCCGCGCGCTGACGGTGGGTCTGCTGACGACGCTGCTGCCGTGCGGCTGGCTCTACGCGTTCGTGATCACCGCCGCCGGTACGGGCGCGGTGCCCGACGCCATGCTCGTGATGGCCGTCTTCTGGGCGGGGACGCTGCCGATGATGGTCGCCATCGGCGTTGGCATTCGCCGGCTCGCCGGACCGCTTCGCGATCGCCTGCCCATCTTCAGCGCCATCGTGCTCGTGTTGATCGGGCTGTACTCGCTCTCTGGCGGCATTCAACGCGATCCGTCGAAGGTCGCGATGCGCGCGCGCATGATGATTCCCGCTGCGCTGCAGCCGGCGGGGCAGTCACCGACCGCCATGCCCAACCAGCCCCCCGTTGAACACCGCCACTGACGCGCGGGGCGCGCCGGCACCCGGCGTGGTGCCCTGCGCGCACTGCGGACTCGAGGTTCCCGCCGGACTCATCGAGGACGGCGCCGAGCGACAGTTCTGTTGCTCGGGGTGCCGCACGGCGTACGCCATTCTCCACGAGCACGGGCTCGGTCAGTACTACGCGTTCGGCGACAAGCGCGACGCGCCCGTGCGGCCCACGGGAAAGAAGTACGAGGAGTTCGATCACGAGGCGTTCCACACGCTCTACGTGAAGCCGCTCAAGGGCGGACTCCTCACGACCGAGCTGTATCTCGAAGGGGTGCACTGCTCGTCGTGCGTCTGGCTGGTGGAGCGCGTGCCGCTGCTGCTGAGCGGCGTCGTGCGCGCCGAACTCGACGTGCGCCGTGCGCGGGCGCACCTCGAGTGGGATCCGTCGGCGGTGACGCTCTCCGCCATCGCCCAGCAGCTCGATGTGCTCGGGTATCCGCCGCATCCGTATCGAGGCGTTGCCGCCGAGGAGATGTGCCGCAAGGAAGACCGCGCGATGCTGATGCGCATCGGCATCTCGGGCGCGCTGGCCGGCAACATCATGCTGTTGGCGCTGGCGCAGTACGCGGGCTGGTTCACGGGCATTGAAGCGGAGTACGAGCGCTACTTCCGCATTATCTCGCTGGCGCTCACCGCGCCGTCACTCTTCGGACCGGGTTGGCTCTTCTTCCAGGGAGCGCTGGCGTCGGTGCGCACGCGCCGCCTGCATATCGACCTCCCCATCGCCATCGCGCTGCTGGCCGGCTTCACGCGCGGTGCAATCAACACCGTGAACGGAAGCGGCCCGATCTACTTCGATGCGGTCGGCACGCTGGTATTTCTGCTCCTGAGCGGGCGCTTCCTGCAGAATCGCGGACAGCGCGCGGCCGCCGACGCCGCCGAGTTGCTCGGCTCGCTCGCTCCCACGGCGGCGCGGGTGGTGGACGAGCAGGGTGAACGCCGCGTGCCCGTGGAAGCGCTGCTCCCAAGCATGGTGATGAGCGTGCGCGCCGGCGAGACCTTCGCCGCCGACGGTGACGTCACCGACGGCAAGTCGGCCGCCGATTGCTCCCTGTTGACCGGCGAGCCGCGTCCCGAGCCGGTGGACATCGGCACGCGCGTGTATGCGGGGACCGTGAACCTCACCGGACCACTGCGCGTGAAGATCACGCAGGCCGGCGAGATGTCGCGGCTCGGCGCGCTGCTGCGCCGCATGGAGGAGAGCGCCAAGCGCCGCGCGCCGGTGGTGCAGCTCGCCAATCGCATCGCCGGCTGGTTCGTGGCCGCCGTGCTCGTGCTCGCGGTCGTTACCTATCTGTACGGCCTGCGCCAGGATCCCGCGCGCGCGCTCGACAACGCCATTGCCCTGCTCGTGGTCACCTGCCCGTGCGCGCTTGGACTCGCCACGCCACTCGCCATCACGGTGGGAATCGGCCGTGCCGCCAAGACGGGCATTCTCATCAAGGGTGGCGATGCCATAGAAGCGCTCAACCACCCCGGCCTGCTGTTGCTCGACAAGACCGGCACCATCACCGAGGGGCGCCTGCGTCTCGTGCGCTGGGAGGGAAGCGACGCGGCCAAGCCGCTCGTCGCCGCCCTCGAGCGCGGGAGCAGTCACCCCATCGCCGTGGCGGTGCAGCAGGCGTGGCCGGTGGTCGAGGTGTTGGAAGCACAAGACATATCGCAAACCGCCGGCGGCGGGATTGAAGGGGTCGTAAACGGCCACCGCGTCGTCGTGGGTGCGCCAACGTTTGTCGCCCGCCAGACGGGCGCCGAAGATCACGCCCCCGAAGTACGCATCGACGCGTTCGCCGAGGAGGGGCTGACGCCCGTTTGGGTGGCGGTGGACGGGCAGATCGTGGCGCACGCCGGGTTCGGCGACCCGCTGCGCGCCGATGCGCGCGCGTCCATTGATCGCCTGCGCGCGCTCGGCTGGCGCGTGGCAATTCTCAGCGGAGATCACCCCGCCGTGGTGCGTGCCACGGCACAGCGGCTCGGCATTGAGTTGTCTGATGCCCACGGCGGGGCATCGCCCGAAGAGAAGCTGCGGCGCGTGGAAGAGGCGCGAACCCGCGGCACCGTGGTGATGGTCGGCGATGGCGTCAACGACGCCGCGGCCATCGCCGCCGCGACGGTAGGCGTTGGCGTGCACGGTGGCGCGGAGGCGTCGATGAGCGCGGCCGATGTGTATCTGTCGCGCCCCGGGCTTGGCCCGCTCGTGGAGCTCGTGCATGGGGCGCGGCGAACGATGCTCGTCATCCGCAACAACATTCTGTTTTCGATCGCCTACAACACGCTCGGTGCCTCGCTTGCGCTGATGGGCATTCTCGACCCGCTCATCGCGGCCGTGCTGATGCCGATGAGTTCGCTGAGCGTCGTGTACTCGAGTTGGCGCGGACGCACCTTCGAGGTACCCGTTGTGCGCCAGCGGACGGCGGAGCCATCATCCGGCATCCCACCGCTGGAGCCGTCCGCATGAGCGTGATGTACCTGATCCTGCCGCTGGCGCTGATCGTGGTGCTCATCGCCGTCCTCGGCTTTGTCTGGGCCGCGCGGCGCGGACAGTTCGACGATCTCGACACCCCGCCGATGCGGGTGCTGCACGACGACGTGGACAAGCGGCCGGAGACGGACGGCGGGAAGACGCCCCCCACGAGCTGAGGCCTGAGGGGCGCACGTCACCACGGCGCGTCATGCTTCGAGGTACAACGCCCTCCGCCGCGCCGCTCACGCCCGGACATCACGAATCGACGGATCCCGGTCGAACTGCGCCGCGGCGTAGGAACAGAGCGGAATGATCTTGGTGCCGCTGGCGCGCGCCCACCGCACGACCTCATCAAGCAACAGGCGCGCCATGCCCTGTCCCCGCAGCGCATGATCCACCTCGACGTGTTCGACGCTGACAAGCAGCGGATTCGTTCGACTGTACGTGAGCTCAGCGAGCCGGCGCCCCTGCTCCTCGATGAAGAACGCGTCCTCGCCGCCCGACTCGTGATGTTGAATGGTGTGTTCCATGGTTCCGGTGCAATCCGGTAGAGGTCACGCCACGCTCAGTCTCGTGTCGTCGCTAGCTCGCGCCGGCCGGCGGTTCCCGGCGCGCCGCATCGGGCGCGCTGGAGGCCGAGGGCCACCGCACCTGCAGGGCGCCGGAGGGACACCGCGCCACCTGGGCGACGACGTCGGCCGCGGGCGCCGCGTAGGCGCGCACCCAGTCGCGACGACGAACGTCGAACACTTCCGGGAGACCGCGCACGCAGATGCCCGAGTGGATGCAGATGTTCGGGTCAAACGTGACGATGATGTCGGTGGTTTCGTAGGTCTGCAGCCGCTTGCCCATTGGAGCTCCTCCGTGGGGCGGCGTGCCGAGGCGACACGTCCGTCGTCGACCCGTGTCGCGTGGTCGCTGCCTCCCTGCCGCCGGCGCTGTTAACGCAAGCTAGACAGGGGGGCAGCCTCACGCCATTCGTCACGGCACCGGCGGCGCGTTCCCCCCAATAACGTTCGGCACGTTCTTCGCCTTCAGCATCGCGTTGAAGGCGGAGAGGTCGCTGTTCAGCAGCGTCTCCAGAACGCCCACGTTCGTGCGCACCAGCTCCTTCAGCAGCGCCTGCACCTCCACCTGCTGATTCGTCGGCCGGAAGTCGCCGCCGGCGAGACCGTTGGCGAGGTACGACAAGTTGGCCATCAGCGCCGCGGCAAAGCGCACGCCGTCCTGTCCGGTTCCGGTTTGGCGCAGGTCCGCCAGCGGCATCTCGGCGTCGGCCAGCTTCGTCTCCAGCACATCGGCCGCGCGCTGGACCTCGGCGTCCGTGGCCACGCGACGCAGGGCCTGCAGCTGGGCACGCACCTGTTCGGCGCGCGTCACGGCCGAGGACCCCGTATTCAGGTCGGCGCGAATCGCCTCGAGCAGTCGCAGCTGCTCGGTGACCTCGGCGTCAGTCCCCGCCGTGTTCGGGTCCTTGCGCACTTCGAGCGTGCGCGTCTGTGTGGCGCCGCCCACCGCCAGCTTCACCGTGTACGTGCCCGGCGCGACAAGCAGCGACAGCGTCGATGTTCCCGGTGCCACGCGACCTTCCGGTCCCACGGCAATGTACGGTGCGTAGCGCGGGCTCGTGTACAGTCGCGTCTCTCTGCTTGGCTCGTCGCGCAGATCCCACGCCACACGGTTGATGCCCGCCTTGTTCGTGCCGCGCAGCGTGCGCACCGTGCGCCCTTGGGCGTCGACGATCGTGATCATCGGCGCCTTGTCGGCGGGCGCCTTGAGCCAGTAGCTGATGCTCGCGCCGTATGCCGGGTCTTCCCCGGTGGTTGGATCATCATACGATGACGACGGCGCGGTGATGGTGCGGAACCGATACGCCGCGCGCGGCGCGAACAGGTGCGACGCGCTGGTCATCACCTCGGGCGTCAGCTGCTGCAACGGCCCAATGTCGTCGAGAATGAAGAAGCCGCGGCCGTACGTGGAGATCACGAGGTCGTTGAAGTGTTCCTGCACCACGATGCCCGACACCGGCGCGTGCGGCAGGTCGGCCTGCAACGGCTGCCACAACTCGCCCGCGTCGTACGACACGTAGATGCCGTTCTCCGTCCCCAGATAGAGCAGCCCGCGCCGCACCGGATCCTCGATGATGATCTTGGCGTAGCTCAGGTTGTCGCGCGGCAGGCCGGTGGTGATCGCCTTCCACGTCTTGCCGTAATCCGCCGTCTTGTAGACGAACGGATCGCGGTTGTTCATCTGGTGGAAGTCGACGGCGATGTACGCCGTGGCGCCGTCGTACTTGGACGGCGCGATGCTGCGCACCGACCCCCAGACCGGCAGGTTCGGGATGTTGGCCGTCACGTTGGTCCACGTGGCGCCGGTGTCGCGCGACACGTGCACGAGGCCGTCGTTGGTGCCGGCCCAGATCAGGCCGCGCTCCTTCGCCGATTCGGCGATGGAGTAGACGACGCCCGCGTACTCGACGCCGATGTTGTCCGGCGTCAGCCCACCGGAGCTTCCCATCCGGCTGCGGTCGTTGAGCGTGAGGTCGGGACTGATTACCTGCCAGCTCTGCCCGCCGTCGCGCGTGCGGTGAATATGCTGACTGCCCACATAGATCGTGTTGTGATCCCACGGTGAGATCTGCAGCGGCGAATCCCACACAAACCGGTACTTCACCCCGGCGGCCGGACCGTTGGACTGCTTGGGCCAGATCTCCACCGAGCGGAACTGCCGCCGGTTCTCCTCAAAGCGCACCACGATGCCGCCCACCATGCCTGACCCCGACGCGGTGGACCAGACGATGTTCGCGTCCGTCGGGTCCGGCGTCGCCCATCCGCTTTCGCCGCCGCCGACCGCATGCCACTGGCCGCGCGCGATCCGTCCGTTCGGCAAGCGTCCGTTGCTCGGCCCGCGGTACGTCGGCTCGTCCTGCTTGTTCCCGAGCACGTTGTACGGAATCATGTTGTCCACGGTCACGTGGTACATCTGCGCGTTGGTCAGACGCTGGCGATACCACGTCTTGCCGCGGTTCTGCGAGATCGACAGCCCCTGGTCGTGGACGACGATCATCCGGTTCGCGTTCGTGGGATCGATCCACATGTCATGATGGTCGCCGCCCGGCGCGGCGCCGCGTGGCACCACGTTTAGGGTGCGCCCGCCGTCGATTGTCCTCGAGAACGACGCCGTGAGGAAGTACGCCTCGTCCTCGTCGTCAGTGGCCACCGCCATGCGCGAGTAGTAGTGCGCGCGCCCCATCACGTTCCGGTCGCGGCTGATGAGCGTCCACTGCCGCCCACCGTCATTGCTCCGCCAGAGCTGTCCGTTCTCCGTCTCTTCGCCGTTCCACGGAATTCCGTCGCCGGTCTCGATCATCGCGTAGACGCGCTGCGGATTCGAGTTCGCAATCGCCACCGCCACCTTGCCCACGGGCTTCGTGGGAAGTCCGTTCCCCTTGAGCCGCGTCCACGTGGTGCCGCCGTCGCGGGAGACGAACAGCCCGCCGCCCGGCCCGCCGCTCGTGCGGCCATACGTGTGGATCTCCATCTGCCACATCCCCGCAAACAGGATGCGCGGATTCGACGGATCCATCGCGAGGTCGGAGCACCCGGTGTTCTCATCGACGAACAGCACGCGCGTCCACGTGGCGCCGCCGTCAGTCGTGCGGTACACGCCGCGCTCCTGCTGCGGTCCGTAGGCGTGCCCCAGCGCACAGACGAGCGCCGTGTTGGGATCCTGCGGATGCACCACGAGGCGCGGAATGCGCGCCGTCTTTTCGAGCCCCATCAACTGCCACGTTTCGCCCGCATCGGTGGACTTGTAGACGCCCTGTCCAACCGAGATGTGGCTGCGAATCTTGCCTTCGCCGGTCCCCACCCAGACGACGTTCTTGTCGGAGCGCGCGACGGCGATGGAACCGATCGACTGCACGATCTGCTTGTCGAACAGTGACCGCCAGTTGGTGCCGCCATCGGTGGTCTTCCATACGCCGCCCGAGGCGGCGCCCACGTAATACGTCAGCGGATCGCCGGGAATGCCGGCCGCCGCCGAGAAGCGGTTCCCTTCGGGACCGATGTTGCGCCAGTGCAGCCCGCTCCACGCGTCGGGTGATGGGGCGGCAGCGGGCGTCGGCGCCGGCGTGCGCTTGCCTTGCTGTGCGCCAATGGGCAACGAAAACGCCGCGAGCGCGAGAAGCGCCGCGGCGAAGCGAGAAATCATCCTATGTGACATGGCCGTTCCGGGCGAAGGTGACGCGGAGAATCTGCGCCCCACAGACAGGCGCGGTAAGACGCCCGCTCGACCTGCCCTCACCGTCCGGTCCAACAGCCAGTTGACACAGACGTCACCTTGAATAACTTACTGACCAGTCAGTAAGGCTGGGCCACGCGCCCAGCCTTTCGCATCCCCCGTTCTGACCCGCGGGTCAGTTGTCGAGGTTCCATCGTGACTGTCAGTCACCCCGCACACGATCCGCGCTGGCGTCGCCTTCCAGGTGAGCGTCCGCATCAACTCATCGACGCGGCACTCGATGTCTTTTCCGAGTGCGGCTACAACGCCGCCAAGCTCGAGGAGATCGCGCGGCGCGCCGGGGTCTCCAAGGGGACGATCTACCTCTACTTCGCCAGCAAGGAAGAGCTCTTCAAGGCCGTCGTCAACGATGCAATCGCGGCCCATCTTCGCCTCGCGCATCAGGGGCCCGCTCCGCGATCGGCGAGCGAGGGACTCGAACGCGCCCTGCGCGCCAACTGGGCGTTCTCCACGAATCCGAAATTCGACGGCTGGTTTCGAATCCTTATCGCCGAGTTGCCCAAGCATCCGGATCTGCTGGCGTTCTACAACCGCGAGGTCATCGACCGCGCCTGGGAATTCGTCGAGCGGATCATCGCCGGTGGCGTCGCGTCGGGTGAGTTCCGCGCCGTCGAACCGCGCCTCGCCGTCGGACTCACCAACGCGCTGGTGGTCATGCACCGCCACTGGGTCGGCCCGAACTCGATTCGTCCCGAATACCGCGCGCGCGACCGCCAGCAGATCATCGACGCGATCGTCGACTTTGCCCTCGCCGGACTTCGCAATCCGGCGTACACCCCCCCGAACTCATGACGCCGCTCCGCTCTCTTTTCTCAGCTTCGTTGCTGCTGCTGCCGGCGGCGCTCGCCGCGCAGTCGCCCGTGACGCTCACCCTCGGCGGCGCGGCGCGCCTCGCCGCCGCGCAGAGCGGTGCGTCGTCGGTGGCGCGTACGCGCATCGACCAAGCCGACGCGCGGGTGCGGCAGGCGCGCTCGCTGCTCTACCCGACGCTCACGGCGAGCGCCGGGGAGAACGAACGCAACCAGAACACGGCGACGTTCGGCTTCGCCTTCCGCGATCCGTCGGGCAAGCCGGTGTTCGACCCGAACGGCCAGATCCTTCCCGCCGTGAAGGTGTTCGACTTCCGCGGCCGCGCGCAGGCGAATCTGGTGGACCTATCCGTCGCCGCCAAGCTGGGCACGGTGCGCCAACAGGTGCGCGTGGCGCAGGCTGAGGCGTCGGGCGCCGGCGACCAGTCGGCGGCGCTCGCCGCCGCGTCGTACGTGCGCGCCGTGCGCGCCGATGCCGTGCTCGCCGCGCGCACCGCCGATTCCACACTCGCCGCCGAACTCCTCACAATTGCCCGCGAACAGGTGCAGGCCGGCGTTGGCGTGGCACTCGACGTGACCCGCGCGCGCAGCCAGCTCTCGCAGGCGCACGCGCAGCTGATTGCCGCCCGCGCCGACCGCGACCGCGCGCGACTCGAACTGCGCCGCGTCACGGCCATCGACCCGACCGCCCCGCTCGTGCTCAGCGACTCGCTGATGGCGCTGCCGGTGGATGACGCGCTCCCCACGGCCGACGCGGGCACCCGTCTTGCCCTCACCCGCCGCGCCGATATTCGCGCCGTCGCCGAACAGCAGCGTGCCGCTGAGCGCGCCGTGTCGGCCACGCGACTCGAGCGTCTGCCCACACTCGCCCTCTTTGGCGATCAGGGCGCGATCGGCGGCTCCACCGCGCACCTGCTGAATACGTACACGTGGGGCCTGCAGGTCTCGGTGCCGATCTTCGACGGTTTCCGCCGCGACGGACGCGTGCAGGAGCAGCGCGCGCAGGTGCGCGAAGTCGATGCCCGCCGCCGCGATCTCGAAGCACAGGCCGCCATCGACGTGCGCGCCGCGCTGCTTGACCTCGCCACCGCGCGCGAGCTGATGCAGGCCGCCGAAGAACGGCTGTCGCTCGCGCAGCAGGAGCTCGACCAGGCGCGCGCGCGGTTCACCGCCGGCGTCAGCGGCAACGCCGACGTCATCGCCGCCTCGTTGGGCATCAACGCCGCCCGCACCCAGGTCATCGACGCGCGCGCGGCCTATCAGTCGGCCCGAGTCACGCTCGCGCGCGCCGAAGGCACCGTCACCGAACTGCCCTAGTGCATCGCCCCCCGACATCTCAATCACTCCTCGTATGAAGAAGCCCCTGATTCCCATTGTTGCCGTCGCCGCGGTTGGCGTCCTCTTCTGGGTCACCAAGACGGTCCTCTACGGCCGCGCGCACGAAACCACCGACAACGCGCAGGTAGATGCCGCGATTGTCCCGGTGCTCGCTAAGGTCGGCGGCTTCGTGTCGCAGCTCGCGGTCGCCGAGAACCAGCCCGTCAAAGAGGGCGACCCGCTCGTGCGCATCGACTCGGCGGAGTACGCCGTGCGCGTCGCGCAGGCGCAGGCCGAGTATGACGCGGCGCTGGCGGTGGCCGGCGCGCGCGGCATTAGCGGCCAAGCCGATGCGCAGCTACGCGGCGCCGAGAGCCAGCGACAGGTGATCGCGTCGCAGATCGACGCCGCGCGGGCGCAGGTGGCCAAGGCGACGGCCGATCTCGCGCGCGCCAAGGAGCTGGTCGACCGGCAGATCGTCAGCCGGCAGCAGCTCGATGCCGCGCAAAGCGCGTTCGATCAGGCGACGGCGAGCCTGCAGGCCGCCGAGCGGCAGGCGCGCTCGGCTGACGCGCAGTTCAGCGGCGCGCAGGCCGGTGCGCGGCTCGCGCAGGCGCGGCTCGCTGCCGCCCGCGCCGCGCTCGACAACGCCAAGCTGCAACTCGCCTATACGGCCGTGAGCGCGCCGATCACGGGCACGGTCTCGCGCAAACAGGTTGAAGTCGGCCAGTTGGTGAGCGCCGGCCAGCCGCTGCTCACGCTGGTGGACACCGCGCACACGTGGGTCACGGCCAACTTCAAGGAGACGCAGCTCGCCGACATGCGCGTCGGTCAGGCGGTGGAACTCGAGGTCGATTCGTACGAGGGGTGCAGCGCCAAGGGCAAAGTGGAGAGCATGGGCGCCGCCACCGGAGCGCGCTTTGCGCTGCTCCCGCCCGACAACGCGACCGGCAACTTCACCAAGGTGGTGCAGCGCATCCCCGTGCGCATTGCCGTCACCACCGGGTGCGGCGCCGACCGTCCCCTGCGTCCGGGCATGAGCGTGGTCGCGCACGTGAACGTGAAGTAGTCGCCCGACGCCGCGCCCTGCCATCCGCCATCCGCCATCCGCCATCCGCGATCTGCCGCAACGTGACTCCGCCCCCAGCCGATAAGTACCGCCACAAGTACCTCATCGCCGCCGCCGTCACCATGGCGGCGGTGCTCGAGCTCATCGACACGTCGATCGTGAACGTCGCGATTCCCCACATGATGGGAAATCTCGGCGCCACGCTCGACGAGATCTCGTGGGTCAGCGTCAGCTACATCGTGGCCAACGTGATCGTCATCCCGATGTCGAGCTGGCTGTCCGCCTACTTCGGGCGCAAGCGCTACCTCACGACGTCCATTCTGATCTTCGTCAGCGCGTCGTTCTTCTGCGGCGCGTCCACGACGCTCTGGCAGCTGGTCTTCTGGCGCGTCGTGCAGGGTGTCGGCGGCGGCGCACTGCTCTCAACCGCGCAGGCCACCCTGTGGGAGGCGTTCCCGCCGCACGAGGTGGCTATCGGGCAGGCGATGTTCGGCGTTGGCGTGATGGTCGGCCCCACGCTGGGCCCCACGGTGGGCGGCTACATCGTGGACAACTGGAACTGGCCCTGGATCTTCTACATCAACGTGCCGCTCGGCCTCGCGGCGGCGGTGATGGTCTGGTCGTACGTCACCGACTCCGAACATCAGGAGCGCGCCGAGAAGGTCGACTGGCTGGGCATTGTCCTGCTCACCGTGGCGGTCGGTTCGCTGCAGTGGCTGCTCGAACGCGGCGAGCGGTACGACTGGTTCGATTCGCGCTTCGTCACCACACTCGCGATCGTCTCGGCGGTCTCGTTTGCCTGGCTGATCTGGCATGAGCTGCACACCGACGAACCAATCATCGACTTCCACCTGCTGCGCAACCGCCAGCTCTCAACCGGCGTGATCATGGGCGCCGTGCTGGGCTTCGCGCTCTACGGGTCGATCTTCGTGCTCCCCGTCTTCCTGCAGGCGCTGCACGGCTTCACCGCCAACCAGACCGGGCTCGTGATTCTCCCCGGCGCGATGGCGTCGGCGTTCATGACGGCGACGATGGGGCGCCGCATGCGCATGGCCAGCGATGCGCGGCCCGTGCTGCTACTTGGCGCCTCGCTGTTCATGGTGTGCATGTGGAAGCTCGCCGGTCTCACGTACGACAGCGGACAGGGCGATCTGTTCTGGCCGCTGATCATTCGCGGCCTCGCGCTGGGCATGATGTTCATTCCATTGAACAGCATCGCCCTCGCCGAACTCGAGCCGCGCGACCTCGCCTCCGGCACGGGGTTGTTCAACCTGACGCGCCAGCTGGGCGGCTCCATTGGCATCGCGGTGATGGCGACGTCGCTCAACCACATCACCAAGGCCAAGAAGGCGCTGCTCACCGATCACCTCGTGGCCACGGCCCCCGATGTGCAGGCGCGCGTCGACGGACTGACGCACGGACTGATGGCCAAAGGCGCCAGTCTGTCGGTGGCGCACCAGCAGGCGCTGGCCGTGATGGACCGATCAGTGGGCGTGCAGGCCAGCGTCCTCGCCTTCTCGCGTATTTACCTCATCAGCGGCTTCGTGCTGCTCAGCGCCATGCCGTTGATGCTGCTATGGCACAACGGCCGTCCGCGCGGCGTGGTCGTCAAGGACCTCGGTCACTAGGCCAGCATCCGCCCCCCCTCGCGCGTTCCATCGCCGGCTGGCATTCTAGACCAGCTCGTGTTGACCAGCACCATATGGGGGGAGCACCCGTGCAGCACAACCGAACACTCATGATCGTCGCGCTGGCCGCGCTGCCGACGCTCGCCGGCGCGCAGCGCGTGAATGTCCGCGGCGAGCGCGCTGGCGACATCGGCGGATGCGGCTTTCAGATGCCGCGCTCGTCGGACCTCGAGGACCACAGCCCGGTGGGGATCGTCCTCGACAAGAAGAAGCTCGCGCTGTCTGACAGCCAGGTGTCGGCCCTCAAGGACATCGCCAAGGCGCTCAAGGAGAAGAACGGCGCGTATCACCGTGGCTGGGATTCCGTGCGCGTGACCATGCGGTCGGCGGGCGGCGGCGCGTTTGGCGGCGGTGGCGGTGGACGCGGCGCATCGGAGGTGGGCGGCACGTCAGCCGTGGATCGCGAGGTGCTCGCGACGGCGCGCACCAATATGATGGGCCTGCGGCGCGCCGTCGGCGAGAACGACGAGTGGGCCCGCCTGGAAACGCTCAAGGTGCTCACCCCGGAGCAGCGGGCCAAGACCGAGGAGTACTGGAAAGACGACGCCGAGGACTTTGGACAGACCGTTCCGGGCGCGGGTGGCAGGCCGGGCGGTGGAGGAAGACCGGGTGCCGGTGGACGGCCGGGTAGCGGCCCTCCGGGCGACCGCGGGCGTGGCTAACAGCCGCGCCGACTCGCGTGTTTGAGGAATAGGATGCGAGAGCCCACCCGCGAGCCGGCCTCCGACGCAGACGAATCGGCGTTGGTCGCACGCGCACGGCGCGGCGACTCGGCGGCGTTTGATGCGCTCGTCCGTCGCCATCTCCCGTGTGCTCTCGCCGCCGCCGAACGATTGTTGGGGGACCGCTCCGATGCGGAAGACCTCGTGCAGGATGCCTTCCTGCGCGCGCTCGACCGCCTCCCGCTGCTCGATCCCGGTCGACCGTTTGGTCCGTGGTTCTTCACGCTCTTGCGCAATCTGGGCATCAATCAGTTGCGCGCCCGACGAGTACGGCACACCGAGCCAGAGCTGCCCGATGCCGTGTCGTCGGACGCCCTGCCGGATGAAGAGATGGTGCGAACGGAGGTGCGGGAGCGGTTCGATGCCGCATTGGCGGCGCTGACGCCGCGGCAGCGGGAGATCGTGATGCTGTTCGAAGTGGATGGATGGAAGGGCGCCGAAATTGCGACGAAGCTCGGCCTGACGCCCGAAAACGTGCGGTGGCACCTGCACCAGGCCAAGAAGAGCCTGCGTGTCTCGCTGGCACCGTTGAGGGACGAGGGAACCGAATGACCGACGATCTGTTCAATCCAGCGGACGCGCGGCTTGCCGCCGATCCCGAGCGCGACCCGATGCTCGGCGAGTTGTTGCGTGCCGAGCGGCTGCGCGAGCGCATCGCGCTGGCCGTCCGTCGTCGCGGGATGCGACGCGTCGAGACGCCGTGGTACGGCTGGGTGGCGCGCTACGGCCGTGCCGCCGTGCCCATCGGCATCGCGGCGGCGCTTATTGCCGCCGTCATTCTCAACCGCTCGGTGCGCTCCGACGCCGACTATGCGGCGCAGGCGGCCGCCACGGATCTGCGCGGCGCAGTGGCCGGAGGATCTGGCGCCGCGGTGACGGACGCCATGCTCGGCCCGGATTCCACGGAGTTCCTCATTGCCATGGCGGTCGAACGATGAGCGACCAGACGTCCTTTAACGCCCCTGACGACTCGCCGCTCGCGCCGCCGGCTCGCTCGACTCGACTGCTCGCGGTGGGTGTGCTCGTGATCGTGGCGCTCGCCGGCGTACTCGGCGGTGTCGCGCTGGAGCGCACGGTGCTGCGCCCCCACGGCTGGGCACAGCGTACGAACTCCGGGCGCGGCGATCGCCGCGCCGCGCCGCGCCGACCGAGCGCCATGCTCCCCGCCGACCTCAAGCTCTCGGAAGAGCAGGCGGTGCGCATCGACACGCTGATCGAGCAGCAGATGCGCGGGTTCCGCGAGATCCGCAAGTCGACGCAGCCGGCCATCGACTCGCTGATGGCGCAGACCAAGCGCTCCATGGACAGCATCCTCACGCCGACCCAGCGCACGCAGCTCGATTCGATTCGCGCGCGGCGCGAGGCCGAGTTCAAGAAGCGCTACCCCGGCGGCACGCCGAACCGCGGGTCTGGTGACTGGCCGCGCCGGCCGTGAGCTGACTCGCGCCGACCGCCCCTCGACGCGTTTGCCCTGATGCGCCTTCGCACTGCCGCGTTGTGCCTCCTCCTGCTGATTGCGCCGCGCCTCGCGCCGGCGCAGGTGGGGAGCACCACCGACATCATCACCGGAACGGTGCGCAACGCCGACGATCGCCCCGTCGCCAACGCGCGCATCGAGGTGATGTCGGTGGAGACTGGCATCACGCGCATGCGCACCACCAACGAGAAGGGGCAGTACACCCTGCTCTTCCCCGACGGCGGCGGCCAGTACTCCGTGACCGCGCGCGCCATCGGCCTGCTCCCCGCAACCGTCAGCCTCATTCGCCTGGCCGACGAAGACCGGCTCGTCGTCGACTTTCGCCTTTCCCCCACGGTTCTTAGCACCGTGACGGTGAGCGCGCGACAGACACCGCGCTCCAACGAGAATCAGGCGACACCAGGCAGCACCGAGCGCGCGCTCACCGGCGAGCAGCTGCTGCGCCTGCCAATCGACGCCTCCGACCCCAATGCGATCGCCGCCCTGTCGCCGGGCGTCGTCGGCATGCTCGGCACCGACTCCACGGCGGCCGGCTTTTCCGTGGCTGGCCAGCGCGCCGACCAGAACCTGGTGACGCTCGACGGCCTGACCTTTGGCGGCGCCATTCCCGCCGAGGCCGTGCGCAACACGCGGGTAATCACGAGCACCTTTGACATCGCGCGCGGCCAGTTCACCGGCGGCCAGGTGGCCTCGACGACGCGCGGCGGCACCAATGACATCTCCGGGAGTGTCGCGTACGCGCTGCGCGATCCCAGTCTCGAGTTTGCCACCGGCGATGAGGCGACCTCGTTCAGCGGCGCGTATACCCAGCATCAACTGAGCGGCGGGGTCGGCGGCGCGCTGGTGAAGAACAAGACGTTCTGGTTTGCCAGCATGCAGGTGCGCCGGCGGCTCGACGCGCTGCAGTCGCTGCTCGGCGCGGGCACACAGACGCTGGAAGCGTTGAACGTGCAGCCCGACTCGGCGGCGCGTTTCCTGTCGCTGCTCACGCGGTACGGTCTTCCGCTCCACAACTCGCTCGTGCCCGACGACCGCACCAACGACAACCTCACCGGCATCGTGCGCCTCGACCAGCAGCTCTCCGAGGGGCACTCGCTGTCGGTGCGCGGCAACGTGTCAGGGACGCTGCTCGACGGCTTTCGCAGTTCTGCGCAGAGCGTGCCGACGCACGCCGGCGAACAAAAGCAGGGGGGCGCCGGCGGATTGATTTCGATGTCATCCGTCGTTGGGCAGTTCCTGAACGAGTTCAAGGGGTCGTACAACGTCGATTCGCGCGGCGCCAACCCGTACCTGCGCCTCCCCGAGGGGCGCGTGCTGGTGGGCAGCACCCTGTCGAACGGCCAGGTCGCCATCACTGGCCTCGACTTCGGCGGCAATGGTGCGCTTCCCAATGACAGCCGCACCAGCCAGACGGAACTGACCGACGAACTGTCGTGGCTCTCCGGCGGCGGCAAGCATCGCTGGAAGCTGGGCGGACTGATCAATCGCTCCGGCTTTCGGACGACGGCCGGCTCCAACCGGTCGGGGAACTTCCAGTTTCTCTCGCTCGCCGATCTCGACGCCAATCGTCCCAGTCAGTTCAGCCGGTCGTTCGCCCCCGCCCAGCGCACGGGCGGCGCGGTCACGGCCGCCGTGTACTTCGGCGATATCTGGCGTCCCAATCGCACGTTCCAGCTGACGTACGGCGCGCGCGGCGAAGGCAGCGCGATTGACGGACAACCCCGCTTCAATCCGGACGTCGCCGCCAAGTTTGGCCTGCGCACCGATCGCATTCCCACCGACATGCGCATCAGTCCGCGCATCGGCTTCACGCTCACGCTCGGCCTGCCGCCCGACACGGGGCGGCGCGGCAATCGCAACGCCGCGGCTGCGGGAGCCGGGGCGGAAAGCGGTCGCCGAGGCGGCGGTGGTGCGCCGGGCGGCGCAGTGGGAGGCGGCGCGCCGGGCGGTGGACGACCCGGTGGCGGCGGTCTGGCCGGTTTGTTGGGCAGCGTGGCGCGCAATGCGCCCGCGCCCCAGATCCCTCAGCCGTGGATCGTGCGCGGCGGCCTCGGTGACTTCCGCGGCCGCGCCCCGACGCAGCTCTTCTCGTCGGCGCTCGACGCTACCGGACTGCCCGGCGCCGAAACGCAGCTCGTGTGTGTCGGCGGCGCGGTGCCGACCCCAGATTGGGCGTCATACCTGCATGACTTCGGCTCCATCCCCACCGTCTGCGCCGACGGCTCCGGGCCGTCGGTGCCGCTGAGCCGCACGCGGCCCAACGTCACCGCGTTCGATCCGGACTTCCAGACGCCACGCTCCGTTCGCGGATCGCTCGGCGTGAGCAAGCGGTTCCGGCAGCGGTACAATGCCAGTGTCGATGCGTCGTATTCACTTGGCACCAGCCTGTACGGCGTGTCCGACCTGAATCTCGTTGAGACGCCGCAATTCACGCTCGCCCGCGAGGGCAACCGCCCCGTCTTCGTGCCGGCGTCGACCATCGTGCCGCACTCGGGCGTTACCACGCTGGCCGCGTCGCGGGTGCATCCCGAGTACGGCTACGTCTTCAAGGTGGCGTCGCCGCTCGCGTCGCACACGACGCAGGTGACCGCGTCGCTCAATGGCAACTCGTTCCGTCAGCTGGTGTGGAACGTGTCATACACGTTCACGCGCTCCACCGACCAGTCGAGCTTCTCCGGCGGCAGCGCGGCCGGCGGCTTCTCGTCACCGACGACCAACGGCGATCCAAACATCATTCGCGTGACAACCAGCGATCTCGAGCGCCGGCATGGCCTCACCGGGTCGCTCACCTGGCTCGCGCGTCCGTGGCTCGACATCACCAGCATCCTGCGCCTGCAGTCCGGATCGCCGTACACGCCGCGCGTCGGCGGCGATATCAACGGCGACGGCTCGCGCAATGATCGCGCGTACATCTTTGATCCGGCCACCTCCACCGACACCGCGCTCGCGGCCGGCATGTCGCGTCTGCTGGCCACCGCGCCCGGCGCCGCGCGCGACTGCCTGCGCGCCCAACTCGGACGCATTGCCGACCGCAACAGCTGCCGCACCGCGTGGGCCACCTCGCTCGACCTCCAGCTCAACCTGCGTCCGCAGCTCGGCCCCACCATTGGCCGCCGACTGCAGTTGCAGGTGGGGCTTGTCAATCCGTTGGCCGGTCTCGATCAGTTGGCGCACGGCACCGACCACCTGCGCGGATGGGGGCAGCCGACGTTCGCCGACAACACGCTGCTGTACGTGCGCGGCTTCGATCCGTCGGCGAAGGCGTTCCGGTACGTCGTCAACGAACGCTTCGGCAGCAATGCCCTCGCGCGGTCCGCGCTGCGCAATCCGTTCCAGATCTCGCTCACCGCGCGCCTGCAGGTCGGTGTCGACCGCCAGCGGCAGCTGCTCGAGCGGATGCTCCGCGCCGGCGCAACCAATCGCCCGGGGCTCGATGTGCGCGCCATGGTCCGGCGTCTTGCGCCCAACCCGATCGTGCCGCTCCGCGACCTCAAGACCGAGCTGAAGCTCACCGCCGCCCAGTTGAAGTCGCTCGCAGCGATCGGCGATTCGCTCGACAGCAAGACTGCCGCGCTCACCAAGCGACTCGAAGCACAGGTGGCGGCCGAGGCGAAATCGGGCGGGGATCTGCAGACGCTGTTCCCCAAGCTGCAGCCGCTGCTGCAGGAAGCGCGCAACAATTATGTGGACGCCACCAAGTCCATTCAGTCGGTGCTGACCGCCGAGCAGTGGGCGGAAGTTCCGGAATCGGTGAAGAATCCAACGCTGCGTCCCGCGGGTGCCGGCGCCGGCCAAGGTCGTCGCACCCCGTAAGGCCGCAGGCGTCGTCCGGGACCCGCCGCGCGCGCCGAAGCGACCGGCCCGTATCGACCTTTCGGCGGCCAACACGGTAATTTGCGCTTTCTCGCCCCTCCTCCCTCGTCTCTCGCCTTCATCCATGCCACTCGACCGCACCGCCGCCTGGAACCTCGTCTGCGAATGGACGCAGAGTGAGTCGCTGCGCAAGCACATGCTCGCCGTCGAGACGGCGATGCGCGCCTATGCCCGCAAGATGGGCGCCGACGAAGAGGCGTGGGGCCTCGCCGGCCTGCTGCACGACTTCGACTACGAACGTTTCCCCAACGATGCGCACTCCGCCACCGACGAGCATCCGTCGCACGGGGTGCGGCACTTGCGCGGTCTCGGCGTTTCGGAGGAGATCTGCGACGCCATTCTCGGGCACGCCGATTACACGCACACGCCGCGCGAGAGCCCGATGGCCAAGGCGTTGTTCGCGGTGGACGAACTCTGCGGCCTGATCACGGCCGCCACCTACGTGCGCCCGAGCAAGAGCATTCTTGATCTTGAGGCATCGTCGGTGCGGAAGAAGATGAAGGACAAGGGATTCGCCCGCGGCGTCTCGCGCGAAGACATCACGCACGGCGCCGAGCAGCTCGGCGTCGACCTCGAGACCCACATCGCCTTCGTCGTTGATGCCCTCAAGGCGAATGCCGCCCCGCTCGGACTGGCGGGCGTGTAGGAGTGGCGCCGATGCCTCAACGTTTCCCCGTGATGGTACGTCTCATAGGGTGCACCCCGTGACGAGACGCAATGACCGCAATTGCCCTTGGTCCGGCGCCCGTTGCGCTCCCCGGCCGCATCCGCCGACGCGTGACGGCGCCTGACCGCCCGGACGACGAGAAGGCGCTCGTGCTCTCCGCCCAGCGCGGCGAGCTCGAAGCCTTTTCGGAACTGGTCCGCCGCCATCAGCGGCGGGCCTACGCCGTGGCGCGCGCCATTGTCACCACGCACGAGGATGCCGAGGATGCCGTGCAGGACGCGTTCCTGCACGCCTACCGGGCGTTGCATCGGTTCCTGCCCGACCAGGCGTTTGGCGCCTGGCTGCACCGCATCGTCGCCAACGCGTCGCTCGACATCACCCGACGCCGCAAGGTGCGTGATGCCGACGACCTGCCGGAAACCATCGCGTCCCCCTTCCGCGATCCGGCCGAAAGCGATGAGCTGCGCACGCGCTTGCGCGTCGCGCTCGCCCAACTCCCCGAGCGCCAGCGCTCGGTGATCGTGCTGCACGATGTCGAAGGGTTCAAACATTCCGAGATCGGCACACTGCTCGGCATACCCGAGGGGACGGCGCGCTCCGACCTGCACTACGCGCGGTCGGCGCTGCGACGCCTCCTCGATCAGCTGCGGAGTTCATCATGACCAACGACCACACCCCTCTGCGCCTTGTGCCCGACGACGCCGATCTGACCCGCGCCCTGCGTCAGCTGTACGCGGCACCCGACGCCCCGTTCTACTGGAGCGGGCTCGAGCGCCGCATCATGGACCGGATCACC
The DNA here is from genome assembly GCA_016182795.1 of Gemmatimonadota bacterium. Classification (GTDB taxonomy): domain Bacteria; phylum Gemmatimonadota; class Gemmatimonadetes; order Gemmatimonadales; family Gemmatimonadaceae; genus PNKL01. The sequence continues at coordinate 31,631 of JACPFW010000005.1, forward strand.
AACGGCGATGCGCTCGACGCCTGGTGGACGGTTCCAACGCCCTGGGTGCGCATCGGCCTCATCGCCGCCGGCTTCGCACTCATTGTGGCGGGCTCGCTTGTCCTGCGCTCCAGCGCCGAACAGCGCCAGATGGCCTATGAATCGGTGCTCGGGCCCTCCAACGGCGGCCCGACGATCGCTATCCGCGACGCCCAGACCGAACGGCAGGCCACTCTCAACTACATCAACGGGCGGTAGCCCCACGGCTCCGCCCCCCTGGGGCGTATCCCATGACGCGAACCAAAGGACTTGCACTGGCGTTCTACCTCGGTGCGGCCATCGCCGGCGTCGCTATCGGCGTCGCCGTCGATCGCCTGCTGCATGCGGCACCCGCCACACGGGTGACAGCCATCGAGATGCGCGACCGCTTCGCCAAAGAGCTCAAACTCAGCGACGCCCAGCGTGCCACCGTGGACAGCATCCTCGACGCTCGCTTCCGCGCCGAGTCGGTGGTCGTCTCGCCCATCCGGCCGCAGCTCGACTCGGTCCGGGCCGAGGCTCGGGGGCGAATTTCGGCGCTCCTCACGCCCGAACAGCTTCGCGTGTATGAACAGATGCAGCGGGACCAGAAGTCCCGCGCGCAGGAGAAGAAATAGGACATGACTCGGTTTTCCTTGCTCTGCCTCGCGGTGCCGTTCGCCCTCGTCGCCCAGCAGCCGGCGTCGCCGGCGGGCAGTGGGGCGCGCCCCATCGCGCTCGACGAAGCCGTACGCGAGGCTCAGCGCAATGCGCCGGCCGCTGTCTCGGCGCGCAACACGCTACGCACCACGACCGCGGCGGTGCGTACGGCGAAGGCACAGTACCTGCCGTCGCTTTCGATCAACGGGTCGGGATCACGGCAGGGCGGCGAGACCTTCTTCCAGGGCAAGCTCGTTCCATATAGCGGCGTGCCGTGGTCGTTCTCGCGCGGCCTGTCCACCAACCTCGAACTGTTTGATGGTGGCCGCCGCTGGTACAACCTCAAGGCGGCGCAGGCCAACGTCGATGCCGCCGACGCCGGCGAGACCTCGCAGCGCTTCAACCTCGCCCTGCAGGTGAAGCAGCAGTACTTCGCCGTGCTCGCCGCCCGCGAAAGCGAGTCCGCCGCCAACCGCCAGCTCGAGCAGGCGCAGGAACAGCTTAAGTCGTCCACCGCCAAGGTGAAGGCCGGCATCGCCACCAAGAGCGACTCGCTGCGCTCCGCCATTCAGGTGGGCAATGCCCGCCTCGCCCAGCTCACGGCGCAGAACAACCTGCGCGTCGCCAATGCCGCGCTCACGCGCCTCGTCGGCGCGTCCGATGTCGTCACCGCGACGCCGGCCGACACCGCCGAGATGGGACGCATCGTGCTCGACAGCGCACAGCTCACGGCGCTCGCCATGGATGGACCCACGGTGCGCCAGGCTGAGGCCAATCTGTACGCCGCCCAGTCTGCCAAGAAGGCGGCCAAGACGCCGTACATGCCCACCATCACGTCATCGTACAGTCTCAGCGGCAACAACACCTCCGAGACATTCGACTGGGGGAGCGGGCGCATTCCCAAGCAGAACAGCCTCCGCTTCTCGCTCAACTTCCCGCTCTTCAATAACCTGAGCCGCGAAGAGAACGTCACGCGCACCACGGTGGCCGAGGAAAACGCGGTCGCCTCGCTGCGCGACGCCAAGCTTGCCCAGCAGCAGTCGCTCGTGCAGTACCTTGGCGCGTTCCGCACCGCCGAGGAGCGCGTGACCATTCAGTTGGCCACCGTCGCCGCCGCCGAGGAAGACCTGCGCGTGCAGCAGCAGCGCTACGCGCTCGGCGCGTCGGTGCTGCTCGATCTCCTCACCTCGCAGACCACGCTCGACCAGGCCCGCGCCGCGCTGATCCAGGCGCGCTACGACGCCCGCATCGCCAAGGCGCAGGTTGAGGCCCTCGTCGGCCGCGACCTCAAGTGACCAGTCCCCGACCGACGCCCCATTCGGAGCATCTCGTGAACCGCCGATTCCTCTTCGCGCTCGCCGCCCTGCTGACCGTCGCCGCCTGCGGCAAGAAGGCCGAAAAGCCGGTCGCCATTCAGACCGCGCCGGTCACGCGCCGCGACATCGTCGTCGACGCCACGGCCACCGCGACCATCGAGCCCATCAACATCGTCGAGGTCAAGTCCAAGACCGCGTCGGGCCAGATCACCAAGATGACCGTCGAGGTCGGCTCGTACGTGAAGCCCGGCGACCTCATCGTCCAGATCGACACCCGCGACCTCACCAACGCCGCCAACCAGGCGCAGGCCGACTTTGAGGCCGCCCAGGCGAAGCTGACGACGTCAACGGCGCAGAAGAAGCGCTCCGATGACTTGTTCAAGCAGCGCATCATCACGGCGACGGAAAACGAAACCGCCAACCTCGATTTCGCCAACGCGCAGGCCAGCTTCGTGCGCGCCAAGACGTCGCTCGACCTCGCCCAGCAGCGCCTCGAGGATGCCACCGTTCGCGCGCCCGTCGAAGGCACCGTCATCGACAAGACCGTCTCGCTCGGCCAGGTCATCCAGGCCGGCACGTCGTCGGTGGGCGGCGGTTCGACCATCCTCAAGATGGCCGACCTCTCCCGCGTCCGCGCGCGCGCCCTCGTCAACGAGACCGATATCGGCCAGATCGTCGCCGGCCAGGAAGCAACGGTCACGGTTGACGCCTTCCCCGACCATCCGTTCCACGGCAAGGTCGAGAAGGTCGAGCCGCAGGCCGTCGTGCAGCAGAACGTCACGATGTTCCCCGTGCTGATCTCGCTCTCCAACGAGGAAGGCCTGCTCAAGCCGGGCATGAACGGCGAGGCCTCCGTGCTCGTCGATCGCCGCACGAGCGTGCTGGCCATCCCCAATGACGCCGTGCGCAGCATGCGCGAAGTCCAGAACATCGCCCCGCTGCTCAACCTGAATCCCGACAGCGTCAGCGCGCAGCTGCGCGCCAACATGGGCGCGATGTTCCGTGGCAATGGTGGCAATGGCGGGGCGCCGAACGGCGCGCGCAACGGCAACCGCGGCGGCCAGGCCGGGCGCATGCAGACCAGCAATGGCGAAGTCGACCTGCTGCCGCAGGGCTTCGGCGGGCAGGGTGGCGGCGGCTTCCAGCGCGTCGAAGTCACCGACGCCGACTGCAAGAAGGTGAGCGACGCGCTCAAGAAGCAGCCGGCCGTGGCCAAGGAGCTCCAGGCGCTGCGCCAACAGATGCTCAGCCCCGACGCTGATCGCCGTGCGCTGTTCCCCAAGATGCAGGAGCTTTACGGCAAGCTCGGCGTTGACTCGCGCATTGCGGGTGCATGCCAGCGGCGCGAGAGCGGCAACGGCGCCAACGGCGGCATGGGTAGCATGAACGGCGGCGCGCAGAGCGGCCGCACCGGCGGCCCGCAGGCGGGTGGTTCGGCCAGCCGCGGCGATCAGGCCGGACGCGCGGTCGAAGTGCCGCAGGCGCCGGGCCTCCGCGCGCGTTCGCGCAGCGGCCTCGTCTTTGTGCAAAAGGCCGACTCCACGTGGGAGCCGCGGATGGTGCGCCTCGGCGTCGCCAACTTCGACTACACCGAAGTGCTCGACGGCCTCAAGGAAGGTGAGCGTGTGGCGCTGCTGTCGGCGGCCGCCATGCAGGCCCAGCGCCAGGCGGCTACTGACCGCGCCCGTCAGATGATGGGCGGCGGCAGCCCGCTCGGCGGCACCGGCGGCGCCGGCGGCGGCCGCGGTGGCGCCGCGGCGGCGCCCGCGCGTCCGAGGAACTAAGGATGCTGTTCGGTGAAACCATCATGGTGGCGCTCGGCGCGCTCAAGGCCAACAAGCTGCGCTCCCTGCTCACCATGCTCGGCATCGTCATCGGCGTCGCGGCCGTCATTGCGGTCGTGGCCCTCGGCCGCGGCGCGCAGAAGGCCGTGAACGACCGCATTGCCGCGCTCGGCACCACCCTGCTCACCGTCAGCCCCGGCCAGGCCTTTGGCATGGGCGGCGTGCGCACCGGCTTCGGCAGCGCGCGACTGACGCTCGAGGATGCCAAGGCGCTCGAGAACAACGGCACCAAGATTCTCGCCGTGCAGCCCGAGATGAGCGGCAATCTGCAGGTGCAGTTCCTCAACAAGAACACCAACACGCAGATCGTCGGCGTGTCGTCGAACTTTCCGCAGGTGCGCAACTACGAGCTCGCCGCCGGACGGTTCTTCACGACGTCCGAGGACAACTCGCGCCAGCGGCTCGCCATCGCCGGCCCGACCGTCGTCGAGAACCTCGGGCTGCAAACGCCCGATGCCCTCATCGGTGAAACGGTGCGCATTCGCGGCATCCAGTTCACGATCATCGGCGTGTACAAGTCCAAGGGGCAGGCGTCGCCGTTCAACAACCCCGATGACCAGGTCCTGATTCCCATCACGACGGCGCGGTACCGCGTGCTCGGTCAGAACCGCGTGCGTTCCATCAGCGTGCTCTCGCCGTCGGAAGACGACATTCCCGAGACGATGGCCGAGGTGCAGAAGATCCTGCGCCGCGAGCACCGCCTCCGCGCCGGCAAGGAAGACGATTTCAACATCCGTTCGCAGGCCGACTTCCTGAACACGCTCGGCGAGACCACGCAGGTCTTCTCGTTGCTGCTCGCCGGCATCGCCACGGTGTCGCTCGTCGTCGGCGGCATCGGCATCATGAACATCATGCTCGTGTCGGTGACGGAACGCACGCGCGAGATCGGCATCCGCAAGGCGCTGGGCGCGACCAAGTGGAACATCATGTTCCAGTTCCTCATCGAGGCCATCGTGCTCTGCCTCGTCGGCGGCGCCATTGGCATTCTCGTCGGCACGGGAGGCGCCGCGGCGTTCACCAAGCTGATGGGCTGGACCACCGAGGTCGGCTCCACCGCCGTGGCGCTCGCGTTTGGCTTCTCGGCCGGCGTGGGCGTCGTGTTCGGCGTCTATCCGGCGCGGCGCGCGGCCACGATGGATCCCATCGTCGCACTGCGCTACGAGTAGCGCGACGCCGTCAAGGGCGGCGCGGCGTGTCCGCGCCGCCGCGCCGGACGTTGAACCTGAACGGCAGTTCCACCATCTGCCGCACTTTCCGCGGCCCCACGGTTGCCGGGTGGAACTTCATCCGCGGCAGCGCCTCGCGCACCGCGGCGGCGAACAGCGAGTGGTTGGTCTCAACCACACGGAAGGTCGCGAGGTCGGCGAGTCCGGTGGAGTCGACGACGAATCGCACCACGGCCATGCCTTCGATCCCCTGCTTCTCCAGCAGCTGCGGGTAGGCCGGCACCGCACTCGTCGGGTCGCGCACGGCGGCGGTATCGACGTCCTGCAGCGTGAACGCATTCTGCGCCGCGGCGGCTTGCTCAATCGGTTCCGGCGCCGCGTTGTCCAGCAGCTGTGGCTCCGACGCGCCCACCTGCTCGCGGTTCTCGGTGTAGACGTCGGGGGCAGCGGGAACCGGCAGGCCACCGCGCATCGCCGACCAACTCGCTTGTGCCTCCGCGCCCGCGCCTCCCGGTCGATCCGGTGGGAGCAGATACCGCAGCGCCGATTCGATGATCGATTCCGTGGTTGGCGGCGCCGGTTGCAGCAGCGTCTTGCCCGGGCCCGCGATCAACGCGAGCGCCAGCGCAGCGTGCACGACGACGCTCACGCCGGCGCCCAGTGGCAGGCGCTCCGAACTGCGGGGAGGATGCTGCAGCAAGTCGAACACGAGCACTCCGGGGGACGACGGACCGTTTGGCCGACCCGCATATGGTATGGCATCGGACGGGGCCGGTACAGTTCCCTACGCGCCTCGCCGCCCCGCCGGTTCCGCGGCGATTGGGATGCTTGACTCGCTTCTTATTTCGATATATCTTAGCTATATCTTAGCACTATCGAAATAGGAGAGGATATGTCGTTTTACGACCGATGTGACCGTCGCGGCGCCGGACGGGGCTGGAGCGGGATCGACGCCGAGTTCTCCAATTTTATTGGGCGCATGAGTGGCGGCTTCCGTGGCGGAGCGTTCCGTGGCGGCCGCTTCTTTGGCCACGGCGACCTCAAGTTGGTGATCCTCTCCCTGCTCGAAGAGCGGCCGCGCCACGGCTACGACATCATCAAGGCGGTCGAGGAGCGCTCGGGGGGCATGTATCAGCCCAGCGCGGGGACGGTCTATCCCACGCTGACGCTGCTCGAGGAGATGGGCTTCGCCCGTTCGACGCCCGATGACGGCGGAAAGCGGGTCTACGAGATCACGGATGCCGGCCGCCAGCACCTGGCCGACAACCGGACGACCGTCGACGACATCTTCTCGCGCATCAAGCGCACCGGCGCCGGGCTCACCAGCGACGCCATGCAGGAGATGAACCGGGCCTTCGGGCGGTTGGCGCGGGCCACCTACTCCCAGGCCTCGCATCGGCTTGACGACCACGAGTTTTTGCGCGGGGTGGCCAAGGCGCTGGACGACGCGGCTGCGGCGATCAACGCGTTGGCGACAGGCCGGTAGGCTCTTGGTGGCTGGACGCCGCCAAAGACCGCCATATGTTACAACGGGTCGCGCATCGTGCGCGGCCCGTTGTGCTTGGGGCGGCGGTCGCAGGCCCCAGAATACCCAGATATCCCAGGGGCATCGCCCCGCGAACATATGCCGGCTGATTCAAGCAGCCCCACCCCGTCGCCGGATCCCTCCGGGCCTCCAGCGGCGCCGACGTCCGCTCAAGCGGGCGCATCGCCAAACAACTTCACGGCGGAGCATGTGGTGCCCTCGCACGAGCGGCATCACGTGGAGGAGCGTCCGGTCGGCAAGCGGCTCGCCGTCCTCACCCTCGCCGCGCTCGGTGTCGTCTATGGCGACATTGGCACGAGCCCGCTGTACGCCCTGCGCGAGTGCTTCAAGCCTGGCTACGCACTGACCCCCGAGCCGGACAACATCTACGGCGTGGCGTCGCTGATCTTCTGGGCACTGATGCTCGTCGTGACGGTCAAGTACGTCACGTTCGTGATGCGCGCCGACAACCGCGGCGAAGGCGGTGTGCTCGCGCTCCTCTCGCTGATCGTCAGCAAGAAGACCGACCGCCGTCGCGGCCGCGCCTTCCTGATTGCGCTCGGGTTGTTCGGCGCGGCCCTGCTCTATGGCGACGGCGCCATCACCCCGGCCATCTCGGTGCTTTCGGCGATGGAGGGGCTCGAGATCGTCTCGCCGCGGATGACGGCGGCGGTGGTGCCGCTGACGGTCGGTATTCTCATTGGCCTCTTCCTGCTGCAGAAACGCGGCACCGCGGCGGTAGGGGCGTTGTTCGGGCCGATCACGCTGACGTGGTTCGTGACCATCGGCGCGCTCGGACTGCACGAAGTGTGGGTCGAGCCCGAGATTCTGCTCGCCGTGAATCCGTGGTATGCGCTCAACCTGTTCCTGACGCAGAGCCACATGGCGATCATCGTCGTTGGCTACGTCGTGCTGGCGGTCACCGGCGCCGAAGCGCTGTACGCCGACATGGGCCATTTCGGCCGCCGTCCCATCCGCGTGGCATGGCTCTGGATCGTCCTCCCGTGCCTCACGCTCAATTACTTCGGGCAGGGCGCGCTGCTGCTGCGCGACCCCACCGCCGTCGAGAATCCGTTCTATCTTCTCGCGCCGCGCGTGATCCTGTATCCGCTGATCGCGCTCGCCACGACGGCGGCGGTCATCGCCTCACAGGCCATGATCTCCGGGGCGTTCTCCATCACCCAGCAGTGTGTGCAGCTGGGTTACTCGCCGCGCGTGACCATCAAGCACACCTCGGCCAAGACCGAGGGGCAGATTTACATCCCCGAGGTCAACTGGGGGCTGATGGTCGGCTGCCTGGTGATTGTGCTCACGTTCCGCGGCTCGTCTGATCTGAGCGCGGCGTACGGCATTGCCGTCACGGGCACGATGCTCGCGACGTCGGTGCTCTTTGGCGTCGTGACCGCCGCGCGCTGGAACTGGCCGCGCTGGCAGGTGGCCCTGCTGGTGGGCGGTTTCGTGCTGATGGACCTGGCGCTCTTCGGCTCCAACCTCGCCAAGCTTCGGCACGGCGGCTGGGTGCCGGTGGCCATTGCGATCGCGATCTTCATTGGCATGACCACGTGGAAGCGCGGACGCGACATTCTGCGCGAGCGGCTCAAGGAAATCACGATGCCGCTCGACGCGTTCCTCAAGAGCCTCTCGTCGGGCAAGATCCTGCGCGTGCCGGGCACGGCGGTGTTCATGACCTCCGAGGCGGCCGGCGCGCCGGTGGTGCTGTTCCACCACCTCAAGCACAACAAGGTGCTGCACGAGCAGGTCATCCTGCTGTCGATCCAGACCGCCACTGTGCCCGAGGTGCCGCATCAGGAGCGGATGCGGCTCGAGTACCTCGAACACGGCTTCGTGCGCGTGTCGGCGGTGTACGGTTTCATGGAGACGCCCAACGTCACGGAGCTCCTTGGCTTGCTGCGGGAGCGCGGCGTGAAGGCCAAGCCCATGGAGACGAGCTACTATCTGGGCAGAGAGCAGCTCATTCCGCGCCAGAAGGCGTGGAAGGAAGGCGGCATGACCATGAGCATCTGGCGCAAGAGGCTCTTTGCCTTCATGGCCAAGAACGCGGTGTCGGCCGCGGCGTTCTTCCAGTTGCCGCCGAACCGCGTAGTGGAGCTGGGGACGCAGATCGAGTTCTAGCGCATTGGCTGGTGGGGCCGAGAGCGGACGCGCAGGGTAGCCCTGCCCCCGCTCTCGGTGCAATTTCGGGGACTTCTTTTCCTCCCCGAGTCCCTATGCGCCGCCTCCTCCACGCCGCCTTCGCCGCACTTCTCGCGCTGCCGCTTCTCGCCGGCCCGCTCGCCGCCCAGCGCACACCCGTCGACTCCCTGCGCGACGACGCCAAGTTCTCGTTCTACGCCAAGGGACCGTACCGCGCCGCGGTGCCCAAGCCCGACGATATGCTGGGCTACGGCATCGGCACCTGGCACACGCAGTACGCGGCGCAGGAGCGCGTGCTGCTGGCCATTGCCGACGCGGCCAAGGATCGCGTGCGAGTGGAGGAGATCGGGCGCACCAGCGAAAAGCGCACGATGCGCATCTATGTGGTGTCGTCGCCCGAGAACATCGCCCGGCTCGACCAGATCCGCGCCGATCTCGACCGCATTGCCGACCCGCGCGGCGCCACTGCCGCCGAACTCGACGCCGTGACCGCGCGCACGCCGGCGGTCGTCTGGTTCAGCGGTTCGGTGCACGGCGACGAAGTGCCGGGCTTCGAGGCGTCCATGGCCTTGCTCTATCACTTCGCGGCCACCGAGGATCCCAAGACGCTCGCGCTCCTGAAGGACGCGATCGTCATCATCAATCCGTCGTCCAACCCTGACGGCCACGAGCGGTTCTCAGTCTGGTCCAACTCCATCGCCGTCGGCAGCCCCGAGCGCATGGCGCTTGAGCAGCAGCGCGGCCAGCCGTGGACGATCAGCGGACGCTACAATCACTACCGGTTCGACATGAACCGCGATCTCATCGCCACCACCCAGCAGGAAGTGCGCAACATCGTCGGCGGCATGCTGCGCTGGCACCCGATGGTCACCGCCGACCTGCACGGCTACACCGCGCAGTTCTACATGGCGCCGGCGTCGCGCCCCATCAACACCAACATCAGCGGCTGGCCCAACAAGTGGAACGAAGCCGTCGGCGCCGGCAACGCGCGCGCCTTCGACGAGTTCGGCTGGCTGTACTATGTGCGCGACCAGTTCGACCTCTATTACCCGGGCTACTACGACACGTGGCCGTCGCTCACCGGCGCCACCGGCGCCACGTACGAGACCGACGGCGGCCCCGCGCTGCTCAAGCGGCGCGAGGACGGCACCCTGCTCTCCCTGCGCGACGGCATCGCCAAGCACTACACGGCGTCCATCGCCACGTTCGAGACCACGGCGTCGCGCGCCAGGGAACGCGTCAAGGACTATCTCGCCTTCCGGCAGTCGACGGTGGCCGACGGCAAGGGACAGTCGTTCAAGCGCGTGGTCTTCGCGCCGGGAAGCGATCCGGCGCGCGCCGGCGAACTGGCCTCCGCGCTCCTGCGCGCCGGCGTTGAAGTGCACCGGCTGTCGCAGCCGCTCACGAGCACGCGGGCGCACGCCTACGCCGATGACGCGGTGGGCACGCGCACGTTCCCCGTCGGCTCGTTGGTGGTCGACATGGCCCAGCCGCAGGGACGGCTCGCCAAGGCGGTGCTCGAACCCGACCCGGCGCTCGATCCGGTCTTCGCCAAGAACCAGCTCGACTATTTCCGCCGCAACATCAACCGCGGCAAGAACGGCGACGGCGAAGGTTATGAGTTCTACGACATCACTGCGTGGGCGCTCCCCGTGGCCTTCGGCGTCGAGTCGTGGTGGACCGAAGACGCCGCGCCGCTGACCGGCGACAAGCTCGCGCTTCCCGCCGAACCGGCGGCGCGCATCAACGGCGAGGTGCTGCCGTTCGCGGTGCGCGGCGGCATCGTCGCCGGCGCCGGCGCCAAGTCGGCGTACCTGTGGCGCAACGACCGCGCTGGCGCGTCGCGCCTCGCCGCCCAGCTGCTGCAGGACGGGTACAAGCTGGCCATCGCCAGCCAGCCCATCCAGACGGGCAGCGTGGACTGGCCGCGCGGCACGTGGGTGGCGCGCGTCTCGCGCAACGATGCCACGCTCGCCGCGCGCATCGACGCGCTGGCCAAGCCAGCCGGCGTCGAGGTCACGGGCGTCAACACGGCATTCCCCGAGACGGCGCAGTATGGCACGGGCTCGGGGAGCACCGTCGCCGTGCAGGAACCGAAGATCGCTGTCGTCGCCGACCAGGGCATCGGACTCGGCGCGTTCGGCGCCATCTGGTGGAGCCTCGAACAGCGCTACGGCATCAAGTTCACGCCGGTCGCGCTCTCGTCGCTCAACGGCGACCTGTCGGCGTTTTCCGTGATCGTCATTCCCGACGGCGGCGTGAACTCACTGGGCAAGGGCGCGGCGCTCAAGACGTGGATCGAGCGCGGCGGCACGCTGATCACGATGGGGCGTGCGACGTCGTGGGCGGCGCGTGAGGAAACGGGGCTCAGCACCGCGCGCATTCTGTCGGCTGATGACAAGGACGCGCCAAAGGCCGACGCCAAGAAGGACGACAGCGCCGCCGACAAGAAAGATTCCGCCGCGCCAAAGGAAGCCGCCGCTCCCAAGGCCGCCGCGGTCGCCACCGGCGCCGATTCCCTGCTCGCCGTGAAGAGCCCGTCGGCCAACCCTAACGCGCCGCAGCCAATTCCCGGCGCGCACTTCGACGCGACCTTCGACATGACGCACTGGCTCACGCTCGGCGTGGAGAAGCAGCGCGCGACCGTGCTGATGGAGGGCGACGCCTTCCTGAAGCTGTCCAAGGAGGGATCCAACGTCGCCGTCTTCCCGACGACCGGTCCGCTGAAGCGCGCCGGATTCACCTTCCCCGACAACTCCGAGCGCCTGCTCAAGGGGACGGCGCTGATCGTCGAGGAGCGCGTCGGGCGCGGCCACGTGGTGATGTTCGCCAACGACCCGATGTTCCGCGGCTGGTGGCGGGCGCTGGATCGGGTGGTGATGAATGCGGTGCTACTCGGCCCCTCATTCTGAGGGGCAGAGAAACAACAGAGAGACAACAGAGAGACAACAGAGAAACAACAGAGAAACAACAGACAAACAACAGAGGGGCGCGGCCGCTTGGCCGCGCCCTTCTGGCATCTGCGCAGCGTCCGCGAATTACCTAGATGCGCACGACGCGTGCGGTGCGCAGCCTGACGCGCGTCGCCTCCAGCGACCGCCGTGTCTCTTGGAGCGCTCGCTGCGTCTGCTCGCGCACCCGCGGAAGTTCCGCCTTCATCGTCCGCTCAATTTCGGCGCGCATCTTCGGCATCTCCGTTTGCATCACCCGCTGCAGCTCGCGGCGCGCAGCGTCGACCTGTAACTGTACCTGCACCTCCGCCTCATCGCCGTCGATGGTGCGGTAGCGCAGCAGCGGCACGCGCGGCGCCGCCGGCGCCCGTGGCACCGACGGAACGGTGAAGCTCATGGACGGCATCGGCGGCATCGGCGGCATTGGCGCCATCGCCGCATCGGGCGAACGGAAGAACGTGAACGCCCCCCCGCTCCCCTTCTTGAGCGCTGACGCTTTGACGGTCGTCACCTTTACCGCGCGCGTCCGACCGCCCGACACGACCGTCAGTTCCACGACGTCGCCGGCCTTGGCCTTCGCGACCTCGCGGCTCAGCCGGTTCAACCGCGAACTGGCCACCCACGCGTCCTCGAGGTCGTCCTTCGACAGCTTCAACGACACTCCGTTGATCGCCGCGATCCGGTCGCCTTCGATGATGCCCGCCTTCTCCGCCGGTCCGTCCTCGGTGACGGAGTTCACGAACACGCCGGCCGTGTCGCGCTTGCTGCCGGTCAGGCCAAAGCCAAGCCCAATCGCCGCGCGCTCCTCGCGCTCCACGGCCCTGGCCGGCTTGTACAGGTCGTCGGCGGCCACGGTCTTCAGCTTGTACGACTTGCTCGCGCCGTCGTGCCAAACCTGCAGCGCCACCTCGTCACCGGCCTTCGCCTTGCCCAGTTCACGCGTGAGACGGCGCTGCATGATGCCGCCCATCTCGTCGTCCCCCGCATCCTCTCGACTAACGCGCAGCGAGACGCCATTGATGGCCTGAATGCGGTCGCCCTCGCTGAGCCCGGCCTTCTCCGCTGGGCCGCCTTCGGTCACCGAGGCGATGAGCACGCCGAGGGTGTCGCGCTTGCTGCCGGACGACGTGGAGACGCCGATCATCGCGCGGTCGCCGGCGGCGACGGCCTGACGATCGGTGTTGGTGAAGACTCGCACCTGCTGCGCCGCGAGCGGGGCGCTGCCGGACGCAGCCAGCAGAAGAGTGCCAAGTACAAGCAGGGTGCGGCGCATTGGGGCCTCGAATTGGGACAGGGTCTGTGGGTCTCGTTCACCCATATGGTCACCCGCACCGCCGGCAGGGTTTCCTGCGCCACGCGGCCGGCGGCCGGCGGTGCCCCCCTGCCGATCCCCGTTTGCGGTGAATTGTCCGACAGCGCCGTCGATTTTTGCTGACTGCGCCTCCTCTGAGCAGGGCTGACCTTTCGGTGGCGCCATTCGCCGCTTCGACCGACCCTCCGGAGAGTTCACGTGACCGTCCAGGTGCTGCCACCCGTCGCCGCCGTCGACCGCCTCAAGGGGCTGCGCAACCTCATCGGCAACACCCCGATGCTGGCCATCGACGTCCGGTTCCGTGGCCGTCCGCGCCGCATCTACGCCAAGGCCGAGCATCTCAACTTCACCGGCTCCATCAAGGACCGGATGGCGTTTCACGTGTTGCGGCGGGCCTACGAACTGGGGCAGTTGGAGCCCGGCGCGATGGTCATCGAGGCGACCAGCGGCAACACCGGCATCGCGTTCAGCGCCGTGGGGCGCGCCCTCGGCCACCCGGTCGTGATCTTCATGCCCGACTGGATGAGCGAGGAGCGCAAACGGCTCATTCGATCGTTCGGCGCGGAAGTGCGCCTCGTTTCGCACGAGCAGGGCGGGTTCCTGGGATCGATTCGGCTGTCAGAAGAGCTGGCCGCCGTCACGCCCGGGTCGTTCCTCCCCCGCCAGTTCGCCAACGACGAAAACTGCGCCGCCCACGAACGCTCCACTGGCCCCGAGATCTGGGCGCAGATCAGGGCGCGCGGCCTGCTCCCTGATGCCTTCGTCGCCGGCGTCGGCACCGGCGGCACGATCATGGGTACCGGACGCTTTCTGCGCGAGCGCAACCCGCACATCAAGCTGGTGCCGGTGGAACCGTCGAACTCGCCCACGCTGAGCACGGGATACAAAGTGGGCAAGCACCGGATTCAGGGGATCAGCGACGAGTTCATTCCCGCCATCGTCAAGCTCGACGCGCTCGATCCGGTGGTCGCCGTCGATGACGGGGACTCGATCATCATGGCCCAGCGCCTCGCCTCCGAGCTGGGCATCGGCGTCGGCATTTCGAGCGGCTGCAACTTCCTCGCCGCGCTGCAGGTGCAGGAGCAGATGGGGGGCGACGCGACCGTCGTCACCGTCCTCAGCGACGACAACAAGAAGTACCTGAGCACCGGCCTCATGCAGGAGGAGCCCGTCAAGGACGGCTTCCTCTCCACCGACGTGGAGCTCCTCGGCTTCCGCGCGCTCAACCGCATGTGCGATGCGTGCTTTGATCCGACGGACCCGGATGGGGCGCCGGTGCATTTGGCGCGGGGATAGCGGAAAGCAGAAGGTAGATGGTTGGAGGTAGATGGTAGAAAGCAAACGGCCGACAGCGTGTGAGTACGCGGTCGGCCGTGCAGTATCTACCATCTACTTTCTACCACCTACCATCTATACAACAATATTCAGCAATCTCCCCGGCACAAAGATCACCTTCTTCGCCGGCCCGGTCAGAAACTTCGCGATCCCGGCGTCCGCCTGCGCGGCGGCCACCGCCGCGTCTTGCGTCACGTCGCGCGCCACGCTCACCTTGCCGCGCGTTTTGCCGTTCACCTGCACCACCAGCTCAAACGCGTCGTCGCGCGAGAGCGCCTCGTCGAACGCCGGCCAGCCGGCGTCAAACACGCTCCCCGCATGGCCGAGCATCTCCCACAGCTCCTCGGCGATGTGCGGCGCAAACGGCGCGACGAGCTGCACCAGCGGCTCCACTTCCGCCACGTGCGGCACGCGCTCACCGCGGCGCAACGTGTTCATGTACTCCATCATCGCCGCGATCGCCGTGTTGTAGCTCAACGCCGGGATGTCGCCGCCCACCTTCTTGATGGTCTGGTGCAGCTTGCGCATCACGTCGGCATCGGGCGCGCCGCCCCGGTTGGCGTCGCGTACGCTCGCGAACAGACGGTCGAGGAAGCGCCGCACCCCGCTGATCGACTGATCGCGGAAGTCGCCCCCCTCCTCAAACGGCCCAATGAACATCAGGTAGGTGCGCACGGTGTCGGCGCCCCACTGATCCATATAGGCGTCGGGGTTCACCACGTTGCCGCGCGACTTCGACATCTTGGCGCCGTCGCGGATGATCATGCCGTGGGCGCGGAACTTCTTGAACGGCTCCTCGCTCGGCACCAGCCCGGCGTCGAACATCACCATGTTGATGAATCGCGCATACAGCAGGTGCAGCACCGCGTGTTCGTTTCCGCCGATATACGCCGACACCGGCAGCCACTGCTTGGTGATGGCCGCGTCAAACGGCACCGCGTCGTTGGGCACGCTCGGATAGCGCAGGAAATACCACGCGCTGTCGAGGAACGTGTCGCTCACATCGGTCTCGCGGCGCGCGGGCTTCCCGCACGTCGGACACGGCACGTGATAGAACGCCTCGTGCCGCGCCAGTGGCCCGACGCCGGAATCATCCGGCTTGTAGTCGGGGACGTTCGGCAGGCGCACCGGCAGGTCCTTCTCCGGCACCGGCACGGTGCCGCACGCGTCGCAGTAGATGATGGGGATCGGCGGACCCCAGTATCGCTGCCGCGACACGCACCAGTCGCGCAAACGATACGTGGTCACCGACTTGCCCGCGCCGCGCTCCGTCAGCCACGCCGTCACCTGGCGCTTGGCGTCGGGCACGGCCACACCGTCAAACTGCTCGCTGTTCACCAGCCGCCCGTCGGCGTCGTCGGTGTACGCCGCGTCGAGCGGCGTGTGGGCATCCTGCTCCGGCCCGGCGACGACGCGCACAATCGGCAGGCCGAACTTCTGCGCAAACTCAAAGTCGCGCTCGTCGTGCCCGGGCACAGCCATGATCGCGCCGGTGCCGTACCCCATCAGCACATAGTCGGCAATCCAGACGGGAATCATCTCGCCCGTCGCCGGATTCACCGCGTACGCGCCGGTGAACACGCCGGTCTTCTCCTTGTTCACCTGACGGCTCACGAGGTCCTGCTTGCGCGCCTGCTCGCGATACGCCTCCACCGCCGCGCGCTGATCGCCGGTCGTCAGCCGCTCCACCGCCGGATGCTCGGGGGCGAGCACGAGGTACGTCGCGCCAAAGATCGTATCCGGGCGCGTCGTGAAGACGTTGATCACTGTCGAGCCGCTCGTGATCTCCTGCGACACCATCACGCCGGCGCTGCCGGCGTCGGTCAGCGGATCGAGCACGCGGAACCGCAGCTCGGCCCCCTCGCTCCGCCCCAGCCAGTTGCGCTGCGCCGTGCGCGTGCTCTCCGACCAGTCAATCCAGTCCAGGTTGTTCAGCAGCCGTTCGGCATACTCGGTGATGCGGAAGAACCACTGCTCCAGCGCGCGCTGCTCCACCGGCGTGCCGCACCGCTCGCACGCGCCGTTGATCACCTGCTCGTTGGCCAGCACCGTCTTGCACGACGGGCACCAGTTGACCGCCGCCTGTTTCTTGTAGGCCAACCCGCGCTCGTAAAGCTTCAGGAAGACCCACTGCGTCCACTTGTAGTACGCCGGATCGGTGGTATCCACCGACCGGCGCCAGTCGACCATCAGCCCCGCACGGTCGAGCTGGCGGCGGAAGTTCGCGACGTTGCGCGGAATCAGCTCCATCGGGTGCACGCCCATCTTGAGCGCGAAGTTCTCCGAGTGGATGCCGAACGCGTCGTATCCGAGCGGCTCGAGCACCGTGTGCCCCTGCAGCCGCTGAAAGCGCCCGTGAATGTCGTTCCCCGTAAATGCGTACAGGTTGCCGATGTGAAGCCCTTCCGCCGACGGATAGGGGAACATCATCAGCTGGTAGTACGGGCGCGCGCCGTTGAGGTCGGTCGCGTGCGTGCCGCGCTCCGCCCACCGGGCGCGCCATTTGGCTTCCACGGCAGTCGGGTCGTAGCCGACGGGCTCCTCGGAGCCGGACGGCGGATGGGGAACGGTCATCGGGGTGGTGGCTGGAAGGGACGACGGCCCGCCGGGTTCCGGCGCTTGGGCGCGGCCGCGGGCGTGCGGGGAATCTAGTCCGCCCCGGGCGGCATTCAAAGCGCGGCGCCCGCGCTCGCCCGCTCCTCAGCGCAGCGCGCCGAGCGGCAGCCGGCGCAACCGCACTCGGCGATGAGCCTCGTCGAGCCGCGTCGCGTGCGCGTCCAGCAGATCGCTGCGGCTGATGATCCCCACCACCCGGTCGGGCGCCTCGCGCGTCACCACGGGCAGGCGCCCCGCCCCCGTCCGAACCATTCGATCGGCCGCGTCGCGCAGCGTCTCGTCCTCAAACGCCACCTCGTCCGCGCCATGCGCCAGCGCGCCCACGCGCGTCGCTCCATCCAACGAGAGGTCGAGCAGTTCACGGCGCAGCACGACGCCCTGCAGGCGTCCCTCGTCGTCGAGCACCGGAAAGCCCTGCGGGCCATCTGGCGTCTGGACGAGCGCGGCCCGCGCGTCGTCCAGGCGCGTCGACGCGGCGAGCGTGCGCACATCGCGCACACACGCCTCGCGCACGCTCACGCGCATGAGGTGGTCCAAGCTGTATTCGGTGCGCACCTCGATGCCGCGACGCGCCAACTTCTCCGTCATGATTGACGTGCGGCGCAACAGCAGCGCCACCAGATAGGCCGCCGAGCACCCGGCCAATAGGGGCAGCAACCCCACCGGCTGCCGGGTCGTCTCGAACGCAAAGACGACCGACGCGAGCACCGCGTGCGAGCAGCCGGCAAAGACCGCCGCCATCCCCACGAGCGCCGCCACGCGCGGCTCGACGCCAAGCGCCGGCACCCACCGCGCCGCCGCCGCGCCAATCAGCCCGCCCAACCCGCTTCCCACCGTGAATAACGGCGCCAGCGTTCCGCCGCTCGTGCCGCTCCCCAGGTACGCCACCCACGCGATGAACTTGAGCGCCACCAGTACGGCAAGCGCGATGCCCACCGTCTTGCCGTCGAGCGCGGCAACGATGTTGGAGTAGCCAATGCCGAGCACGCGCGGCTCGAGAAGTCCGCACGCCCCCACCACCATCGCGCCGATCAGCGGCCAGTACATCCACGGGATCGGCAGGCGTTCAAAGAGGTCTTCCACCGCGTACGTCACCGTGGTGATGCCCGCGGCCAGCGCGCCCATCAGCGCGCCAAGCAGGGCATAGCCCGCCAGCGCCGCCTCTCCGGGCGCCGCAAACGGCGCGGCGGCAAAGACCGGCGCGCTTCCCTTGAACGCAACTCGCATGGCCGCCGCCGTCACCGCCGCCATTGCCACGGGCACGAGCGATCTCGCCCGATACTCGAACAGCAGCAGTTCCACGGCCAGCAGCACCGCCGAGAGCGGCGTGCCGAACGTCGCCGCCATGCCCGCCGCCGCGCCGGCGGCAAGGAGTGTTTTACGCTCGTCGGCGCTGACGTGGACATACTGCCCGGCAATCGACCCCAGCGCGCCGCCGGTCGCGATGATCGGTCCCTCGGCCCCAAATGGACCGCCCGTGCCGATCGCGATCGCCGCCGAGAGCGGTTTCAGCACCATCACCCGCGCCAGAATGCGGCTCTCGCCGAAGAGCACGCGCTCCATCACCTCGGGAATGCCGTGCCCGCGAATAGCGCGCGAACCAAAGCGCGCCATCACCCCAACCGCCGCCGCGCCAAGCATCGGCACGAGCAGCAGCGCGACGCCGCGCGGCACATCCATGGGCTCGGTGTGCGCCACGGACCAGCGCGCGTGGAACGCCAGGTTCGTGACCCCGTAGATGAGGCGTTCGAGGAACTGCGCCGCGAAGGCGGCACCGATGCCCACCAGCACGGCAAGCAGGGTGAGCGCCACCGCGCGCTCATCGAGCGCGCCCTCGCCCGATGCGCGCGCCTCAGCGGCCACGCGTCGCCCGGCGCGGCGCCGGCTCCGAGAACATCGTGGGCGGCACCGCCGCGAGTCCCGCCGTGGTGACGACCCGCTCGAGGAGGCGCGAGAGCGCGCGCTGGTCGGCGGCGGGGAGGGCCCGCACGGCGGCGAGCACGGTTTCCTGCGGCGCGGGCGGGGCGTGACGGGCCACGAGCGCGCCGCGCCGCGTCAGCGTCAGCACCGCCCGACGCGCATCGGTGGGATCGGCGCGGCGGCGCAGCAGCCGCGCGCGCACGAGCCGCCGCACCACGACGCTGACGGTGCTGGGATCGGCGAGCGTGGCGCGGGCGATGTCGCCGAGCGCGCACCCCGGCGCCGCCGTGACCTGGCGCAGCACGAGGAGCTGCGCGCCGGTGACGCCATACGGGCGGTCGACCACCCGCGACGCCGCCTGCAGGGCATGCACCAGCCGGCGGAGCGCGTCGAGTGCACGCGTGGCCGACTGGCCGCGTTTTAGTTTGATATCCATATATCTACAAACTAGCAACGCGCACCGGCGCCGCGAACCCCTGAACGATCACCCCCCGTGCGTCCGCGCCCCGCGGGGCACGGTCAGCGCGGCGCGACCCCCGCCTCCTGCAGCCGGCCGACCGACGCCGGGTCGCCCATCACAATGAGATAGCAGCCGCCGTTCACCGCGGTCGCCGCTGGCGGATTGAACACGTACGCGCCGTCGCGGGCGCGCAGGGCGAGCAGCAGCAGCCCGGTACCGTATTTGTGCAGGCGCAGGCTCTCCACTCGCGTGGCGTCGAGCGCGCTCCCCTGCTCCACCAGCACTTCCTCGATGCGCAGATTGCGATTCTCGTCGCGCAGCATCTGATCGAGGAAGCTCACCACACTTGGCCGCAGCAGCTCACTGGCCATGCGCATGCCGCCAATGCGCCCGGGCGAGACGGCCGCGTCGGCGCCGCTCTGCTTCAGCCGCGCCGCCGAGCGTTCGTCCGACGCGCGGGCCACAATGCGCGCCTTGGGCGCCATCTGGCGCGTCAGCACGGTGGTCACCAGCGCGACCTTGTCATCGTCGGTGCAGACCACGACGCCCGACGACCGCGTGACCCCCGCCGATGTGAGCACCTCATCGTCGGTGCAGTCGCCCACCAGCACCGGCACCCCGGGGAACAGCCGCTCGAAGACTGCCGCCCGTTCGGCGTTTCCCTCGATGGCCACGACGGGACGCTCGGTCGATGTCAGCTCACGCACCACCGCCGTGCCCGTTTGCCCCGCGCCGCACACAATCGTGTGCCCGCGCATCGCGTCGATCCGCTTCTGCATCCGTCGCCTCCGAAATCCGGCCGTCAGGTCGCCCTCGACGACATACGCCGTGAGCATCGAGCCCGTCATCACCACCGCCGTCGCCCCGAACAGAAGCAGCAGGATCGTGAAGATCATCGCCGCCGGATGCTGGGTGATGTCGATGACTTCGCGATACCCGGTCGTCGTCAGGGTAATCGTCGTCATGTACAGCGCGTCAAGCCACGAGTGCTGCGCGCCGCCGATCCACTTGTAACCGAGAATGCCAACCAGGTACGTGGCGAACAGCACCGCGATCGGCGTCAGGATGCGCCGGCCGAGGGTGTTCAGTTCGTCACGCCAGTCGGCCATCTCAGCGGGGGCGGTCGGCGGTCTTGAAGAGATAGGCGCACGGCTCAAGCCGCGGGCCCCGCTCGTCGCACACCGCAAACGACGCCCCCTCGTACATCGTCGCCGCGCCGTAGCGGCCGTCCTTGGCCACGGCATACACCTGAATGTCGTAGCGCGGCCGCCCCCGCTGGTCGAGCAGGCGCGGCTCGGTCACGTGCACCATGCGCTCGAGCGTCTTCAGCGCCGCCTGCTCGGGCGTCGCGCCGTTGCGCATGAACTCGACGGTCAGGAAGCCGCCGCACGCCTTGATGTTGATCTCGCCCAGCCCGGTGCTCCCCGCGGCGCCGACATCATTGTCGGTGTACTGGCCGGCGCCGTGGATCGGCGAGTCGCCCAGTCGCCCGTCGAGCTTCCACGCCAACCCGCTGGTCGTCGTCACCGAACTCACGTCGCCCGCCGCGTTGACGGCGTTCATGTTGATCGTGCCGTGCGTCCAATTGATCTTCACATCGTCGTCGTGGTCGAGCCAGTTGTCGTTCTTGCTGAGCCGCGACTTCCAGCGCAGCCAATCCTGACGGCTCTTCTCGGTGAGCAGGTTCTGCGTCCTGAACCCCAGCGCGACGGCAAACTTTCTGGCGCCGGGGCCGACGAGCAGCACGTGCGTGGTGTAGTCCATCACCGCCTTGGCCACCAGCGACGGCGTCGCGATGTCCTCCAGGCAGCCCACCGCTCCCGCGCGGCGCGAGGGGCCGTGCATGCAGCTCGCGTCGAGCTGCACCACCCCTTCTTCGTTGGGCAGGCCACCCAGCCCCACCGACTGGTCATCGGGGTCGAGCTCGACGAGGTTCACACCGGCGATGATCGCGTCAAGCGGGTCGATGCCGCCGCGGATGCGGTCGTAGGCCACCTTCACGCCGTTGATGCCGTTGGCGCTCGACACCACGCAGGGGCGCCCGCGAAAGTTGGGCATCGTTCCAACGGGGCTGCCCATGACGTCGCGCTCGTATTCCTCCGCCGAGAGGGCGCGCGGCAAGAAGCCAAGAGCGGAAAGCAGGGCGGATTTCTCGAGGAAGGCGCGGCGGTCAATCATCAGTTCACTCGGCGGTGGGGACGGTCGCGAGAATTTGTCGTGGGTGGTGGCCGACGGATAGGGAGCGCGCCCTGTCCCAGCCCGTTCCCACGCTCCAGAATTAGGGGATCGCGCGCCACCGTTGGGCCGCGCCATTCCATATCAGGTCCGACCTTTCGATCCCCTGGATCCATGCCAATACACGCTGCCCTGCAGGGCGTCCCGTTCTTCGCCGGCTTCGATCGCGCACTTATCGATCAGTTGGCGTCCGCTGCCCGCTCAGCCACCTACGAAGCGGCCGAACACCTATTCGTCGAAGGCAGTCCGCGCACCTTCTTTGCCGTCATTCGGTCCGGATCGGTTGCCATCGATAAGTCGCATGGTGGCAGCACCGTGCGCCTTGCCACGCTGGGCGCCGGCGAGGTGGTGGGCGAGGGCATTCTGCTCGACACCTCGCCGCACGGCACCACCGGCGTGGCGCTCGAGCGCACGGAAGTCGTGCTCTTCGCACAGGACGCGCTGGCGCCCGTGCTCACCGCGGTGCCGGCGCTGCACGCCGCCCTGCTGTCCAAAGCCGCGCGCTCCATTGCCCAGCGCCTGCACGTCACCAGCGCGACGCTCGTGGGGCGCGGCACCACCGCGGGCTACTTTGGCGGCGGCACCCGTCGGGAGCACGACCTGCTCGGCGAGCGCGACATTCCCGCCGACGCCCTGTACGGCGTGCAAACGCTGCGCGCCCTCGAGAACTTTCCCCTCACCGGCATCCCGCTGCGCGAGTATCCGGCGCTCGTCGTCGCCCTCGCGCAGGTGAAGGAGGCCGCCGCGCTCGCCAACAACGACCTCGGCTTGCTCAACCCGCAGGTCACCGGGGCCATCGTGCGCGCCGCGCGCGAGGTGCAGAACGGCCGCCATCACGAGCATTTCGTGGTCGACATGATTCAGGGCGGGGCCGGCACCTCGACCAACATGAACGCCAACGAGGTTATCGCCAATCGCGCGCTCGAGCTGCTGGGGCATGCGCACGGCGCGTACGACCACTGCCATCCCAACAACCACGTCAACATGTCGCAAAGCACCAACGACGTGTATCCGACGGCGGTGAAGCTCGCGTTGCACGCCAGCATCTCTGGGCTGCGCGACGCGATGGGCGAACTCGTCGACGCGTTCCTCAGCAAGGGGGAGGAGTTCAGGGAATTGGTGAAGATGGGGCGCACTCAGCTCCAGGATGCCGTGCCGATGACGCTCGGCCAGGAGTTTGCGGCGTTCGGGCATACGATCGCCGAGGACATTGACCGACTGGGCGAGGCGCAGGCGTTGATTCGCGAGATGAACATGGGGGCGACGGCGATTGGCACGCGCATCAACGCCCCCGCCGGATATCCTGAGGCCGTTCGGGTGCACTTGAGCACCGTCACCGGGCTGCCGCTGATCACCGCGCCCGATTTGGTGGAGGCGACGTCCGACACCGGCTCGTTCGTGCAGCTGTCGGGAGTGCTCAAGCGCTGCGCGGTGAAGCTGAGCAAGGTCTGCAACGACCTGCGCCTGCTGTCGTCGGGGCCGCGCACCGGGTTGGGCGAGATCAACCTACCGCCGATGCAGCCCGGCTCAAGCATCATGCCCGGCAAGGTGAACCCCGTGATCCCCGAGGCGGTCAATCAGGTCTGCTTCGACGTGGTCGGCGGCGACGTGACGGTGACGATGGCGGCCGAGGGCGGCCAGCTGCAGCTCAACGTATTCGAGCCCATCATCGCCTTCCGTCTGTTGCACAACATCCGGACGCTCACCGCCGCCGTGCGGATGCTCCGCACCAAGTGCGTGGAGGGGATCACCGCCAACCCCGACCGTCTGCGCGAGTTCGTGCAGAAGAGCGTCGGCATCGTCACGGCGCTCGTGCCGGTGATCGGCTACGAGGCGTGCACCGCGGTGGCCAAGGACGCGCTGACGACCGGCCGCGGCGTGTACGAGCTGGTACTCGAACGCGGGTTGCTGACGCGCGAGCAGCTGGATACGGCGCTGGATCCGCGCAGAATGGTCTAACCACAGAGAAACAACAGAGAGACAACAGACAAACAACAGAAAGACAACAGACGCCTACGGAAGAGGCACAGGGGACGCGGAACTGTGCTATACTGAGTGTAGGTACTGTTGTCTCTCTGTTTCTTCTCTGTTGTTTCTCTGTTTTCTCTCTGCTCCTCATGGCTTCTACTAAGCTCGATGGCGCCGGCGCGCAGAAGATGAAGACGCTTGAAGAAGCGCTCATGTCGATGGCCCAGATCCATAGCATGGTCGAGCGGACCGCGATGGAGATGAAGAACGGCAAGCCGATGGGCGTCTTCCCGATGCAGCTCAAGCGCACGGCCGCCCCACTCGTCGGACAGCTCAAGGGCCAGTTCGGCATGATCGCCGACCAAGTGTCGGCGATGCTCCTCATCGGCGGCCGCGGCGGCGGCGATCAGGTGAAGCTGCGCTCGTATCGCGAGGCCGTCGCCAATATCCGCCAACTCATCGACTTCGCCCAGAAGAAGGTGAAGGTCGAGCACGCGGTGGATATCACGCTCGCGCCTGAGTAATCGGCGCCGAGTCAACGGACGAGCCGTTCGTGGCTCGATTTGCCGTGTAGGTAGTTGCCTTACTTGCGCGTGCTTGAATCGCCTGACGTGACCGAGTAACTTTCGGCGGTTTTTCCGCACATCGGTGTCCGAGTCTGCCGGGCATCGCGCCCCTCACCCCAAAATTCACCGCTGATGCCCAAGCTGCATCTGCGCCGGGTCTTCCCGGTCGCCGTTCTCGCGCTTGCCCTCGTGGCACTCGCCGCGTGTGGTGGAGACTATCCTAACTCCACGTTCAGCAAGAACACCGAGCTCAACGAAGGGGCGGTCTTCCTCTGGGACCGCATGATGCTCCTCGGCACGATCGTCTTCATCGTCGTCGAGACCCTGCTGGTCTACACGATCTTCAAGTTCCGCCGGCGTGAGGGCGGCCCCGCTCCGCGGCAGATCCAGGGCAACGCGGCGCTCGAGATCACATGGACCGCCATCCCCGCGCTGATTCTTGTCTTCATCACGGTCCCCACGGTCCGCACGATTTTCGAGAACCAGCGCAAGGCGCCCGCCGAGTCGCTGCAGGTCGAGGTCATCGGCCACCAGTGGTGGTGGGAATTCCGCTATCCGCAGTACGGCATCGTCACCGCCAACGAGCTGTACCTGCCGGTGGGCAAGACGGTCAACTTCTCGCTGCGCACCAAGGACGTGCTCCACTCGTTCTGGATTCCCCAGCTCGGCGGCAAGCGCGACCTGATCGCCAACAAGGTGAACCACATCTGGTTCACCCCCAAGCCGGAAATGGACGAGACCGCGCTCAACGGTGCCTGCGTCGAGTACTGCGGCGCGAGCCACGCGAACATGCGTTTCCGCACGTTCACCGTGACTCCCGCCGATTTCGAGAAGTGGGCCGCCCACCAGAAGACGGTGGCGCTCGGCTCACCAGCCGCGGCCGCCGCCATGGCCGCCGCTGACTCAGCAGCCAAGCAGCCCCCCATCAAGACCGCGTCACTTATCCCTGCCTCTTCCCCTGCACCACACTCTGCCTCTTCCTCGTCCCCCGAGGTTTGGGTATTTCCGGCAGAGAAGATGTCCGACTTCAACTGGCCCAAGACGCCGCTCCCGGCCACCCAGTTCGATGAATCGCTGCTCGCCGCCGGAGATGCCGCTGCCGGGCGTGCGCTGCTGACCAACCCGGCGAACCTCGGCAAGGCGCCGTGCCTCACCTGCCATGTCATCAAGGGTGAGACCAACTACGCCAGCGACGACAACGCCAAGGGGCCGAACCTTACGCACGTCGGTTCGCGCCACACGTTCGCCGCCGGCCTGTACCGCCTCGACGCCAAGACCCTCGCGCTCTGGATCAAGAATGCGCCGGCCATGAAGCCGGGGTCGCAGATGCCCACGTTCGGCGCCGGTGAGTACAACCCGGCCATCAAGGCCGCCGTCCCCGCGGCCGCCGGACTCGACGACAAGCAGATCGCCGACATCGTCGCGTATCTGCGTTCCCTCAAGTAGCCCCGGAGAACCGCACCCATGGCATCTCTCGCCGCCAGTCCGACACACGCGTCCGCCGCGTCGACGTCGGAGCAGACCGGCCTCTGGAGCTGGCTGACCACCGTCGACCACAAGCGGATCGGCATGCTGTACCTCTACACCGCCCTGTTCTACCTGCTGGTGGGCGGGCTTGAGGCGCTGGTCCTCCGCACCCAGTTGGCCAAGCCGAACATGGGTCTCATTTCCGCCGAGACCTATAATCAGGTGTTCACCATGCACGGCACCACGATGATCTTCCTCGTGGTGATGCCGCTCTCCGCGGCCTTCTTCAACTATCTCATCCCGCTGCAGATCGGCGCGCGTGACGTGGCCTTCCCGCGCCTCAACGCCTTCTCGTACTGGGTCTACGCCCTCGGCGGCCTGTTCATCACGCTCCCGATCTTCTTTGGGGTCGCGCCGAACGGCGGCTGGTTCGGTTACGCGCCGCTCTCGGGCCCGACGTACGGCGGCGGATTCAACATGGACTTCTGGGTCCTCGGCCTGCAGATCCTTGGCATCTCGTCGCTGGCCGCGGCCTTCAACTTCATCACCACGATCATCAACCTGCGCGCCCCCGGCATGACGCTGATGCGCATGCCGATGTTCACGTGGATGTCGTTTGTGGTGCAGTTCATGGTGGTGCTCGCCTTCCCCGTCGTCACGGCGGCGCTGTTCTTCCTGCAGTTCGACCGCTTCTTCGGCACGCACTTCTATGAAGTGGCCGCCGGCGGCGATCCGCTGCTCTGGCAGCACCTGTTCTGGGTGTTCGGCCATCCCGAGGTGTACATCCTTATCCTCCCCGCCTTCGGCCTCGTGTCGGAGGTGCTCCCCACCCACAGCCGCAAGCCGCTGTTTGGCTACAACGTGATGGCCTACTCCGGCATCATGATCGGCTTCCTCGGCTTCGGCGTGTGGGCGCACCACATGTTCGCGGTCGGCATGGGGCCGGTGGCCGACTCGATCTTCTCGGTGGCGACGATGCTCATCGGCATCCCCACCGGCGTGAAGATCTTCAACTGGATCGCGACGATGTACGGCGGCTCGCTCCGCTTCCCGGTGTCGATGAAGTTCGCCATCGGACTGGTCGCGATGTTCACGATCGGCGGCATCTCCGGCGTGATGCACGCCTCTCCGCCGTCGGACCTGCAGCAGACCGACACGTACTTCGTCGTCGCGCACTTCCACTACGTGCTCTACGGCGGCGCGATGCTCGGCATCTTCGCCGGCCTCTACCACTACTTCCCCAAGATCACCGGGCGCTTCATGAGCGAGCGCCTCGGCGAGTGGCATTTCTGGCTGAACTTCATCGGGCTCAACCTCACGTTCTTCCCGATGCATTTCAGCGGCATGCTCGGCATGCCCCGTCGCATCTATACGTACGACGCCGGCCAGGGGTGGGATCTGTTCAACCTGATGTCGACGAGCGGCACGTACATGCTGCTGATCGCCGGCCTGATCTTCGCCTACAACTTCTTCACGAGCCGTCGGAACGGCGCGCTGGCGAGCAATGATCCATGGGGCGCGCCGACGCTCGAGTGGTCGATCCCGTCGCCGCCGCCGGAGTACAACTTCGCGCAGATCCCCGAAGTCACGTCGCGCTATCCGATGTGGGACCTCAAGGCCCCCGATCGCATGGCCGGCATCAAGCACACGCACGCCGACGCCGCCGTCATCGCCGAGGCGCATGCCGTGCCGGTGCACGAAGAGACCGAGCGCCGGACGGCGCAGGAACTCGGCATCCCGATGCCGTTCCCGACCATCAAGCCGTTCATGGTGGCGCTCGGCATCGTCATTCTGTTCAGCGGCCTCATCGTGATGCACGCCGGCAACTTCCCGCTGGCGATGGCGACGATGCTAGGCGGCGCCGCGTTCATGGTGGGCTCGCTTTATGCGTGGCTCACGAGCCCCCTCGAGTAACCGGAGACCGTGACCGTGTCCACTGCTGCCACCGCCGGCGCCCACGAGGCGCACGAGCACACCCACTACACGACCACCGGACTTCACCACCGGAAGATCGCGATGTGGGCCTTCATCGGGTCGGAGTGCATGCTCTTCGGCTCGCTCATCACCACGTATCTCGTCTACAAGGGCCGGTCGGTCGCCGGGCCGTTCCCGCACGAGGCGTGGACGTCGCCCGACGGCAAGGCGTTCCCGGCAATCCTCGACATCCCCGTGACCTCGGCGTCGACGTTCGTGCTGCTGATGTCGTCGCTGTTCATGGTGCTGGCGCTCGCCGCCGTCGAGAACAAGGGCAAGCCCGGCTATGAGGGACGGCTCGGGTCGTCCAAGTTCTGGCTCGCCGCCACGGCGGCGGCCGGCGCGACCTTCCTCGGCTTCCAGGCGTTCGAGTTCACATCATTCGTGCACCACGGCCTGACGATCAAGACCAACCTGTTCGGTTCGTCGTTCTTCACGCTGACCGGCTTCCACGGCGCGCACGTCGCCGTGGGCGTGCTGTGGCTGATGACGATGCTGTTTATCGACATCAAGCGCGGACTCGGGCCGAAGGACGCGCTCAACGTCGACATCATGGCCCTGTACTGGCACTTCGTCGACGTCGTCTGGATCGCGATCTTCACCCTCGTCTACCTCATCAAGTAGGGGCCGCCGACCATGTCCAACGACCGCGCCCACGCCGACCACACGCACGAGCATCCCACCTGGAAGCAGTACAAGTGGGTGGCGCTCTGGCTCTTCGTCATCACGGTGATCGAAGTGTGGGCCTATTACATCCCGTCGTTCGTCGCCAGCAAGGCGTTCGTGCCCGCGCTGCTGATCATGTCGGCGGTCAAGTTCACGGTGGTGGTGATGTTCTACATGCACCTCAAGTACGACCACCAGATCTTCCGACGACTCTTCGGCGGACCGCTGCTCATTGCGGGCGCGACAGTGGTGGCGTTCTTGTTCTTGTTTGGGAAGCTGTAAGAAGCAAGACCGGGCGGCCCGATGGGCCGCCCGGTTTTGCATTGGGGAAAGAGGAGGATGCAGGGTGTGGTGCAGGGTGCAGAGGCAGGGTGTGGTGCAGGGTGCAGAGGCAGAGTGTGGTGCAGGGAAAGGCAGAGGGGTGCATTGGAATGGTGATGCGAGTCCATGTCTCTCGCGTAGGATGGGCGCATGGACACCATCGTTTCGGATGCGCTCGCCGCGTGGGCGACCTCCTTTTCAGCGGAAGAGACCTCGGATCCGCTGTGGAACCTGCTCGCCTACCGTGTCGCGCGGTGCCTGGTTGATCACGCGCAGGGCGACGGCGTGCTCCTCGCGAGGAACGTTGACCCCCGGACAGTGTCGCAGCTGACGCGCGCCATCGGATCGATTGGTGCAAATGTTGCAGAAGGCTACGGCCGGCGCTCAGGGGCCGATCGCTCGCGCTTCTATGGCTACGCGCTCGGGTCCACGCGTGAGGCCATGCTTTGGTATCGCAGCGTCGCCTGGAGTCTTGACGAGAGCACGCTGACCGTCCGCATGGCCTTTCTGACGCAAGAAAGGCGACTGTTGCTCGGCATGCTCAAATCCGTTCAGCGCCAAGGAACTCCCTCGTTCGAGTCAGGCTAACCGACTCCTCCCTTTCTCTGCACCACACCCTGCCCCTTCCTCTGCACCACACTCTGCCTCTTCCCCTCAGTCTGTAGTTCGGGCCACATTGTTAGATCCCCACGGAAAGGCCCGTATCGTATGAAGCAGAGCGAACGCCTCGTCAGCCTCGATGTCTTCCGCGGCCTGACCGTCGCCGGCATGCTCCTGGTGAACAACCCCGGGACGTGGGGGGCCATCTACCCGCCGCTCGAGCACGCCTCGTGGCACGGGTGGACACCAACCGATCTGATCTTTCCGTTCTTCCTGTTCATCGTCGGCGTCACCACGCATCTCTCGCTTTCGGCCCGCCGCGCCAAGGGCGACAGCGACGCCGTGCTGCGCCGCCAGGTGCTGCGTCGCGGCGTGCTCATCGTGCTCATCGGATGGGGGCTCTCGGCGTTCCCCTACTATCCGTTGGAGCGAATCACCGAGCTGCGCATTCCCGGCGTCCTCCCCCGCATTGGGGTGGTCTACCTGATCGCTGGCCAGCTGACGCTCAATGCCTCGGTCAAGCAGGTGGTCGGCATGCTCGCCATTCTGCTCTATGGCTACTGGTTCGCCATGACTCTGCTCCCGGTCCCCGGAGGCTGCGAGGTCGGGGCGCTGTGTCTCGACGATCCGTCCCGCACGCTGGCGGCGTGGTGGGACCGGGCCCTGCTCGACGGCCACCTGTGGAAGTCGTCCAAGACGTGGGACCCCGAAGGGCCGCTGTCAACGATTCCGGCTATTGGGACGTCGATGCTGGGTGTGCTGTGCGGCCGCTGGATCGCCCAAAAGGAGCGTCCGCTGCTGGAGCGTCTCACGGCGATGTTCGCGGTTGGTTCGCTCCTGATGATGCTGGGGCTGATGTGGCATTGGTCGTTCCCAATCAACAAGGGGCTCTGGACCAGCTCCTATGTCATTTTTACTGCCGGAATGGCGGCTGTGGCCATCGCGACCATCACGTGGATCATCGACGTGCAGCGTGTTACGTGGTGGACCCGTCCGCTCGTCATATATGGTGTCAACCCGATCGTGGCGTTTGTGGGATCGGGACTGATGGCCAGGATCATCTACTCGCTCTGGAAAGTCGACGTCGACGGCAAGCAGGTCGCGGTGCAGTCCGTGGTGTATAAATCGGTGTTCGCCTCGTGGCTCGCCCCGCAGAACGCTTCGCTCGCCTTCGCCATCTGCTTTGTGCTGTTCTGGTATGCGATTCTCGCCGTGTTCTACCGTAAGAACTGGATCTTGAAGGTGTGACGCGCGGGGCGGCCGCCCCGTGCGGCCGCCCTCCCCCTGTCGCGAGCCAACGCCTCGATGCCCTCCCTGCTTTCCTCCCGTGGTGTCCGCCAGTGGGTCGCCGTCGCCGTGCTGCTGGCGGTGGCCGCGCCATTATCGCCCGCCCAAGCGAATCCGGCCGTGGCATCGGTCCGGGCACTGGCGCCGCAGACTGGCGGCACCAACAAACGGCGGACGGCAACGAAGCGCCGCGCGGCGGCCAAGCCCTCGGCGACCAAGGTGCGCTCCGTCGCCAAGAAGCGTGCGCCGGCGCCGGCACCGCTCAAGTACACGGCGCCGCGCGGCAGTTCGCAGCTGGCCCTCGACCTCTCGGCGATCCTCTCCCGTTCGACGCGCAGCGGCTCGTGGGGCGTGGCTGTTGTGTCGCTCGAAAGCGGTGACACCCTCTTCACGCGCAATGCCGACCGGCAGCTGCTGCCGGCCAGCACCATGAAGCTCTACACCTCCGCCGTCGCGCTCGAGCGGTTCGGCGCCGACTACCGGTTCGTAACCGAGGTCCTGCGCGAGGGCGCGCTGGGCAGCGATGGCACCCTGCGCGGCAACCTCGTCCTCCGCGGCGCCGGTGATCCGTCGTTCAGTCGCCGTTTCACGGATGAGACCTCGGGCGAGACGCCGATGGCCACCATCGCGCGTCTCGTCGCGCAGGCCGGCGTGCGGCGCGTCTCGGGCGACATCATCGGCGACGCGTCGGCATTCGAAGACCGCGCCGTGCCCGAGGGATGGCGGTCGCGCTACCTCGGCGCATCGTACGCGGCGCGCGTCTCGGCGCTGTCCTACAACGAGAACCTGCTGCGGGTGACCGTCAAGCCGGCCGGCAAGTCGGCGGCGATCACCTTCGAGCCCGCACTCTCGGGCATCCCCGTCATCAACTCCGTGCGTGTCGTCGCCGGTCGCGGCGCGCGGGTGAGCGTGATTCAGCGCGAAGGCAGCCTCGAAGTGCGCGGCACCGTTGGCGCCGCGGGTTCGGGACGGAGTGTGCAGGTGGTCGCCGAACATCCGGCGCTCATCACCACCGCCGCGTTTCGCGCGGCGCTGGAAGCGCAGGGCATCGACGTCGGCGGCGGCGCGCGGCTGGCCCGCGCCGCCAGCGGGGCGCCGCGTGTCACGATGCTCCCCTCCGCGCCGCTCGGCGAGCTGGTGCTGACCATGAACGGCGAGTCGAACAACCATTTCGCCGAACTGCTGTTCCGCAACGCCGCGCGCAGCGCCGGAGTGGTGGGATCCGCCGACAACGCCAACATCCTGCTCCGCCGCTTCCTGTGGGAGAAGGCGCGGGTGCAGCCCACGGACATCTACGCAGCCGACGGCTCGGGCCTGTCCACCGCCGACCGCGTGACGCCGCGCTCCATGGTGCAGCTGCTCGACTACGCCTCGCGCGCGCCGTGGCGCAACGTGCTGGAGCAGTCGCTGCCGGTGGCCGGCCGCACCGAGACGCTCCGCCGTCGCATGAAGTACACGCCGGCCATGGGCAACCTGCACGCCAAGACGGGCACCACCAACGATGTCGCCTCGCTCGGCGGGTATGTCACCGCCCGCGACGGCGAACGCCTCGCTTTCTCGTTCATCTACAACGGCAGGGACCGCTGGCGCGCCAAGGAAGCGATGGACGCGATGGGCGCGACGCTGGCGAACTACCAACGATAACAGCGATTGAGGATGTGGACTTAGGATTGCGATTTGGGAGTCCGACAAAGGATGCCGATTTGCGATTGAGCCCCGGTGCCATGTGCGGCGCCGGGGCTCAATCGTTCATCGCTATCCTGAATCGAACTCGTAAATCGCAATCCTAAGTCCCAGTCCCCAATCAGTAGTCAATCTCGAACATATCCACGATCTGCCGCGTCCGCGTGTCGATCACGAGCACGGTATTGCCGTAGATGCGGCGCTCCATGTACCACGGCAACTCGCCGAGCTCGATCTCCAGTTCGTACGGCAGCACGCTGAGCTGGCCGTAGACGGCGAACGAGAGCGAGAGTCCGGGTCGGAAGACGTACCGGATGCCGCCATACGTCGGGCCGTAGTAGCCGTACGCGACCAACCGCGCGGGCGGGAGCGCCCGGAACCACGTCGAGATCGTGACGTACTCGCGATGACGATAGTCGCGGTCGCCGTACCGGTACCGCACCGGATGCCCGTAGCGGCCTGGCGGCACGAAGCGCGGACCGCGCGCATCATACCGGTCGATCACCACCGGCTGCCGCACCACCACGCGCGGTTCATCCCGGCGATACACTCTCGGATCGGGAGCGCGGCGCGCACCGTCCCATCCGCCGCGGTCGCCACGGTCCGACGTACGCGGGTCAACGCGGGCACCGCCCCGCGGATCGCTGCGACGGTCATCACGCCGTTCCACGCGCGTCTCGCCCCTGTCACCCTTCGCCTGCTCGCGGCGGGTGTCCGGCCGATTCACAGCGCGGCCGCCCTGTCCACGATCGCCATCGCGTCGGCCCGGCTGTGCCATGATTGGCACGCTTGCCACCACCAACCCGACAGCCAACATCGTACGCATCACACCCATGGTGCCTCCAATAGGGTTCTGAATTGCCTACCCCCGGCAAAAGCCGATGATCCCACGGGAACGGGTAAGAGGCAGACTGTGGTGCAGGGAGCGGGGGAACCTGGTAAGCGACACGGTGTTTCAGGCGCGCAGAAAAAAGCGAGCGGGGCCTCTGCGCCCCGCCCGCCTGATTCCGACACAGACCGCCGGGCTACGCCACGGTCTGCGCGATGTGAATGCCCCGCTTGGCCAACTCGGCCACGTACGTCTCGCCCGGCATGCACTCATCAGAGGTGTGCACGCCCGACGGCTTGATCTTCCCCTGCGCCTGCAGCAGGCCGGTGATCGCCAGCGAGAATCCCGTCGTGCGTTCCATCGACGTGATGTGCGTCTTCTCGTCGAAGCGATCCACCATCTCGAACGTGTGCGTCACCGGCTTGCCGCCCTTCGTGCCGGCCACAATCACGCGCATCGCCACGAGGTCGCGTCCGTCGGGTTTATTGAGGCGCGGGGCCATGCACGCGATCGCGACGTCGCGCGGCACGACCTGCGTTCCCTTCACGTTGATCGCGCCGAGATCGAGCAGCCCGAGTTCACGGATCGCCTCCATGATCTGCGCATGCCCGGGATACCGGAGCGTCTTGTACTCCATCGTCGGAATCTTCCCCTCGTATCGGAAGCCGATCGTGGAGAGTCCGCCCGCCGTATGGAACGCCTCCAGCTCGCCGAGTTCGCTGAAGACCACGGGCTCGATCTCCGACAGCGCCTTCACCTGGTGCCGCTTGCCGTCGCGAATCACCCATGACAGCGTCGTGTAGTAATCGAGCACGCCTTCCAGCGAGTATACCACCTGGTAGTTGAGCGGCGGCTCCGGTTTCTGCGGCAGGCCGCCCACAAAGATCTTCACCGACGACACGGCGTCGCAGCGCGCAATGCCGAGCTGGGCCAGGATGTTGACCATGCCCGGCGCCAGCCCGCAGTCGGGAATCACCGTCACGCCCGCGGCCTGCGCCTTGGCGGCGAGCGTCTTCTGCTGAAAAACGATCTCGGTGTTGCCGCCCAGGTCACAGAAATGCGCGCCGGAGGCGATTGCCGCCTCGGTCATCGGCATGTTGAAGTAGTACGGCACGGCGCACATCACGGCCTTGACGCCGTCCATCGCCTTCAGCGTTGCCGCCTTGTCCGTGACGTCGAGCGTCATCGGCTTCAGTTTTCCGCCGACGTACGGGGCCAGGAACTTGGGAAGGTGGTCCACCGCCTTGTCGGCGAGGCGAACCTCGGTCACATCGGGTTGGTGCAACAGGTCGTAGGCGCAGGCGGAGCCCTGAAGTCCGGCGCCAAGCACAAGCATCTTCATGGGAATCGTGGGTACGGGTGAAGTGCGGCGCACGTCAACGCGCCGGCTGCTAATAATCTACTCCACCTCGGCGAGGCCTGTTGACGACTCCGCGTGTCGGCCTCTCAACGCGCGCCGTCCACCCAGATGACGCCGCGACGCACATCGACAGTCCACGCGTGGCCGCGAAGCGCCGCGCGCCCCGCGGGTGACGCGATCGACGCCGGCGCTTCACCGGCGCGCAGCGCCAACCGCACACCGGGGAAGCCGAGAATGAACGGCACCGCGGCAGCGCCGGCGGGCTCGACGACGCGCCCCGCACGTCGGAACGTCACCACGCCCGCGCGCGCGTCGACCGTGGGCGCGAGCTGCGCAAACACGTCGAAGCCGATGCGCGCGCGCCCCGCGCCCAGCGAGGCGTCGAGTCGCATCGGCACGTTGCGCACGGTGAGTCCACCGAGGGCGAACTCGCGCACGATGCCCAGCGCACCGCGGCGATCATCGCCGGTCACTTCCACCAGCCCCGCGCCGCGCCCGAGTCCGGGGAGCACCACCCCCTCCTCCTGCGGATCAACCTCACCCCACAGTGTATCGACCCCGAGCACCAGCGGCACGCGCCCCAACGCGCCGATCTCGAGCGGCGCAAACGGTATAGTCGTCGAATCCACGCCCTCGACCGTTGTCCCGCGTTCGGCCAGCAGCGCCGCGCGCGCCCGTTCACCAGGCGTCAACGGCGGCGCCGGCAATGCCGCGAGCGACGCCCAGTCGCGCAGCCACCCGTACACGGGGCGCAGCCGCGCCGAGAGCACCGCACCATTCCCGCCGAACAGGCGCGCCTCTTCAAGCAGGACCGCGCCGGACTTCAACTGTCCGCGCGCCGCCAGCCATTCGCCGAGTGCGGCCCGCGCCCCCGGATCACGAGGCGCGCGGCGCGACGCGTCATACAGCCGGCGCTCGGTGGCGTCGAGGTCGGCGGCGCCGCTCGCGACCGACGTTGCCCCACCCGCCGCCTGGGCGCGTGCCGCCGCACTCGTCGCCGTCAGAGCAGCGACAAGCAGTGAAAGTGCCAACCGTTGTAGGTGAGAGCTAGGCATCACTCTGGTGTACACACCGCCAGCAACGTGTGATCCCCCGCGCAGCGCACCGTCGCCGGGGCCGCGGCGAACGTGCCCGGCAGAACGATGGTCTGGCTGGCACGCGCTTCGACCGCCACGCGCATCGTCCGGCGTGCGCCGCTGGCGTCCACGACCTCAACCGGCAACGTCAGGCGATACGCGCCAAAGCGCGCCCCCTGCCCGACCGTCAATGACACGCGTTGCGTCGCGCGGTTCCATGTGAATGACGTGCGCAGTTCCGCCCATCCGGGCCGCCGCAGCCACTGGTCAAAGAACCAGTCGAGCGGACGCCCCGATGCGTCTTCGAGGCCGCGCTCCAGATCCTGCGTCATCGCATTGCCGTGTCGATGCGCTGCGTAGTAGCGCCGCAGGCCGCCAAAGAATGCGCTGTCGCCCAGCTCGTCGCGCAGCATCGCCAACACGAGCCCGCCCTTGGGATACGAGTTCTCGTTCAACAGCTTGTTCGGGTCGGCCTCGACGCTGTCGATCACCGCGTGCGTCGCCACGATCGGCGCGCGCAACACGGCGGCGCGCATATCGGCGAGTTCGCGCGTGTAGGCCGTGTCGCCGTGCGCGTGCTGTGCCCACAGCGCGGCGAAGAACGTCGCGAACCCCTCGCTCAGCCACACGTGCGCCCACTCACGCTCCGTCACCGCGTCGCCAAACCACTGGTGCGCCGTTTCGTGCGCAATCAACCCGTCGCCAATCCCGCCCGCACGGCGGAAACCGCGGTCGAAATAGAAGATCGCCGACGGATTCTCCATCCCACCGTAGCGAGTGGCCGATTGCAGGTGGCCGAGTTTCTCGTACGGATACGGCCCGATGGTCCGCGCAAAGAACTCAACAATCTGGCCGGCGCGCGCGAACTCCCCGGGCATGAACCGATGCGATTCGTTCGCAAACCAAACGGCCTGCGGCACGCACCCGCCATCCTCGGCCAGGCCGCACGCCGTGCGCCCCAAGTCGAGCATCGTCAGCGGCCCCGCGGCAATCACCATGCCGTACGTCGGAATCGGACGATCCTCTCGCCACGTCGTGATCCGTCGGCCGCGATTGTCGAGCCCCTCCTCCACCAGCGCCCCGTTTGCCACGACGGCGCGATCCACCGGAGCGATTACGCGGAAGGTCACCTTCGCCTTGCGCGACGGATGATCCATGCTCGCCAGCCAGTGCCGTGCGCGGTTTGGGAAGTTGTCGCCAAAGGCCTGCCATCGCCCCTGCGCATCCTTGCCGATGATCAATCCATCGGCCGGTTCGCCCTCGTACACGACGCGGATGCAGCTCGTCTGCGACGACACGAGCCGCGCCGTGTCGCCGCTGCGCTCGCGCACCACCACCTTCACCTGCCCCGGCGCGCGCACCCAGCGCGCCGTCTCCATTCTATCGTGGCAGATGAACGAGACCTCGGTCACGTGCATCGCGTCGTTGAGGTCGAACACCACGGTATCCACGGCCGGGGGCGTCGCCAACCGCGCCAGCGCGCTGGCGTAGAGATGCTTGCCGGTATCGGGCAGGATGAGGACGTATTCGTACCGCTCCACCACCGGCTGCCGTGGATCGGGCGGCGAAGCGGACGGTACCTGCTGCGCGAACGCCGCCACGCTCAGGGCGCTGAGCACACCGAGCGTGCCCACCAGCGCCCCCACAGCGCGCAGTGACCCGCTACCGGCCAAACAGCTTCCCAAGCAGTCCACCGCCGCCCGCGCCGCTCGCCGCCGCCAGCGCATTGGCAAACTCCACCGTCGTCTGGTACCGGTCGTCCGCGTTGCGCGCCATGCCCTTGTACAGCACCGCATCCACCGCTTCTGGAATGTCGGGGCGCCGCGTCCGAATCGAGATGGGCTCACTGCGCAGCCGCGCGATCATCATCTCCTGCTGGTTCTTCCCCTCGAACGGCAGTTTCTGCGTGAGCATCTCGTACGTCATCAGCGTCAGCGAATACACGTCGGTGCGCGGATCCAGCGGCTTGCCGCGCAGCTGCTCGGGACTCATGAACTCCGGTGTGCCGAGAATGATCCCCGTCGCCGTGAGCTTCTCGAGTTCCGCGCCCGCCTTGCGCTCCTTGGCCAGCCCAAAATCCATCACCACCGCCCGCTCCGTGCCGTCGGGTTCCTTGGTGATCATGATGTTTTCGGGCTTCAGGTCGCGGTGAATGATCTTGAGATCGTGGGCCACCTGCAGCCCCGCCGCGATCTGCTGCACGAACGGCACCACCTCGGCGAGCGGCAGCTTCCCCTTGCGATTGTTGCGGTCGCTCAGGATCTCGCCCTGCACAAACGGCATCACGACGTACACGATGCCGTCTTCCGTCTCGCCGAGCCGCACAATGTGGCAGACATTGGGATGCTCGAGTCGCATGCCGAGCGCCGCCTCGCGCCGCAGGCGGGCCATCGCATTGGAGTCCTTCACCAGCGAGGGGGACAGCACCTTGATGGCGAACTGCTCCTTCGTCGCGACGTCCTCGCCGAGATACACGTACGACATGCCGCCTTCACCGAGTTTCCGGATGATCGCGTACCGTCCCTCGAGCACCTGGCCGGCCAGCGCGGCGGGATCGAAATGCTTGGCCACGCCGATCGGCGGCGTGACGGCGCGCGGCGTCGTGTGCGATGCCGACGCGGGGACGGCCGGCGGCGCGGCGGCGGCGCTCGGCGGCGCGATCAGACGCGTGCCGTCGCGCGTGCAGAACTTGGCGTCGTCCGCATACTGGGTGCCGCAGGACGGGCAGCGCATGCTCATAAGCAGACCCGGTTGCGCCCGTCCGCCTTGGCGCGGTACAGCGCCTCATCGGCCCGGGCAAAGAGATCATCCACGGTGTTGATCGTCGCCGACGGATACGAGCTCACCCCGATGCTCGCCGTCAGGTGCAGCGGTTCCACCATCGACGCAGCGAACGGGGTTGCCGCAATGTGCTCACGAATGCGCTCGGCAAACGTCGTCGCGCCCACCAGCGACGTCTCGGGAAGCACGGCGACGAACTCCTCGCCGCCGTAGCGGGCGACGACGTCGACGCTTCGCACCTCGTTCTGCAGCAGCGTAGCCACCTCGCGCAGCACCTCGTCGCCGACCAGATGCCCGTGCGTGTCGTTGACGTTCTTGAAGTGGTCGAGGTCGACCATCAGCAGCGTCAGTACTGAGTCGTAGCGGCGGGCGCGCTCGAGTTCCGAGGCGAGGCGCACCGTCAGCGCCCGTCGGTTGAGCACCTGCGTCAGCGGATCGGTGTGGGCCAGCACTTCGAGGCGCGCGTTGTCGGCCTTGGTGGTTTCGATCACCTGCGCGCGATGAATCGCCGCCACCGCCGCCTTGATCACGGAGTCGGCGAACTCGACATCTTCATTGGTCAGCGGCGGTTCGTTCACCATCCGCCGCAGGAAGAAGACGCCGGCCTGCACCTTGCCCAGCGTGAACGGCAGCGCGATGACGCTGCGGATCGGCACCTGGGTGCCGTTGGCCGCCCACTCGCGGCGCAGATCTTCGTACAACGGACTGGTGTGCAGATCTTCGACGAGCACCGGATGCCCGTGCTCGAGGGCCGCACGGATCTCTGGGTACGCCTCGAGGTTGATCTCGAAGTTCCGGATGGCGGGATTGTCGAACGCCGTCGCCACCACGCCCACCCGGTCGCCGGGCCGCGCCAGGATCACCGAGCAGCGCGACAGCGACAGGGCGCGCGCCACGCGGCGCGCCAGAATATGGTAGATCTCGTCCGACGACAGGTCGCCGGTGACTTCGTGCAGGATATCCACCAGCTTGCGCCGGTTCTCCGAATCCTCCAACACCCGCGCCAGCTCGTCCTCGGCCGTGTGCAGCGAGTTCTGCGTGGACCGCAGCAGCGCCTGCGCGCGCAGGTGCGCCTGCACGCGCGCCACCAGCTCGCGCGGACGGAACGGCTTGCGCACAACGTCCGTCGCTCCCAGCCCGAAGGCCAGCTCCGTGAGTTCGTCGGGCAGTCGCGTGGCAAGCACAATCACCGGAAGATCGCGCGTCGCCTCGCCGGCCCGCAGTTCCTGCAGCAGGTCCGTCCCGCTGCCATCGGGCAGCGCGGCGTCAAGCAACAGCAGATGGGGCTCCCACGCGCCGAGGGCCGCGCGCATGGAGGCGGCATCGGCCGATTCCCGCACCTCGCATCCGACGTCAGTCAGCGCCGTGACGAGCGCACGGCGCACGCCCTCGTCGTCATCCACCACGAGGACGCGCGCCTCAGACATTACCGAGCAACTCCTGCAGGCCGTCCCACTCGATATTGCCGCCGCTGAGGACGCACACCGTGTCGCCCTCGGCGCGCACGAGACCCGCCTGCAACGCGGCGACGGTGATCGCCCCACTCGGCTCGGTCACCAGTTTGTGCCGGTCGAGCAGGAAGCGCATGGCGTCCACCAGCAGGGCGTCCGGCACCGTGACGATGTCATCCAGCGCGGCGTTAAGGTGGGCGAAATTGCGCGTGCCGATCTGTACAGCGAGCAATCCATCGGCCAATCCCGTTGGGTTCGCCGGAATCTGCACCGGCCGGCCGGCGGCACGCGCCTTGGTGTACTTCGGCGATCCCTCCGGCTCGACGCCGATGACGCGCGCTGAGGGGGCCAGCGCCTTGATCGCCGTCGCCACGCCGGACGACAGGCCGCCGCCTCCCACCTGCACAATAACGGTGCCGACGCGTGGCAGGTCTGCGGCGATTTCCAGACCCACCGTGCCCTGTCCCGCAATGATCGTGAGGTCGTCGAACGGCGGCACGAACGTCAGGCCCTCGGCCGCCTTCAGCTCCTCGGCCTTGGCCAGCCGCTCGGCCGTCGTGGTGCCGACGTAGAAGCAGCGGGCGCCCAGTCGCTCCGCCCCCGCCCGCTTCGCTCGCGGCGCGGTGGTCGGCATCACGATCGTCGCTTTCACACCAAACATCTGCGCCGCGAGCGCGACCGCCTGACCGTGGTTGCCGCTCGACCCGGTGACAACGCCGCGAGCCCGATCGGCCTCGCTCAGCGAGGCCAGAAAGGTGTATGCGCCGCGGAACTTGAACGCTCCACCGCGCTGCATCTGCTCCGGCTTGAACCAGACCGGCGCGCCGCACTGTGCGGTGAGCGCGTCGGAGGGGAGCAGTGGCGTTCGAACGGCGACGCCGCGCAGCACGGCGGCGGCGCGGCGAACGTCGTCAATCCCGACGAGCACCGGCTCGGCGGTCATGGCCTGCGGCATAGGCGCCTGCCTCCTGCGCGCGCGTCAGCGCGCGGCGGAATCCCATCGCGAGATGGCGGCGCCCTTGGCCTGCAGCTCCATCGAAATCAGCGACACTGAGGGGGAGCGTGCGTCCTCGCGCCGGCCGACCACGAATCGCGCCATCAGCGTGAGCGGTGTGTTGATCACGTCCACAGAGCGCGCGACCGTGCGCGGCAGCCGCCAAAGGTCCGTGCCGTCGTAGGACATCCCGGCATCGGGACTGCACCAGAAGTACGGACGCGTGTAGCACGCCACGCTCAGGCGCGCGCCATCGGCCGCGCTGAACGAGCGGGCCGTCGGCAGCGCGATCGGATCGACCGTGAACTCCATGACCTCGCGGTCGGGGTCGTACTTCACGCTCTTCACCGGGATCGACACCACGTACGTGCGCGTGTTGCGCGCGTAGAACTCGGCTTCCCGACGCTGGAATGCCGCAAAGGCCGTTGCCACGCGCCCCTGGTACTCCGCCGTGCTCTCGTACGGGTCACGGGCCACGTCGGGCATCTTGGCATTCGACACGTCGAGCGCGGCGGCGACCATCGCGCTCAGCCGCTCGGTGAACTGCACTGGGGAGACTGCCTCGGTGACACCCGCATCGGCGACGCCGCCGGCGGCTCGCGTGGCGGCCAACGCCGCGCCGGTCGACGGCGCCCGCGCCGGCAACTCGACGATCGTTGGCACCGCACCCGGCGCGGCCGCGCGACGCGCCGGCGGCCGGCGATTTACGACCTTTGTTGGCGTCTGGCGCGGAGCGGACGGCTGCTGCGCCTTGGCCGCCGGGGCCTGCGTCGTCGGCGCCGCGGTGCGCGGCGGGGTGACGGTTGGCTGCTGCCGCGGTGCCGCCTGCGTCGGGGTGGACGCCACCTGCCCGCCCGCCGCTTCCGAGCAGAACGGCCGATCGGCCGCGCCGCCGCTGCCAGGCTGCGAGACGACGATGAAGCAGGTCGTCGGCTGCAGGCGGGCGTGCGTGGCGTTGGCGGCCCACGACCGCGCCGACGCGTACGACATCGTCACGGAAGCGCCGCTCGTCGGCTGGAACCCAAGCGCGCGCAGGTCGGTGGTAAAGGTGCGGTTCTTCTCAAACCAGCCGCGCTCGAGCTCGGCCAGTCGCGTCAAGTCGGCCTTTACGGCCTCGGAGAGCTGCCCCCTGTCGCCGCCCTGCGCGCCAAGCGCGGCGGTCAATCCGAAGAGCGCGACGACAACGACGGCGGCGCACGAAGCGCCTCGTGCCAAGCGTGACGTGCGGCTGCCGCGCGTGTGATTGGACTCGCGGGACTGAAGCGCCATATGAACAGATCTCCAACTATAAATGGAGAGGATACCGCAAAACGAGTGCGGAATACGCGATGGATCGCGACTAATCTGCGCTGGCGCAATGGGTTCCGCAACATCACGTCCCAGTCGCAGAACCGGAATTCCGTGTCAAGTCGCCAACCCATCACCTGTTACCGGCCCGATGACCTCGGTTTCGCGGCGTCGGAATCGGCGTCGGCCGTTCCGAGCATGCGGGCCACCGCCTGTCGCGTGCGGTCGCGCACCGCCTCGGGTCCCTCTTCGCGCGCGAGGTGCGTTACGTCACTCGGCGACATCCCCAGCGTGCGCGCCAGCAGGCGGCGGGCGGCCCGGACATCGGGGAGGGCGGCGAGGCGCCCCTTGAGTCGAGTCCCGCCGCGCAGCAGCACGCGCGTGACCACGTTGAGGACCCGCGCCACGTCGACGAGGGTCGACGGCGAGACACCGACTTTCGCCAGTTCGCGGTGCAGCGCAAACCGCGAGCCCTCGGGCTTCTTCGCGGCCCATGCCGTGACCGACAGATCCGCGGTGTCGTTGAGCAGCAACTCCTCGAGCAGGGCGTGCAGCCCCTCCGGCGCACTCTGGTGCGCGAGGCGCAGCGCTTCGACTTTCTGCCGGCAGCGGTCGGGGTGCAGGCTCCACGCCGCCACGAGCGCATCCACGCGCTCCGTGTCGGTGTAGATCAGGTCCTCGATCTGCCCCGACTCGATCTGCGCGCGCCCCTGCTGCCACGCCGGTTCGCGGGAGTTGGTCACGACGACGATCGACACCGAGGCGTCGCGCAGCGCGTGGCGAAGCCGCGCCGGCAGCCGGCCATCGGCGAACGGCGGCACACCGTGCACGACGATGAGATGCACCGGGCGTGCGAGCCGCTGCAGCAGGTCGTGCTCGGTATCCACGCATTCGACCTGTGCATACGGGGCCATCGCTTCACGCAGCCGAACCTTCATGGCGACGTGATCCGACAGAATGAGCACCGGACGCGAGACGTCGGCCTGGGGGGGCATGGCTCCGCGACGTAGGTGAAAGGTGCCGGCCACCCGCCAAGCCGCTTCGCCGGCGCAGCACCGTAAACCATTCTACCCCGCGTGACGCCTGATGGTGCACGGTGTCACGCGATATCTGGTAGAGACTATACCGGTTCTCGCATTCCCGCCACCGCCACCCCCGGCGGGGGACTGGATTCTGGCCCCCAATCCCTCAGATTGGAGACGGAGGGTTTACCGATGCGCGCCGTAATTGCTGTGGTCCTACTCGTAATGTCCGCCGCCTGCCTCGACACCCCCGTCGATACGACCGGCGTGCCCACGCACGGCGTGGCGCCGTCGGCCAACGCGATCATCGGTGTCACGATGCGCTACGTGTCGGTCGATCTGGCGGTCGGCGAGACCATGCAGCTCTCGTACACGCCGAAACTGTCGAACACGGGCGCGTTCATACCACAGTCGTACAACTGGCATTCTACGACGCCAGCGGTGGCCACGGTCGACCCCAACGGCATCGTCACCGCGGTGGCCCCAGGCTCCTCGTTCGTCATCGTGACGATCGACGGCTACTCCGGCCAGACCACGGTCAACGTGAAGGCCGCTCCGGCGGCGAGCCGGTAAGCCGCGCGTCCTCCGCGCATCACATCCGCCGAACAACAAAGGGCGCCCGTGACTGGGCGCCCTTCGCGTGTCGCTGACCTGGCGGTGCGCCCTACTCTTCGCCTTCCGTCAGCTCCATCTGCGCCTCGGGCGTCCCGTCCTCCTCCGACGCCCCCT
Organism: Gemmatimonadota bacterium; assembly: GCA_016182795.1. Taxonomy (GTDB): domain Bacteria; phylum Gemmatimonadota; class Gemmatimonadetes; order Gemmatimonadales; family Gemmatimonadaceae; genus PNKL01. Next base: position 75,183 of record JACPFW010000005.1, read on the forward strand.
CGACATCCTTGTCCTCGGCGACGAGCCGCGCCACAGCGGCCACGACGTCGCCCATGTCGAGCTTCTTGAGCTGCACGCCCTGCGCCACGCGCCCCGTTGCGCGGATGTCCTTCACCGCGCACCGCAGCGTCTGGCCACCGCGCGTGATCAGCATCATCTCGTCTTCCTGCAGCATCTCCAGCAGGCCCACGACGTCGCCCGTGCGCTCGGTGCGCTTGACGGTCAAAATCCCCTTGCCGCCGCGTCCCTGCACCCGGTACTCGTCGATGTTCGTGAGCTTGCCGAGCGCATGCTCGGTGACGACCAGCAGCGACGCCTCGCGCTTGACCACCACCATGCCGACCACCTGGTCGCCGTCGCCCAGGGCGATGCCCTTCACGCCGGTCGTGTCGCGCCCCATCGCGCGCACGTCCTGCTCGTGGAAGCGGATGCTCAGCCCGTGGCGCGTGACGAGCACCACGTCGTTGGACCCGCTGGTGATCTGCACGTCGATGAGGTGGTCGCCCTCCTCGATCTTGATCGCCTTGATGCCCGTGCTGCGCACGTTCGAGTAGTCGCTCAACGCCGTCTTCTTGACGGTGCCGTCGCGCGTGCAGAAGAGCAGGAACTCGTCGTCGCTGAACTTCTTCACCTGCACCACGGCCGAAACCTGCGTCTCCGCCGACACATTGATGAGGTTGGGAATCGGCTTCCCCTTGGCGGCGCGCCCGCCTTCGGGGATCTCGTGCACCTTCAGCCAGAAGCAGCGCCCGTCGTTGGTGAAGACGAGCAGGTAGTCGTGCGTCTTGGCGGTGAAGAAGTGCTCCACAAAGTCGTCGGTCTTGAGCTCCGTTCCCTTGAGCCCCTGCCCGCCGCGCTTCTGCTTGCGGTACGTCGCGATCGACGTGCGCTTGATGTAGCCGGTGTGCGAGATCGTGACGAGGACTTCCTCGTTGGCGATCAGGTCCTCGATGGAGAACTCGCCTTCGTCGGCGATGATCGTCGTGCGGCGCTCGTCGCCGTACGTCTCGGCGACGGCGATGAGCTCCTCCTTCATGAGCTGCATGCGCGCCGGCTTGTTCTCGAGCAGCGCGGTCAGCTGCTTGATGATCGCCCGCACTTCCTTGAGCTCCTCCTCCAGCTTCTCGCGCTCCAGCCCGGTGAGCTTGGCGAGGCGCATGTTGAGGATCGCCTCGGCCTGCTTCTCCGACAGCTTGAACCGCGCCTGCAGCTCCGTGCTCGCCGACTCGGTGTCGGCGGCGGCGCGAATGACCTTGATGACCGCGTCGATGTTGTCGACGGCGATCTTGAGCCCTTCGAGGATGTGGGCCCGGTCGCGTGCCTTGTCGAGATCGAACTGCGTGCGGCGGACAATGACGTCGTGCCGGTGGTGGATGTAGTGCAGCAGCGCCTCGCGCATGCCCATGACGCGCGGGACGAGGCGCTTGGTGATCGGGTCGGGCACCAGCGCCAGCATGATGACGCCGAACGTCGTCTGCATCGCCGTGTGCTTGTACAGCTGGTTGAGCACCACACGCGGGATGGCGTCGCGCTTGAGCTCGATGACCACGCGCAGGCCGTCGCGGTCGGACTCGTCGCGCAGGTCGCTGATGCCGTCGAGCTTCTTGTCGCGCACCAGCGAGGCGATGTCCTCCACCAGGCGCGCCTTGTTCACCTGGTACGGCAGCTCGGTGATCACGATCTGCTGCTTGCTGCTGCTCTCCTTCTCCTCGATCACGGCGCGGGCGCGCATGATGATCTTGCCGCGCCCGTGCTCGATGTACTCCTTGATCCCCTCGCGCCCGTAGATGAACGCGCCGGTGGGGAAGTCGGGGCCCTTGATGTGGGTGCGCAGCGTCGCCGAGTCCGTCTCCGGATGGTCGATGAGCTGCAGCAGCGCCGAAACGGTCTCGCGCAGATTGTGCGGCGGAATGTTGGTCGCCATCCCCACCGCGATGCCCGCCGAGCCGTTCACGATCAGGTTCGGGATGCCCGACGGCAGGACCGTCGGCTCCTCGAGCCGGTCGTCAAAATTGGGGGCGAAGCCGACCGTGTTCTTGTCGATGTCGGCCAGCATCTCGACCGCGATGCGCGTGAGGCGCGCCTCGGTGTACCGATACGCGGCCGCCGGGTCGCCGTCGACGGAGCCGAAGTTCCCCTGCCCGTCCACCAGCGGATAGCGCAGCGAGAAATCCTGCACCATGCGCACCAGTGCGTCGTACACCGACTGGTCGCCGTGCGGGTGATATTTGCCGAGCACGTCGCCGACCACCGTGGCCGACTTCTTGTACGCGCGCCCCGGGACGAGGCCGAGTTCGTTCATGGCGTACAGCACGCGCCGATGCACCGGCTTCAGTCCGTCGCGTACGTCGGGGAGCGCGCGCGACACAATCACGCTCATCGAGTAGTTGATGAACGATTCCCGGATCTCTTCGTCGATCAGGCGGGGGAGGATCCGCTCGCGGTTGTTCGGTGCGGTCATGTGCCGTGTCAGGGGGGTGGAAAAAGACCCTCGACCAATCCGGAAAATTTACCGAACCGCCCCCAAAAAAGCAACAGAAAATTACCGCTGTAACCCGTTATTTGACAATCGGTTATGAGCGCCCGATTCTCGCGCATCGCCAACCGGTCCCACGGGACGCCGCGCAGCGGCGAGTTTGCCTGCAAACGCGAGCGCGCGCCGGCGTACCCGAGAGGTACTCTTGCCGGCGCGCGGGCGAACTGCGGCGTGCGTGAAGCGTTACGGCTGGGTCGGCGGCGGCACCGGCTGCGTGCCGGTATCGGACAGCACCTCGGCCTCTTCTTCGGCCACTTCACGGTCGATCGCCTCGCGCTCCGCCTTGTAGCGGTCGTACCACTCGCGCGTGATCTCGGCCGCGAGTTCGCGGTTGCCAAGGCCGAACGAGAGCGAAAGCGCGAGCGCGATGGCGCCAAAGATGATCGCGAAGGCCGTCGTCACGATTTCAGTGGCGACGCCCAGCTCCTGCAGCGACATGAACACCGCGAGCAGTACCACGCCGCCCTTGCCGACGCGCGCCAGCGTTGGCCCGCCGTGCAGCGACACGGTGCTAGCGCCAATCAGCCCGCCCACGAAATCGCCGAGCACGATGCCGACGATGATGATGACGACCGCGGCGACGACGCTCGGGATATACCCAACCAGTTCGCCGAAGAGCGACGCCAGTGACTCGAGACCAAGCGCATTCGCCGCCAGCAGCAACGCGCTGAACATCACCAGCCAGAAGAGCAGGTTGGCGATGGCGAGCGTGGGATTGAGATGCGCGCCGACGCGGTCGAGCGGCACCACACCGCCCTTCCTCAGCACGTCATTCAGGTGCAGGCGGCGCAGCACGCGCGCCGAACCTTTCTGCACGAGCTTGGCCAGCAGATAGCCGGCCAGCAGCACGACGACGGCGCCAAAGAGCGCTGGGATGTACTCCCAGAACTGGGCGAAGCTTTCCTGCAGTCGATCGAGAAAAGTCACGGCGGAGGGACTCGATGAGGGTCCCTGTAATGTACTAGAACGAGAACCGAACAAGGGAATGGGTTCCCGGCACTCGGGCGCCGGCGAGGGCGAGCGCCTGCGGCATCACGGTGAGCCGCTCGCTGAGGCGCCGCCCGGCATCAGGGCGCGTCCCCATCCACCGCTCAATCATGTAGATCCCGCCCGCCGCCCCCGCCGCGCCCAGACCGGCGGTGGCGGCGTTGAATCGGTCGCTCGAACCGACGATCACTGCCACACCGCCCCCCATCAGCGCGCCGGCGAGTCCGCCGAGGCTCACGAGCGTCGCTTCACTGCGTGTGTGATCGATGCGCCGCACCAGAAGACGATCGCCCGCCACGATCCCCGCCACCGCGCCACCAAGCACGGCGAGCGTGCTCTTCTTGTGCCCAGGGTGCCCGTTGGCCACAAACGCGCCGCCGGCTGCCGCGCCGACAAGCGAAGTCGTCCAGAGGGTCTGCACATCGCCGGCCGTGACATTGTACCGCGAATACGTGCCGTACATCGCCCCCAGCTGCATGCCGGCCACGGCGACGCCGGCGCCAACCGCGGCGCGGGAACGGGTGTTCGTGTAATCCTCATCGAAGGCGTACATCGTCCCCACGGCAAGTCCCGCGGCGGCCTCAGCGCCGAACACCGAGGCCACAGCCGCGCCGGTGGTCAGCCGCCGTCCAAGCGTCAGCGCTCCGGTCGTACCGAGAATCGATCCGAAGAACATCCCCGCCGCGTAGTCGTTCTTGCCGGTCATCGCGTACTGCGCCGCGGCGCCGGCGGCGGCGCCGAGTATCGGCGCGCGCGTCGCCAGCAGCTCCATGCCCTCGGTGATCTGCAGATCGCGCGCCAGTTCGGCCGCGGCAAAGAAGCTGCCGCCGGCCATCACCAGATACGCGGCAATCGCCGGCACGGGTCGATCCGCGACCGTGGCGGCGAAGGTGGGCCCGTAGAGCACAACGCCCAACAGCGTCTGATTGCGAACAAATGGTGTGGAAGTCAGCCGTGCCACGGCCGACACGCCGGTGTCGGCGGCTGCGCGCGCGGCAGGACGCTGCGTTTGCGGCGCAGGGGCGCCGCGCACGCTCGTGTCGCGCAGGTCGGGACGCGGCTTGGGATATCCAGCGGGTTCCTGCGCCGTAAGCGACGGCGCGAGGCAGAGCAGCAGGCAGAGCGAGAAGCGGAGCATCGGTCGTCGTTGAGGTCGCTCTATAGACGGCTCGCACGCCCCTGACGTTTCGCGCCGCTGGTGCGCCGAGGTGCGGCGCGCCGCGCCCGTGTCAGTTCCGTGTGCCGCGTCGGACGTCAAACAGCACGGAGCGCCGGCAGGTGGGGCACATCAGCCACTCGCGACGCCGCGCGTAGCCGAGGCCGAAACTGCCGCCTCCGATCGCGCGCGCGGTCAGCGCCACGGCGCAACGCGGACACTGCGGCGTCCCGCCCGCCGCGAACGTCTCGCGGATGGCGCGCTGCTCCGGTTCAGTGAACTGGGCGCGCTCGCCGGTGACGTCGCGATCGCGAGTCATGCGCCGATCTGCAGGACGATCTTCCCGAACTGCGAGCCAGCCTGCAGCCGGTCGAGCGCCTCGCGGCCGCGCTCGAGAGGGAAGGTGGAGTCGATGGGCAGCGTGAGACGTCCGGCGATCAGTTCGCCGACCACCGCGTCGAAATCGGCGTCGCTTCCCATCGTCGAGCCCATGATTGTCCACTGGTTCCAGAACAGCCGGCGCACATCGGTCGTCAACGCGTGACCCGACGTGCCGCCGCACGTGACCAGCCGACCGCCGCGGCCGAGCGCGCCGAGCGACTGCTCCCAGGTGGCGGCGCCGACGCTGTCGACCACCACGGTCACGCCGCGCTTGCCGGTGCGGGCGCGCACTTCGCGCCCGACATCGATGCCGGTGTGGTTGATCACCTCGTCAGCGCCCATCGCGCGCGCCCGCTGCAGCTTTTCATCCGAGCCCGACGTCACCCACACACGGGCCCCGCGCGCCTTGGCGATCAGCAGCGCCGCCTGCGCGACGCCGCCGCCGATGCCCCAGATGAGCACCTCGTCGCCGGCCGTCACCTGCGCCCGCGTCACCAGCATGCGCCACGCCGTCATCGCCGCGAGTCCAAACGCCGACGCCGCGGCATCACTGACGCTCGGCGGAATGGCGCGCACATTGGTGGCGGGAACGACCAGCGCGTCGGCAAACGTGCCGTGCACATGCTCACCGAGCACGCGGAACTTGACGCACAACGGATGCGCGCCCGCGTTGCAGTACTCGCAGTTCCGGCATGAGAGCCCGGAATTCACGACGACGCGGTCGCCCGGCCTCACCGACGTGACGTCGGCGGAGACCTCGTCGACGATGCCCCAGCCGTCGGCGCCGATGACCCACTTGGGTGTAACCGTCACTCCCGGCAAGCCGCGGATGGTCCAGAGGTCGAGGTGGTTCAGCGGCGCCGCCTGCATGCGCAGGCGCACCGACCCCGACGCGCCGAGCGCCGGTGGGGCGATGTCGCGACTGAACTCGACGCAGTCGAGGGAGCCGGTGGCGGAGATGGTGAGGGCGCGCACGGAGAGTAGAGAGACGAGGGATGATCGACGAGCGGCAAGGCAGGCCCGCGGCCTGCTGACGCTTGTCACGCTCGAATATATTAGCTTGCAGTGCGGATTCGGCCTCGCCGGACAACCGTCCCCCGTCCACCGTTCACCGTCAGACCCACCGCATGCAAATTCGCGTTCCACCCCTTGGCGAATCGATCACCGAAGCAACCATCTCTCGCTGGCTAAAGCGCGAGGGAGAGGCGGTGAACATCGGTGACACGCTGGTCGAGCTTGAGACCGACAAGATCACAGTCGAGGTGCCGGCGCCAAAATCGGGCGTCCTGGGGCGCCGCGCGAAGCTCGAAGGGGATGTCGTGAAGGTCGACGAAGTGCTGGGCGATCTCGATGAAGCGCTCGCCGCCGCGGCGCCGAGTGTCGCCGACGCGCCAGTCGCCCAGCCGGCTGCGGCACCGACGACGCCGAGCGCGGTGCGCGCCGCGCCGAGCGCGATTCGACTGGCCGCCGAAACCGGTGTAGACCTCAACACGGTCGCGGGGACCGGGCGCGGCGGCGTCGTCAGCAAGCCCGATGTGATTGCGGCGATGAGTTCGCCAACGCCTGCGCGCCCCATGCCCGCCGTTCCAGGGCGCACGCCGGCGGCGGTGCCGGCCGTGACGCCGGTCGCCGTTCCCGCTGCCGCGCCGGCCGTACAGGCAGCACCAGTCGCCCAACCCGCCACACCGGCGCCAGTCGCTGCGCCTGCCGCTGCTGCTGCCCCTGTCGCTGCCGCCGCGCCAACGACGGTCTTTGCGCCGACGGCGCCGGGTACGGCGCGCGAGACGCGCGAGAAGATGACGACGCGCCGCAAGCGCATCGCCGAAAACCTGCTGCAGGCGCAGCACGCGACGGCGCACCTGACGACCTTCAACGAGATCGACATGAGCGCCATTTCGGCGCTCCGCGAGCGCATGAAGGAGAAGGTGGAGAGGGAGCACGGCTTGAAGCTCAGCTTCATGCCGTTCTTCGCGAAGGCGGCCTGCCTCGCGCTCAAGGCCTTCCCCACCGTGAACGCGCAGGTGGATGGGGAGGAGATCCTCTTCAAGCATTACGTGAACCTCGGCATCGCGGTGGCGAGCGAGGCCGGACTCGTGGTGCCAAACATCAAGGATGCCGACCGCATGTCGATCCTCGACATGCAGCGCGCCATTGCCGCGCTCGCCAAGAAGGCGCGCGACGGCAAACTGGCCATGGACGACCTCACGGGCGGGTCGTTCACCATCACCAACGGCGGCGTCTTCGGCTCGCTCATCTCGACGCCCATCATCAACTATCCGCAGGTGGCGATCCTCGGCCTGCACAAGACGCAGGATCGCCCGGTGGCGGTGAACGGCGCCGTCGCAATCCGCCCGATGATGTACGTGGCTCTCTCCTACGATCATCGCATCATCGACGGTCAGCAGGCCGTGCTCTTCCTCGTCAAGATGAAGGAACTGCTGGAAGATCCGGCGACGATGCTGATCGATTAGGCGCCCCGCCGTCCCCCAAGCAGCGCGATGAGCGCCCGGAGCCACCACGGTTCCGGGCGTTCGTGCACCAGGCACAGCGCCGCCGCGTCGCCGGCCGCCGCCGCGACGCGGGCGCGCCACACGACGAACGGACCGGCCATCGGCACCGCGCGCACTGCGCGGAGCCAGGCCCGCCCTGGGCGGCAGGGCGGCGGCGGCTCGTCGCGCAGCACCTCGAATCGCGCCGGCGCCGCCGACTCATGGATGCCGAAGACCAGGCGGCAAACATAGCCGGCCGTCAGGCGGCGCGATGGAATCACGTGCGTCACGCGCATCGCAGGCACCGCGCCCACAGCGAGGCCGCTGCGCACACAGAGCCAGACGAGCTGGGCGTCCTCTCCGCCGCTGAGGTGGCCGCGACGGCGCGACGCGTTGCGGAGTTCACCGCGCTCGACGCCGTCGGCGAAGGCCTCGGCAATCTGCCGACGCACCACCATGCCCGTGCCCGGCGAGTAGTAGTCCTGCCATGCTCGGCTGCACCCATGCATTGGCGTCGTCAGGTGGCGCTCCTGGAACAGCCGCCGCACCCACGGATCCGCCGCCCACGAGGGAGCCCTCTCCGGCAGCGACACTGCAATGTGACCCGCGCCGAAGATGCCGACGTCCGGCAGCTCTGCCGCCGCCGCGATCACGGCCTCGAGGTAGCCGGCGTCGAGTACGTTGTCGTCGTCCACCGTGATGAGCAGTTCGCCCGCCGTCGCGCGGATGGCGCGCGCACGCACGGTCGCCAGGCCGTCGGTCTCGTCGCGCAGCAGGCGCGCCGCCGGACAGGCCGCCAGGTGCCGCGCCACCGAGTCGCGCTCGGCCAAGGACGGCGTGCTCGCGTTGTCCACGAGCAGGTGCTCCATCCGCCAGCCGTCGGGCAGACGCAGGGCGCGCACCGCCGTCAGCACCGCCGCGACGATGGCGTCGTCCGGACTGCGACTGCAGGTGATGAGCGAGACGAGCGGGGTCACGACGACAATGTGCAGGACGCTGCGGCGAATGCCAATGGGCGCGTCTTGGTTACATTTGAACGCAGCAGTAACCATTCACCGTGTGAGGCTGGTAAGGTGTCTACGTTGACTCCTGACGTGCTTGTCATCGGCGGCGGCCCCGGCGGCTACGTCGCCTCGATTCGCGCCGCGCAGCTTGGCTTCTCCACCGTCTGCGTCGAGATGGACCGCACGCTGGGCGGCACCTGCGTGAACGTCGGCTGCATTCCCTCCAAGGCGCTGCTCAGCTCCACCGAGCACTACGAGTTCGCGCGGCTCCACGCCGCCGAACACGGCATCGACTACCAAGGCGTCGCGTTCGACCTCGAGCGGATGATGAAGCGCAAGGACGACGTCGTTGCCCAAAACACCAAGGGCGTCGAGTTCCTGTTCAAGAAGAACAAGGTCACGTGGGCCAAGGGGTTCGGCACGCTGCGCGCCGGCAATGTCGTGGAGGTGAAGAGCGACGACGGCGCGGTCACCACGTACACGCCGCAGCACGTGATTCTCGCGACCGGCTCCGTGCCCGTCGAACTGCCCTTCCTGCCGTTCGACGAAGAGCGCATCGTCTCCAACGTCGGCGCCCTCAAGCTCCACGATGTGCCGGCGCACCTGATCGTCATTGGCGGCGGCGTCATCGGCCTTGAACTGGGCTCCGTCTGGCGCCGCCTCGGCGCCAAGGTGACCGTAATCGAGTACATGCCGACAATCCTGCCCGGCAACGATGACGACATCACCAAGGAAGCGACGCGCATCTTCAAGAAGCAGGGGATGGAGATTCACACCGGCACGAAGGTGACGGGCGGCCGGCGCGAGGGCGAGCAGGTGATCGTCGAAGTCGAGGAGAACGGCGCGCCGGCGACCTTCACGGCCGATTGCGTGCTGGTGTCCATCGGCCGCAAGCCGGCGCTCTACGGCGTCGATGCCGCCGCGCTCGGACTCGCGCTTGGCAAGCGCGGCGAGATCGTGGTGGACGACCACATGCGCACCAACCTCCCCAACGTCTACGCCATCGGCGACGCGGTGGGCGGCAAGCTGCTGGCGCACAAGGCCGAAGAAGAGGGAGTGATCGCCGCCGAGGTGATTGCCGGCCGCAAGGTGCACATGCACTACCACAACATGCCGGGCGTCGTCTACACGTGGCCCGAAGTCGCCACCTGCGGCCTCACCGAGGCTGAGGTGAAGGCCAGCGGCCGTCCGTATGGCGTTGGCAAGTTCCCGTTTTCGGCCAACGGACGCGCCCGGTCGATGGCGGAGATCAGCGGCTTCGTGAAGTTCATTGTGGACGCCAACACCGACGAGATCCTCGGCTGCCACATGATTGGCGCCAACGTGAGCGACCTGCTGAGCGAGGTTGTGCTCGCCATGGAGTACCGCGGCACGGCTGAGGATATCGGGGTGACGGTGCACTCGCACCCCACGCTCACCGAGGTGGTCAAGGAAGCGGCGTTGGCAGCGTTGGGGCGGGCGATACACATCTAAAGGGCAGAGAAACAACAGAGAGACAACAGAGAGACAACAGAGAGACAACAGAGAGACAACAGAGAGACAACAGAGAGACAACGGACAAACAACAGAGGGGCGGCCAGTTGGCACGCCCCTCTTTCACACCCCCCTCTGCTTCTTCTCTGCTTTCTCTCTGCTTTCTCTCTGTTTTCTCTCTCAGACTCCGTATCGCTCCTTCAAAATTCTATCATGATGCCCCGCGTGCCCCGCCGCGATCCACGCGAGCGCGCGCACGCTGATCTCCTTGCTGCTGGCGATGCCGCGGCGGGTCCACGCGCTTTCGGGGAGCCAGCGAAACAGCTCCAGGGTGGCGCCGCGCACCGCGGCACACTCGCCGAGCAGCGTGTCCAGCGGCCGGCTGTTCGCTTCGCACGTCGCGGCGTAGGCGTCCTCGTCAAACGGGGCCAGCGGCGTCGCGTCGCCGCGCGCGATCCGCAGCGCACGGTAGGCGAAGATGCGCTCCGCGTCGGAGATGTGGCAGATCACCTCCTTGATGGTCCACTTACCGGGCGCGTACGCCGCGGCGGCCTGCTCCTCGGTGAGTCCCTTGAGGCGGGCGATCATCGCGTCACCCTGCGTCGCGAGGGCGCGCGTGACATCACCGTCGGGGACGCCGGCCACATACCCGCTGTAATGCGGGGCAAACTCGTCAGCACCTGGACGTACGGTCGCAGCATGGCTCATTCAAATCCTCCTGTAGAATTCCACTTTCCCGCTGAAAAACGGGTGTAAGGGTTTCGTGAGGAATTGCCTCACAAAACTTCCATAATTGCACCCCATACCGCGACGCTTGCCCGGAGCAGACATTCCCTTTGCGATCGAGAGCGCGCTGAACCATCGTGGCGATGCATCGATCAGTAAAATACGAGGGAACGCCGGGTCGCTTCAAGCGACCCAGCGTGTCGCGGTAGGCACAGCGTGGGGCGCGTACAGTGCGCCGGGGGGCCGTCACTGGCTCGTTCACCGCTGACCTACCGCGACTCGTTAAGGGCAGAAAGACAACAGAAAGAAAGCAGAGAAAAAGCAGAGAGAAAACAGTGCCCGCGTACCTCGGGTTCACTGCTTTCTCTCTGCTTTCTCTCTGCTTTCTATCTCAGCCTGATTTCGCGCCTCACGTATCCATCCGCATCTGCTCCATCGCCCGGCATCCGCACGTCCAACGCGGTCGCTCGACTGGCGAATCGCTTGAATGCGGTGTCTGCCGATTTCCAGTCATTCGCAATACCGCCGGCCACACCGCCGCCTTCGTCGCCCCTGACCCGGCTCCCCGCCGGTGCCTGCACCCACAAACGCACCACGGCGCCTGCGGGCGCCTCGACCGTCACGCGATACTCCGCCCCCTCGCGACGCTCGGCCACGATGCGCGCCGACGCTGACCGCTCGCCGATGCGTGCCGGCTGAACCGGTAGATACACGGCCCAGGTGCGCGGCGCGGCGACCCGCAGATGCAGCGCGGTGGAGCCGGCCGCCAGGACGCCCTCCACGGTCCCGCGCCCCGGCGGCGCAAACCGCACCTTCAACCCCGACGTGAGCGGTGCGGCCCGGTCCGCGGACACTTCGAGCGTCACCTGACCATCACCGGCGTCAGTGACGACCAGCGTCAGCCGCGCACCGCCGACCGACAGGTTCTCCACGCGGAGCTGCTCGGAGGTGGGCGGCACCCACGGGGCTACCGTCAGCGTCCCCGCTGGCGCGTCCACCTCGAGGCCGAGCATGCCGCGCAGCAACGGCGTGAGGATCATGGATGTCGCGAAGAACTGCTGCGGCACCGCCGTGTCGAGCGGCTTGTACAGGCGTCCGCTGATCACCTCGGGGTTGCGCCCCCGCGCCTCATCGAACGTCGTGTTCGCGATGGCGCGCAGCGCCTGCCATCCGGCGTGCGGATTGCCGTAGCGGAACTGCGCCGTCGACACCCACCCGGTCACGAATCCCCACACCGCGCCGTTGTTGTAGTGGAGCGGATCAAACAGCGGACTCGTCGTCGAGAGCGGGCGCGCCCCCCAGTCGGTCATCAGGTCGCTGCGCGCCATCCGCTCGGCCATCAGGCGGCCGTTGGTCGCGTTGAACACGTCGAACGCCATCGCAGTGGCCGGCCACGCCGTCATCGTCTCGTTGATCTTCCCCTGCTCGAGCACGGCGAAGGCATACTGTCCCTTCGACGGGATCCACAGCTTTTGGTCGAGCGCGGCAATCGCGCGCGCGCGCTCGGCGCGCGCCTCGGCCGCCAGCGCCGGCTCGCGCATCGCCTCCGCCATCCGCGCAAAACGCTCCAGCGACGCGGCCCAGACGCCATTCAGGTAGACATCGCTGACGATGCCGATCTGCAGGTCGCCGACCTCGAGCGCCCCCGCGCCGGCGCAGGTATTCTCCATCAGGCCGTCGCCGTCGGTGTCGCATTTGCGCGACCACTCGTACGCCTTCTTCACGTTCGGCCACAGCGTGCGCATGGTGGCCGTGTCGGCGGTCTGTTTCCAGTACTCGCCAAACGCGAGGATCCAGAACGGCGTGGTGTCGCCGTGGTAGTACGCGTACCCGTACGAGCCAAACCAGTCGATCTTCCCCGCCCCCTGCGAGATCTCGTGCGTGATCTTGCCGTCGGCGCGCTGGTACTTGGCGAAGAACTGCAGCGCGCCGTCGCGTACCAGCGCGTGCTGCCCCGCCGCGCTCATCGCAAATGAGTTGATGGACGCGTCGCCGCCGAAGAACCAGCCGAAGCCCGGCCGGTCGCTGGCCGCGCCCGACAAGCCGTAGCCGGCCACGAGCCCGCAGCCGAGGTCGGGGTTGCAGACCATCGACTCATCGAGGTTCACCTTGGCCCACTCAACCGCGCGGTCGAGCGTCGCGTCGCCGGTGCGCACCGACACCTGCTGCGTGCGAATCGAGTCGGCGTGCGCCACGCGCTTCTTCCACTCGCGTTCGATTGCCCCGGGTTGCAGCAGCGACCGGTAGAGCGCCAGCACGGTGTCGCGCGGCATCTCGCCGCCGGCCATCACGATGGGGATGTACTTGGCGTGGATGTTCACATTGCCGCCCGGCGGCTCGCCGAGCCGCGGCTCGGTGTAGCGCTCCGTGTCGGAGCCCACGCCGATGGTGAACTGCGGCGGCGCCGCGGAGAGCATATGCGCGGGGACATCGCTCGCCTGCGTCACGGCCGGCGAGCCGAGGAAGGCGCTGACTTTGCGGCGGCTTTCGCTGAAGACGAAGGCCTTGGCTCCCGCATGCCACGCCACGTACTGCCCGCCCAGCGAGGCCGGCCAAGCGAGATGAACGTCGGGAACGAATGACGCGATGATCTCCATCGGCCGGATGGCGTCCACTTCGAGCAGCATCATCACGGCCGGTTTGTCGATCGAAGCAAACACCGTCTGCTTCACGGTGAACGTTTCGTACGCATAGGTGATGGTCACGCCTTCGGGGCGCACGGTCACCGACCGGGCGACGTCCTTGGCCGGGATCGGCTGCGTGTACTTGGGAACGCGGAACGACAGCTTGAGGTCGTGCATCCACTTGTACGGCCAGCTCCACAGCTCAAAGGCGCCATCCTCGGTGCCCATGGCGATGGCGCGGCGCCCGACGGCGCTGACGAAGTAGCCGGGGCGCGCATCGCCGGTGAGCGCGATGGGCGATTGACCAAGGTCGAACGCGGCGATGCTCTGCGCGTGCGCGCTCGCGGCCAGCGCCGCGGCGAGAGCGGTGACGATGATGAACGGTCGCATGACTGCGAATATGCCAGCGCCACCGCGCGTTGGCGACCACACGGTGCGCGGGCCCGATCTATTGACGCGGCACCGTGCCGTCCGCGATGTTGACAGGGCGACCGAGCTGGCCCCCCCAAGCCGCGGGACGTTGAACGATGGCAGGCACGATGTGCCTCGCCCGGACTCCAATGAGCGTGACGGGAGGGCGGCATGAAACTGGTTTCGCGCGCCGGCGTCGTCGCCGGCACCTACATGGTGGTCGCCGGCGCGTACATCGTGCTCAGCGGTCAGGCGGCGCGCGCCATGGCGGACTCCGTGGATGCGCTGGAACGGCTCGAGCGCTACAAGGGCATCGCCTTTGTCGTGGTGACCGGACTCGCCCTCTTTCTGGTCACGTACCTCGTCCTGCGGAAGCAGCAGACAGACGCGGACCAGGCGCAGCGCGCGCGTGAGGCCCTGCTGAAGGCGGAGCGAAACGCCCTCGCCGGACTCTTTGTCAGTTCTGTGGCCCATGATGCCAGCAACCTGGCGATGGTGATCAGTTCGTCGCTCGAGCTGCTCGACGACGAGCATGGGCTGGACCCCGACGCCCGGCGCAGCCTCGACGATGCGAGAGAGGCGATGCAGACGCTGACCCGGCTCTTCAAGGACCTGAAGGAGATGGGGCGCGATCGCAACCGCTCCCTCGTGCCGATGGAGCTGGGCGCGATAGCGCGCCGCATTGCCGATTTGCTGCGGGGGCACGGTGCGCTGAGGCACTGCGCGGTCACCGTTGACGCGCCCGTCGCGATTTCGCTGCCGGTCTTTCCGGTGCTCATTGACCAGGTGCTGATCAACCTGCTCCTGAACGCCGGCGAGGCAACGGAGGGGCGTGGACGCATCGTGGTGCGCGTCCGTGCCAACGGCGACCACGTGCGCCTCGAGGTGCACGACGACGGCAAGGGCGTGCCGTCCAGCGTGGCGGACTCGCTGTTCAAGCCATTCACGTCGACCAAGCCGCAGGGCACCGGCTTGGGACTCGTGTCGGTGCGGGAATGCGCGCTCGCGCATGGCGGCTACGTGGAGTATGACCGCTCCGACCTCGGGGGCGCCGCCTTCCGCGTGGCCCTGCCGCTCACTCCCCCGACGTCGGGATCCCCCGAGACTCGCGCCGGCTGAGCGCGACGCATTTACGTGGAGAGGTGGAGCAAACGACAAGGCCGCCCAGTCGAGACTGGGCGGCCTTGTACGCGTATTGGCGCGGCTACTTCTGCTCGCCGAGCTTCGCGAGAATCTGCGCCGGCACGTGCGCGGGCGTCGTCATGCGGCGGCGCACCGTCGTCTCGGCCTCCACCTTCGTCCAGAACGCGACGTCCCGCGGAGCCGCGCTGAGCGCGCTCTCGGACACCGGTTCGCCATCGAGCCAGGCCTGCACCGCCTCGGAGATGCGCCCGGTCGGCGCCAGCTCCTGTTCGGCCAGCGGCGCATCCTTCGGCGTGCGGGGCGCAACCGGCTCGAGCCCGTCGCGCGGATCAAGATTGTTCTGCATCACTGATATCGCTCCTCCAGCAGCGCCTGAAGCGCCTCGCGTGCACGGTGCACGCGCATCTTCAGGGCTCCCACGGTCGTGTCGAGCAACTCGGCCATCTCTTCGTACGACCGACCCTCGACGTGCTTCATCACGAACGCTTCCCGCAATGACGCGGGGAGCGCGGACAACGCGCGGTCCAGGTCGGATCGCAGTTCACCCCGGTCGAGTTCTTCCTCCGGGGTCTCGTATCCAGACGGCTGATCGTCCTCTTCGTAACTCAGGTGGGTCCGGCGGATGTTCTTGAGCCAGTCCTTGCACCCGTTGGCCACGATGCGGAAGACCCATGCATCGAAGCGTCCGCGCACCTCGCTGAGGTGGTTGTACGCCTTGATGAACGAGACCTGCAGGATGTCCTCGGCGACGTCGGGACTCCCCGTCATTCCCACCGCATGGCGATACAGCGGGTCGCTGTAGCGCTGGATGAGAGTGCCGAAAGCGTTCCGGTCCCCGGCGAGTACGCGGTCAATTACCGCCTGATCCGCGTCGGCCTGCTCTTGCTGCGGCGAGGGCTGGGTCAGTTTCACGACGCTAGTGTAATGCCACACACGCGCTGAGGACAGGCCCACCCCCACCGTCGCCCGCACAGGCCACGCTGGGGTGTCGCACAATTGAGACGAGCCGTGGACGACGCGGGTAACGGTGCTGCCCGGGAGCGCCTCGCATGGGGACTACAGCGGCCGCGGCGGAATCGGAATGCTCAGCCCGTACCGCGCATTCAATGCGGCGGCCACGCGATCGGCCAGCAACTCGTGGCCGTACGCGCTCGGCTGCATGCCGTCGAGCGAGGTGGCTAGCCCGAAGGGCGCGTCGGCGCCAAGGAAACCGGCGGCCGTGAACGCCGGGGCGTGGAACGGCACCTCGCTCGAGAACAGCGGCACGTCCACGTAGGCAAACTCCCGCTTGTCCGCCGCGGCCTTGATGGCGGTATTGAGCGCCGCGATGGTCTGCGCAATCAGCGCGGCATCCGCGGGGGTAAGGATGAAATCGCTCTCACCCGGTCGGTCGGCGCACGAGAAGGCCTGCGCGGTGCCGCCGCTGCGGGCAGCCGCCACGAGTGGAGGAAGCGCGGCCACGGTGTTGACGAGGTTCGCGCTCCCCTGGCAGTCGGCCGCAAGCGTGATGCCATACGACGCCAGCGCGTCGCGCTGCTGCCACAGCACGTCGCCGGCGCGCCACGCCGGCAGCGACATCAACTGCGGCACGCCCACGAACACGGCCTTGGCGCCCGTCGCCTTCACGCTGTCAGCGATGGAATCGAAGACGGGGGCAAAGACGGACGCCGGCATCAGCGTCCACGCCGTCTTCTGCACGTAGCTCGCACCGGCGATCACCAGCCCTGACGTTGCGGCCCGCAGCACTTCGCCGGCGCCGAGTTCCACGGCGACGAGCGTCGGTCGCTGGCCCTGCATCGCCTGCACCTGCGTCTGCACCGACGGCAGCACCAGCGGATAGCGCGCCTGCGCGAGCGACGCGGTCTGCGTCACCAGCGACCGCGGCGAGGTGTGCAAGGCGTCCCACGCGGTTGCGCCGGCAATCGCCACGTTGTTGGCGGGGAGCGTCTCGGCGCCGAGTCGGCCACTGCAGGTGACGATAGTGGTCACCGGCCCCGCGAGCGTGCGGTAGAGCGCCAGCGGGGCGACGAGCGGCGGCGTGCATCCCGGCGTCTTGAGTGCCGGCACGCGGAATGGCATCTCCACGCGCGCCGCGAGGCGCGCCGGCCAGGCGGTGAGCTGCGATTCGTACACGACGCCACCCGCCTGCTCGCCCATCGTGAGGCCCGTCCCAATGCTGACGAAACGACGAAACGCATTGGCGCCCTCGGGCGCGGTCACGCGCGCATCGCCGCTGCAGGCGGCGAGCACGACGAGCGGGAGGACGAGGAAGCGCGGGCGCATCACGGGGAATATGGGCGGAGCGTCGGATGATTCACAGCGCGGCAAACGCTTCCCACCCGCGGTCGCGCACGAGCGCGCCATGCTCGTCGAGCATCGGCGGCCGACGCCGCACCGAGGCCGGCGGCAGCGGTGCCACGCCAGTGAGCGGAGAGGCCGCAACGTCGCGCAGCGCCTCGAGCACCGGCTTGACGACACCGCACGGCACACCGGCCGCGTCGAGTGCGGCAATCCAGACCGCCGCCGCCTGCGAGCGCACGCGCTCACGGATCGCCGTCACCACCGCGTCGCGATGCGCGAGCCGCCCAGCATTGGTGCGGTACCGCGTGTCTTCGGCAAGCGCATCGAGCCCCAGCGCGCGGGCGCAGGCCGCGAACTGCGCGTCGCTCCCGACGGCAATCACAAACGGGCGGTCGAGGGCATCGAACAGCTGGTACGGCACCAGATTCGGGTGCGCGTTCCCCCAACGCGAGGCGTCGTGGCCCGAGACCAGGGCGTTTTGGGCCACGTTGACCAGCGCCGCCGACGCACTGTGCGCCAGCGAGACAACGAGATGGCGGTCGGCGACGGATGACGCGCCGCTTCGTGACCGCGACGCCAGCGCGGCGAGAATCGCGATCGCCGCATCCTTGCCGGCGAGCACATCGGCCAGCGCCACGCCCACCTTCATCGGCGCGCCCTCCGGTTCACCGGTGATGGCCATCCATCCTGATTCGGCTTGCACGACGAAGTCGTACCCCGGACGGCTCGACTCGGCGCCAAAACCGGTGATTGTGCACCACAACAGCGACGGATAGGCGGACAGCAGGCTCGCCGGGGCGAGGCCCAGGCGTTCGAGCGCCCCCCGCTGGAAGTTGTCGACGACCACATCGGCCTCGGCCGTCAGCGCGCGCACCAGACGCGCCCCAGGCTCGGTGGAGAGGTCGACGGCCACCGACAGCTTGTTGCGGTTGACGGAGAGGTAGTAGGCGCTCCGCCCCTCGGCGTCGAACGGCGGCCCCCACCCGCGCGTGTCGTCGCCGGTGCCCGGCCGCTCCACTTTGATAACGTCGGCTCCCAGATCGCCAAGGATCATCGTGCAAAGGGGCCCTGCGAGTACTCTGCTAAGATCGAGAATTCTTAGGCCTGAAAGCGGAAGTGCTGTCATGATGACGTTATAGTGATACGATGATGATTTAAAAAATCGAGGAAATATGCTCTGATTGTTCTTCGCGACGACAGGCAGAATTTCGTTGCGGTCACCTTGATTATCTCTACGAAAATCATATACTTGGCCCCGATCAACTGGTGAGCGCACCTAAATAGTAGTTCGTGCGCTTCCATTCCCCTTCGCCTACCGCTCGATGCGATGGGGGCCTGACACCTGGCGATTGCCTGGTGGCTCGAGCGAGGAGCACCAACATGACAGACAAGACCCCGGCCAAGCCAGAAGGGAGTGGCACCGTTTTGCCGCGCCGTCATCCTGGCCATCGTGGCCAAGACGTACGTGACGCGGTGGCCGAGATGGCGGCCAAGGCCGCCGAGATCTCCATGGAAGCCGGCAGCAAGATGGCGGCGGCCATGAAAGATGTCATCAATGCGGCGGCCGGACTGAGCGGCTTCGCCATTGAGAGCGCGCGCGACGTGGTGCAGTTCATGGTGCGTCGCGGGCAGATGACGCAGGACGAGGCCGACAAGCTGCTGCACGGCGTCGAAGAGGCGTGGAGCAAGAAGCACAAGTCGGCGAAGCCGGCAGCCGAGGCGGCAAGGCCGGCCGCCCACAAGCCGACGGCGCACAAGCCTGCGGCTCACAAGCCAGCCGCGCACAAGCCGGTCGCCCACAAGCCAGCGGCGAAGAAGGCCGTACCGGCAAAGAAGGCGGCGCCCAAGCATGCGCCGGCCAAGAAGGCAGCGCCCAAGAAGCCCGCGCCCAAGAAGTAGGCCGCAACGCTTCCACGCGAGCTTACGGGCGCGCACCTTCAGGGGTGCGCGCCCGTTTCCCTTTTCTCTCCCTGGCCCGTGTCTGTCTCTCCTCCCGCTCGTGCTGACGCTGTGGCGCTGACCGGCGCGCTCGTCTCCGTGGATTCGCGGAACCCGCACCTTGCCCCCGATGCCGCGGGCGAGGGCGCATGTGCGCGCCAACTCGCCGAGGCGCTCGACGCGTGGGGATTTCGCGTCGCACTGATGGAGAGCGCTCCCGACCGGCCCAATGTCGTTGCGCGCATCGGACGCCCGGGCGGGCGGACGCTGATGTTCAACGGCCATCTCGACACCGTGGGCGTCGCGGGAATGACGCACCCGCCGTTTGAACCGGTCATTCGCGAGGGCAACCTGTTTGGGCGCGGCAGCTGCGACATGAAGAGCGGGGTGGCCGCGATGTGCGCGGCGGCCGCGCTGGCCGCCGACGCGGGCATCGACGGAGAGATCATCATCGCCGCGGTGGCCGACGAAGAGTGGCAGTCGGCGGGCACGTCGTCGCTCATCGCCCACGGCGTCCGCGCCGACGCGGCGATTGTCGCCGAACCGACGCGCCTCGCGATCGGTCCGGCGCATCGCGGCTTCGCGTGGGCGGTGGTCGACGTCCACGGCGTGGCGGCGCACGGATCGCGTTACGACGTGGGCGTCGACGCGAACACGATGGCCGGCCTGCTGTTGGCCGAACTCGACGCCTACCAGCGCGCCACACTGCCGCAACGCACGCATCCCCTGCTGGGGCGCGGGTCGTTTCACGCGGCGCGCATCAGCGGCGGGCTTGGACTCTCGACATACGCCGACCGGTGCCGCGTGGAGTTCGAGCGGCGCACATTGCCGGGCGAAACGGGCGAGCAGTTTGCCGCCGAGCTGCGCGCCGCGTGCGACCGCGTGGCCGCGCGCGATCCGCGCTTTCGCGCTGACGTCGCGGTCACCTTTGTGCAGGCCGCCAACGACGTGGCGGTGGACGCGCCGATCGTCCGTGCCCTTTCCAGCGCCGTTGAGTTGGTGGAAGGAACCCCGCCGTCGATCGAAGGCCTCTCGTATTGGACCGACGCCGCGCTGCTCTCGGCGGCGGGGATTCCCGCCATTTGCTACGGCCCGGGTGACATTCGCCTCGCGCACAGCGCCACCGAGTGGGTGCCGGTGGCCGAGGTGCGTCGCGCCACCGCGGTGCTCGCCCAGGCGGCGATCACCTGGTTCGAGAGCACATAAATGCACCTGACCGTCAAACAGTACGACGCCCTGGAGCACGCCATCGCGCGCGGATCGCGCATTGCCGTGTTCCGCCGCGGCACGGAGTACGTGGTGATCCCCGAGCGGCTCGTGTTGCGCAACCGCCGCGAATGCGTGGAGGCGCGGCATCCGACGACAGGTGACCACCTGACGCTTTGGCTCGACGAGGTGGACGGCGTGGAGTTGGTGCGATGAGCGGCGAACTGGTGGCGATCTACGCGGACGAGTCGTGCCTCGGCAACGGCCAGGCCGGCGACAACCCCGGCGCCGCCGGCGTGCTGGTTGAGTACCAGCGCGCCGACGGCGCGTTGGTGCGCCGCGACCTGTGGGTCAGTGAACCGTCCACCACCAACAACCGAATGGCGCTACGCAGCGTGACCGAGGCGATGCGTGCGATCGGGGCGAAGGGCGCCCGCTTTCGGGTCTGCTTCACCACCGATTCACGGTACATCGTCGATGGCATGACCAGTTGGGTGCACGGGTGGGCCCGCAACGGCTGGAAGCGAAAGACCGGCGCCATTGAAAACCTCGCGCTCTGGCACGCGGCCATCGCGGCGTGCGAGGGGCACGCCATACAGTGGCGCTGGGTGCGCGGCCACGTGGGGCACGCCCAGAACGAGTATGCCAACCACCTCGCGACGTCGGCGGCGGCCGACCAGAGCGCGAGCGGCGGGCTAGTGGAGTCCGGGTTCGACGCATGGCTGGCTGCGTACCGGACGCGCGGCGGTCGGGCCGGCGAGCCGGACGCGTTTCCCGATGGCGCGACCTTTGCGCCGAGCGCATCTTTGCCTCGGATAGGCTGACGCGGCATTGGGGCCGACGCAGGCGATTCCTGACTTGAAGGCGGCACACTCAATGGCTGACCAGCTCGAGCGTCTCTTTCGCATTCTGGTGCGCCGCATCCGCGACGTGCGGCCGGAGCATCTCTCCCGCCCGTTCGAGGTGGCGGACATTTTGCGCACCTTCGTGCCGTATCGGCTGACGCGCGCCGATATCGACGTCGACGCGGCGGAGGACTACGAGGTCCTCATTCTGCGCCTGTTGTCGGGTGAGCGCGGGTTCATCTTCGCCGACGACGTGATGCAGGACGACCTTCGGCGTGAGCTGGAGTCGGGCAATCCCGATCTGCGCGCCCTGCAGGCGTACGGCACTGCCAAGGTGACGCTCGCGCAGCACGCGATGCGTCAGGTGCTCGAGGCGTCACCGCCCGCCGCCGATGCGGCGGCCCCGGCCCCGCCGGCCGGGCCGACCGCCGCATCGACGGCAGCCGCGTCCGCTCCGATGGAGATGTGGGACACCGCCGCGCGGGTTGGCGCTTCACCGGCGCACGGACCGCCGCCGGCTCCCGGTGCCGCGCCCGCGTCGGAGGTATCGGCCGCCTTCGAAGCGCTGCAGCGTCAGCTCCCGCCGACGCTCAATGAGCTCGGCGATTCGCTGAGCGCCGTGGGCAGCGCGCGCGTGTCGTTCCATCCGCGGGCGTCGCGCATCCCTGATCCGACCGCTGACTCGTCGCCGCGCACGCCGCGGCCGGGCTGCCGGTTCTGCGGACAGTCGCTCCCCGAGGGGCGGGCCGTGACGTTCTGTCCGCACTGCGGGCAGAACCTGAAGATCCTGCGCTGCCCGGGTTGCAGCGCGGAGCTCGATCCGGCGTGGAAGTTCTGCGTCGTGTGCGGCCGGGCGTCCACGGCGGTGTAGCGCGTGTCCAACTCGCCAACCCCGCCCCCCGACGACCGCACGCTCGACCGCACCGCGCTGGAGCGGGTGCTGGCGCGTGCCATGGAACTGCATGTGCGCGGCGACGACTCGGTGGAAGCGCGGGCCGACCAGCTCAGCGAATCACGCGTGCTCGAGATCGCGCGCGAGGTAGGCATCGCCCCCGAGTCGGTGCGGCAGGCGATCGCCGAGGAGCGCGCCCGCGCGCCCCTGTCCGTGGCCCAGCGCGAGAGTGACGCGCAACTGAACGACCCAACGGTGTCGGCCGCACGCGTTGTGCCCGGCGCGCCGGCCGACCTGCTCGGTCGCCTCGAGGCCCTGTTGGCGCGCGAGGAGTCGCTGGGTGTGATTCGGCGCTATCCGGACCGTTTGGTGCTCGAACCCAAGCGGGGCGTCATCGACCAGATTGCGCGCGCCGTGGATTTTGGCGGCAAGGGGTACTACCTGACACGGGCCACTGAAGTGGTGGTGAGCGTGGGCGGCGTCGACGCGCGTCGCACGCATGTGGCGCTGGCCGCCGATCTGAGCCGCGCCCGCAAGAGCTATACGGTGACGACGGCGGTGCTGGTGGTGATCGGCGCGCTCGTCGGCCTGCCGGCGGCGATTCTCACGGTGCTCCCGTGGCTGGCCGTGGTGCCGCCGCTCGTGCTGGGCGGCATCAGCTGGGTGTGGACGCGCAGCGCGTGGCGCGCACTCCGCCGACAGGCGGTGGTCTCGCTGGAGCGGCTGCTCGACCGGCTCGAGTTTCCCGACAAGCCGTCGCCCGGCCAGCAGTTGATAGACGGACTGACGAGGAGTCTGCTCCCGCCCAAGTAGTCCGTCCGGCCGCGCGCGGCGCCACATCGCGGCGCCGGTGGCCGGAGCGCCCGTGCGTCCGGTAGATTTGCGCTTATGTCCACCGCCGATTCTCCCGCGCGCATTCGCGAGGCCGAGCGCTTTGGCCGCGAGATCCTGCCGGCGGTGTCGCGGACGTTCGCGCTCTCGGTGCAGCTGCTGCACGGCGAACTCGGCCGGTCGGTGCTCTGCGCCTATTTGCTCTGCCGCATCGCCGACACGATTGAGGACGACGGCCACGCCGCGCCCGACGAGAAGGTGCGTCTGCTCGGGGAGTTCGTCGCGGCGCTCGACGATGCGGCCGCGGCCGACGCCTTTCCGGCGCGCGCGGCGCATATCACCGGCGACGCCGCGCACGTGGAGCTGCTGCGGCGCACGGACGTGGTGGCCGTGCTGTTCCGCTCGCTGCCCGCCGGCTCGCGGGCGATTGTCGCGCGGTGGGTGGGCGAGATGGGGCGCGGCATGGCCGAGTTCACGCACCGGCATCCGGACGGCCTTCGCATTCAGACGGTGGAGGAGTACCGCGAGTACTGCTATTACGTGGCCGGCACGGTGGGGTGCATGCTGACCGAGCTGTGGCGTGAGCACGGACACGTGCCGGCGGCGCGCTATGAGGCGTTGTGGTCGCGCTGCACCTCGTTTGGAGGGGCATTGCAAACGGTGAACATCCTCAAGGACATCGCGTCCGACGCGGAGCGGGAGAACGCCATCTACGTGCCGGAGCAGACGCTGCGCGCGCATGGCGGGTCGCAGGCGACGTTGCTGGATCCGGCGCACCTCGCCGCCAACCGTGCGGCGGTCGGAGAGTTCATCACGCTGGCATGGGCCGACCTGGACCAGGCGTTCGAGTACCTGCTGCTGCTGCCGCGCCGCGCCGTCACCGTGCGCGCCTTCTGCATCCTGCCGCTGCTGTATGCCTACGCCACCCTACGCGAACTGACGCGCAGCGACGCGATGCTCCGTCCGGGCGGCGTGGTGAAGATCTCGCGCGGAGAGGTGCGGGCGCTGATGATCGCCGGGCTCGCCGCGCTGCCGAGCAACGCGCTGCTGCGCCGTCTCGTGGCGGTCGTCCGCGCGCGCCCCTTCACGCCGCTTCCGTCCTCGTCGTAAATTCTCCGCCAACCCCAACACCCCACCGATGCCGCACTACTACACCGAGCCCAAGGTCACTGTCCTGGCGCGCCCGTCGTTTGCCGAACCGGCGCATCTGCCGGTGCAGTGGCAGGGCGAGAGCACCGACGGCGAGCGGTTGGCGGAGTTCGCCGGCCGGCTCTGCTACATGAGCCAGCGCAATCCGGCCAGCCGCACCACCCGCGATTATCTCGAGAACATCAAGAAGCAGGGCCACGGCTCGGTGCTCGAGCACGCCACGTACTCGCTGCTGCTCGAGGGGATCAGCCGCTCGCTGACGCACGAACTGGTGCGGCACCGCGCCGGCTTCGCGTATTCCCAGCTGTCGCAGCGCTATGTGGACGAGAGCGAGGCGGCGTTCGTGATTCCGCCGGCCATCCTTGGCGACGACGCGCTGGTGGCGCAGTGGACGGCGCTGAAGCGGCCCGCGGCGTGCTGCCGAACTCCACGGAGACCAAGATCGTGGTGACGGCCAATGCGCGCGCCTGGCGGACGATGCTCGAACTGCGCGCCGGCGAGGGCGCGGAGCAGGAGATCCGCCGGTTGGCGGTGCGTGTGCTGCGCACGCTGCAGGGCGAGGCGCCGGGGTTCTTCTCGGACTTCGAGGTGTACGTCGCCGAAGACCGGGTGGAGTCGGCCCGTATCAGCTATCACAAGGTGTAACCTCTTACGACACGTGAAGTTAGCGGGCCGTTCACCTCGGGTGAGTGGCCCGCGTTGCCATTTGGGGGCTGCGGGCGCGCTTCTGACGGCTTTGACGCGGCTCTGACGCCGGCGTCAGACATTGTTGGCGTTCGACCGTCAAATGGTCGCACTATATAGGTGGGAAAGGTCTTAAGAAGACGCCGGCACGTCGTCGTGCCGAACCCAGACTCCATGCAACTCCTCCTCAATACGCTGGGCGCGCTGCAGGCGGCGACAACCGACGAACATGGGACCGAGCGGCTGCTCGGCCGCGGCAAACCTGTTGCCATGCTGGCGTACTTGGCGTGCATTCCCGGGCATCGCGCCAGCCGAGAGCACCTCGCGGCGCTGTTGTGGGGCGATGTCGAGAGCGAGGCCGCCCGGCAGAACGTCCGTCAGACGATCTGGTACCTGAAGAAGAAGCTCGGCGACGGCCTGCTCGACGTCACGGGCGAGATGCTCGCGCTGGTGGCACCGTGCACCTGCGATCGCGACGAGTTCATGAGCGCCGCGCGGCGCGCCGATTTCGCCGCGGCGGTGCGTCTGTACACCGGGCCGTTCATTCCGGATTTCGCCGCGCCGGGCGCCTCGGAGTTCGAGCAGTGGTGCGAACTCGAGCGGCGGCGAGTGATGGTGACGTTCCTGCGCTGCGCCGATGCCCTGGCGCGACAGTGGCTTGGCGAGGGAAAGTTTCGCGACGCGCAGGAGCTGGCGCGTCGCGCGCGGGACGTGGATCCCATGGACCAGGCCACGTGGCGCCTGCTGCTCGAAGCGCTGATTGCGGGCAGTGACAGCTTGGGCGCGGCCAGTGAGGCCGAGCATTTCTCGACGTTCCTGGCGCGCGAGGAGCAGGAGCCGGACGCCGCCTCGCGCGCGGCGCTGCGCGCCGCGCCACGGTGGCGCCGCTGCCGGGGGACAGCCGGCTCTCCGCGTCGATCGCGTCGGAGCTGGTGGGACGCGAGTCGCAGTTCAGCCACGTGCTGTCGGCGTGGGAGCAGGCGCGCGCCGGATCGCCGCGCGTGCTGGTGGTGACGGCGGCGGCGGGGCTCGGCAAGAGCCGACTGCTGCGCGACGTGCAGGCGCGCCTTCGCGCCTCGCGGGCGCGCTGCGTGCTGGTGCGCGCCAATCCCGGCGACCGCCACCTGAGCGCCGGGTTTGCCGCCGAGGTCGCGTCGCAGGTGGCAGCGTTGCCGGGGGCGGCGGCCATCTCGACCGGCTCGGCGGGCGTGCTGGTGTCGCTCGCCCCCGCGCTGGCGGCGACCTACCCGAACGCGGCGCCGGACAGCAGCGACGGTGAGGAGGCCGTGCGCCGCCGCGCGCTCGCCGCCATCGACTTGATGCGCGCCGTCAGTGACGAGCAGCCGGTGGCGATTCTGCTCGACGATCTGCACTGGGCGGACGAGCATTCGGCCCGGGTAATCGCGGCCGCGCTGTCGCGGCTCGAGCACGCGCGCGTGCTGGTGGTGATGACGAAGCGCGTGATGGCGGATCCGCGCGCGCATTTCTCCGGCTTCGAACAGCTGGAGCTGCCGCCGCTCGATCTCGCGGCCGTCAGCTCGTTCGTGTCGCACGTGGCGCATCTGCCGGCGACACCGTGGGCGGACATCCTGCCGCAGCAACTGTTGCTGGCCACGGGTGGGTCGCCGCTGCTGTTGGTGGAGACGTTGCATGACGCGCTTGAGCAGGGGTGGCTGAAGTGCTCGGCGGCCGGCATCTGGGAGTGCGAGGATCCGTCGCGCATCACGCTGTTCCTGCGCGAGGGGAGCGCGGTGCGGCAGCGCGTGCAGCGATTGTCCCCGACGGCGCGCCACGGGCTGCTGGCCCTCGCCATCCTCGGCCGCCCCGTGCGCCTCGAGGACGCGCGGGCGATGATGGCCGGCCGCGCGGTCGAGCTGGAGGAGCCGCTGGAGGTGCTGGAGCGCGGCGGGTTCATTATGCGTCACGGCACTGATCTGGTGGTGGCGCACGATGAGATTGCCGACGCGGTGGCGGAGGCATCGAGTGTGGAGGAGCGTCGGCGCATTCACGCCGCCATCGCCCAGGACCTCGCGTCACGCACCGGGGATGAGATGGCGCTGCGGCGCGCGGCGGAGCACGCCCGCGCCGGCGGCGTGGACGCGGCGCTGACACAGGCGTGGCAGGCGTTCCTGACCATACGACGTCGGGCCGGCGATCGTCGAAGCACCCGCCAGCTGGCGGCGGATTTCCTGACGCTCGAGCCCGGCGCGCAGGCGGTCGATCGACTGGTGGCGTCGACACCGATGATCCGGCGACAGCGCACGCGCTGGATTGCCGCGGCAGGCGTGCTGCTCGCGGCGACGAGCGCGCTGGCGCTCGTGACGCGCAAGCCGGCGCCGTTGACGTCGGACTTCACCGTGTGGACGGTGGACAGCGCAACGGGCCACGGTCATTTCGTTGGCGTGCGGCTGCCGCGCGACATGCACTGGGACGACAACTCCCCCATCGAAGCCGTCGACCTGGACGCGACGGAGTTCCCGACTTTGGTAAAGGGGACGAAGGGTCGCTGGATGCGCACCCCCAATGCCAAGGAATGGTGGACCGACATAGTCGATCCGGTGTTCGGCGATGAGAGCATCTTCCTCGATTCGCTCGGCCGGACGTCGATGCCGATGGCGAGCCTTGGCGACGATGCGATCGCGGACTTCTCACCAGATGGTCGTTTCTTCCTCGGCGTCACCGCGCGATTCGACACACTCACGGACCACTTGCACCTCGTCACGGGCACCCCCAACAGTGGTGCGCTGCGCCGTCTGACTCTTACGGCGGACTACGACCGCAGTCCGGCGTGGGGCCCTGACGGCACCCAGATCGCGTTCCAACGTCATTTCTACACACGCCGAGACCCCGATCAGCTGTGCCTCATCGACGTCGACGGCGGCCACGAACGATGCCTCGCGGGATCGCTGGAGGAATCTGAGTCGCTCGTGGGGTGGATTGACGAGCGGCGACTGCTCTTGTCCGGCAGGGGCGGCCGGCTCGCGACGTATGACGCCGTGACTGGTGTGCGCACGCCCGTCGACCGGATCCGATCTCTCTCGTTCGGGACCTCCGGCAGCCTGAGGCTCTGCGAGTGCACGATCGGAGATGGCGGTGTTCCGTCGTTCTTTGTCTTCCCGGCCTCCGACCCCGCGGCCGCACGGCCTGTGCGGTACCGCGGCAAACCGTTGCGAGGCAGCCTGCGCCATTGGGCACCGCTGTCCGGCGACCGGCAGTGGCTCGACACGCTCCGGCTTGAGGTGCGACCGACCAGCTATCTCCTGGGAACATCGCACCGGCTGCAAGTGCACGCCGTGCGCGCCAATGGCGCGCCTGCGTGGGTGCACGATCTCCGGTGGAGCTCACGCGACACCACGGTGGCGACCGTTGACAGCACGGGACTGCTGCGCCCGCAACGCGTGGGGAGTGTCTGGATCGTGGTCAGCGCTGGCGGATGGCGCACCGACTCCGCCCAGCTGCGGATCGTCCCAACCTCGTCGCAGCCGGTAGTGGTGGAGCGGTGGTCGGACGGCTGGGATCGGCGCTGGCGAGTCTTCGGCATTCCATCCGCGACAGTAGTTCGGACAGCACGCGGTTCGGCCCTCCTGCCCAATGGCGACGGGTCGTACGGTTCGGGCGCGTACCTGCTGACTCCGTTCTCCGCCGCCTCGGGCGCCGGCATTGAAGCGGATGTCAGTCTTCTTGTCACCGGTACCCAGTGGCAAACCCTCGCCTTCGACATCATCGATGCGCGTATGCTCGCCCAACTACGAACGTGGGACCACCGCACCGGCGACCGCCCGAGTCCGATCAATCCCTCGTGTACGGTGGGCTTCCCCGGCGCGGAGGGCGCGACCTTTCGCGATAATTTCTCCGTGAGCGGTCGGTTGAACTTCCGTCTCCTGAAAGCCACGCCAACCCTACTCGACGGCTCGTGGCATCGCATCCGACTCCAGTACCTTCCCGACGGTCGATGCCTGCTGGCGGTCGACGGCCAGCCGATGGCGACGGTGTTCACCGTGGCCCCGGTCGACAGCGTGACGATCGTGGTGACGGGGAACGACAAGCTGGGCGGCCGTCTGATCGTGGGAACGCTCGACGTCTGGAGCGGTGTCCGCGGCGGTGTGGACTGGACCAAGCTCGACGGCGGCGTGGCGCAGCCGCCGCCTTGATGTCGCGGTGACCGCGAATGCACGACGGGGCGCGAAGCATCGCTTCGCGCCCCGTCGACGTTCCGGCGGCGAGGAGGCTACTCCTCCACCTCTTCCTTCTTCTCCTTCTCCGACTCGGCGATCACCTTGGCGGCGGCCTCGTGCGGCATCAGTTCGTACGTGTGGAACTTGTGCGTGAAGGTGCCGCGCCCCTGCGTCATGGACTGCAGCTTCGTGGCGTAGAGATACAGCTCGGCCTGCGGCACGATCGCCCGCACCTTGGTGCCAATGCCCTCGATGTTCTCCGAGCCGAGGATCTGCCCGCGACGCCCGGAGATGTCGCCCATCACGTCGCCGAGGTAGGCGTCGGGGGTGAGGATCTCCACTTCGTGCAGCGGCTCAAGCAGAACGGGGCGGCACTTGGGCGCAATGTTCTTGAAGGCGAGAATGCCGGCCATCTTGAACGACGCTTCATTGGAATCCACCGAGTGCGACGAGCCGTCGAAGCATTCGCAGATGAAGTCGACCACCGGATAGCCGGCCAGAATGCCGCGCTCGGCGGCTTCCTGCACGCCCTTGTCGACGGCGGGGATGTACTGGCGCGGAATCACCCCGCCCTTGATGGCATCGACGTACTCGTATCCCTTGCCGCGCGGCGCCGGGCGCAGCTTGACCCAGCAGTCGCCGAACTGGCCGCGTCCGCCGGACTGCTTCTTGTGCCGCCCCTGCCCTTCGGCGGCGGCGGTCAGCGTCTCGCGATACGCGATGCGCGGCGTCTTGAGCGCGGCCGAGACGTTGAGCGTGCGCTTGATCTTGGCCATCGCCACTTCCACGTGACGCTCGCCCATGCCGCTGAGGATCGTCTCGTGCGTTTCGGGATCGTAGTGCGTCTCGAACGTCGGGTCCTCGTCGTGGATCTTGTGCATGCCGACCTGGAGCTTCTCCTCGTCGGCGTGGACCGCGGCCTTGACCGCATAGGTGACGAGCGGTGGTGGGAACTCGATCAGCGGCAGACGGACCGGGTGATCCTTGGTGGACAGCGTGTCGTTGGTGTGCGTGTTCTTGAGCTTCGCCACGCAGCCGATGTCGCCGGGGAAGAGCCGCAGCACCTCGAGGCGCTCTCGCCCCTGCGGCACCGACAGGTGCATCAGCTTCTCGATTACGTCGCGCGTGGCGTTGAAGACTTCCTGTCCGCTGGCGACGGTCCCGCTGAAGGTTCGGAAGTAGGTGACTTCGCCGACGTGCGGCTCGGTCATCGTCTTGAAGCACAGCGCGGTGAACGGCGCGTTGTCAACGGGATGGATGTCGATCGTCTTGTTGCCCTCGGCGCCCTTGAACGCCTTCTGCTCTTCCATCTCAAACGCCGACGGCATGAGTTGGACGAGGAAGTCGAGCACCGTGCGTACGCCCCACGTGAGCTGGGCCGAGCAGCAGAGCAGCGGGAACAGCTCCTGCCGCTTCATCGCCTGCTTCATGGCGGCCATCTCTTCGTCGCCGGGGATTTCTTCGCCGCCGAAGAAACGCTCGAGCAGCGCGTCGTCGGTGGCGGCGATGGCCTCGACCATTTCCTGATGGTACTTCTCAAAGCGCGCCTTCTCCGAGTCCGGGATTTCGGTTTCGGTGTACTCGCCGGCCTTGGTGCCGGCGGTGAAGACGTGCGCCTTCTTGGTGAAGAGGTTGATGATTCCCTTGAGGCCGGCGCCGGCCCCGATGGGAATCTCCACCGGCACAACCTTGGCGGTGAGCTTCTCCTTGATGGCCTCGTAGGCCCGATCAAAGTCGGCGTGCTCCTTGTCCATCAGGGTCACGACGAAGAGCACGGGATCGCGGCGGGTGACCGCCTCGCGGAACATGCGTTCGGTGCCCACTTCGACGCCGGCGGCGGCGGCCACGGTGATGAGCGCTCCATCGGCGGCGGTGAGGCCGGCGATCGCGTCGCCCTGGAAGTCGAGGAACCCTGGCGTGTCGATGAGGTTGACCTTGGTGTCACGCCACTCGGCATGGGCGCAGCCCATGGAGATAGAAAAACCGCGCTCGATCTCCTCGGGTGAGGTCACGGTCAACGCGGTTCCGTCCTTGACTTGGCCATGTCGCTTGCTGCTTCCGGACACGAAGGCGAGGGCGTCTACCAGTGTGGTCTTGCCGCTCGTCCCGTGTCCCACTACCGCGACATTTCTGATTGCCTCGCTCCTGTACTCTTTCATGCGGCCCTCCGCCGAGCGAATCGGCGTCGCTTAATAGGTATGGGAGCATCCAATTAGTTCAGGCGGACGTCAAGGGTATACGACCCTGACGAGAGTGTAGGGGAACGAGGAGGGGGTAGGGGCGCAGGAAGGAGCAACGGGAGTGGTGAAGGGGGACGGGATGACCTCCCTCCCCGTTCCGCATCTCGGGCCTCGACGCTACGCCCCTACCCCCTCCTCGTTCCACAAAAACAAACCGGGCCCGCGATTGCGGGCCCGGCCACAACATCCAGCTGTACCGTCAGTTCTCGTCTGACTCCGTATCGTACGGCAGGCCATCCGCTTCGCGTAGGACAGCGAGCACGGCTTCGGCCGTCGCCGGAGAGGCGAACGCCGGCGTCGGGCGGAAGCTGAACGATACGGCGCGGCGCGTTCCTTCGGGCCAGTCGGCCATCAGGAGCCCGCCGACCAATCGCCGAATGGCCTGCCCGCACTCGAGCAGGAGCGCCTGCGCCGTCTCGGCGAGCACCGCCAGGGGAATCTGGAGATCGCGCGTCACGAGTTCGCCCGTGGTCTCATCGCGCCACGCTTCATCGCCCACCGCCCCGCGCTCCGGCCAGACGCCGACATGCCGCACGGCATCGGCGCGCTCCTCGGCCGACCGGCGGGACTCGAGGGCCGCGGCGAGCGCCAGCGCGAGCGACTCGGGGCTGGGAATGCCGTACAGCGTGACGACGTCGCGCGACGGACGTTCCATCGTGAGCGGCGATGGCACAGAGCTGACATGCGCGAGCACGTTGGAATGCTCGGGCGGCTGCTCCTCTACCATCACAAGAACGTCCATTACTCCTCCAGGGGGGCGAACCTCCATTGATGATTACCTGCAAGTACCAGGCCGCGTCACCGTCGCACGGTCACGACTTGGTCACGGCGCCGCCGCCGATGCGATTTGCCTCTGACAGCGGTTCCGCACGCGTCGGGATAGTGCGTGGTGGCGCCTCGCGGCCCGGCGCCTGATAGTTGATACACCGAGGCAGTGTGCATTGCTCCACGCACAACGCGGGATTAACACGGGGCACCTGCCGACGTCTCATCCCGCAGTCCCCTCACGAGCCTCCCATGCGTCGCGTAGTCGCCCCCGTTGCCGCGCTCATACTCGCCGGTTGCTCCAGCGCCCCGGCGAGACCGGTGGAGATGCGGCCCGGCCCTGACCCGGTCGCGCTCGCCGCGCGCACGCAGACCGCCGATCAACAGGTCCTGCACGCGCTGGCTCGGCTCACCTTTGGCGCCCGCCCGGGCGACGCCGAGCGCGTGCGTCAAATGGGCGTTGACCGCTGGATTGACGAGCAGCTGCATCCGGAACGCATCGCCGACGCGTCGGCCGAGGCGTGGGCCGGCGACTTTGAAGTGGTCCAGAAGACGGCGGCTCAACTCGAGGCGGCGTATCAGAACCCGGGCGCGCTCGTGAACCAGCTTGGGGCGCGCAATTCCGGCGGAATGACCCGGGACGACTCGCTGCGGGTGCGTCAGGCGCGTCAGAACCTGCGCCGGATCGCGGAGGAAGCGCAGGCGGTGCGCGTCGGGCGCGCGCTACTGAGCGAGCGGCAACTGCAGGAGGTGATGACCGACTTCTGGTTGAATCACTTCTCTGTCTTCGCCGGCAAGGGCATCCGCGAGCAGTACTACCTGGCCGACTACGAGAACCGCGTCATCCGACCGCGCGCGCTCGGGAAGTTCCGCGACCTGCTCGGCGCGGTGGCGAAGAGCCCGGCGATGCTCTTCTACCTCGACAATTGGGAGAGCGCGGCCGACAGCGGGCGGCCGCGACTCGTGAACCCGGCGGAGCCGGTCGTGCGACGCGCGGTGCGGCGCCGGTTTCCGGCCGCAGCGAACCCGCAGTCGCCCATGGCCCAGCAGGTCCGGCGCCGTCTGCGCGCCGGTCTGAACGAGAACTACGGGCGTGAACTGCTCGAGCTCCACACGCTCGGCGTCGATGGCGGCTACACCCAGCAGGACGTGATCAACGCGGCGCGGGCGCTCACCGGGTGGACGATTGCCGGGCCGCGCCAAAGCGGCGGATTCACGTTCACGCCGTTCATGCATGACGCGGGTGAGAAGCGGATCCTGGGCCACACGCTCAAGGCCGGGCGCGGCATCGAAGACGGTGAGGAGCTGCTCGACATCGTCGCCCGGCATCCGAGCACGGCGCGGTTCATCGCGTACAAGCTGGCCCGCCGGTTTGTCAGCGACTCGCCGAGCACGGCGCTCGTCGAGCGCGCCGCGGTGGTCTTTCAGCGCACCGATGGCGACCTCCGCGAGGTGGTGCGCACCATCGTCACGAGCCCCGAGTTCTTTGCGCGCGAGTCGTACCGCGCGAAGGTGAAGTCGCCGTTCGAGGTGGTGCTGAGCACGCTGCGCGCGCTGAACGCGCAGCCGGACCGGTCGATGCGCACCGCCCAACTCATCGCCGGGCTGGGCCAGCCGGTGTACGGACGGCAGACGCCGGACGGGTGGCCGGAAACGGGCGAGGGGTGGATGGGCACCGGCGCCATTCTCAATCGCATCAACTTCGGGCTGTTGGTCGCGGCGGGGCGTGTTCCCGGCGTCACGCCGGCGGCGTTTCCACATGTCGAGGAACTGCGCCAGGCGCCGCGCGAGCAGCAGGTGGATGGCGTCGTGGGCGTCTTGCTCGGCGGCGATGTGTCGAGCGTCACGCGCGCCGTGCTCGTCTCGGGGAGGAATCCGCTGCTCGATGCGGCGGCCGACTCGCTGGCGACCGCACGACCTCTGCCCGCGCGAGGGTTGGCGCAGGTGATCGGTCTCGCGCTTGGCAGTCCCGAGTTTCAGCGGAGGTCGCCCAGCCATGCCACGTCGCGTCTTCCTTAAAGACTCCGCGCTCGCGCTCGTCACGCTTGGCCTGAGTCCGTCGTTCCTGCGCCGCACCACCCTGGCGATGGACCTGCCGCTCGCGGCTCGGGGCAAGGTGCTCATCTGCCTGTTCCAGCGCGGCGCTGCCGACGCGCTGAACGTCGTGCTGCCGTTCGGGGAGCGAGAATACTACGCCTTGCGCCCGAGCATCGCCGTTGCACCGCCAACACGGGCCGCGGGGAGCGTCGGGGCCATCGATCTGGACGGTTTCTTTGGACTGCACCCCGCGCTGGCGCCGCTGAAGCCGCTGTGGGACAGCGGGCTGCTTGCGCCCGTGCACGCCGTGGGGAGTCCGAGCGCGACGCGTTCGCACTTTGATGCGCAGGATTACATGGAGAGCGCGACCCCGGATCACAAGGGAACGCCCGATGGCTGGCTGAACCGGTATCTCGCCACCTCCGGCACGTGCGAGCAGTGCACCCCAGCGCCGTTCCGCGCCGTGGCGATGACACCGCAGACGCCGCGCATCCTGCAGGGGAGCGCGCCAAGTGTGGCAATGAACTCGGTGGCCGAGTTCACGGTGCGGAGCGGCGGTACTCAGGCGGCGCAGCTGGAGGCGCTGTATCGCACCGGATCGGCCGACCTGATCCACGGCACCGGCACCGAGATGTTCGAGGCGGTGAAGCTGCTGCGCGCGGCGAATCCGCAGCGGTACCAGCCGGAGCACGGCGCCGTCTATCCGGCGTCACAGTTCGGCCAGCGCCTGCTCTCGATCGCGCAGTTGATCAAGTCGGGCGTTGGGCTCGAAGTGGCGTTCGCCGATGTGGGCGGCTGGGACACGCACGTCAATCAGGGGGGCGCCACGGGTCAGCTGGCGCAGCGGCTCGGCGATTTTGGCGCGGCGATTGCGGCACTGGTCACCGACCTCGGCGACCGCATGGAAGACGTGGTGATCGTGACGATGTCGGAGTTTGGACGGATGGCGCAGCAGAACGGCAATGGCGGCACTGATCACGGTCATGCCGGCGCGATGTTCGTGATTGGCGGCCGCGTGAACGGGCGGCGCGTGCACGGTCAGTGGCCCGGGCTTGCCCGCGAGCAGCTGTACGAAGGGCGCGACCTGGCGCTGACGACCGATTTTCGGACCGTCTTCACGGAAGTCGCCACCAAGCACCTCGGCGCGACGAAGGCGGATACGCTGTTCCCGGGATTCGCGCCGAACGCGACGCTCGGCGTGCTGGGGTAGTCGAACGGCAGGGCGCGAAGGCCTAGTGCCAATCAGCCGTCGCACGCGGGTAAATTGCCCGCATCATGCATCGCTTTCGACTTCTCGCGTTTGCGCTTCTCATCGGCGTGCGCCCGGCGCTGGCACAGGGCAACGCAGCCGCGCTGCCATATCGCATCCCCGTCCTGCAGTATCACCTGATCGGCGACACCGACAGCCGCTGGCGCCGCTCGCGCGACGGATTCCGCCGCGACTTGCAGCTGCTGTATGATCGCGGCTACCGGCCGATCACCGTCGCGCAGTTGATCGACCGGAAGTTCGACATTCCTCGCGGGACGTCGCCGGTGGTGTTCACGTTCGACGACGCGTCCCCGGGCCAGTTCTCGTACATCGAGCGCAACGGCACGCTTGACGTTGACCCCGCGAGCGCCGTCGGCATCTGGCTGGCGTTCAGTCGTGCGCATCCCGACTGGAAGCCGCGTGCGACGTTCTGCCTGCTCTCCGGCGCCGCGGCCGGGCACGCCTTCTTTGGCGACACGGGTGTGGCGGGGCAGCAATCCGCGTGGCGCCTGCCGAAGGTCCGGTTCCTCGCGGCGCAGGGCTTCGAGCTGTGCAACCACACCTTGTACCACGCGCGGCTCGACAGACAGACCGACGCGGTCGTGCAGGAGCAGATCGCGCGCGGCACCCTCGCCATCGATTCGGCCGTTGCCGGATACCGGGTGCGCACGTTCGCGTTGCCGCTCGGCCTGTGGCCGAGGAACCGCGCGTTGGCCCGGTCGGGGCAGTGGGTGAATCCGAAGGGTGGGCGCGCGGTGTCGTATCGGTTCGACGCGATCCTGGAAGTCACCGGCGCGTTGCAGGGGACGCCCTACGGCTCCGGGTTCGACCCGCTCGCGATTCCCCGCACGCAGGTGATTGGGGAAAACCTCGGCAAGTTACTGGACGCCATCGAGCCAAAGCGGTTCACGCCTCGCTGAGGCCGACGCTGCCGCGCACGACGCGCGCCGCGACGCGGTTAGCGGGCGCGGAGGGCGTCGATAGCGCGATCGAGCGCGTCGCGCTGCGCGGGATGCGGCGCGCGCGCGCGCAGTTGGAGGAAGGTGTCGAGCGCCAGCTTGATGGCGACCGGATCGTCCTCGGCTGATCCCACCGACGCGGCGCTGTCGGCCAGATTGGCGCGCGCCAGGTCGTCGGCGGGAAATCGCTCGGTGACCTGCAACCAGCGTGTCATCCGCGCGCGTGGATCGCTCTCCGTGAGCGCCCACAGATGCCAGGCGCCCGCATGCGCGGGATCGGAGGCGATGGCGCGCGAGGCGAGTTCGCCAACAACCTCGGGGCCGCGTCCCGTCAGCCAATAGGCGTTGGCGAGCCGGACGAGCGCACGCGCGTTGGTGGGTTCGCGATCGACGACGACTTCCATCAGCGGCCCGAGCACCTCGGGGATGCCCGCGTGCGCATCGGCGGCGGCAAACAGTTCGTCGGTCGGGGCGCCGTCGGCGAGGGTGGAGAGTTCGCCGAGCAGTTGGGCGACGTTGTGATGTCCCTTGTAGGACTCAACAATCGACGTAAGGCGGGACAGCGTGTGGCCGGGTGGGGTCTGCATATCCCGTAATTTACCGCGGTGCGCCGGTGAGGGTCCGGCTGAGGGTTGCGCTGGCGGCCGGACTCCGCCATACTCCACCCCAGTCGGTCTGCGCTCTGCGCACTCCGGTGAATGCACCCCTCCGCCTCTGCCGCCAGTCTGCGGTATGCGACTCCGGCGTGACGCGCCGCGAGTGACGGTGTATCCGTTCAAACCTGCCTGGCCCCGTGTCGTTCCGTGGCCTGGAATGCCGAGGCGCCTCGCGCGCCCAGTCTCGCCTGATTTCATCAAACGTTCGTCGGTTGGCGCGCCAGCGGCGCGCGCGGTCTGTGGAAGTCACGGATCCCTGACCCAGAGGAAGCATTCGGAGTGCCAACTCCCCGCATCGTCGGACCGCGTGTGCGCGGTTCGCACCCTGTTCGTTTCGCACTAACACTAGACACCATCGCATGAGCGAGAATCAGCGTCCTCGCCGCCGAGGCCGTCCCGCGCGCCCGCGCGGGAAGTCCGCCGCAGAGACTCCGTCGGCCGAGCCGGATCCGTACCTCGACGCCGCCGCGCCCGAAGCGCCGGCCGCACTCGAAGCGCCGCCGGCCCCACCTGCCCCGGTTGCCGAAGCACCCGCGCCGGCACCCGCGGCGACACCTGCGGCGGCACCCGCGGCGCCGCCCGCGCCGACCGAGTCCTCAACCGTCGCGCCGCAGGGCGCACCCGAGTCGAACGGCGCGTCCCGTCCGCCGTTTGAACCGCGCCGTGAGGGGCGAGAAGGACGCGAGGGACGCGAGGGACGCGAGGGACGTGAAGGACGTGAAGGACGGTTTGGCCGTCGTGGACGCCGGCATCGCGGTCGCAATCGCGGCGCGGGCGGCGGTGGTGGCAGCGGCGGGGCGGAACAGAGCAACGGTCAGGGTGGCGGCCCACCGGCGCAGCCGATCATCGCCGACGGCGACACGATTGGCTGGTACGATCCCTCGCGCGATGCCGGCTTCCTGCGCCGCGCGAACGCGAGCTATCTGGAGGAACAGGGCGACGCCTACGTCCCCTCCTACCTCGCGCGGCAGTACGGCCTGCGCAAATCGGATCTCGTGCGTGCCACGACCGGGCGCGACCACCGCGGCCGCACGACGTGCGTCGAGATTCTCTCGGTCAACGAACACGATCCGGCCGATGCGCTGCGGCGTCCCGAGTTCGCGTCGCTCACGGCGAGCTATCCCGACCGGCGGTTGACGCTCGAGACGGGACGTCCGGCGCGTGTTGGACCGGAGCTGACTCGTCGCGCCATCGATCTCATCTCGCCCATCGGCTACGGTCAGCGTGCGCTGATCGTGGCGCCGGCCCGCGCCGGCAAGACGATGCTGCTGCAGGCGATCACCGAAGGCGTGGCTCTCAAGCACCCCGACGCAACGCTGCTCATCCTGCTTGTCGACGAGCGTCCGGAGGAAGTGAGCGAGGCGATTTCATGGGGCGTGGGCGAGGTCATCGCGTCGTCATTTGATCAGCCGGCCCGGCGCCACGTCGAAGTCACCGAGATGGTGCTCGAGCGGGCGCGCCGCCTGGTGGAGCTCGGCAAGGACGTGGTGATCGTGCTCGACTCGCTCACGCGCATGGCGCGCGCGCACAACACCGCCGAACGCGGCACCGGCCGCACGCTGTCGGGCGGTCTGGATTCGTCGGCGATGGCCAAGCCCAAGGCGTTCTTCGGCTCGGCGCGCAATATCCCGGCGGAAGCGGGCGGCGGATCGCTGACGATCATCGCCACGGCGCTCGTCGAGACCGGATCGCGCATGGACGACGTGATCTTCGAGGAGTTCAAGGGCACGGGCAACTGCGAGATCAAGCTCGACCGCGGCCTCTCGGAGAAGCGCATCTTCCCCGCGTTCGACATCGCGAGCTCCGGCACGCGCCGCGAGGAGAAACTGTACAAGCCGGGCCAACTCGACGCGATCTACGCGCTGCGCCGCGGTCTGCAGCAGATGCCGCCGCAGGCGGGCATGGAGTGGCTCATCAAGCGCATTGCGAGCACGCCGGACAACGACACGCTGCTGGCGGGGCTGGTCTAGCCGTTCTGCAGCGCAGCGGTCGGTCATCGCACCACGGTAGCTTCGCGAGAAGCAGCCGCGCCCAAGCGAGTTAGGGGCGCGGCTGTTCTTCTGGCGAGCCATCAGGTGCGCCAGTCCGTGCGGCGCGCTGCCAGACTAGCCCGCGCTCGTTCAGCGAAACATAGGTGCGGCCAAGGTAGGCGCTGATGATGCCGAGGAACGCGAAAAGGACGCTGAACAGGAAGGTCAGCGTCACAAACAACGACAGCCACCCGAGCGGCGTGCCGCCGCGCGTTACGCTGCGCACGAGGTAGAACGAGCCAATCGCGAATCCGATCGCCGACACGCCGAACGAACCGATCATCGCGAACTGGAGCGGCAAGACGGACAAGCTTGTCAGATGCGAGAGCCACAGACGCAGCAGCCCACTGAATGAGTAGTTCGAAGCGCCTGTTGTCCGCGGTCGATGTGGCACCGGGACGTCGGCGACGCGGTTCGTCATGCGGAAAACGAGCGCATCAATGTAGGGATAGGGGGTCTCAACGCCGCCAATGGCGCGCGCCAGCTCTCCACGTACGGCGCGTACATTGCTGATCGCAACGTGGTGGACGTTTCCGATCGTATACTGCGAAAGCCAGCGATTGAGGGTGGATGCCACGCGACGCTGCCAAGACTGCTCAGTCGTCTCGAAGCGGCCGTAGACCACGTCGTGCCGGCCCTGGCGCGCAGCCGCGAGCGTCAACTGGGCCGCCTCAGGGGGATTCTGCCCATCATCGTCCAGCGTCACCACCCAAGCGCCGCGACACGCGAAGAATCCGACGAGGGTTGCACGATGCTGCCCGATATTGCCGCCAAGGGCAATGACGCGAACGCGTGGATCCAGCGCAGCGAGCTCACGCATGACGGACTCAACATCATCCGGCGAGCCGTCATTCACGAGGATCACCTCGAACTGTTCGCGACCGTCGAAGAATGCCAACAGCTCCGTCACCGTCGTCCGAAGCACTGCCTCGGACTTGTAGACAGGAATGACGATCGACAGCGACGGTGCGGTGGGCAGGAACGGCTCAGAGGGCATTTAGAAACTCAAGGGTTCGGCCGACGACCACGTCTTGGTCGGCATCTGCAAGGTTGTAGAAGAGCGGAAGTCGACACAGGCACGTCGAAAGGCGTTCCGTCATGGGCAGCGGGCCCCCATCATGGAACGCGCGTCCAAACGGGGACTCATGCAACGCGACATAGTGGAACGGCGTGATGATCTGGCAGTCTCGCATGTACGCGATGAAGCGATCCCGGACCGCAGGCGCAGACCAGACAATGCCCAGCAGGTGATGATTCGACGACACTCCAGGGCCGGGCTCAATCAGGTAGCCGCCCTTGTCCGCTACGGGTGCGCGCAGCGCGGCGACATATGCATGGTGCAGCGCGTCGCGGCGGTGCTGGATCTTCGCGAACGCCTCGAGCTGAACGGACAGGTATGCCGCATTGAGGTCTGACAACGCATAGCTCGACCCGACGTCAACCCACGTGTACTTGTCCACCAATCCGGCCATGAATCGCCTGCGGTTCGTTCCTTTGTCGCGCATGACCATGGCGCGATCGAGGAGCGCCGAGTCTCTCACGGTGAGGGCGCCACCCTCGCCGCACCCAACGTTCTTCGTCTCGTGAAAGCTGAAGGCTGCGCAGACGCCAAACGTGCCGAGGGGTTGACCCTCGAAACTGGCACCCAAGGCCTGCGCAGCGTCCTCGATGATGGGCACAGACGCAGCCGCGGAGGCCAACGCACGCATGTCGCACGAGTTGCCTGCGTAGTGGACCACCACGACCGCCTTCGTTCGTGAGGTTCGCCGTCGGTCAACCTCGGTCGGTTCGATGTTCCCGTTGGCATCCACGTCGGCAAACACCGGACGCCCACCGCGGAGTACGACTGCGTTGGCAGTGGAGACGAAGGTGAAGCTCGGCATGATAATCTCATCGCCATGGCCCACATCGAGGAGCAGCGCCGCTAGCTCCAGGGCGTGTGTCCCGCTTGTGACCAGCAGCGCGGGTTGACCGAGGTGGCGGGAGAGCCAGGCTTCGCACTGCTGCGAGAATGGTCCACCTCCGGCGACATGGCCGTTTGTCCTGATCGCATCGGTCATGCGCTGGGGTTCCGTCCCGAGCCAGACGGGTTTGTTGAACGGGATCACGTGACGGTCTCCTGCGTCATGCGGCCGGCTGCGCCAGTCGGCGTTGAACAGGTCATCAACGCATGCGCATAGGGCACCCGCAGTAGATCATCGCGGGGCTGGCATTCCACGTCGCGAAAGGCACTGCGGGCCAGCGCGGCGTACTCATCCAGCGTTCTAATCCGCTGCCCTCTATCGAGACTGATCAGGAGTCGTGCGACGAACCCACTCGCAACGTCGCAGCGGGGATCGGCGGTGAGCATTCGACCAGCACCGCCCAGCGCCGCGGAGCCGAGGCGAAATAGGTGCCGCGCTTCGTCGTCGTCCAGATGGTGCAGCACCCCAATCGCGAGTACGACATCAAATGGGGGCATGGACAGTACGTCCAATGTAGCCACGGAATCCACGCGGAAGGATCCACGAGGGCCGAATCGCTTGCGCGCGGCCGCGATATAGCTCGCCGAAGGGTCAACGCCCACGTACTCGACGTCACGGGGCAGGTAGTCCCGCATGTCGCCCGTGCCGCAACCGATATCGAGCACCCGTAGATACGGTCGTGGGCCCAGGAACTCCGCAACAACTCGGCGTCTGAATCGATCGGACCCGAGCGCCGCTTGCACCGCATCGTAGATCGCGGCGCTCGACAGCACCTTTCGGAAACCGCCTGTCGTCTGACTCACCAACCACCTCCCGCGGTCCGCATGTGCCCTGCGCTCACTTCGGCGTAGACTCCTGGACGGCTCGAGAGACACGCTGGAAGATACGCACGCCGTATCCGACGCGGCTTCGCCCCACCGTCCACCCGCCAATCGTCTGCGGCACCGAGTCGATCCCGTCGTACACCAACGCAAACTCGCGAACCATCTTCGGATGTGCCACCTCGAAGTTGCTGATGCCAAGGCGCCGTGAGCCGTAGCCCGCTGAGACCACATAGGCCGCTTCGCCGTAATGGCGTTCGCCCCAGACTGTGTCGAAGAATCGGTAGCGTTCGACCAGCATGGTCCACGTCGGACTATCACCCATCACAATACTGCCCGGCGGAATATGCGCCTGCACCGCGAGGCGAGAGGTCTCATAGCGGTCGTGAGGAACCATCGATGCGGACCGCAGCAGGAGAACAAAAGAGGGCAGCCACGCCACGCCGAGGGCCGCACCGATGCAAGTGGCGCCAATGAGACGACGGCTTCTCGTGCGCATGAAGCGCTGCCACGACACGCAGACGGTCACGACGACCAACGGAAAAGTGAGCATCAAGTACGTTTCCAGGGGCCACATCATGCCCCACAGCGCAAGCACAGCGACGAGACTGATCGCCAATGATCGTGTCATCGTTCGCCAGCGCCCGCCGCAAGCGAGCAGAACGAGCCCCACGACCGCAAGAATGAACCACGGCAGTGCGTACCAGTTCGTCTTCAACACCGTGAGAAACAGGTCACTCCGTGGACCGTTACTGGCGGCGGCCGTGGCGCTCTTGAGAAAGTACCGAAATCCATTGGGATGCCGGATGAACATGGCCCCCTCGATGGCGACCACCAGAATCGCCGCAGCGACGATGATCCGGAGTGCATCCGTTCGCCACCGATACCATAGCAGGAGCACCACTGTCACGAGCAACCCGTAAAGCACAGTCGCCACCGGTTGGACCAATAGGGCACCAGCCCATGCGACGCTGATGATGAGCGCACGACGAGGAGTGGGACGCCTCGACTTGACGATTAGCACGAGCGTGAGCAAGACGAGGCATAGCGCAGCGGGATCGGGGCGATCGGTTCGCAGATAGGCGGCCGAGGCAAGGCATGCAACGGCGCCCCACCAATTCCCGTGCTGTGTCGAGAGGCGTGCGGTCAGGATGCCCGCAAGGCAAGCAGTCGCGGCATGGAGCGCGAGGGGAAACGCCAGCCCCTGTGTCAGCCCGAATGCTGCAAGACGATACCAGCCCGCCAGCGAGACCATGTACAACGGCGGATATCCGGCGACGAAGAACGTGTCCAGATCCGGATGCAGCCCGAGAGCGCTGTGCAGGGTCCACGTTCCCCGCGTTGCGAGTTCAAACGCGACACCCTTGTAGAAGCTCTCATCAATACCGCCAATCGGCAGATCACGGGCGAGCAGCAGGCCATAGAACCCGACAACGAGACATGTAGCTAAGGCCAGGGGCCACTGAGGCCCAATCGCTCGCACTATCGCGAGCGAAACCAGACGGCCGCGCACTACCCGCCCTCGCGATTATGCATTCCGTCATGACCCGCAGCAGCCGGAGGACCCGGTACGAAGAACGACGGGACGCCGACCGGCACGAACTTCACGAGGGGCACATTCGCTTTGAGAAAGCCGACTTCAGCAGGAGAGTATGTGCGCGTGTAGGTGCGAGATTCCACGTCGAACAGCACCTCGCAGTCACGAGCGGAGTCACTCGCTTGGACGATGCCGAGGCAGCCGGCATGCTCCGGATGCCGCAGCTCGTAGGCGGCGATCAGCCGGCGCATGACCTCCACCTTCTGATCGACGGTCACATTGGCAAACTGTGGTCCGACTTTGTCAGTGATGTCACGCGCCGGCGTACCGGCGTAGACGCGGTTCTCGGACATGTCCGATGTGATCACCGAGCCCACCAGCGCCATGGCGCGTGGGGCGACGTTTACGGGCGAGATAATGCAATGCCCCACGAACCACGCATCGTGCTGAACGTGCATGTACTTCGTCGTGTAGAAACGGCAGCCTTGGACAAGGTCTCCGAACTTGATATGCGTCCAAATCTGGCTGTGTGCTCCGACACCGACTCCGTCGTCGAGGTCGAGCCCGCCCAGGGAATCCAGCACGCACATTCCCCCGATCCAGCAGTTACGGCCAATGCGGAGCGGCTCATTTCCGTGACCAAAGGTGAATGCATGCACCTTGGAGTAATCGCCCAGGCGCAGCTCAGGAACCAT
Organism: Gemmatimonadota bacterium; assembly: GCA_016182795.1. Classification (GTDB taxonomy): domain Bacteria; phylum Gemmatimonadota; class Gemmatimonadetes; order Gemmatimonadales; family Gemmatimonadaceae; genus PNKL01. Next base: position 119,087 of record JACPFW010000005.1, read on the forward strand.
GATGCGCGTGTCGCGGCCAATGAAGCTGAAGTCGCCAAGCTCCACGAGCCGAGCCGGTCCGCCATTGCCAGTGATGAGCGCGCGCTCTTCGACCACCACGCCCTTTCCAATACGAATCTCGTCGGCTTCGATTACGCCGGCGATGATGCTCGGATATTCATCAGCCACCATTGCGCGGCTCCGTTTCGCATCATTGCGCGAGTGAGGGTGGAAGCGCGTGCTGCGAACTCAGCCTAACCGCCGAGCTCTTCAAACAGCGCCGCAATGGCGCGCATTCCCTTGTTGAAGTTCTCGACGCTCATCCACTCGTCGGGCGCATGCGCGTTTTCGCCGGGCAGGCCAAAGCCCATCAGGAGCACTGGCACGCCAAGGATTCGCTCGAAGTCGCCGACCACCGGGATCGAACCGCCCTCGCCCGTGACCACTGGATCGCGTCCGAAGGCCGCCGACAGCGCCTTCTTGGCCGCCTCAAACAGTGACCCTTCGAGGTCGGCACGCCACGGCTTGCCGCCGTGCAGGTGCGTGACCGTCGCCGTCACGCCCTTGGGCGCGACCTTGGCGACGTGCGCCTTCATCAACGCTTCGATCTTGGCGGGATCCTGCTTCGGCACCAGGCGGCAGCTGACCTTCGCCATGCTGACGCCGGGGAGCACGGTCTTGGCGCCCTCGCCGGTGTAGCCGCTGAGCAGGCCGTTCACCTCGCACGTCGGCCGTGTCCACAGCTTTTCGAGCACGGTGAACTGCGGCTCGCCGCCGAGCGATGGGGCGCCGACTTCCTGAAGGAAGTGCTCTTCGTCGAACGGCAGCTTGCGCATGCCAGCGATCACGTCGGGCGGGAACGGCAGCACGTCGTCGTAGAAACCGTCGATCATGATCTTGCCGTTGGCGTCGTGCATCGTCGCGAGGATGCGGGCGAGCGCCATCGCCGGATTCACCACCGCGCCGCCGTACGACCCGGAATGCAGGTCCTGCGCCGGACCGCGCACGTTGATCTCGAAGTAGGCGAGGCCGCGCAGCGAGCTGAGGATGCTGGGAATGCCGGGCGCGAACATCGACGAGTCGGAAATGACCACGCCGTCGCAGGCCAGGCGCTTCTTGTGCTCCTCGATGAACGGCGCGAGGTGCTCACTTCCGACTTCCTCTTCGCCTTCGGCGATGAGAATCACGTTCACCGGCAGCTTGCCGCGCACCTCAAGCAGCACCTCGAGGGCGGCGACGTGGGCGAACAGCTGGCCCTTGTCGTCCACGCTGCCGCGGGCAAAGAGCTTGCCGTCGCGCACCGTTGGCTCGAACGCCGGAGTCGTCCACAGCTCGAGCGGTTCGGGCGGCTGCACATCGTAGTGGCCGTACACCAGAATCGTCGGCGACCCGGCCGGCGCCTTGCGCCACTCGGCGAGCACCACGGGGTGTCCGGCGGTGGGGCACGTCTCCACGGCAAAGCCAATCTTGGCGAGGCGTGCGTGCAGCCAGGCCGCGGCGCGCTGGGTGTCGGCGTTGTGCTCGGTGCGCGCGCTGACGCTTGGGATGCGGAGGAAGTCGAACAGGTCGTTGAGAAGCTGGCCCTCGCGCGCGGCGAAGCGTTTTTCGAGGTCGGCCGGGATAGTCATCGGAACTCCGGAATGGACGGCGTAGAATGCCCGGGCCAGCCGCCGCGCCAGTCGCGGAGCAGCCAGGCGCGCTGGCGCCCGAGCGTGAGACCGTGGGCGGTTCGCACCACGGGGGGGCCTTGATCGATACGTGAAAAATACGGCGCGAGCGCGAGAATGGGGGAAGGTTCGGCCGCCTCCGCGGACCTGGCGTCGTCGAGCACCAGCACGAGCGCGTCGCCTTGCTTGGCGACCTGCCGGAACCCGGGCCACAAGTCGTACTGGTTGGTACGGCCGCCCAGATTGGTCGAGAAGACCCCCAGCGTGTCGAAGCCGCTGTGGCGGAGCCCCCACGCCAACTGTGCCGCGTCCTGGTAACGGTCGGCCGCCACCCACACGTGGCGCGGCGCGGGGTCGCCGCGTCGAGCGCTCAGCGCAAGGCGCACCGCCTCCTGCACGCTGCCGGAAACCGCGTCCCATCCATAGGCCTTGCTCACCGGATCACGCCCGGGGCGCAGCCCGAGCCGCGGCGCGAGCAGGGTCGCGGCATCGACGTACACCACGACCACCAGTACGGCACCGAGCCAGAGGCCGCCACGCAGCCACGCACGACGGGTGGTGTGCGCCGCTTCAACCGCTAGCAGGATCATGCCCGACAGCCAGGCGGAGGCCGGCCAATTGGCCTCGACGTTCTTTCGGGTGGCGCTCCACGCGAAGAACACCAGCACCACCACGCTGACGGTCGCCAGCAGTTGCAGCACCACATCGTCGCGCTGTCGCAGCGCGCGCCATAGCGCCCCAACGAGCAGCACAAAGAGCACGGGCGATGCGAGGCCGGCTTGGCCGCCAATTAGATTGAGCTCGCGCGTCGCAATCGCGGCGAGCCCGGCCTGTTTGGGCGCGCCAAGTCCGTGGCCGAGTTGAAACGCGAACGAGGCCCAGTCGTGCGTGAAGTTCCACCAGAGATTCGGCGCCAGCACGAGCGACGCGAGGCCAACGGCGAGGTACGGACCCGGCTCCCGGAAGCGCGCGCGCAACGGCGCGTACAGGAGACACGAGAGGGCGATGGCGGCGGGAATGAGCACCGCCGTGTACTTGGACAGCATCGCGACGCCGATAGCGGCGCCCGCCACGGCCCACCAGCGCAGCGAGTCGCGCGACCCAACAGGCGATTCCAGCGCCTCAACGACGGCGTGCAGCGTCCACGCCAGCGCGCAGAACAGCGGCGCGTCGGGCGTGGCGAGCACGTAACCCGCGGCGGCGAGCGGCAGGCAGGCGAAGATCAGCGAGGCCCACAACGCGGCCGCGTCGCCGCCCAACCGACGTGCGGTGCGCAACACGGCCAGTCCAGCCAGCCCGCCGGTCAGCACCGCGCCAAGCCGCACGCCAAGCTCGGAATCGCCGCCCAGCGCGATCAGCCAGGCGATGGCCGGCGGATGATCGAAGTAGCCGGCCGCCAGGGCGCGGCTCCACTCCCAGTAGTACGCCTCGTCACTGGTGAGCGGCACACGCGCGGCCATCAGCAGGCGCAGCACCGTGCCGGCGGCGAGCAGCTGCAGCGCGCGAATCCAGTGTCGTTCGGCCGCTGGGGCCGTTGGAGTGGCGTCGGTCATGGCGCGGCGTTCAGGGCGTGATCGGTTAGCTTGCGAAATCTACCGTTCCGCACGCCCCCCCGCCCTGACGCCCGTGCCCAACCGCCTCGCTTCCGAAACGTCGCCGTACCTGCGGCAGCACATGGACAACCCGGTGGACTGGTTTCCGTGGGGTGATGAGGCCTTTGCCCGCGCCCGCGCCGAGGACAAGCCGGTGCTGCTGAGCGTCGGCTACGCCGCCTGTCATTGGTGTCACGTGATGGCGCACGAGTCGTTTGAGGACGGGACGACTGCCGCCCTGATGAACGCCAGTTTCGTGAACGTGAAGGTAGACCGCGAAGAGCGGCCGGACGTCGACGCCATCTACATGCGCGCCGTGCAGGCGCTCACGCGGCACGGCGGATGGCCGATGACGGTCTTCTTGACCCCCGACGGTGCTCCGTTCTTTGGCGGCACCTACTTTCCGCCGGACGATCGGCACGGTCTGCCGGCCTTCCGCCGCGTGCTCGCCGGCGTCGCCGACGCGTGGCGCAAGCGCCGCGACGACGTCGTGCGCGACGCGCAGTCGCTCCTCGGCATCTTCGACGAGCCTCCTCTTCGCGGCGGCGGCGCGGTCAATGCCGGACTGCTGCAGCGCGCGGTGCACGCCGCGGCGGCGCAGTACGACACGGCGCATGGCGGATTCGGCGGCGCACCGAAGTTCCCGCCCACCATGGTGCTCGACTTTCTGCTGCGCCGTTGGGCGCGCACCGGCGATGACGCCCTGCTGCGGATCGTCACCCACACCTGGGGCCGCATGACCGGCGGCGGGATCTTCGACCAGCTCGGCGGAGGCTTCCATCGCTACGCGGTGGACCAGACCTGGCTCGTGCCGCACTTCGAGAAGATGCTTTACGACAACGCGCTGCTGGCGCGGCTTGGCGCGCAGCTCTGGCAGGCAACGGACGACGGCACGGTGCGCGAAGCGACCGAGGCAACGCTTGCGTGGGTTGAGCAGGAGATGACCGCCCCCGACGGCGGCTTCTACGCCTCGCTTGATGCCGACTCGGACGGGCACGAAGGAACGTTCTACGTCTGGACGCTCGCCGAACTCACGCGCGCACTCGGCGACGACGCGGCGCTGTTGACGGACTACTGGGGGGCGACGGCGGCGGGGAACTTCGAGGGACGCAACATCCTCTGGCGACCGCGCCCCGACGCGGCGGTCGCCGCGGCACACGCCATTGACGAGCCTGCCCTGCAGCGCGCGGTGGCGCGCGGACGCACTGCGCTGCTCGCGGCCCGCGCCATGCGCGTGCGTCCGGCGCGCGATGAGAAGATCATCGCCAGCTGGAACGGGCTGATGCTGCGCGGCGCCGCTGAATGCGCCCGCGTGTTCGGCAAGCCGCGCTGGCGCACATTGGCCCTGCGCGCCGCCGAGTTTCTCTCGCACAATCTGGTTCGCGACGGGCGCGCGTGGCGCGTCTTCGCCGGGGGAGAGGCGCGCATCGCGGGGTTTCTCGAGGACCACGCGGCGCTGGGTCTCGGCTTTCTCGCCACGTACGAGCTGACCTTTGACCCGCGCTGGCTCGCCGAGGCGCGTGCGCTGGCTGTGTCGTGTGAGCGGTTCTTCTGGGACGATGACGCCGGCGCGTTCTTTGACACCGCGTCCGATGCGCCACCGCTCGTGACGCGGCCGCGTGATGCGTTCGACAATGCGACGCCATCCGGAACGGCCCTCGCCGTGGAGCTGCTGCAGCGACTCGCCGCGCTCGATGGTGACGAGGCGGGCGCGGCGCGCGCGCGCCAGGTGTTGTCATCCCTCGCCGATCGAACGGCACAGGCACCGCTCGCGTTTGGACACCTGCTCGGCGCAGCAGACGCGGAGGTCGACGGCGCCGTGAGCGTGGTGCTCCGCGGCAGCCCGTCGGCCGCGGACTTTCAGGCGCTTGGACGGGCGCTGGCCGACCGTTACGTGCCGTCGCTCGTGCTGGCCGGCGGCACAGCCGCCGACCCGCCGTTGCTGACGGGCAAGGATGCGCGCGACGGCGCCACAGCGTATGTGTGTCGCGGCTTCACCTGCGAGGCGCCAACCCGTGACGCCGACGACCTGAAACGGCAGCTCGCCGAGGCGATGCAGGGCTGAACCGGGGCGCGGCGCTACTCGAAATCGAGCGCGAGGTTCATCGCCGGCGCCGAATGGGTGAGCGCGCCCACGGAAATGCGATCGACGCCCGTTTCGGCGATGGCGCGCACGGTGTGGAGCGTTACGCCGCCCGACGCTTCGGTCAGCACGCGCCCACCGGCAATCGCCACCGCGTCGCGCAGCATCTCCGGCGACATGTTGTCGAGCAGGACGCCGTCGGCGCCGGCGTCGACGGCGGCGCGTACCTGCTCGAGGTGGTCGCACTCGATCTGCACGAAGGTCATGGGCGGCGTCTGTTCGCGCGACCTGCGCACGGCCATGGCGACATCACCGTCGAGCGCCGCCAGATGGTTGTCCTTGACAAGCACCGCATCGGCCAGCGTTTCGCGATGATTGCCGCCGCCGCCGCAGCGCACGGCGTACTTCTCGAGGCGCCGCCAGCCGGGGGTCGTCTTGCGCGTATCAACAATGCGGGCGCGCGTCCCGCGCACGGCGTCCACGTACTGGGCGGTCAGGCTGGCGATGCCCGAGAGACACTGCAGGAAATTGAGCGCGGTCCGCTCCGCGGCGAGCAGGCCGCGCGCCCGGCCATTGATGAACAGCACGGTCGTGCCGGGCTCGACACGCCGTCCATCTTCCACGTCGACGCGGATCTCCACCTTGTCGTCGCACTGGCAGAATGCGGCGAGCGCCAGCGGTACGCCGGAGATTGCGCCGGCGTCGCGCGCGACGAGCGCGGCGCGGGCACGGCGCGTGTGAATCACCGTCGCCAGCGTCGTGATGTCGTTGTCCGCGTGATCCTCGTCGAGCGCCGCGCGGACGAGCCGGGCCGTCTGCGCTTCCGTCAGCGGGAAGTCCGGCTCTCCCGTCGCAAAAGACGGCGCGTCCATGGCGGTGATGCGCCGCGGCGGCACGCGATCCGGAGTCATTCGCCGGGGTCCACACCCTCGGCGGGCGGGGTCGGCGTGCCGCCGCCGATGGACACCATGCGCTCGATCGCCAGCCGCGCGCGGTCGGCGATGTCGGTTGGCACGGTGATGCGATGCTGCAGGTGCCGCAGCGCGTCGCGCACCGCCTCGAGCGTCGTGACCTTCATGTAGGCGCAGGAGGCCCGCTCGTTGGCGGCGAAGAACTGCTTGCCCGGATTTTCGCGCCGCAACCGATACAGGATTCCCACTTCCGTCGCGACAATGAAGGTATCGGCCCCACTCAGTCCCGGACGCTTGATCATCCCCTCGGTGGAGAGAATGTGGACGCCCTCGGGATCGACATCGCCCGCCGAAACGGCTTCGACCACGCTGGTGGCGCAGCCGCATTCCGGATGGATCAGGAACTCGGCGCCCGGATGCAGCGAGCGCTGGAGACGGATGTTCTCGGGGTCGATGCCGGCGTGCACGTGGCACTCCCCCATCCAGACATGGATATTCGCGCGCCCCGTCACCCGACGCACGTGCGCGCCGAGGAACATGTCGGGAAGGAACAGGATCTCGCGATCGGCGGGGATGGCGTTGATGACCTCCACCGCGTTGCCGGACGTGCAGCAGTAGTCCGTCTCGGCCTTCACCTCGGCGGTCGTGTTGACATACGAAACCACCACGGCGCCCGGATGTTCGGCCTTCCACGCGCGCAATTGGTCGGCGTCGATGGTCGCGGCCAGCGAGCAGCCCGCGGCGAGGTCCGGCAGGAGCACCGTCTTGGCGGGTGACAGGATCGCCGCGGTCTCAGCCATGAAATGCACGCCGCAGAAGACAATGACGTCGGCATCCGTGCGCGCCGCCTCGCGCGAGAGGCCGAGGGAATCGCCGACGTAGTCGGCCAAATCCTGCACTTCGGGCCGCTGGTAGTTATGGGCGAGAATCACGGCGCGGCGCTGCCGGGCCAGCGCGAGGATCTCTTCGACAAGCGCGGCTGATTCGCGCGCTTCAGTTTGATCGATGGACATAAATCGAAACCTAGCCACGCTCCCAGCGCCATGCGAGGCGGGGGGTGCTGGCGCCGGACGCGCGCACTCGCGATCATCCACCTGTGCAGATCTTCCTCGCGCTCAGCACCGCACTGGTTGCCACGCTGTACTTCCTTGCGGCCGTCGTTCTAGTGGGTGCAGCAGCGTTTCATTTTCTCGTCTGGCGGCAGACCTCGCTGCCGCTTGGACCCGTGCGCGACGCCACCAATGAGCAGATGTTTTCGCTCGTGGTGCGCTGGGGCACGGGCAGCGCGGTCGCGTTCCTGCTGTTGATTGTGCCGCGGACGCTCGGTGTGGCGGCCTTGATGGACGACCGGTTTACACTGGACAGTCGGCTCGAGGCGCTGGTGCTGCGGTCCGAGTGGGGCATCGGCCTCGCCGCCACGATCGCTGCGGGCGTACTGGCGCTCGCTGGATGGCGATTGGCGGGAGCCCGCCAGGCTATCGGCTGGTGGCTGGTGCTCGCCAGCGTGCCCGCGCTGGCGATCGGCGCGGGCCTGCAGGGTCATCCGTTCGACGCGTTTGCCACGCTGACCCTGGCCCCGATCTTCGACGGTCTGCACATCGCGGGCGTGGGGGCGTGGCTGGGCGCGCTGTTCCTGCTTGTACTCGCCGGACATCGCGTGCAGGCCCATACGGCGTCGCCGTGGACTGATCCGCTCGGCGCGATGATCGAACGGTACTTCCGACTGTCGGGCGCGCTTGGCAGCGCCGTGGTGTTGACCGGGCTGTTCAGTTCCGCCACACACCTGACCGGCTTCGATGACATTACCGGATCTCCGTACGGGCGACTGCTCGTGGGCAAGGTGGCGATCGTCTTCATCCTGCTGGCCTTCAACGAGTACCATCGCCGTCACGCCGAGCGGATGGCGCGCACCGGCGAGCGTGCGCACCTGCTGCACTCGCTGCGCTTTCAGGCCGGCCTGATTGTGCTCGTGCTATCGCTGACCGCGCTGCTGGTGGACACCGCGCCCCCCGGCGTCAACGAAGTACGGGGCGAGGTCTTCCGGAGCGCGCCGCGCGGATCCGCCGAGTCGGCGGACCTGCCGATGCCTCACTAGCAGCGGACGATGGGCGTCGGCGTATTTCCCCGCATGCGGGTCCCGACTAAAACTCGATGTGTCGGCCGTGCCACTTGTGCTTGGGGCGCGGGAAATCGCGACGAAAGTGGCCGCCCCGCGATTCACGGCGCATCAGCGCCGCCATGGCGATGATCTGCGCGGTCTCGATCATGTTCGCCTCCTCGGTGGCGCCGGCCGGCAGGCGCGACACGAGCTCATCGAGCCGTTCCACGCATGTACGCAGCCCTTTCGCGGTGCGATCGATGCCCGCGTATTCCCACATCAGCATGCGCACGGCGTCGGCGGCCACCTGCGCGGCGCCACGGTCGCGCAACACCGGCACGCGCCACTCCGACCTGCGCGGTAGGCGCGGCAGGTGCGGCAACGTGCCCATGTCGCGCGCGACGCGCTCGGCGAAGACCAGCCCTTCGAGCAGTGAGTTGGAGGCCAGCCGGTTGGCGCCGTGCACGCCGGTGCACGACACCTCGCCGCAGGCATAGAGCCGGTCGAGCGACGACCGTCCGGCCAGGTCGGTGACGATGCCGCCCATCATATAGTGGGCCGCCGGCGTCACGGGGATCTTGTCACGGCGCGGATCGATGCCGCGAGCACTACAGAGGGCGAAGATCCCTGGGAAGCGCTTGGCGAAGCTCCCCTTCAGGGCGCGCGCGTCGAGATAGACACGACGGCCCGCCTGCTGTTCGCGAAAGATCGCCCGGGCGACCACATCACGCGGCGCCAACTCGGCGCTCTTGTGCACTTTGGTCATGAACCGGGCGCCGGTGTCGTTGACGAGCACGGCTCCCTCGCCGCGCACCGCCTCCGAGACCAACTGCAGCGGATTCTCCGGCGTGTCGAGTGCAGTGGGATGGAACTGCACGAACTCCATGTCGGCGAGCTTTACCCCCGCGCGGTGCGCGATCGCGTACCCGTCGCCGGTCGCCACGACGGGGTTCGTCGTGTAGCGGAACAGCTGCCCGCAGCCGCCGGCGGCCAGCACGGTGGCGTCGGCGATGATCTCGACGGCGCGTCCCATCACGCTCGCGCGCACGCCGCAGCACCGGTCGGCGTGCACGATGAGATCGAGCACGCGGGCGCTTTCGAGCACGTGGATGTTCGGCGTCTCGCTGACACGCTGGATCAGCGTGCGCGCGACTTCGGCGCCGGTCTGGTCGCCGTGCGCGTGCACGATGCGGTGCCGCGAGTGCGCCGCCTCCTTGCCAAGCGAGAGGCGGCCGCGCACGTCGGTGTCGAATCGCGCTCCCGCGCTCGCCAGTTCCCTGACCCGCTGAGGCCCCTCGGACGTCAACACTTCCACCGCCTCGGAATCACACAGCGCGGCGCCGGCCGCCAGCGTGTCCTTGCGATGCAGGTCCGGCGAATCCCCGGCCCCGAGGGCCGCGGCGATGCCGCCCTGCGCATACGCGGTGGCGGAGTCAAAGAGGGTGCGCTTGGTCAGCACATACACGTCGCCGTGCGCCGAGGCGCGCCACGCCGTGTGCAGTCCCGCAACGCCGGAACCGATGACGAGAAAGCGGGTGCGGATGCGCTGGGCCATTCTTAATGCTCGCACGGCGGCAGCCGCGCGTGAAGGTCTTTCGGGGCGCCAGTTGGCAGGCGCGTCAGCGCGGGTGAAATTGAAGGGATGATCGCGACCCGCGTCCCCCCGCCTCGCACCGCCCGGCATGATTGACGCCGCCGGCGGCTGGAGCGCCGTTGCTCTGCGGTTCGTCGCGTTCACGGCGACCACCGGCGCATTGGGCGCGTGGGCGTTCGTTCGCTTCGTGTTGCCGGCGCTCGGCGCCGCGGTTGATGAGCGCACGCACGCGGCCTGGCAGACGCTCGCCTCGCGCGCGGCGATGTGGTGCGGCATCGCGCTCGCGGCGACGTCGATCGCCCGCCTTGCCGGACCATTCGCCACCATACCGGACGTCGCCCTCACCGGCCGCGCGCTGCTGCAATCGGCCGCCGGGCAGGCGCTGCTCGTGCAGGGAGTCGCCGGCGCGCTCGTTGGCGGGATGATCGCTGGCTCAATCGCCTCCAGCCCACCGGCCGCGCGCCGGTGGCCGGCGACGGTAGAGGCCGCGCTGACCGCCATCGCATTGCTCCCGCCGGCCCTGGCGCACGCGGCCAGCGCGCCGACGCTGCGGTTCCCCTCCCTCGCCGTGGATCTCATCCACGGACTGGCCGCCGGCGCCTGGATCGGCGCGCTGGCATTGGTCGCCACCGTCATCACGCGCGCGCGACACGCCGAGCACGGCGCGGCGCACGCCACGGCCTTGTTCGCCGCGTTTCATCGCGTCGCCGTCATCGCCGCCCCGACGGTCTTCGTCACAGGTCTGCTGTCGGCGTGGCTGCGTATGGGCGCGCCCGAAGGCATCGCCTCGCCCACGTACAGCGGCCTGTTCGTGGCGAAGCTTCTGCTGGTCGGCGTGACCGGATTCATCGGCGCGGGCCATTCGAAGCTGGCCACCAAGCGCACGGCCACCGTGTCAGCCGAACTCGTCGGTCGGTCGCTCCTCGCGGAATGCGCGTTCGCGCTCGCCGTGCTCGTCGTCACCGCGGTGCTCGTGGGCACCGCCCCCATTGCCTGAGCGCGCCATGACATCGCCGAACGTCGCCACCGACGGCCGTGGCAAGCTCGTGGTCCTGATGATCACCGCCTTCATGGACATGGTGGGGATCTTGATGGTCGTGCCGCTGCTGCCGTTCTATGCCAAGGACATGCATGAAAGCGGCGTGATGGGGCGCCTGCTCGCCTCGATTGGCATGGGCGGCGAAGGGGCCGCGGTATCACTCCTCATCGCGACCTATGCCATCGTGCAGTTGATCAGCGCCCCATATTGGGGGCGCGTGTCAGACCGTTTTGGTCGGCGCCCGGCGATGATGATCGGTCTTGGCGGCTCGGCGCTCGCGTATTTGGTCTTCGCCTACGCTCCCACACTCGACTGGCTGTTCGTGAGCCGCATCGTGCAGGGCGCGGGAGGCGGCACGGTGGGCGTTATTCAGGCGTACGTGGCCGACTCCACCCGTCCCGAGGATCGATCGAAAGCACTGGGGTGGCTGTCGGCGTCCACCAACGCCGGCGTTGCGCTCGGCCCCGTGATTGGCGGCGGCGCCATGCACTTCCTCGGCACGAGCGGACCGGGACTCGCCGCCGCCCTGATGTCGTGCATCACGATGTTGTTCGCGTTCCACTACCTCACCGAGTCGCACGACACGACCGGCGCGCACGCGGCGGGCAAGACGGCGCGCAAGTCCGGCGATGCCATCTGGCGCGTCGTCTCGCACAGCGCGGAACCGTCATCGCGGCTCATCTGGATCTACGCCATCACGATGGGGTCGTTCCAGGCGATGTCCGCCACGCTGGCGCTCTTCCTCTCGTGGCGTTTCGGGGTGACAGCGTCGACCATCGGATTCTTCTTCACCTATACCGGCGTTATTTCCGTGATCACGCGCGCGCTGATTCTCGGCAAGATGGTGGACCGATTCGGCGAAGCGCGGCTGTCGCGCCTTGGCATGACGCTGCTCGCCCTGGGGCTCGGAACGATGCCGCTGGCCCCCAACATCCCGGTGCTCGCCATCTCCGTGGCGCTCGTGCCGCTCGGCACCGCCTTCACGTTTCCGTGCGTCACCGGGTTGCTGAGTCAGGTGGTCGCCGCACACGAACGCGGGCTCTACATGGGCGTGCAGCAAACCTTCGGCGGCATCGCGCGGGTCGTGGGGCCGCTCTACTTCGGCTGGGCGTACGACCATCTCGGGCAGCGCGTGCCGTTCTTCACCGCAGCCATTGTCGTGCTGCTGACGATCTCGCTGGGGCTCAACATGGAATCGTACGGCAAGCCGGTGGCGCCGGCGCGCTAGCGGCTAGGCCGTGGCGCCGGGCTCGGCGTCGAGCACCGCGCGGGCGATGTCGACCATCTTCTTTGACCGGTCCTGCGACGACCGCTGGAGAATGCGATACGCCTCGGGCTCGGAGCAGCCGGTGCGCCGCATCAGAATGCCCTTGGCGCGTTCGATGAGCTTGCGGTCTTCAAGCATCTGCTTGAGGTCGGCCGCTTCCTGCCGCGCCTGACGCAACGCGGTAGCGCGCGCCACCGCCAGCCGGATGGCCGAATCGAGCACTCGCGGCGGCACGGGCTTCGTCAGGAAGGCGACCGCGCCCGAGGCGTCGGCCTCGGCGTCGGTCAGGCGCACCGTCTCATCGCCACTGATGAGGATGATGGCCGTGCCAGGAAGCGCACGCGAGATCGCCTGCGCCGCCTCGATGCCGTTGGCACCCGGCAGCACGACGTCCATGAGGATTGCGTCGGGGCGCAGCGCGGCGGCGCGTGCCTCGGCCGTGGAGGCGTCGGCCACCGCCTCAAGAACATCGTGTCCGAGCGTCGTCAGCAGCTCGGTCAGTGACTCGCGTGCGGTCAGCTCATCGTCGACGACGAGGACGCGGGCGCTTGTGCTAGAAGGTGATGTCATGAGGTCGGTCAAGTGTGATCCGTGTTGCCGAGGCCAACAGAGGGGAGGCATGGCACCGCGAGCACGACGGTGGTGCCGCCGGTCGCGCGCGAGGCTATGGTCAAGTCGCCACCGTGGCGCCGAGCGATGCCCCACGCCGCAGACAGACCGAGCCCCGCGTCGGGCTCTTCCTTTGATGTAATGAAAGGATCGAACGCGCTTTCCGCCATCCCGCTCGGCAGGCCGGGTCCCGTGTCGGCCACTTCGACATAGGCGCGTCCGTCGTCCGCCCAGACGCGCACTCGGATGGTACCGCCCTCCGATTGGGCTTCGAGGGCATTGAGCACCATTTCGAAGATCGCCGAGCGCAAGTCGTGGCCATCGCCCTGCACCGGCAGCGGTGCGGGCGCGTCGCAGGTGATGGTCACGGCGCCGCCAAAGTTGGACGCCGCGAGGGTACCGCAGAGCGCCACCGTCTCGCAGGCCGCCGCGCTGAGGTCCAAGACGGCCGTATCGGGAAACCGTTCCGCGTCCTGTCTCAGGAAATCGCGCAGGCGGTCGAGCACGCGGCCCCGCACCTGCGCCAGTTGAGACAGCCGGCCCGCCAGTTCGCGGACCTTGTCCGGCTGGTCCGCGTTGCGCTCGAGGATAAACGCCAGGTTGGTGATGGGCGCCAATACATTGCGGAACTCGTGCATGAGTCCCGCCGCAAGTCGCCCGGCGGCGGCGAGCCGCTGCTCGCGCGGAGTGGTTCCCGTCGCGGTTGGTCCCAGAATGCGGCCCGTCATGCTGGGCCACCGGCAGGCCGCGCTGGATCGTGCGGCGTCAGCAGCCGCACGCCGCGCTGGAAGGTGAGGTAGGCATACCCCCACTGCAGGAGCACGCTCAGCCGGTTTCGGAAGCCCACCAGATACATGATGTGGACGAATAACCAGAAGAACCACGCCGGGCGCCCGGTAAGCGCGACACGGCGGCCGAAGACGGCCACGGCCCTGTTGCGGCCGATCGTCGCCATCTCCCCTTTGTTAACGTAGCGAAAGGCACGAGTGAGCGCGCCCTGCAATTGGCGCGCTGCGTTGCGGCCGGCATGGCGCCCCATCTGCATGGCGGCGGGCGCCACGCCGGGCACCCAGCGCGTGTCGTCCCAGCGAATGGCGGCCAAGTCGCCGGCGACGAAGATCTCCGGGTGACCCGGCACCGCGAGATCAGGCCCAACGAGCACGCGGCCGGCGCGGTCCATCGGCGCGTCCAGCATACGTCCGATCGGTGATGCCGCATTTCCCGCCGCCCAGAAGACGGTGCGGGCCGCCAGCAACTCGCCGGCGACGGTCACGCCGTCGGCGCTCACGGCGCTCACCGCGACACCCGTGCGCACCTCCACGCCCAGCCGTTCCAGGTCACGGCGGGCGCGGGCACTGACGTGCTCGGGAAAGGCGGCGAGCAGCCTCGGTCCGCCTTCGATGAGCACCACGCGCGCGGCGCCGGCATCGAACCGCCGAAAGTCGGGACGCAGCGCGGCACGCGCGAACTCGGGCAGGGTGCCGGCGAGTTCCACGCCGGTCGGCCCGCCGCCGACGACAACAAAGGTGAGCAGCGCGCGGCGCTCCGCCTCGTCCGACGTCCACTCCGCGCGCTCGAAGGCGAGGAGCATGCGCTGCCGCATGTCGAGCGCGTCAGCCAGCGTCTTGAGGCCGGGGGCGTGGGCCTCCCACTCTTCGTGTCCGAAGTACGCGTGCCGCGACCCGGTGGCGACAATCAGCGCATCGTACGGCACCGGCGCCTCGCCGGCCACAAGCACCGTGTGCGACGCGGCATCCACACCCGTGACGTCGCCAAGCAGCACGGTCACGTTGCGCTGGCCGCGGAGGATCCAGCGAATCGGCGCGGCGATGTCGCTGGGGGCGAGCGACGTGTTCGCCACCTGATACAGCAGCGGCTGGAAGACATGATGATTGGTGCGGTCGATCAGCACCACATCCACGGGCGCGCGCCGCAGGGCACGCGCCGCGTGCAGTCCGGCGAAACCGCCGCCGATGATGACGACGCGCGGGCGCGCCGTCACACGGCCGCGGGACGCGGCGTCCGCCCGAACAGCATGCCGACTGACACCACCGTGACCGCTCCAATGACGTTGTACCAGAGGAACGCCACCGTCGGCGCGCCAACATTCACTGCCCCTACCGCCGCCATCCCAGCCAACAGCCCGTAGAACGCCCCGCTGCCGCGCGTACGCGGAATCATCGCCAGCAGAAAGACGCCGAGGATCGACCCGTAGAAGAACGAGCCGAAGCGGTTCACGACTTCGATCAACGATCCAAGGTTCGCCGCAAATGTGGCGACCACGCACGCGAACACGCCCCACGCGCCGGTCGCGGCGCGCGACACCCGCAGGTAGTGCGCGTCGTCGGCCTCCGGCCGCACCCACCGGCGATAGAGGTCGATGACTGTCGTGCTCGACAGCGAGGCCAGTTCGCCGGCCACCGCCGACATCGCCGCCGCGATCACCGCGGCGATGAAGATGCCCGTCAGGCCGATCGGCAGTTCGGTGAGCACAAAGTGCGGAATGATGTAGTTGACGTCGGTGGCCGCCTTGGCGCCCGGCGCCGTCACCGCCGTGATGGCGTCAGCGCGTACGGCGGCGACCTCGGCATCGCCGTCGCGCACCGCCTGCCGGGCGGCGGCGTCATTGGCGCGCGGCGTAGCGGCGAGCGCCCGCGCCGCGGCGGTGCGCCGGGCAACCGCCGTCTCGTAGCGCTGTTCGACGGCGGCGTACGCTGCGGGATCGGACGCCCGCATCCGCTCGGCCTGCGCCGGGTTGTAGTACAGCGGCGGCGCCGTGAACACGTAGAACACGAAGACGAGCACGCCGACCAGCAGCACCAGCGCCTGCAGCGGGATCTTCCAGTACGCGCTGATCAGGTGCGAACTGCGCGCCTCGTCGACCGTCTTCGCGGTGAGGTAGCGCTGCACCTGGCTCTGGTCGGTGCCGAAGTACGAGAGCATCAGGAAGGTGCCGCCGATGATGCCGCTCCAGAACGTGTACTGCTTGGTGAGCGTGAAGTCGAAATCAAAGATGTTCAGTCGGCCGGCCGCCCCGGCGACGCGCATCGCGTCATCGGGGCTGACCGGAATGCGCACGAGAAGCACGACAATGACCGAGACGATGGCCGTGAGCACGAGGACCATCTGCTTGACGTCGGTCCACGCCACAGCCTGCACGCCGCCGATCATCGTGTAGATGATCGTCGGGACGCCAATGATCGCGACCGCGTACGGGATCGGCATGCCGAAGATCGACGCAAAGACCACCGCCGGCGCGGCGATGATGGTGCCGCACGACAGGCCGCGCGACAACAGGAAGAGCAGGCTGGTGAGCGACCGCGTGCGCGCATCGAACCGCCGCTCGAGGAACTCGTACGCGGTGTACACCTTGGCTCGGTGCAGAAACGGCACGAGCGTGACGCCGAGGATCACGAGCGCCACGGGCAGGCCAAAGTAGAACTGCACGAAGCGCATGCCGTCGTTGGCGCCCTGCCCCGTGGTGCCGATCATCGTGATGGCCGACAGCTGTGTGGCCATCACCGACAGCCCCACTACCCACCACGGCAGGCTGCGATTGCCGAGGAAGTACCCTTCGAGCTTGTTGGTGCCGCGCGCGCGGCGAATGCCGTCCACCGAGATGTACGTGAGATAGCCGAGGACGATGACCCAGTTGATCCAGTGCATGGGTCAGCCCGCGTAGCGGTATTGCAGCGCCATCAGCAGCGCCCACGCTAGCAACTCAGCGGCGAGGACGCGAATCAGGACGCGGCGAAACGGCGAACTCACGGCTGCACCCGCGCAGGTTTCGCCGGCGGCTTCGGTCCGCGCCCCTGCGACAGCAGGTTCACGAACAGCCGCGCGCTGCCCGGCACGCCGGCCGGGAACTGACGGAACAGCGAGAGCGTGGTGTACACGTAGGTTCCCTTGCCGTAGGCGGTCATCAGCACCGCGCCGCGATTCGCGGGCTCGTCCGGGTCGTGCATCGACAGCGGCGTCTCGTACAGCCGGTCGATCTCGCCCGGCATGTACAGCGCCCGCTCCTGCACCCAGCCGTCCCAGTCGGACTCGGTGATGGCGTTGGGCCACGTGAGCAGCCGCGACTTCGGGTTGAGCACCGTGACCGGCGCATCCTCGAGCGTCACGCGCTGCGCCGTGCGGCCCAGCGACACGGGATACGGCATCAGGCCGGGACGCGCCATCTCCTGCTGGCCATACTGCACGAGCATGGTTCCGCCGTCCTTCACAAACTGCATGAGCCGGCGATTGTACGCGCGCAGTTCTGGCGACGCCTGATACGCGCGCGGCCCGACGATCACCGTGGTGAAGCGCGTCAGATCGAGCAGCGGCAACTCCTGCGGCGTGACCACCGTCAGCGGGATGCCCAGCTGGCGAAGTCCGGCCGCCGACAGGTCGCCGACACCCTGCACGTACGCCACCTGCAGCCCGCTGGGAATGTTCACCTTGACCGCTTGCAGCCACAGCCCGGAAGTGCGGTACAGGCGGATCGGATGAATGTGCGAATACTCCACCGTGCGGAATCCCTCCGCGTATCTCCCCATCTCACCCTCGGCGATGACGCCAAACGAGTGGCGTCCCTCCGCGAGCGTGCCGCGAACGCGAATGAACAGCTCGCGCGACTCCATCGGTTCGAGCGCAACGGTGCGCGTCGCGGAATCGACGGTGATGCCGGTGGGCGCCACCACGCGCATCACATACGAGCGCGCGGCAGTCGAGTAGGACTGCACCGTCAGGCGCAGCAGCTTGTCCACCGGTTTGCCGGCAACCATCCACTCGAGCCCGCGGTCGAACGCCAGCGACACGGCGGGCGCGCCGCCGACGGGTCGGTTCTGTTCGCCCAGCACCGGATCAGCGAATCGGTAGACGACCGGCATACGCGGCGAGTCGACGGCGACACCGTCGACCGCGAGCGTGACACCGGCATCAGACTCGCGGCGCACATCCTCGCGCACCGCCACGCCGCGCACGAGGCCGGACGACACGGCCGACACTCGGCTCAGGCCGTCGGACGGCGAGCGACGATCCTGGAACAGGTCACCCTTCCGACCGCCAATCCACCACGGCCGCGTGTCCACGAGTCCGACCAAATTGGCTGTGGTCTGCCAGGCGCTGTCGGGCTGAATCGTGACCGCGGCGGGCAGCGCCCGCGTGCGGCCGTTGAGCGTCACCGCGGAGACGACAACCGGCGCCTTGCCGCGATTGTACACGGTGATCGCCGCCGGCATCGAGTCGCCGAAGGCCAGCAGTTCGCGCTCGGCCGTCGCCTCGACGGCGACGCCGGCGGCCTGCAACACAGCGGCCGAGCTGCGTTCGTACATCTGTGCAATGGCGGCGTCGGCATCGAGTTGGGCCGCGGTGCACCGCACCGCATCTTCTCGCCGGCCCCAGCCCACTGGCGTGACGCACGGCTGCCATTCGTTGCGCACCTCCCCAATAGCCCGCGCCGCAGCCACGAGGTGTGCGAGCACGTGCTCCGGCCGCCGGAAATCCAGGGCGGCCTGCGCCGAATCCGCATGCGCCCGCGCGGCGATCAACTGTGTGCGTGCTGCCGGTGAGAGCCCGGCATCGAGCCGCGCGAGCGTCGTGTCGATGCCATCGAAGATCGATCGCTCACTGGTCGGCGGCGTCGCGTCGTTGACCCGGCTTGCCTGCCGCGCGACAGCGTCCATGGACACGCCGCGTCGCTGGAGGACGCCGAAACCCTGCGAGCGGTGCTGGCTTCGGCTTTCGCCGGCCACTTCCGCGTAGCTGCGCCCGGAGACCGGGTCGTACTCACCCACGTTGAACGACAGCGTCGCCTGTACGCCCGTGAACCGGGCGCCGCGGTAGAACTTCTGCGCCTCCCACGCCGGGCCGTATGCCTCCACCGGAAAGCGCACCGTGTCGGCCGACAGGTCGTACGCCTCGCGCGCCACGATGCCCGAGACCTGATGGTGCCCGTGCCCGTCGCGCGGCGTGCCGGAGAAGACCGCCACGATGACGTTCGGTCGGAAGGCGCGCACAACCGTCACCACGTCGCGCAGCACCTCCTCGTGGTCCCAGTGCTTGAACGTCTCCTCGGCGGTCTTGGAGAAGCCGAAGTCGTAGGCGCGCGTGAAGAACTGCCGTCCGCCGTCGATGCGCCGCGCCGCCAGCAGCTCCTCGGTGCGGATCGCGCCGAGCGCTTCGCCCAGCTCGTTGCCGATGAGGTTCTGCCCGCCATCGCCGCGCGTGAGGGAGAGGTACGCCGTCTCGACGTGGCGCCCGCGGCTCAGCCAGGCAATGAGCTGCGTGTCTTCGTCGTCCGGATGCGCGGCGATCACGAGGACGCGTGGCGTCACAAGCATGCCATGCACCAGATGATCCAACGCCGCCGCGCCGCGGTCCTGCCCGAGGACAGGGTGCGGCGCGAGCAGGGAGAGCAACGCAGCGCACGCCAAGAGCGCGCGCAACGGACGCGTCGTCATGCGGGAACCTCCGGGGGGGGACTGCAGCTACTTCGCGAGTGCGGCGGATCGCCGCACGCCGGTGCCGCCACGCGGCGGCGGCACATCCAGCGCTTCCTGTACGATGCGACCCTGTTCGTCGGCGTGGGCCTTGGGGTAGCCCTCGGCTGGGCTCGCCCGCTCCGGTCGACCAATGTAGCGAATGACCAGCGCATTGCCCGCGGCCACACGAAGACGCGGTGCGACAAAGCTCCACGCCCCCATGTTCTTTGGCTCTTCCTGCACCCACGCCACCTCGTCGATGTTGGGATACAGGTCGACGACCCGTGACACCTCATCGAGCGGCCACGGATACAACGCCTCCACGCGCACGACCGCCACGTGATCGCCCGGCTCCTTGGCGACGAGATCGTAGTACACCTTGCCGGTGCAGAAGACGAGTCGGCGCACCGACTCGCGCTTGGCGTCACCGTGCGGATCGTCGATCACCGGACGGAACGTCCCCGTCGCGAGGTCTGCAATCCGCGACGCCGCCTGCGGTAGACGCAGCAGCGACTTGGGCTGCATCAACACCAGCGGCCGCCGCGGGCGGCGCGTCGCCTGCCAGCGCAGCAGATGGAAGTACTGCGCCGGCGACGATGGATACGCGACCATCATGTTGTTCTCGGCGCACAACTGAAGAAAGCGCTCGAGCCGCGCGCTTGAATGCTCGGGACCCTGCCCCTCGTACCCGTGCGGCAGCAGCAACACGAGCCCGCTGTCCTGTCCCCATTTGGCGCGGTCAGCGACGATGAACTGGTCGATCATCGGCTGCGCCACATTCACGAAATCGCCGAACTGTCCTTCCCACAGCGTGAGCGTGTCGGGCGCGGCCACGCTGAAGCCGTATTCGAATCCCATTACCGCCAGCTCGCTGAGGGCGGAGTTGTGGATCTCGAGCGTGGCGGTCGCGCCAGGGAGGTGCTGCAGCGGAACGTACTTGCGGCCGTTCTTCACGTCGCTGAGCACGGCGTGACGGTGCGAGAACGTACCGCGCTCGGCGTCCTGACCGGTGATGCGCACCGTCGTGCCGGCGGTGATGAGCGATCCAAACGCCAGCGCCTCGGCGTGCCCCCAGTCGATGCCGCCGGTCTCGCCGATCGCCTCGCGGCGGCGCTCCAACTGCTTGGCCAGGCGCGGATGCGGCGAGAAATCCGTGGGATACTGCAACAGCTGCTCATTGATGGCCGCGAGCGCTTCCACGCGCACCGCGGTGTCCGCCACGGGCGGACACTCGGGCGGCTGGTGGTCGGATTCATGGCCATGCGCCGCGTCGCCGACACCGCGCGGCATTGCGGCGTGGATCGCCTGAAGCCGCTCGGCGACCGCCCGCTCCGCCTGATCGACGTCGGCCGCCGACGCGATGCCCTCGGCGATGAGCCGCTGACCCCACACCTGCCGCGGCGTCGGGTGCGCCTTGATGCGCGCGTACAGCACGGGCTGCGTGTAGGTGGGCTCGTCGCCCTCGTTGTGCCCGTGCCGGCGGTAGCCGACGAGGTCAATGAGGAAGTCGCGCTTGAACTGCTGGCGGTACGCCACCGCTATGCGCATCGCGGCGACACACCCTTCCGCGTCGTCGGCGTTGACGTGGATCACCGGGATCTCAAAACCCTTGGCGAGATCACTCGCGTACCGGGTCGACCGTGAATCGGTGGGATCGGTGGTGAAGCCCACCTGATTGTTGACGATGATGTGCAGCGTGCCACCGACCGAGAAGCCAGCCAGCCTCGACAAGTTGAGCGTCTCGGCCACGATCCCCTCACCCGGGAACGCGGAGTCGCCGTGGATGCAGATGGGGATCACCATCCGCTCATCGCGCTCGAGCGGATTGTTCGCCCGGCGTTGCTCGGCACGGGCGAGCCCCATCAGCACGGGATTCACAACCTCCAGGTGGCTGGGGTTCGGCACCAGCGATACGTCCACGGTCGCGCCGTTGGCCACGACCTTTCGCCCCTCGAAGCCCAAGTGGTACTTCACGTCGCCGGTCGACGTGCCTTCGAGATGGTCGTGGCGTCCCTCGAACTCGGCAAAGACCTGCTCAAATGGCTTGCCAAGGATGTGCGTGAGCACACTGAGCCGGCCGCGGTGCGCCATGGAGATGGCGACGTGGCGCACGCCGTCCGCGGCCGCCTCGTCGATCGCCGTGTCGAGCATCGGGACGAGGGCATCGGTCCCTTCGATGGAAAAGCGCTTGTACCCGACATACGCCTTGCCGAGAAAGCGCTCGAACCCGTCGACCTCGGACAGTCGGCGCAGCACGGCGAGCTTCTCGTCGGCGGTCATCGGGCGGGTGAGCAGCTCCGAGGTGAACACCGAGCGGAACCACTGCCGCTCCTCTTCGGAGCCGCAATGCACGAACTCGACGCCAAGGTTGCGTGTGTAACGGAACATGAGTCGTTCCGCCACGTCGCGCGCCGTGTTCAGATGCGGGAAATCAATGGACGCGCCACTGACGAGGTCGAGGTCGGCGTCGGTGATGCCATAGTGTTCGAGCTTCAGTTCCAGCGCGCCGGGCGGCGGCGTGCCAAGCGGATCGAGCTGCACGGCGAGGTGCCCGAACCGGCGGATGGCGGACACATATCGCGCAACGCCGGCGACGCGGCGGGCAAATTCCTGTTGGTCCGCCGGCGTCGCGCCAGCGGCGGGTCTCGCGGAAGCACCGGCCTGGGTCCCGCCGAGCGCCTCGGCCATCCGGAAGAACTGGCGGAACGACTCGTCAACCGAGTTTGGATCGCGGCGGTAGGCTTCGAACTGCTCCTCGATATAACCGTCGTTGAAGACGGAGGTCACTGGGAGGCTCATAAGAGTAGGAATCTAATCAGGTTCGGCGCGATTTGAGAGCGGAACGACGCCTCCGCTCCCGCCAAACGCCCGTTTGCGGCGTGCGGGCGCTACCCGATTGACGCGAGGAGGTCGTGCAGCGCCGCCGCGCTGGACGGACGGCCATCGCGATCGGTGGAGAGCAGGCGCATCACCAGGCCGTCAAGCGCCGGCGGGACTTCGTCGTTCCACCCCGAAGGCGGCTTCGGCGTTTCCTCAAATACCTTGGCGATGAGGGTGATGGCCGAGTCCGACTCATGCGGCGGGTGTCCGGTGAGGCACTCATACAGCACGCAGCCGGCGGCGTAGAGGTCCGCGCGACCGTCGATCTCGCTCCCCATGAGCTGTTCCGGCGCCATGTACGCCGGCGTACCAATCAGCATGCCGGCCTGCGTCATGCCGCTGTCCTTCGCGGCGAGGCGGGCGATGCCAAAGTCCATCACCTTGATCACGCCGTCAGGCTCGACCACGATGTTGGCCGGCTTGATATCGCGGTGGATCACCCCCTGCTCGTGCGCCACCTCGAGCGCGCGGCACAGCTGCTTGCCCACGGCGAGCGCGACGCTCAACGGCAGGCGACCGCGATCGCGGATAAGCTGCTTGAGCGAGGTCCCTTCCACGTACTCCATCGTGATGAAGTAGACGCCGCTGTGCTCCCCCAAATCGTGCGTACGCACGACGTTGCGGTGCGAGATGCGCCGCGCGAGCCGGATTTCGCTTTTGAACCGCTCCAGCGCCGACGGGTCCGCGTTCAGGAACTCGTGCCGCAGCGTCTTGATGGCAATGACCTCGCCCAGTTCGGTGTCCATCGCCTTGAACACCGAGCCCATGCCGCCGACGCCGAGCACTTCCTTGACGTCGTACCGGCCGGCGAACCGCGTCCCCGGCGTCACGCCCGCGTCGCGCGCTGCCTGCTGGATGGACGACCGCATCTGCGCGAGCTGCACCGTCATGGCGTCGGCCGTGGCGCCGCCGGAGAGGAATGCCACCATGGCGTGCTTCTCGCGCAGGTCGTGGAGCATCGCCCGAATGGCGTCGGCCAGCCGGCCAATCTCATCGGCCCCTGAAACCGTGATGTCGGCGGCATAGTCGCCATCGGCGGCACGCCGTGTCGCCTCCACCAGCGCGCCCACCGGGCGCGTGATCTGCCGCGCCACGGCGGCGGCGGCCAGCGCGGCAAGCAGCAGACCCGCGATTCCTCCGAAGAGGATCGTGTTGCGCAGGCGCCGGAAGGCGGCAAACTCGGCGTCGCGGTTGCGCAGGATGAGGAGTCCGCCGTACTCGGCGCCGGACGCCGAACGGAGCGGCTCCGCCAGCGCCACGTAGTGCTCGCCGCCAATCATCGGATTGGTGCGCATCGCCGTGCGAGCTTCGGTCGTATCGTCCGGCGCCGCGTCGGCCGCGGGCGGCATGTCGCGGATGAGCGTTTCGAGGTCGTTGGTGCGCTCGAGCGTCCCCGCGAAGAACCGCGCCGCGCCCGACTGTTGCCGCACGAAGAAGGCGACGTCCACCGCTCCCTGCGCATTCTGCCGAATGCGGCGGGCGACCGCGGAATCCACCGGCGTCACCGCCATGAGGACGCCGAGAAGGGCGCCCGTCCCGGCGCCCTTCTCGTCGGAGGCCTGGAAGATTGGCACCGTAACCGCCTGCGCCACCGCCGAGTCGCCAATCACGATGAACCCGCGCGACGGCTGGCGCTGCAGCGCCGAGAGCACGAGCGCCGAACCGGTCAGCGTGTCGGCCGCCGCGCCGGGGTCATCGCTCTTGGCCAAACGCACGCCGTTCGCGTCGATGATCTGCGTCCACAGCGCCCCGAGCTGTCTGGCCGCTTCCTGCGACTGGTCGAGCATGCTGCCGAAATCGCGCTTCGGCAGCAGGGCTCGGAAACTCGAGTTCTGTACGAATACCTCGGCGCCCCCCTGCAGCGTGCTGGCGCGCGCCGTCAGCAACTGGAGCGCCTGTTCGCGCGTCGCGCGCAGGGCGCGGTCGACCGAGACGTCCGCGGTACGGCCGGCCTCAATCGCGGTCAGGGCCAGCGTCGTCGCGAGCACAGCGGTGACGACCGCCGCGATACCGAGGAAGATCCGCCAGGCCAGCGACCCGCGCGAAAGGGTGAAGTACGGCAGCATCGCGCTAGTACCGGTCCTTGCCCGTGCTGGTGTACTCCTTGCCGAACTTGTTCTTGTGGGCCGCCACCACGAAGCCGCGGGCGTCGAGCGCGGACGACAAGTCGGTCAATCCCGAGGCAGGAACGTCGATCTTGGCAACCACTTCGCTCGCGCGCTCGTGCCACGCGTGCAACTCATAGGCGCCGGCGGGCACGCCGGGGATGCTCCAGCGGCCGTCATTGCCCGCCAGCGTGTGGTACGGCGTCGGCACGACGACCACGAACGCCGACATGCGCGAGTGGATGTTGCAGTAGATCGGAAACGCGCCCGGCTTGCGAAACGTCGCGGCCCGCGACACGCCGTTGGGATACGTGCCGAGATCGAAGGCCGCCCCCGCTGCCGTTGAGAAGATGTTGTGGCTGAACGGATCCTGATTCGGGTATTCCACCGCACTGCCCGGCGTGATCACCCGCACGTGCGGCGTGAACTCCTTGCCCGTCATGGCAATCGGCACCTTCGTCGTCCCGTAACGAAGCGAACGGCCGTCCGCTGGCAGCAGGTAAATGACGGTATTCCCCATATCCTTGGTCGACGCGCCCGGTCGCTCCACAATGGACACTCGTCCGCTCACCGCGCCCTGGGCAGACGTCGGCATCGGGAGGGCGCACCCGAGGAGGGCGGCGACCACCAGAGGCCATTGCCGATTGCGTTGACGGTGCGTCATGCTTGAGTATCCGGAATATTGACAGGGCCACGTTATGACAATGCGAACTCTTCGGTCAAGCGCTCGGATCCGGCACGCCATCGGTGTGGCGGTGGTTTCGGCTGCCCTCGTCACACCGGTGGCCGGGCAGAAGCCGGATAGCACCAAGCTCGCCCTCGACTCGCTCGCCGCTCGCGTCGAGCGTGCCGAAGAGACCATCGAGATGCTCCGGCAGCAACTGGCGGCCCAGGGCGAGTCGGCGGTGAAGTCGAAGTCCGGAATGACGGTCGAACTGAACGGCCGGATCCTGATGAACGCGTTTGCCAACACCCGTCGCGTCAACAACTCCGATGCACCAACGACGGTGCGGTCCGACACGTCGGGCGGCCCGCCCAACGGTGGCGCCGGCATGGAGATCCGCCAGACCACGCTCGGCTTGGCGGTGACTTCGCCCAACGTGCTCGGGGCGCACTTTCTTGGCGACCTCGACGTCGATTTCTTCGGCGGGCAGGTGTCGACGATCGGTGGACGCACGATGCCGCTCATCCGTCTGCGCACCGCGCGCGCCATCCTCACCTGGCCGCACGCTGAGCTGCTGGTCGGTCAGGAGCAGCCGCTGGTCTCTAACCTGAACCCCGTGTCGCTCGCCGGCGTCGGCACCCCCGATTTCTCGGCCTCGGGCAACCTGTGGTACTGGATGCCGCAGGTACGGGTGACCGTGGAACGCCCGGGCGCGGTGCGACTCGGCTTCTCCGGCGCGATCATTGCGCCGATGACCGGCGAGCCGGTTGGCACCTTCGACACCGACTTCGACGCGGCGGAGCGCTCACGTCGCCCATTTTTCGAAGGACGCCTGCGCCTGCGTTGGGGATCGGAGGACTCACAGGCGGAAGTCGGCGTCGGATTCCATCAGGGCTGGCTCGCGCCAACGCGCGATTCGCTGCTCTCCAACGATGCGCTCACGCTCGACGCGCTCATTCCGCTGGGTCCGCGCGTTGAAGTGCGCGGCGAGGCATTCAGCGGTCGCGGCATGCGCGTGCTCGGCGGCGGCCAGGTCGGCCAGCTCTATGGCCGAGGCGGTGTGGTGGTGCGCGGCACCGGCGGTTGGGGACAGGTGAACGTGAAGCCGACGTCCCGTCTGCTCGTCGGCGCCGGCATGGGCTACGACGACCCCAAGGATTCCGAGTTGCCCGCCACCGGCCGACTCAAGAACGCCACCACCGAGATGCACGCCATCGCGCATCCGGGCGGTCCGCTCGTGCTGAGCCTCGAATGGCGTCGCACCACGACGACCTTCACGGCGCGGTCGTGGACGAATGACCATCTGAACATCGGAATCGGCTTCGAGTTCTGACGCGGGCGACGAACGCCCAGTTACGGCAGCACCAGCTCCACGGCGTCGCCAACGCGCAGTTCGCCGTCGCCGCGCACCCGCGCGTAGACCCGGCTCCATCCGGGATGCAACTGCTGCGAGATGCGGTTGGAGTTCTCGTCCGCAAACGACGGACGGATGCTCTTGCACGGCGACGCGTAGCCCGTGACTTCGAACGTCAGGGCGCCGACCAGCAGGGTCGTGCCCGGCACGACGTCGTCCCAGTCGAGCCCGCGGATCGTGAGGTTCTCCCCCGTGGTGCCCGGGGCGATCGCGTGTCCGTCGCGCAGCAGCGCCTCGATGCGCTCCGCCGAATAGAGGCACAGCGCGCGGTCAGGCCCCCCGTGATGCCGCAGGTCGCGCTGGCCGTCCCCATCGAGGCCGCCGGCTCCGACCCGCGCGAACGGCACCGGCAACTTGGGCACGCCGCCGCGAGACACGTTGATTGAGACGATCTCGCCACGATTACCGGCCATCCGAGGGCACCTCCGCAGTCACGAGACGGACGGGGATGCCCCCGTTCTTCGTCTTCCATTGTTCCGTAAATGGCAGGCGCACCTGTCGCTCGAGATCACGTTCGGCGCTCAGCATCGCCAGCCGCCACCCCGGCGCCTGCGCGCGCGCCACGTTGCCCAGTTGAGCGAAGAGATTGCGCAGCGGCCCCTTGTCGCCCACGCGAACGCCGTACGGCGGGTTCACCAGAATCACTCCTGCGTCTCCGCTCACGCGCAGCGCGCTCACCGACTGCTGCGCGAGAGTAATGTCGATCGCCACCCCGGCGCGCTCGGCGTTGGCCCGCGCGGCGGCCATGGCGCCGGCATCACGATCCGATGCGCTGATCGCCACGCCGGCAGCCGGCAGTTCGGCGGCGCGCGCCAACTTCTGTTCCGCCGACCATGCCGCCGCATCGTGCCCGGGCCACTGCTCAAACGCGAACGACCGATCCCGTCCCGGCGCCAGGCGACGCGCAAGCATTGCCGCCTCGATCGCAATCGTTCCCGATCCGCACATTGGATCGACGAGCGGCGTGCGGCCGTCCCACCCCGCGCCAAGCAGCATCGCGGCGGCGAGTGTCTCGCGCAGCGGCGCCTTGGCCGTCGCCAGTCGGTATCCGCGACGATGCAGCAGCGCGCCGGACGTATCGGCGCTCAGCAGCAGCTGGTCGCGAAAGAGCCTCACGATGAACAGTTGCTCGGTGCCATCGCCATCGTCGTCATCATCGGTGCGGGCGCCCGTCGACACCATCACGCCAGGCACGCGGGCCTCGAGCGCGTCGGCCAGCCGCTGGGCCACGGCACCCGAGTGGTAGAGGCGCGACTTGCGGCACGTGACGCGGAACCGGACGCGTCGGCCGCGCGAGACCACCGTCTCCCACGCCACGCGCTTGGCGTGCTTCTCGAGATCGGCGAACGTGAGCGCCTTGAACTGCGCCAGCCGCACCACGACACGGCTCGCCGTGCGCAGGTGCAGGTTGGCGCGCATCACGTCGCGCGGCGTGAGCAGCGCCTCCACCGCCCCCGGCTCCTCGCCGGAGGCCACGACGCCGAGCGCCGCAAGTTCCTGCCGCGCCAGCCGTTCGAGGCCGGGCGCCGTGATGATCAGCGCGTCACGCGCTGCGGCCGGAGATGGTCGCGGTGGCATGCGCTGAAGTCTCGCGCCGCGCATGCCACCAGCGCCAGCCAAGGAGCAGCGCAAACACCGCGCTATACAGGATCGGCTCGCCGATGTCGGCCTTCACCGACATCCACCAGTGAATGATGCCGAGCACCGGCACCACGTACGCCAGCCGATGCAGGGTCACCCAGCGCCGCTTGAGTCGCGCGATAGACGCACGCGTGGACGTCAGGGCGAGCGGCAGCATCACCAGCAGAGCCGCAAATCCGACGATGATATACGTGCGCTTCGTCAAGTCCTTTGCCAGCTCGCCGCCGTCCAGCTGAATATCGATCAGCGCGTACCACAGGAAATGGGCGAGACCGTAGCAAAACGCGGTCACGCCGAAGGTGCGTCGGTCTTTCTGCAGCCAATTCCACCCGAGGAGCCGTCGCGCGGGCGTGACCGCCAGCGCCGCCACGAGATACTTGATCGTGAGCTGGCCGAGAATCAGTTCGCCCTCTTTCACGGGATTCGATCCGAGCCAGCGCGTGCCCATCAGGAAATCGGAGAGCACGCCGGCGGCAACGCCGAGTCCCGGCACGAGCACCGCGGCCCACACCGCCCACGGCCACCACCGTGGCCGCCCGATCGCGCGCACCGCGGCGGGCGCCGTCCACCACACGCCGCCGCCCATCAGTAGTTCTTTCGCAGATCCATGCCCGCGTACAGCGAACTGACCTGGTTGGCGTAGCCATTGAACATCAGCGTCGGCCGGCGCAGGAACTCGCCGATGCGGCGCTCCTTCGCCTGACTCCATCGCGGATGGTCGACCGTCGGATTGACGTTGGAGTAGAACCCATATTCGTCGGGTGCCGACACATTCCACGCCGTCGCCGGCTGCGTGTCGGTGAGCCGGATGCGCACGATCGACTTGATGCCCTTGAATCCGTACTTCCACGGCACCACGAGCCGCAGCGGTGCGCCGTTCTGGTTGGGCAGGTCCCGTCCGTACACGCCACTCACGAGGAGCGTCAGCGGATGCATCGCCTCGTCCAGACGCAGTCCTTCCGCGTACGGCCACCGCAGCACCGGATACCGCTGGCCCGGCATGCGCGACGGATCGTACAGCGTCGTGAACTCCACGAACTTCGCACCGGGCGTCGGCTCCGCCCGCTTGAGCACGTCGGCCAGCATGATGCCGCGCCACGGCACCACCATCGACCACGCCTCGACGCAGCGGTGGCGGTAGATGCGGTCCTCCACCACGCTCGGCTTCAGCAGATCGTCGATCGCGTAGTTACCGGGCTTTTTGACGAGGCCCTCCACCTTCACCGACCACGGCCGCGGCTTGAAACCGCGCGACAGTTCGGCCGGATCGTCCTTGTTCGTGCCGAACTCGTAAAAGTTGTTGTAGGTGGTGACATCTTCCCACGGCGTTGGCTTGTCGTCGGCCTGCAGACCGTACGGCTTGCCGGACGCCTGCTGGGCCGCGGCGTCTCGCGGCAGCAGCGCGCCCACGCCGACGATGGCGCCGACCGTCAGACCGGCGGCGGCCAGCCATTCGCGGCGGCTGAGGTACAGCGACTCGGGGGTGATCTCCGACGAGCGGAGATCCGTGGGGCCGGCGGAACGAATCAGCATGGGATGGGGGGCTGTAGGTAGCTGACGTACCTGCGCAACGGCGCCGCGGTTCCCGCAGGCGGGCTGACGGGTCCGCGTGTGGAGCGTAACTTCAAGCAGTATGGGCAGGCAATCCCTGCCCTGCGCTCAACGCCAGCCGCCCGCCGTTCGTTCGCCTAGCCCCTTCCGAACCCGCTGCCCGTGATGCAACCCGACTCCACCGGAACCCTCGACCGCGCAGCGGACGCCGCCGGCCGGCTCGTCGCCGACGGGGCGTTCCTTGGCAGCACCACGGAGCAGTGGCTGCAGGCCGCGGCCGCGGCCGCGGGCGGTGTGGCCCTGCTGTGGGTGCTGCGCCGCCTCACCGAACGCCGGCTCGCCCATCTCGCCGAGCAGACCGAGACGGTCGCCGACGATTTTGCCATCGAACTCGTTCGCGGCATTCGCCCGTCGCTCTTCGTCTTCGTCGCGCTCGTCGGGATCGATGCCTTCATCGCCTTCCCGTCGCCCGCCAACGAGGCGGTGCGGATCGTCAAGATCCTGGCGCTCGTTCTGCAGGGCTTTGCGTGGACCAACGTCATTGTCGCGTTCTGGCTGGGACAGTGGTCGCGCAACAACCCGCAGCAGAGTGACCGCACCACCATCGCCGCCCTCGGCTTCGGCGTGCGACTCGCCCTGTGGGTGCTGCTCGTCCTGCTTGCCCTGCAGAACTACGGCGTCAACATCACGACGCTCATCACCGGTCTTGGCGTCGGCGGCATCGCCATTGCGCTCGCCGTGCAGAACGTGCTCGGCGACCTGTTCGCCGCGCTGTCCATCGTGCTCGACAAGCCATTCCTCGTCGGCGACTACGTAGTGGTCGATCAACTCGAGGGAACGGTGGAGAAGGTGGGGTTGAAGACGACGCGCATCCGCAGCTTGAGTGGCGAGCAGATCGTATTCTCGAACGCCGATCTGCTGAAGAGCCGCATTCGCAATTATGCGGGAATTATGGGACGACGTTTCCTGGTGCAGACCACCGTGACACTCGGAACGGACGCGGGCCGGCTGTCTGTCGTGCCCGACATCTTCCGCAAGGCAGTCGAAGGCCAGCCGTATGTGACCTTCCAGCGGTCGCACCTCGTTGGGTCGACGCTCGCCGGTCACGAGTTCGAGACGGCGTTCGTGGTGGTGCACCCGGAGTACCTCGTGGCGATGGACGCGCGCCAAGCGATCCTGCTGCGCGTCTACTCCGCGTTGGAACGCGAAGGCATCGTCCTCGCCGCCCCCGCCACCGCGCTCCAGCCCAAGCGGGGCACCGCGTGATCTCTCGAGTCGTTGTCCGAATTGGCACTGGGAGTCGGACACCGTTTCGCACGGCGCGCGAGATCTGGCACTATCGCGACCTCTTTTGGGCACTCGGCGCACGCGACTTGCGCCTCCGCTACAGGCAGACCTTCCTTGGCGTGGCGTGGGTGGTGCTCCAGCCGTTGGTCGCCGCGGGGATTTTCGCCTTTGTCTTCGGTCGCATCGCACGCGTCTCCACGGATGGGCAACCCTATCTGCTGTTTTCGCTCGCCGCGCTCACCGGCTGGAACTACTTCGCCAACGTGTTGACGCGCGCCAGCACGAGCCTGATCCAGAATCCGCAGCTCGTGACGCGCGTGTACTTTCCGCGGCTCATCCTGCCGATTGCGGTCGTGCCCGCCGTGCTGGTGGACCTCATCGTCACGACGATTGCCTTCGTCGGCATCGCACTTGCTCAGGGGCGTGCGCCGTCGGGCAACCTGTTTGCACTTCCCCTCGCCGTTCTGCTCTTCACCGTGCTGGCCCTCGGTGCCGGGTTCGCGGCGGCAGCGCTCGCCGTGCGCTACCGCGACGTGCAGTACCTCCTGCCCGTCGCCATCCAGATGGCGCTCTACGCCAGCCCGGTCGCCTACTCAGCGTTCGCCGTTCCCGCCGAGTGGCTCGCCGTGTATTACGCGAACCCATTGGCCGCGCCGATCGAGCTGATGCGCTGGTCCCTCTTGGGTACGCCAGCCCCGACCTTCAATCATCTCGCCTACAGCGTTGCCGCGGCGTTGACACTCTGGCTGACTGGTTCGTGGATCTTCCGGCGCATCGAGCGGAGCTTCGCCGATGAGATCTGACGAGATCGCCATCCGAGCTGAAGGCCTTGGCAAGGCGTACACCATCGGGCGCGGGCCACGCGCGACAACCCTCGCCGAGCGACTGGTGAAGGCCGCGCGCCATTCGTTCACCCCCGACACGGGTGAGCGTTTCTGGGCACTGCGCGACGCCTCATTCGAGATACCGGTCGGCCAGGCGGTGGGCATCATCGGACGCAATGGCGCCGGGAAGAGCACACTCCTCAAGCTACTCAGCCGCATCACCGCACCGTCTACCGGCTGGGCAGAGCTCCACGGGCGGGTGGGTTCGCTCATCGAAGTGGGCACCGGATTCCACCCTGAGCTCACGGGTCGCGAGAACGTGTACCTCAATGGTGCGATCCTCGGCATGCGTCGCCGAGAAGTGACGCAACGCTTCGATGAGATCGTGGCGTTTGCCGGCATTGAGCGATTCCTCGATACGCCTGTGAAGCGCTTCAGCAGCGGCATGTACACGCGCCTTGCGTTTGCCGTGGCAGCGCACCTCGATGCCGAGATCCTCGTTGTTGACGAGGTGCTTGCGGTCGGCGACCAGGAATTCCAGCGCAGGTGCCTCGGCAAAATGGGTGAGGTGGCGAACGCTGGCCGGACCATCCTGTTTGTCAGCCACTCTCTGCACGCGATTTCCACCCTCACCTCGCGCACGCTGGTCCTTGAGGGAGGGCGCATCGCCTTTGACGGCACCACAAGCGCTGGCCTCGCATTCTACCGCGCGCTGCAGGCCGACGGGGCCGATTCGGTGCACGCGTACCGTGCGCCTGCCGGCCGCACCGGCGTACACGTGGCGGAGGGACGAGTTGTCACCTCCATTGCCGATGGAATGCATCGACACGGCGAACCGTTCGCCCTTTCCTTCACGCTCGACGTCCCTGAGCCGGTGAGCCAGCTCTGCTTCTCGGTGCACATTCACGACGAGACCGACCGCGCCGTCAACCATTTTTGGATCTACGGTGATGGCCCGGCATTCCGCAGCGCCACCGGTCGGTTCGAGGTGCGCATCGATGTGCCGACGTATCGTCTGGCGATGGGGCGTTACACGGTCGCGGTTTGGGTGACCGACCGCGCGACGCACCAGATCTTCGAACACCTCACGAATCTCTGCCCATTTGAGGTGACCATGGACGGCTTGGCTCGTGCAGACTACGACTGGAGCCCTGACCACATGGTGTACGCGGAAGACTATACGTTCCGTGTCACCCGGATATAGCTCGTTCGCTCTGCGGCGCGCCTGACGAGCGGGTACGCGTCGGGAAGCACCGCTGCCGCCTTCACCCCAGAGGTCCCATGCCGAGCAAGATCCAGAATTACGGGAACCACACGCGATTCGAACCGTTCTACCACTTCATCGCCACACCGATCGTGCTGCTGAATCTCATCGTGCAAATCCGGCACGCCTATTATTCGCCGACGCGTTATGCGCTGTGGAACGTCGTGCTCGCCGCTGGCCTGTGCGCGATCGTCGCGTCGATGCGCCTGATGGCGCTCTCCGTGCAGAACCGCGTGATCCGCCTGGAAATGCGGCTGCGCCTGCGCGAGGTGCTACCGGCGTCGATGCACGGCGACATCGGCAAGCTGACCGTCACGCAACTCGTCGGCCTTCGCTTCGCCAGCGACGCCGAACTGCCGGGCCTCGTGCAGCGCGTGCTGTCGGGCGAGCTCGCCGATCTGAAAGCGATCAAGCTTGCCGTGAAGGACTGGCAGGCCGACTGGCTACGGGCGTAGCTCACGCTTGGCTGACGTGGTGCGATCGCGCCACGTCAGCACGGGACGCTCAACCGCGTAGTACGGCGCCGCGGCCGCCGCGAAGGTGAGCTGCAAGTTCAGTGGAAACGACGTCCAGACGCGTGTGTCGTGGCGATTGAGAAAGACTTCCTGCCACAGGTACCGCGAGCACGAAATACGGCCGATCCCGACCAAGGGCGGCAGGGAGAGAAGCCGCACACCCAGCGACGAACGCGCGGTCGCGGCCATGTCGATCAACCGGGCCACGGCTGCGATCGTGCCAATTGAGGTGATCTCGCGGAGCCGCCAATGCCCGAGCCCGGTCCACGCGACGATCCCGCCGACCACCGTCAGCACGAGCCACCGGTCGCTCGCGCGCAGCCTGCGGTACCACTGCGCCCCCTGCAACCGCGGACGCAGTAACGCGAGCAACACGCCCGCGCCCAACCAGTCCGCGTACCAAAGAAAGGGATTGACGACAATGACCAGCGACGGCAGCACCGTAAACAGCGCGAGCGCACGGAACGCAGGAACAAGAACGGCAAGCCCGGCCAACAGCCAAACCGCCAGGTGCGGCGTGAGCAGAACGAGCAACGCGGGCCAGAGCAGGTAGAACTATTCCTCTACCGCCAGGCTCCAGAGGCACCCAATCGACCACGTGCGTGGCGTCCGCTCGCCGAGCACGAAGTTGATCGTAAAGGCCGCACCCGCGAGCAGTTCCCTCGGTATCAGCTCTACGACGCCGGTCGCGGTCAGCCACACAAGCGTGGCAAGGACGACCTATGCGGAAGGGAAGATGTGCAGGGCGCGCCGCCAGTAGAACGTCCGCAGCGAAATCGTGCCCGTCGCCGCCAATTCGTGCATCAGCAACCCGGTGATCAGATACCCCGAGATTACGAAGAAGACGAGGACGCCGAGATTCCCGGCGTCCAACCGCTGCTGGCGGTCTCGAGCCACTTCGGCGCTCCGGTCGTGCCACTGGCGTGGTGCAGGAGCACCAGCAACGTGGAGAGTGCACGCACGCCATCGAGCGCGGGAACCCGAGCCGTTGACGCGCGGCCTACGGCGTCACGGCAAGAGTGAACGATGCCAGCTGTCCGCGGCCCGGCGCTCGAACGTGGCGTCGTACGCCGCCCGATCCGTGATGGAGAGATCCATCACCGGGGTCTCCAAATCAACATGACCGCCGCGCGCGAGCTGTGCGAAGTCGTCGCGCGACACCGCGTGCACAAGGCCCTGTGCGTCACGATAGTAGACGAGTGCGCCATCGAGCAGAGTTGTCCCAATGCCGCCCTCGATGCCCTTCAGCGCCCGGAACAACCCGTCAATCGAGCACCCCGAAGCACCCTCGCGCGCGACATCGACCCCGACCGCCAGGAACCGATCGTCACGCCAGTCGCGCCCGGCATAGAGCGGCTGGCCGTGCGCCTGCCACGTGCGCAAGAACGCGTCGACCGTCGCAAGCACTCGCTGGGCATCGATGTCATCGATGGGAGCGGCCGCGCCAAAGATCCAGACGCGACTCGCCGGTGGCAGTTCGGCAAACGGGATAACGGGCATGGTACGACCTCGGAGGACAAATTGGTGACTTCGCCGTGAATTCTAACACCCTTCGCGCGCCTCTCGCCGGCCTGGGTGCGTCGTTGCATCTTCGGCAGCAGCATGGAGTCCCCGTTTCGTCCACGGTCCCGCTTGCATGACATCCTGGCAACCCTCCGACGACCGTCATCTGGACCACCCCACACCGCGCCGTGCGCGGTCGCTGACGCCGGTCGCCGCTGGGCTCGGTGCGGTGTCCGTCGTGACGGTCATCGTACTCACCGCGGGCGCCGGCGCGTTACTATCGCGCCCGCTCTGGCTCGACGAAGTCGTGACGCAGCTTGTCGCGATCGCGCCGCGCGGCATCCTCCATGCGCTTCGCGCCGGCGTCGATTTTCAGCCACCGCCGCACTACTGGCTCGTGAAGGTCGCTACCGTGCTGGGGGGAGGACCCACGTCGACGACGGCTCGTGCGCCCTCGGTGCTCGCCGCCTTGCTCACGGTCTTCACCGCCGCTGCCACGCTGCGCGCCACCGTGTCGTTGCCGGCGGCGCTGGCCGGTGCACTGGCGCTGGCGGCGCATCCATTGTTCGTGGCGCAGGCGTTCGAGGGGCGTCCGTACGCTCTGTGGATTCTGGCGTCGGCCCTGACGGCCGAGTCCCTTCGGGAAAACCGGGATCGACGCGCTTGGCTCGTCGCCGCCGCCGCAGTCGCGCTCGCGGTCACGCATTACTTCGGCGTGCTCTCCCTGGCCGCCGTCGGCATCGGCGCGCTCGTGCACGCCACACTGACGCGACGCGCTGGCGCTGCGGCCATCGCCCGGTCGGTGGCTCCGCTTGCCATCGGTGGGCTGGCGCTGCTCCTGCTCCTCCCGCTGGCGCAGGCGCAGCTCGCCGCCACCGGAGGACGCAGCTGGGTCGCGCCGGCGACGCCCGACGACATCCGCTTCTTTCTCGCATTCCCATGGGGATGGCACCCCGCGCTGTGGCTCATGCTCGCCGGAGTCCTGACCGTAGTCGGTCGGCGCGTCGCATGGATTGCCAACGTCCTGCCCCGCCGTATTGCGCCGCTCGGAGTCACCGACGCCGCATTGCTCGCGACGGCCCTGGTGCCCGTCTTTGTGGTGTTCGTCAGCGTCGCGTACAAACCGGTGCTCGTACTGCGCTACTCTGCCCCTGCCGTGCTCGCCGTCGCCGCGCTGTGCGCGTACTCCGTCGAGCGATTCCCGCCGGTCATCCGCTGGGCGGCGGTCGCGTTGCTAGTCCGAGCTACCTACCTCTCCTTTCACTCCGCGTCGCTCGGCGCGCGCGAAGCCGAAACACAGTTCGCGCAGGAGGCGCAGTTGATTCGCGCACTTGCGGCGCGCGGCACCCCGACCGTCTCTCCCTTCCGGCATGACTCGTATCGTCAGAGCCTGCCGGCAAACCGAGGCGAGCACGTGACGTGGATCGAGCTGCCGGACTCGCTGCTCGAACGCGCCGGGCGCGCGCAGATCGCTGGCATGTCGCGCGACCTCCTCTCCGTCGAGCGCGACTTCGGACGCGCCGTGCACGCCGAGTTGCAGTTCCCAGGCCTCGTCAGCCTCGACGCCGTGCGCGGTGCACCCGAGGTTGCGCTACTGCGCGATCCTTCGCTGGCAGCCGCGGATTCGCTCTGGCTTCCCGGTCGCTCCGCCTGCGCGCTTCGTCCCGACCTGGTCATCCATTCGCGTCCCGAGAACAGCGCGTCCTGCGCCGCGCTGCGTGCCGCCGTTCAGTCTGCGCCGAGCCGGCGGTAGTCGCCCCGCGAGAAGTACTTCTCAATCAGCGCGTACAGGATGATGTACACGTACCGGCTCCCCATTTCCTTGATCAGGAATTTCGACTCGCCCGCTTCGCGGCCGTACCAGTTGGTGGGCACAACGCTCCACGAGTAGCCGCGCACGATCGCCTTGAGCGGCAGTTCGATGGTCAGGTTGAAGTGATTGGAGAGCAACGGCCGGCACCCGTCGATGACCTCGCGCCGGAAGCATTTGAAGGCGTTGGTGAAGTCATTGTAGCGCTCGCGGAACAGAACGCGCACAATCCAGTTGGCGACGCGGTTGAGAATGAGTTTGCTCCACGGATAGCTCCGCACCGCGGCGCCCTCGATGAATCGCGAACCGAACGCGCAGTCGAAGCCGGCCTCGAGCTGCCGGTAGTACGTCACGATATCGCGGGGATCGTCGGACGCATCGGCCATCACGATCACGACCGCGTCACCGGAAAAGACATCGAGCCCATGTCGCACCGCGAAGCCGTAGCCGGCCGGGCCGGGATTCACCGAGCTGCGCAGGGTCGGCACCCGGGCGGCCAGCTGACGGAGCACCGCCTCAGTGTCGTCGGTGCAGTGATCGAGCGCCACGAGAATCTCGTGCGGCACGCCAGCCCCCAGCAGCACCCCTTCGACGGCGAGCACGGTGGGCACGATCGATGCGCCTTCGTTGTGCGCGGGGATGAGCACAGTCAGCACGAGCGGCCGCGGGGCCGGCGCGGGCACGGTCATGCCCCGAACACCGGCGCCAGTTCGGCGGCGTGCGCCACCATCCACGTATGCAGGTCTTCGAGAACGGTGCGCGGCGAGCGCGTTGGCCGCCACGGCAACGCCTGCAGCAGGGCGCGCTGATCGGTGAGGTAGACGCGCACATCGCTCGGATGCGTGGCGAGGTCGGCGGACATCGGCACCTGCGCGCCGGAGATCTCGCGGCACAACGCGGTCATCTCGGCGAGGGAGAGACTGTTGGCAACCCCACCGCCGGCATTCCACACGCGCCCTTCCACGCTCGTCCAGCCCCCGAGCTGCGCCAGCAGGAGGTCACAGACATCGTCGATGTGCAGTACATCTCTCACCTGCTTGCCCTCGCCTCCCCATCCCTGATAGCAGAGCCCGCCGCCAAACACGTGCCGCGCCATCCAGAGCGCGAACACGCCCTGATCAACCTTGCCCATCTGGCCGGGACCGGCGATGACCCCGAACCGCGTCGTCACCGACGATACCCCCAGCGCCGCGTACTCCGCCAAGAGCAGTTCGCCGGCGAGTTTGGTGCTGCCGTAGAGTGTCCGCACGCCGGCCAGTGAGAACGACTCCGAAATGCCGGCGGCGGATGCCCCGGTTGATTCCGGTTGCTCGTCGAGTACGAACCGGGTCGGCGATTCGTGGACTCGCAGCGCGTTGACGAGCGCGACGGGATAGACGCGGCTCGTCGACAGAAACAGCACGCGCGCCCGCCGTTCGCGCGCTAGCTCTGCGCAGTTGACGAGACCGCCAAGGTTCGCGTCCACCACGTAACGCGAGCCGCCGCCATACCCCGCCAGGACCGAGGGCTCCGCCGCGCACTCGACAATGAGGTCAATGGGCCGCCCGCCGAGCGCCAGGTCTTCGGGATTGCGCGCGTCGCCGTGCACAAACTCCACACCGGCATCGCGAAGCAACGGTACGTTCAGCTCGCTGCCGCGGCGACGGAGGTTGTCGAGCGCCACCACCCGAGCGCCGACGTCGGGCCGGGAGAGACGCCGGGCCACCGCCGCCCCGACGAAGCCCGCCCCTCCCGTCACAAGCACCGTCGCCCCCCGCACCTTCGCGTCAACCATCGTCGGTTCCGTCATCGGCCTGTGCTTTCGGGGAACGGGAGGGCGCACGACGCGCCTGAGGTAATCTTGCATCCCCGCGCGCCGCGCACCACTCTCCCATTGATGCACGCCTCCGCTTCGTTCCTCTACACGCTCGCCGTCGTCTGCTCCGTCGCCGCCGTCACGACGGTGCTGTGCCAGCGCATCCGGCTGCCCGTGGTCTTCGGCTACCTGCTGGCCGGCATGATCGTGGGACCGCACGTGCCGGTGCCGCTCGTCGCCGACACGGGCACGCTGTCGTCGCTCGCCGAAGTGGGCATCGTGCTGCTGATGTTCTCCATCGGCCTCGAGTTCTCGCTGCGCCGCATGCTGCGGCTCGCGCCGGTCTCCGGACTGGTGGCCCTGCTCGAAACGACGGCAATGTTCGGCTTCGGTGTGGCCGCCGCC
Source organism: Gemmatimonadota bacterium (assembly GCA_016182795.1). Lineage (GTDB taxonomy): Bacteria > Gemmatimonadota > Gemmatimonadetes > Gemmatimonadales > Gemmatimonadaceae > PNKL01. Next base: position 158,051 of record JACPFW010000005.1, read on the forward strand.
GAGCTGCTGGGCTGGTCGTCGCGCGAGGCCGTGTTCACGGGCGCGATCATCGCCATCTCGTCCACCACAATCATTGCGCGCGCCTTCAACGACCATCCGGTCGAGCCGGCGGTGCGCGACACGGTCTTCGGCATTCTCGTCTTTGAGGACTTGATTGCCATCATTCTGCTCGCCGCGCTGTCCGCCCTCGGCAGCGGCACCGGGGTGACCCTGCGCGAGCTGGGGGCCACCGTGCTCCAGCTCGCCACCTTCCTGGCGGCGCTCATCGGCATCGGCCTGCTCGTGGTGCCGCGGTTCATTCGGTACGTGGCACGACTGCGGCGCGACGAGACGACGCTCGTGACGACGGTCGGGCTCGCCTTCGCGGCAGCCCTGCTCGCCACGGCCTTTGGCTACTCCGTCGCGCTCGGTGCCTTCCTGATGGGCGCACTGGTCTCCGAGTCCGGCGCGCGGCATGCCATCGAGAAGCTGCTCGCCCCGCTTCGCGATTTCTTCGCCGCCGTCTTCTTCGTCGCCGTCGGCTCGTCCATCGACCCCGCGCTTGTCGCCCGCCATTGGGTCGCCGCGCTGGTGTTGACCGCCGTCGTCATGGGAGGCAAGGTGGTCGCCGTCGCTGTCTCGGTCTTTCTCTCGGGACGCGACGTCCGCACCAGCGTCCGCGCGGCGATGAGCCTCGCGCAGATCGGCGAGTTCTCGTTCATCATCGCCGGAGTCGGCGCCGCATCGGGCGCCGTCGGCGAGCACCTGCTGCCGGTGGCGGTGGCGGCGTCGGCGTTGACGACACTGGCCACGCCAGCGCTGATCGCGGCATCGGCCGATGTCGCCGCGCGCGTCGATCGCGCGCTGCCGGCACCGCTCCAGACCTTTGTCGCGCTTTATGGGTCGTGGTTCGAGGCGATGCGCAGCGGCGGCGCCCCCCAGCAGCAATCGCGAACGCGGCAGCTCGTTGGATTCATGGCGCTGGATGTCGCCGTGCTCATGGCGGTCGTCGTCGCTGCTGCCGTGGAGATGCCGCGCGGCATCACGCTGCTGCAACGCTGGACCGGCGCCGGTCCGACGACGGCGCAGTTGCTCGTGCTGGCACTCGCGGCGCTCGTCGCCGCGCCGATCGTTCTTGGCCTCTTCCGGTCGGCGGGCCGCCTGGGCGACCTGTTCTCTGAGCGCGCCCTGCCCGTTCCACCCAAGGGCGCCGACTTTGGCTTCGCCCCGCGGCGTGCGTTGTCCGCGTCGCTCCAGGGTGGGTTGTTGCTGCTCGCCGGCGCGCCCGTCATTGCGGTGGCGCAGCCGTTTCTGCCTCCGCTGCGCGGCACCGTCGCGCTGCTCCTGCTCGTGATGTTCATTGGCGCGCTGGTCTGGCGCAGTGCCTCAAGCCTGCAAGGGCACGCCGAGGCCGGCGCCCAGCTGCTCGTCTCGGCGCTGCGGCATCAGATGGCCGAGACGGGCGTGTATCCCGTACCGCAGCCAATCGCGCACGCCGAGGAACTGCTGCCGGGCATGGGCGCGCCGGTGGGCGTCGCGATCGGTGCGGAGCATGCGGCCGCCGGACGCACGCTGCGTGAACTCAACGTGCGCGCCCGCACGGGGGCCGGCGTGCTCGCGATCACCCGCGGCGACGAACGCATACTGATTCCGCGCGGCGGCGACACGATTCACGCCGGCGACGTGCTCGCGCTCGCGGGCACGCGTGAATCGGTCACGGCCGCCATCGCGCTGTTGACCGCGCACCGCACGAGCAGCGACACTGTGTAACAGCGGCTGAGCGCCACCAGAAGTCACTGATTGAACGAGAATGGTACAGCGACATCTGACTTTTGACGCCAGTAATGCGCCATTATCGATAGATTATTGCGCCATTTCCGATATCGCGTAATTCGATCCGCATTGCACGTCAGCGATCGCGACGCCGCAGGTACCCGGCCAAGCAGAAGCCATAAACACTTCGCATTCTCGCCCGGGGAATCCTCCATCGGGGTTCGGCGCGACTCGCGCCTGATCGGGGGCGCGCACGGGCCGGTGCAACGCTATTTTCTGTGATGCGCCGCCGCGCGCGGAGCGCCACTTCGATCCAATCACGAATGCCGAGCCGACTGCCATACGCCGTTTCGCGCGCTGTTCGTCGCGCCGCCGCCGCCGCACTTTTGGCCTTGCCCGTGGCCGCTCCGCTCGCGGCGCAGGGGGCTCGCGGAGAAGGGGTAGGCTACGGCGGCGCCTTTCCGTTCGCCACGATCTTCGTTTCTACTGGCGGCAGTCTCGTGTCGACCGACGCGCTGAACGCGGCCATCGACACGGCCAAGTACTTCGCCGTCTCCAACGATGCGATCACCTACGGCGGCGGCGCGCGCGTGCACTGGGGCCGGATGATTCTCGGCGCCGAGTTGGCGACGTCGGACTTCGGTGAAGAAGGCGACCCGACGCGCGGTCGCACGGTGGCGCTGCGCAGCCGGTTCGTGCTCGGCCAAGTCGGCTACGCCTGGTGGGCGGGGCGGCATTTGAACCTCTATCCAATGCTCGGCGTCGGAACCGGCACGATGGTGCTCACGCTCTCCGACCGGAACGGCGGCGGCGCGCCGCCGGCCGGCGTTGAACCCACCTTCGCCGAGGTCGCGCTGCACCCGAACTTCACGTCGAAGCCCAAGGCTACCTACCTGCTGTTCGAACCGTCGGTCGGCGCCGACTGGCTCGTGCTGCGCTCAGTGGGCGACCGCATGGGGCTCACCATCGGCGCGCGGCTCGGCACGAAGATCTCGCCAAACCGTGCCACGTGGCGCCTCGACGGGCGCAAGGTGATTGGCGGCCCCGACGTGGGACCCGACGGTGCGTGGCTTCGCCTGACCGCCGGCATCGGCTGGCGTTAAGGGCCGAGCCACCCCAGCAACGCGTCGATGAACGCCGCCGCGTAGCGCTGCGCGGAATAATCGCGCGCGCGGCGCGAGGCGGCCGCACCGCACTGCGCGGCGAGTGACGGATCGTCGAGATATCGCAGCAGCGCGCCGGCCAGCGCCGGCGCATCCTCAAATGGCGCCAGCAGGCCGTCGACCCCCGGCGTGATGATCTCGGCCGGCCCGCCGGCGGCGCCGGCGATCACCGGCTTGCCCAGCGCCATCGCTTCCGGCACGACGATGCCGAACGGTTCGCGATCCGACGCGTGCACCACAATGTCCATTGCCTGCATCCAGCGCGGCACGTCGGCCTGAAAGCCGGCGAACGTCACGACATCGGCGAGGCCGAGCGCGCGCACTTGGCGGCGCAGTAGGTCCGGATAATCGGGCTCGGGTTCGTGGGCGCCGCCCACGATCAAGGCGCGCACGGTGGAGTGCCGCGCGCGCACCGCCGGCAGCGCGTCGAGCAGTGTGTGCATGCCCTTCCACCGCTGCAGCCGTCCCACCATGCCGATGAGCGCGCCATCAGGAGGCAACCCGAGTGCCGCGCGCGCCGCGGCCGGCGTCTCGCGCCGCGCGTCGTCGAAGCGCTCCAGCGAGGCCCCGGGATACACCAGGCGCTGTGGACGATGCGGCCAGATGCGGGCCTGCGCAGCCGCGCAGTCGCGCGAGAGCACGACGACGCCGCGCGCGGGGAACAGCGTGGCGACGCGATCGAGCCAATCGGGTGTGGGCAGGCCGACCTGATACCACGCCGCCGGGACGCCGGCGAGCATTGCCGCCGGACCGGCCATCGTCTGCGACGCCACCATCCACCCGAAGATCATGGACACCTGCCGCTCGCGCGCGAGGCGCGCGATGGCGCGGATCACGGACACGCGGCGATTCAGCTGCCGCAGGCGCCCGACCGGCAGGAGATGCGTCTCGATGCCCAGCGCGCGCGCCTCCTGCACCATGGCGCCGTCACGCGTGAAGACCACGATCCACTCGACGCGACCGTCGCGGCCATGCTGCAGCAGCTGACGAAACATCATCTCGCCGCCGCCCAGCGGCTCGCCCAGCGGCATCACAAGCAGGACGCGCGGCACGGCGCGCGTCACCGCATCACCTCGTCCAGCACGGCGCGCACACCGCGCACCATCCCGTCCACCGTGAACGCGCGGCGCGCATGGTCGGCTCCCGCATTGGCGATGGCCGCCGCGCGCGCGGGGTCGGCGCGGAGCGACGCCACCGCCTGCGCCAGCGCCGCGCTGTCATCGGGCGGCACCAGCACGCCGGTGACGCCGTCGGTGACGATCTCGCGAACGCCGCCGGCATCCGCCGCGATGACAGGGCGGCGGGCCAGCATCCCCTCGACAATCACGCGACCGAACGGCTCGGGCAGGGTGGAGGCGTGGACCACGACATCGGCGGCGCGCATCAGCGTCGGCACATCGTCGCGGAATCCAAGGAACTGCACGCGCGACGCGACGCCGAGCTGCTCGGCCCGCGACCGCAACTCGGCCTCGAACGCGTGCTCGCCGAACAACGGGGCGCCGACGACCCACAGCTGGCAGTCGGCCGGCAGCGCGCTGAGCGCGCGCAGCGCCACCTGCGGTCCCTTCCACGCATGCAGCCGCCCGAAGACGGCCATCACGTACGACGGCGCCGGCGCGTACTGCGCGCGCAGCGCCTGGGCATCGGCATCGCGCACGGCGTCGAACGGTTCCGCCGCGATGCCGTTGTGCACCACACGCACGATCCGCGCGCGGCCGCCCGCGCGCACGAACGCGTCAGCCGTGGCCTGTGAGTTGGCGATGACGCGTGCCGCCCCCCAGTTGGCGAGCATCACGGCGCCGCGCGTGTTGAGCGCGCTGAAGTGCGGTCGCCCCAACAGGTCGCGGAGATGCCACACCACCGGCCGTCCGCTCCGGCGTCCGGCGAGCGCTGCGACCACGAACGCCTTCTGCGAGTTCGCATACAGCACGCGGGCGCCTGCTCCCTCGCGCGCCACGCCGCCGGCGAGCTGCCACGCGGCGCGCAGCGCGGCGAACGATGGCGCGCGGCTCTCCTTCTTCACGAACGCCAGCGCGCCCATGTCGAGCACCCGCACCGCCACGCCGCGCCGCACGAGCGCCTCGCGGAACGGCCCGTCGGCGAAGAGCCGCACCGACACGTCATCACCGAGTCCGGCCACGACGTCGAGCATCGAGAGCTCGGCGCCGCCGAGCACACCAACGTGATCGAGGGCGAGCACGCGGGGCGTCATGACCGCCGCACTCCGTCGTACACGCGGCGCACCTGCGCGACGATCACCGGCCAGTCGTTTTGCGCGCGCGCAAAGGCGCGGCACGCCTCGGCTGTCGGCAGGGGGAGCACGCCGGTGAGCGCGTCGCCCACGCCCTGCGCAATCGCCGACGCCGTCGTCCCGGCGAGCACGAGGCGGGGCGAGAGTCCGGAGACGGCCTCCGGCAGGCCGCCGACGGGGGTCACCAGCACCGGCGTTCCCGACGCGAGCGACTCGGGGACTATGAGGCCGTAGCCCTCGAGCGCGACCGAGGGGACCACGGTCAGCTCGGCGGCGCGATACGCCGTGGGCAGGTCAGCCTCGGCGATGAATCCCGCCAGCTGGCAGTGCTCATCGAGTCCGGCGCGGCGAATCTGCGTTTGCAGCTGCTCCTCGAGCGGCCCGATGCCGGCAATCAATACCAGCGCATCGGGCACGCGCTCGCGCAGCGAAGCGACCGCGGTGACGAGCTGCGTCAGGCCCATGCGATGCCTCAGCCGACGCACCGCCAGCACGATGCGCCGGTCGCCCGGCCAGCCGAGTCGTTCCCGGGCGGCCGCGCGCGAGTCGGTGACGGCGAAGTGATCGCAATCGACGCCGCCGGGGATGACGTGGATCTTTTCCCACGACACGTCAAAGGTCTCGTGGAGCACTCTGCCGAACGCGCGGGAGAGCACGATGCAGGCGTCAGCGCGCTGATAGACGCGCCGCTCCACTTCAGACTTCGCACGCGTGGTGACGTCGCGCGCCCGTTCGGCCAGCGACTCCTGGGCCCACGGCCCCTGAAAATGCACGACGAACCGGCGCCGCCGGTCGCGCAGGAGTCCGAGCAGGGGCAGGGCGTAGAGCGCGAAGTGCGAGACGACGATCGCCTGCGGATCGGCATCGAGCAGGGTCTTCGCCTCGGATCGCATGCGGGCAAGCCGCAGCGGCAGCGCGGCGTCTCGCGGGGACACGCCGAGCACGCGGCCCTCGGAATCCTCCGCGACCCGCGCCGAGCCGATGACGAGCCCGCGCACATCGACGCCGGCCGAGGGCAAGTGTCTGATGAGTTCGCGGTAGACCCGGTTAAGGCCGCCCGGGTTTTCACCGAACCACTCCATGCCGATCTGCACGGTGCGCAGGGGCGTCGGCGGCGTGCCGCGCGAGGCGCCGCCGGTGAGGAGCGCGTCGAGCGGCTCATCGCGCTGCAGCGTGCCGTCGAGCGCGAGGCGCGCCCACAGCTCGAGCACCAGCAGCGAAAACAGCTGGTCCCCCCAGTCGTGCTCGCCGCGCCAGTGCTCGTCGAGCAGCCGTCGCGTGAACTCGGGCCGCAGCCAGCCGCGATCATGGAACGATGGACTGTCGATCGCGGCCCGCAGGTACGGAGCCAGCGACCCGCGCAGCCATCGTGACGCGGGCATCACAAAGCCCCGCTTGCGCCGGTACAGCACGTCGCGCGGCACGAACCGCGACGCCAGCCGCTTGAGCAGATGCTTTGTCTCCCATCCGCGCAGGCGCAGCGCCGTGGGAATCGTGGCCGCAAACTCAATCAGCTCGGTGTCGAGCAGCGGCGACCGTGCCTCCAGCGAGTGCGCCATGAACGCGACGTCGGCCTTCGCCAGCAGCTGGTCGGGCAGGTACGTGCAGAAGTCTCCGTAGAGCGCGCGGTCGGCGTCGTCCACGCCGTCGGCGCGCTGCCACACCTCCTGATACAACGCGTCCGGATCGAATCCCTCCACCGCGTGGAGCAGCGCCGGCGCGTAAGCCTGGGCGCGAGAGGTCCGGAAGCCGCGGTCGTAGGTAAACGATTCCGCCGCGCTCGCGCGACCGGCGCGCGCCAGCAGCATCGCGCGCTTCAGCGGTCCACTCGTCTGGCCGCGCAGCGC
>JACPFW010000027.1 GCA_016182795.1 Gemmatimonadota bacterium
CCCGATTTGCTCCAGCTTGAAGGCCGTATTGAAGATCCGACGGCCATCCGCACCCCGACGATGTGCTTCCATCTGCTGCCCCTCCTTTGAGAAGTAATCCTACGCTTCCCAAAGTGCCTCGTCGAATTGGGGTACAGACCAATCTGCTCAAGCTTCTTCTCCGGTGTACCCTCTGCTACGATGAGCGGATACTCTGAGCGACCAAGGCTCTCTCGTATCTGATCCGTGAGCCTGCGTTGCGTGCGATTCCAGCAGTGTTTCCGGAGTTGACCGCCCTTCACGTACAGATGCAAGGCACCGTGCACAAAGAAGATGCCCTTGGCGCCGCCGAGCCGTTCCGTGAACACGACGTACGGCGCGTCCGGGTCGTCCTCGTCTGACCTGAACCCGTCTCCGTGACTGCCCTTCAGGCCTGACAGCACCGTCCAGTAGAGCAGTAGGTCGTAGTTGGTAGTGAAAATGTTGTGAAATGGTTTCAGGAACTCGCGAGCCGCTTCCTTCTTCGCTTCCGATACAAGCCCAGAGTGCTCGAGATGCGATGCCGTGACCGCCTGAACTAGCGTGTTCTTCACAACTACAATGTCGTCTTGTAGATGCTTCGTGTTCGGATGGGTGATGCTGTACTCCGAGCAGAGCCAGGACGCATCCTCCAGCAGTCTGAGCACACCTTCGAAGTTATTGGTCCCGAGACGTCGGAATGCGGCCTGGGCTTTCTCGCTAAGACCCGCGGTTACCGCGGAGTCAAAGAGGCTCTGATAGCGGAAGATTGGGTCGCAGGCGATGCTGAACCCGTTGCCTAGGAGTAAGTGCGATCGGCGTGTGCCCAGCACCTGTTTAACGTCGCTGAAAGTGAGCATTTGGAAGGCATCGGCCAAGTGCGTGCTCTCCTGATCAGCATAACGTAAAGTTCTGCCGCGGGGCTTCATCACATTGCGGCAGGCCCGCGAAGCCGGCCAGTCGCCCTCCGAAAACAGCCCCGTCGGCAGCAGCGACGAGTTATGCAATCTCTGAACGCGGGCTGAGCCGCTCGCCGCTCACGTATCGTGAGCGAGCGGTCGCCGCCCGTCCGGGAACGGTCCCTTAAGACCCAGGTGGATTCGGTCTTCCGATCTTGATCGTGTTCAGTAGAAAATGCCCTGGGTCTCCTTCGATCCAGAGCTCTAGCTCGGACGGTGCGCCAGCCTCACTGGCCTTGAACACGACGTGCACCGAACTCGGTACGCCTTCCTTAGCAGGCACCGTGTTCCACTCCGCGAGGGTCAGCGTGGCCTTCGAGGAGGCGAGGACGCCTCGAAGAATATCCATGTTCGGCGCGAAGCCTCTGAGAGCGCGCGTCTTCGGCGTAGTCAGCGGCAATACCGCCGACGAGCCGGAGTCTTGCAACACGCGGACGAACTCGCGGGCGAACCGTACCTCAGCGGGGAGTTGCGTGGACCGGGTGCCCGTAAGCCGACACCCACCGAGGAACAGTACGGCGGCGGCGAGCGCGCCAATTGCTACAACACGACTGGGGACTGTGAGCATAGAGAAGTTGGCGTGCATAACGACGTTTGTGTGACAACTTATTCCGTCGCCGCAACTGTTATACTGTGAAACGAATTCGCATAACGTCGCAGACCCCGCCAATATCCGGTGTTCTAGATCGTTGCGCCAGTTGCCGTTGATCGTGATCGCACCGCTCAGGCGCTCGCACGTTATGCCGCACACCCGGTCAGCCTAGCACGGGTGCAAACCCCAACACCCCGCGAACGGGCCTTCAGCGCCAGCGTGCCGCACCAACCGCCGCCGCCCTCCTCATCCCCAACAATCGACCTATCCGCAGTCCCTACAACGATTTACCCAGTTGCATTTTGCGCCCCTTGCATCTTCGGTATTTGTTCGGTAATTGTAGAGCCCGTCCTTCGCTGGTGTGCCTGTGTCCATTGCCGTCCTGCGTCAGCAACTCGCCGAGATCGTTGAAGGCGCGCGCCCCGTCATGCCGGGGCTGCCCACCGGGCTGGCCGCGCTCGATGCGGTGCTCCCGGGGCACGGCCTGCCGCGCGGTCGGCTCACCGAAATCGCCGGCGCGCCGGGAAGCGGACGCACCACCATTGCCCGCCAACTCGTGGCCGCCACACTGCACGCGGGATGGTGGGTGGCCTACGTCGACGCCTCACGCACGCTCGCTCCGCGCGACTGGGCCGCGCTCGGCGCGCACGACGGGTTATGGGTGGTGCGCCCCGACGACCCGCAGCGCGGCGCCTGGTGCGCCGACGTGCTGCTGCGCAGCGGCGCCTTTGGCCTCGTCATTCTCGACGGCGCCCCTGCCCTGTCGCGCCCAGTAACCGTGCGCCTGGTGCGCCTCGCGCGCGCGAGCGACGCGGCGTTCGTGCTGCTCGCCCCCGACGGTCAGCACGCGGGCGTGGCCGGCGCGCTGCAACTGCGCGTGCAGCGCGTGCGAGGGAAACGAAAATCCGAACCGCTCGATTTGACGACGCGGCTGGAAGGATCACCCCGATCCAGCGCCCGCACCCCGGCGCAGCCCGAACTGCGTCGCCTGATGATCTCAATAGAAAAGGGCGGATCCGCCCAGCGCGTGGAGGTGTCTTATGCCGCCGACGAATCAACGCACGCCACGCGTCGCGTGCGTGAGGATCCCCAGGTTCCCGATCGGCGCGGTGTGGCTCGACGCGATCGGCACAAACGCGGCGCCCGCGCCGGCGGCGCCGGCGAGCGCAGCATCCGCCGCGGCGACGCCGCACTGGGACCGCCAACTGCTCGCCCTGCGTGATGGCCAACGCCTGCGCGCCGTCACCGCGGCCGCCGCGCAACTACACGTGCGCGCTGGCATGACCGTTGCCGCCGCGCGCGGACGCTGCGCCACGCTCGAGGTGCGCGAGTGGGACGACGTCTGCGTGTCGCGCGAGATGGCGCGCACAAGCGCGGCCTTCCTTTCCGCCAGCCCGCAGGTGGCGCCGGCCGCCGGCCTGCCGGGCACCTGGTGGGTGGGAGCGTCAGGCTTTGATGGGCTCGGCGGGGAACGTGCGCTCGCCGATACGCTAAGACAGATGGCGAGAGTGTGGAGTCCGCGTGCCCGCGTGTGTGTGGCGGATTCGTGCGTGGTTGCACGCGCGGGCACTTGGGGGATGGCGGATGGCGGAGGGCAGATGGCGGATAGTGCGCACATTGTGCCGCCGGGCGGCGACGCCGCTTACCTCGCGCCGCTTCCGCTCACACTCATCCCGATGGACACCGAGGTGCGCGAGGCGCTGGTCGCGCTGGGGCTGGGCACGTGCGGCGCGCTCGCCGCGCTGTCGAGCGGCGAGGTCGAACGGCGATGGGGCGCCGCTGGCCTCTCGGCGTGGCGACTCGCCCACGGCATCGACCCGCGCCGTCCGGTGCTCACGCCCATCGGGCCGCTGCGGCAGGCGCACGCCGAGTTGGCGCTGAGCACCACCAGCGCCGAACCGGTGCTGTTTCTCGTGCGCGGCGCGCTCGAACGATTGATGGCCGACCTGATTCGCGACGGACGCGCCGCGGCCGCGGTGAGCATCACGCTCACCCTCGACGACGGGCGCGGCGCGCTCCCCTCGGGCGGCACGCCGCACACGATCACGCGCGAGGTGCGCGCGCCGCGCGCGCTGGCGCGCGTGGCGCCGTGGTTCGAACGGTGCCGTGCCCTGCTCGACACGTGGACACTTACCGCGCCAGTGTGCGCGGTCACCGTGGCCATCACCACCACCGCGCCACTCGGCGCCGAACAAGGCGACCTGCTCGCCCCCGCGTGGCGCGACCCGGCCGCCGCCGAGGCCGCGTTCGAACGGCTGCGGAGCGCGCTCGGCGTGCGCGGCGTGGTGCGGCCGGTGGCGAGGGATGCGTACTGCCCTGAAAGGGAGGGCGTATGGACAGAGATGGGAACGGAGATGGTAGAGGGTAGAGGGTTGATGGTAGATAAGGCGACAACAACACCTCCACCCCACTCATCTACGGTCTACCATCCACCATCTACCACCTACCATCTGCCTTCCACCATCTCTCTCCGCTTACTCGAATCCCCCGAGCCGGTCACCATCATCGCCTCCCCACAGGGAGAGCCTCGCGCACTCGACTGGCAAAACCGCCGCATTCCCATTGCCCGCGCACGCGGCCCGGAGCGTTTGTCAGGCGCGTGGTGGACCGACGCGCCGTTCGCGCGCGACTACTGGCGCTGCGAGAGCGATGAACTGGAGCAGGAGTTCTTGCTCTACCGGGATTCAGAGGGGTGGAAGTTGCAGGGGTGGTACGATTGAGGCAGATGGTAGGGGGTAGATGGTGGACGGTAGATACTGAGCATCGTCTACCATCTACCATCTACTCTCTACCATCTGCCTTCTGCCATCACTTAGCCCTTCGCAAATCCCTCCCGCTGCATAACTCCCCATCCCTTCTCGCCGCGCATCACTTTCCAGAACGCGTGGATGCGGTAGTACACGGTGAGCTGGCGGTAGCCGAGTCCTTCGACCAGCGCGAAGAACAGCAGGCGCCAGAGGTCGCCGGGGTGGTTATAGCGGCGGAACGTGACTTCCTCGAGCACGATGGCCCACATCGAGAGGAGGATGCCGTAGCCGACGGCGACAGCGAGGAAGGCGAGCGCGAACGGCACGTTGACCGCGCCGAGCACCAGGCCGAGCACGAGCCCGAGGTAGCCGAGCAGTTCGACGATGGGCGCGACCATCTCGCCGAACGTGAAGAACGGCAGCGCCACCATCCCCACCGAGCCGTAGCGCGGATTGAACAGCATCTTCCGCCGCTCCCACATCGTGCCAATGAGCCCGCGATGCCAGCGCTCGCGCTGGCGGTGCAAAATCTTGCTCGTGGCGGGCACTTCGGTCCACGCCACGGGATCGGGAATGAACGGCATGCTCGCCTTGATGCCGCTTTCGCGCAGATGGATGTGCAGACGCACGGCGAGGTCCATGTCTTCCGTGACGTTGCCGGTCTGGTAGCCGCCGATGGCGAGCAGATACTTGCGGGCGAACAACCCGAACGCGCCGCTGATGATCAGGTTGCCGCCGATGCGGTTCCAACCGAGCCGGCCAAACAGGAACGCGCGCAGGTACTCCACAGTCTGGCAGCCGGGGAGCCAGCGCCGATCGACGCGCGCTTCGACGACGCGCCCAAGCTCCACCTTGCAGGCGTTGACGACGCGGATCGTGCCGCCGACCGCGGCAATCTCGCGCCCGAGCAGGAACGGGCGCGCAAGCCGCAGCAGTGCGTCGGGTTCAATGAGCGTGTCGGCGTCGCAAGCAATCACGTACGGAAAGCGCGCGGCGTTGATGGCCGCATTGAGCGAGTCGGCCTTGCCGCCGTTCTCCTTGTCGAGCACGAGCAGACGCGAGTGCGTGCGCGACCGGTACACGGCGCGCACCGCCGCCGTGGGAATGGTGCGCGGAATCACCGGCGGGATCTCGTACAGGTCGTACGCGCGCATCAGCTCGTCCATCGTGCCGTCTTTCGACCCGTCGTTCACGAGCACCACTTCGTGCCGCGGATACTGCAGCGTGAGGAACGACAGCACGCTCGACGCGATGCTCACCTCTTCGTTGTACGCGGGGACGAGCACCGAGATGGGCGGCAGTGCGTCGGTGGACAGCGCGCGGGCAAAATACTCGTCGTCGGCAAGCTGGAAGTGCGTCCACAACTCGGGGAACGACAAAATGAGCAGCAGTGCGTAGAACGAGTTGAGAAAGATGAAATAGACGAGAATCGCCCAGTCGAGCGCCTGCAACGTCTGCAGAAGGGCATGCATCATACGTCGGCGAGCTCGAGTACGGCCCCTTCCGAAAGCCCCGACGTCATCACCGCCATATCGCGCGCAAACTGATCGGGCGACTGCCGCGCGCGGCGCAGCGCGGCGCGTCCGGGCTCGCCGAGCAGGGCGAGCGACAGCGCGCAGCGAAAGCGCACCCACCACGCGCCGTCCGCCAAGCCGCGCTCCAGTTGCGGCAGCGACTCGGCGGCGCGCAGCGCGCCGAGTGCCTGCGCGCTCGCCGCGCGCACAAAGTCCTGTGGATCGTCGAGCAGCGACCGCACGGCCTCCACCGACTGCGCGTGCGGATACCGCCGCAGGGCGCGCACGGCGGCGGCGCGCACCTCGGGGTCGGCGTGCGATACGAGCGCGGTGATGGTCGGACGCAGCGACGGCAGGTGCAGCGATTCAGCGAGCGCCAGCCACGCGGCGAGGTCGTGCCCCTCCGCGGCCGGATCGCCGAGGAACTCGAGCAGCGGCGTCTCGGCGAGACGCCAGGAGATGCGCAGCGTGTTGCTGGTGAACAGGCGCACCGCGAGCGGTTCGGCGGGATAGAAGGCCACCGCACTGCGCACGAGCGCGGGATCGGCCACCGCGGTGAGCGCTTCGGTGGCGGCGAGCCGAACGGCGGGGTGCTCGTCCTCGAGCAGTGCTTCCAGCGGCTTGGCATCGGCTGGCGTGCCGACGATGCCGTAGGCGCGCGCCGCGTCGAGACGCCGCCACCAGCGCCAGCTTGTCGCGCCGGCGAGCGCCCATCGCGTCCACCGCTCGCCGCGCATCGCGGCGCCGAGCGCCGCGCGCTGCGCCACGGGAACGCGCACGTCGTGCAGCTCCGACGCGGCGGCGAGTGCGGCGTCGCGCGGCAGATCGCTCAGACTCTCAACCACGGGCTTCAGCGAGCCGGCGCCGGTGAGCCAGCGCGCCAGCGGAATGTTCAGGCGCGCGCGCCCTTGCCGCACGCGGCGCCCGCGTTGCAGCAACCGCTCGCGCCGGGCCACGACGAACAGGCCGAGCAGGACGACGAAGACCGCCTGCGCCACGGCGATGACGCCGAGGACGACGAGCAGACTCACTTGCCGCTCCGCGGCTGGCGCGCCCAGCGCGGCAGCTTGGAGAGCAGCACGCGCAGACTCACCGGCTTGGTGAGGTAGTCGGCCGCCCCGGCGCGCAGGGCGCGCACCTGATCGGCATCGCCGGCGTGCGCGCTCAGGAAGACGACCACGAAATCGCGGGGACGTTCGATATGCAGCGCCTCGTGCACCGCGTGGCCATCGAGGCCGGGGAGATCGAGATCAAGAAAGACAACTGGCTTCTGCGAACTGACCGGCATCGCGCGCAGCGCCTCGAGCGCCTCGGGGCCGGTGCGCAGCACGCGGTACGTGTACCCTTCCTGATGCAGCGCGTACTCGAGCAGATCGGCGAACGCGACGTCGTCCTCGACGATCACAACATCTGGCGCGCGCGTGGAGTCTTCGGGTGTCCACACGTGATTGTCCTGATGCGCGGCGAGCGCGGCGGCCGCGGCATCGGCGGCGGCATGCCACAGGTCGTCGATGTTCAGCGCGCCCACGGTGATGGCTTCGGCGAAGCCGAGCACCCAGCGCGGCTCCGTGCCCTCGGGATCGGTGGCGCGCAGCGCGTTGAGGGCGCGCAGCATCGGGTAGTAGCCGTCGCGCACGGTGGCGACGAGCGAGATGTTGTCGTAGTGCGACAGCACGGCATCGGTGCCGCGCAGCGCGCCGGCAACAGACGCGCAGGCATGCGGCCAGCGCACTTCGTCGACCGGATCGCGCAGGCGAATCACGGCGGCGCTGAGCGCGCCCCCTTCGCGGCGCTGGGCGCCGAAGAGCTGTTCGGCCTCGCGACGCCCCGCCTCGCGTTCGGGGAGCGCGGTGGCCGGATTCAATCCGTTGGCGAGCCGGTTCTGCCGCATCTGCTCGAGCCGGGCGAGCAGCTGCGTGCGAAGCTCGGCGGGGGCGACGGGCTTGGGCAGGAAGCCGTCGGCGCCGGCGACGATGGCGCTCTCGCGCGCCTCAGGGCTGGTGTCGGCGGAGAAGAGCACGACAGGCAGGGCGATCCAGTCGGCGCTGGCGCGAATGCGCCGCGTCAACTCGAAACCACTCGTGCCCGGGAGCTGCACGTCCATCAACAGCACGCCGGGTCGCTCGTCCTCGAGCGTCATGAAGAGCTTGGCGGGATCCTCAATGGTGATCGTGCGCAGACCGGCGCGCTCGCAGATGGCGCGCACGAGCACGAGAATCATTGGATCGTCGTCGAGGATAACCACCGAACCGCCGCTCACCGACGTGCGTTGGGCGAGTTGCTCGATGATGACAATCAGGTCGTCGGCGGCAATGTCCTGATCGACCACGGTGACGGCGCCGAACGACCGGCCTCCCGGTGCCGCGGGCTGCAGCGTGGCCGAGAGCAGGACCATGGGCAGACCGTCCGGCACCTGCAGGGCGCGCCCGAGATCGGCCGGCGCGATCAGCGCGAACGGACGCTCGCGCCCCTGCACGCGGCTGGCGAACTCGCCGGCGTGCATGGGGACGAACCGCATGTGCGACGACGCCCCCAGCTTGCTCCACTCACCGAGCCGCTCGGCGGGCGACGCCACGCACCACACCTCGCGCGTCTCGATCTCGGTCGGCGATTCGGCGGCGGCGCCGTACGCCGTGTACAGCGCGTCCACCAACCGGCGCAGCAGCGCGCCGCGCCGATCACCATCGAGCGAGGCGTCGAGCGCCCACGTGCGCGCGCGCTGCTCCATATCGGCAATCAGCTCGCCCGCCTCGGCGTAACCGTACGAGCCCGACGAGCCGCGCAGGCGGTGCAGTTCGCGCCGCAGCGTGTCGAGCACGTTGGCATCGCGAGCGTCGAGTTCGAGGAGCGCCGCATATTGATGCAGGCGCTCGAGCGCGGCGTGCGCCGAGCCGAGGAATCGTTCGCGCAGGGCCGGGGTGGGCGCGGTCATGGCCGGCATCCTATTTGCATTGGCTCAATTTCCGCGTCGCGCGATCCGAGGGGAATACCCATCCCGACCGAATCGCATCGCCTCTGACATGTCCCAGGTTCACGGTTGTACGAGCCGCATGCGCAGCGAGTCGGCCGCCGGACTCCGGGGCTGCACCCGGCGCAAGGCATTGAGCGTGGCGAGCGCGGCGGCCTTTTGGCCGGTCAATTCCAGCGCGCGCGCCTTGCAGTACAGCAGGCCGGGATCCGCTGGGAAGCGCGCGAGCGCGCTCGTTGCCGCGATCAGCGCGGGCGCGCCGCGCTCCTGGAATAGGTCGAGCTCGATCAGCGCGGCGATCCCGTCGGCGTAGTTGGGCGCCCGTCGCACGAGGTCCGTGAGAATCGGACGTGCCTCGTCGAACCGGCGCTCCCAGGCATACGTCCGACCGAACAACGCGCGCGCGTCATGATAGCTGGGCGCGTCGCGCAGCAGGCGCCGCAGCACGAGCCGCGCGGTCTCGTACTGCTTTTGTTCGGCGAGCCCGCGCGCCGCCGTGAACGCCTCGACGGGCGTGGCCCTGTCGAGGTCGAGCGCCTCGTAGGCCGTGGACTCCCGCGCGAGCTCGGTTGGATCAACGTCAACGCTTCCCGGCCCGGCCGACGAACGGGGCATCAGGTGATCGCCGGTGGTCACGAAACGGTTGATGGCGCGAAACCGATTGAGCTTCGTCCGTACGTCGTCGCGCATCGACGCATCGCGCAGCGGAGAGAGGACCATTCCGTCACCGAGGCGAAACAGCTGCTCGTCACCGAGGAACCGCGTGCCGTCCAGATAGTCGTCGAGCGCGTTCTTCGTGCGCATGAGCGCCAACGCATGCGCGTGCCGAAACGCAACGACGGTGTCGAGCCCCGTGCCAAGCCAGGCCGCGCTGTCGGGTGGCGCCAAGCTGTACCGGTGCTGCAGCAGCGCCAGCACTGACGGCACGACATCCAGGTGCGACGACACCGCGCCGATGTGCTGCGGCGCGAGCAGCATCGGTGAGAAGACGAGCAAGGGCACGTGATACCGCGCGATGCGGTTGGACGGCGGAACCGGAATCAGCCGATGGTCGCCGGTGATAAAGAAGATGGTGCGCCCGTAGTCGGCGCGCGCCGCGTACGCCTGCAGAAAGCCACGCAGGGCGTCGTCGGCATACAGCAGTGAGGCGAAGACGCCGCTGTACTCGCGATAGACCGCTCGCTTCGCCGCGCTCACCTGCATCGCGGCCAGCCGGCGCTCGAAGCGCGCGCGGTACTCGACGGCCCGCGGCGGGATGAACGGCTCGTGCGTCGAGATGGTGAGGTAGATGTCGAGGCGCGGCGCGCGTGACGGTGCGTCGATGAGTTCGAGAGAACGCTGATAGAGCGCGCCGTCCGAGTAGCCCCACGATTCACCGCCGGCGCCGGCGGGCAGGCGCTCATCGGCCGCGCTAAAGCCCGACGCGTCGGTGAAGCGGTCGACACGCTGACGCTCCATGAACGCGTCGATATTGTCGAAGTGGCCGTTGGTGCCCGTGAAGTAGTTCGTCGTGTAGCCAAGCGACTTGAGCAGCGGGCCCAGCGTCAGGTGGCTCGGCATACGGGAGCCGAGTTCCATGAAGCCGTTTGCGCCGAATGGCAGTGATCCGAGCAGCGACGGCAGGATGCCGAAGGTGCGCCCTGACGTACTCAGGAAGTTGTCCCAGCTAAGACTGCGGTCGGCGAGCGAGTCGAGGAACGGGGTGAAACCGCCGAGTTCGGCGCCGCGACCGGTGAAGTCGCGTCCGAGCCCCTCGATGATGACGAACACCAGGTTGGGCGGCGTATCTCCCAGCGTCATGCGCGGCCCCAGCACGTCGTCGTACGACACGCGGTGCCGCAGTGGATAGCCCTGCAGCGCCAGTCCGGCGGACGGCGGGCGCAGCTTCTCAACGAGCAGCGCGAGCGCCTTGGCGGCAAACCACCCTGACTTGTTCAGCGCCAGCCAATAGGCGGTGTCCGACGTGAATGCCGACGGAGACGGACGCAACAGGCTCGGTATGCCAACGGAGGCCAGCATCGCCGCCCCAATCAGCGCGCTGGTGATGCGGTTCACCGGGACGCGTCGACCGAGGTTGGGCACGATCCACGCGGCGGCGCCCACCAGCGCGAGGCCCAGCACAGCGCCGATCGACACCCCGCCCGACGCCGTGACCGTCTCGCGAATATCCAGCCAGCTGTAGCCGAAGAGATCGGCGCCGAGGGGGACGAGCGTGACCGCGAAGTACTGCGAGAGCGCGGCCGCCACCAACGCGACCACCACCAGCGCGGCGCGGTGGGCCAGACGCGCGGCCCGCGGCCGCCACCGCGCGAGCACCAGCACCGGCGGCGCGAGCACGACGGCAACCCAGAGCGTCAGCGCCGCATCACTGCCGATCGCGCGCAGCCAGTCGGCGGCGGATGCCGACGGCAGCGCGTGCGCGGCACCCGCCATCCACCGCTCGGCGAGACGCAGCACCAGCACGACCGCGAAGAACCCAACGCTCGTGCGCAGGTACTCCACAGCGGCGGAGCGAAGAGGTCCGTCGCCGGCCGCCGATCCCGTCATCGGTTAGAAGGTGAGCTTGAGGCCCGCCGACGCGGTGATGCTTTTCCGCGTGTTTCCGGGGCTGAGCTCTTCCTCATCATGGCCAAGCGTCCACGTGGCCAGCAGGCGCGGCGTCAGTCCGGTGGATCCGTTCAGCGACATCGAGAACGCCTGCGTGCGGCCCACGGCATCCGGAGTAATGCGGTCGGTGGGACTGCTGCCGTAACTGGCGGCGACGCCCATCCAGTGATCTCCGTCTTCGAAATACCGTCTAGCGGTGAGCCCGGCCGACGCGGACAGCCCGCCCTCCTTGGAGCGGACATATGGCCGCAGCGAGAACCAGTAGTTGCCGACGTACTTGCCCACCGCGCCGGTGAACAGCGTGACGGGCGCGCCGCCGAAGCGGAGTTGCCGGAAGCCCAGTGATGCCTCCCACGCCTGCGGCAGTGACGTGAAAGCCTCGCCGCCAACGCGCCACTCGGGGAAGATCGTGGCGCTGCTGTAGCCGGCGTTGAGATAGAGGTAGACGTTCTCGCTGACGCGCGGATAGGCATCGGCTTCGACTTGCACGCCGTCGGTCGCGAAGCGGTTGGCGTAGTTGATGCGGGCGATGAGCGATCCGCGAGCGCCGCGGCGCGAGAGCGACACGGAGCCAAGGCGCCACGGGTCGGTGTCACCGGAGAACGAGACGAGGCTGTAGTCACCGGCCGCCGTCACCGTCGGCTTCACGTCCTTGCGCGCGACGGTGGCGTCTTGGGCGACGGCCGTCAGGGGGAGGACGGCCACCATGAGCAGCGACGCGATGGCGCTGGGGAATCGGCAGGAAAGTCGAGGCATGATTCTAATGTAGCTGCCCGCGCCTTCGGCGCGCCAAGCGTCTTGGACCGGCTCGAGCATCACGTCGCCGGCACAAACCGCGACAGCAGTGTGTCGACGTCGTCGCGCCCGAATAGGCGCCAGCCGGCGGCGGTGAACCGCGCGACGTCATCATCGGTGGGGAACGAATAGTACGCCCCCGCGTCGGGTGATTGCGGCACGGTCGGCAACGATTGGCCGCGCTCGAGCGCGAGCACGGCGCGCGCCATGGCGTTCATCCCTGGCCCGTAGAGCGTGAGCACGTGCCAGAGCAGCGACCGCGCGCGGTCTACCGCGACGCGCGGAGCCTCGATGATCGCGCCGGCGTCGATGCTTGGCGAGTCGATCCAGTGGAGCGTGCAGCCGATCTCGGCGTCGCCGTTGAGCAGGGCGCGGAAGGTGGCGATGACGCCGCGGTACCGCGGGAGCAGGCCGGAGTGGAGGTTGAGCACCCCGCGCGGCGGGATGGCGATGGCATCGTCGCGCAGGATGTGGCCGAAGCGCACGGAGAGAAACAGGTCGGCGCGCGCGGCGCGCAGGGCGTCGAGCGCTTCGGGCGCGCGCGCCGACGCCAGCGAGCGCACGGGAATGCCGTGCACGCGCTCGAACTCGGCGAACGTGAGATCGCGGCCGTGCGGCGGCGTGCGTTCGACGGCGGGAAAGACGTGGTGGTTGAAGAAGTCCTGCTCCACGAACGACAGCGGCTCGAGCGCGCGCGACGCCGCCGAGCGGCCGCCGACGCGTTCGGAGAGAAAGACGGCGCCGATGCGCGCGCCCAGCGCGCGATGCAGTTGGTTGAGCGCAACGCACGACTCGATGTCGCGGTTGGTGAGGAGGGCGAGGCGGAGCATGGTCCCAAGCATACGCCGACGGTGCGGCGCTGCAACCACCGGGCGAATGCCGGGCACCTTGCCGCGCGCCCGCCAGGACGTAGCGTTCGCTGCACCGTAACGGTCCCGAGGTCGGTCTCGATGCGTTTCCCTGCGATCGCTGCTGACGTGCGGCGAACGATCGTCGCGTGCCTCGCCATCAAGCTAGGCATGCACCTGGCAGTCGCGATCGGCACGCCGTTCGAGTTTCACCGTGACGAGCTGCTGTACCATGCGATGGGAAGCCATCTCCACTTCTTCCGGATGGACTTTCCGCCGTTCATCGCGCTGCTGGCGGAGCTCATTCGGCATACCACGGGCGCCACGGTGTTCATGTATCGCCTCGTGCCCGGCCTCGCCGGCACGGCCGTGATGGCGCTGGCGCTGCTCCTCGTGCACCGACTAGGTGGGTCGCGCATGGCTGTGGTGCTCACGTCGGTGGCGTTGCTGGCCAGTCCGCTCTTTCAGCGCGCGGCGGCGCTCTTTCAGCCGGTGGTGTTTGACCAGCTGGCGTGGATGATGGTTCTATACGCGTGCGTCGAGTTGTGTGATCACGACGACGTCCGTTGGTGGATCACGCTCGGCGTGAGTGCGGGTTTCGGGTTGCTCACCAAGTTCTCGATTGCGTTCATCGGCGTCGGCGTGCTCACGGGCCTCGTGCTCACCGGACACCGGCGCCGGCTGGCCACGCGCGGCCCGTGGGTGGCGTTGCTGGTTGCTGTGGTGATCGGGAGCCCCAGCGTCATTGGGCAGTATGCGCTGGACTGGCCGGTGGTTGCGCAGATGGAGCAACTCCAGAGCGGTCAGCTTGATCATGTGACGTGGGGCGGGTTCCTCGGCGCGCAGTTCCTCATGGTCGGGCCCGCCGTGCTCCTCGCGCTGGCCGGACTTGCGGCATTCCTGCGCGGGCCGCTCGACCGATATCGATTGCTGGGAGTGGCGTGCCTCGCGACGTTCCTCCTCCTCGGCGTGACGCACGGCAAGCCCTATTACGTTGGCCCGCTGTATCCCGCGCTGATTGCCGCTGGCGCCGTGTGGGTGGAGCGTCTCGCGCCGCGCGTTCGCCGGGTCACCGCCTGGAGCGTCGGCACCGCGTCCGCGGCGTTCGGCCTGGCCGTTTTGCCGATCGGCCTGCCCATACTGCCCGCGGAGCAGACCGCGCGATACGCGGCGGCATTGGGCATCGAAACGGCCACGCGCACGAACTGGGGCACCCAGCTCACGCTGCCGCAGGACTTCGCCGACATGCTTGGCTGGAGAGAAAAGGCCGAGGCCGTCGCGCGGGTGGTGGCATCACTTACGCCGGAGGAGCGGGCGAAGACGGTCCTCTACGGGAACAACTACGGACAGGCCGGCGCACTGGATCTCTATGGTCGGCGGCTCGGCTTGCCCGCCGTCATCAGCCTGGCCGGGAGTTTCTACACGTTCGGCCCTGGCTCTCTGCCGGGTGAGGTGATCGTCTTTCTCGGTGTCGCCAAGGATGATCTTGCGGACTTGCACTGCGCCTCACTCATCGAAGCCGGGCGTGTGCAGAACGTGTGGGGAGTTCCCGAGGAGCGTGATGTACCGATCTTCGTCTGTCGTGCTCCCAAACTCACCGTGCAGCAGGTGTGGCGTCTCGAGGGGCCGCACTGGGGGTAGGCGGCACAGCACGCGAGTGAAGTGAAACCGTACTAACTTCGGGTAACATGCGTCTATCTCTCTGCTTCTTGTGCACAGTGCTGGTTGGTACGCCGCTCAGGTCGAGTGAAGCGCAGTCGCAGGATGCTCGCCAGGCTGCTCTCGATTCGATCTTGCGCGAGTACACCGCGGCAGACTCCCGCGCGGACGCCGCCATGCTGGTGCGCCTCGACCGCCGCATTCGCCATCTGGTGCCGACGAGGGGATGGGATACGCTGAGCTTCCCGATGTCGCTCTATCGCACCGAATACCGTGCCATCGGGGTCGAACCAATCCTGTTCGATCAGGACTGGACCGGCTACTCAGGGAAGTTGCTGCGCGAGGCGCATCGGCACGATCCTCACGCGTACCGGTCGCTGACGCTCTACTCGACGTTGTTCGACGCCGACGGCGAACTGAGCAACGGCTTGCCCGATACCAAGGCCGCGGAGCAGTACCTCCACGAGTTCCCAAGCGGCCCGTTTGCGCTGGAAGCGCACTTTGCGATCGGTGCGCTCAATTCCGATCTGTTTCAGACACTGCGTCTTTGGTCCACGCCCGAACTTCTGGATTACAAGCTCGCCTGCTATAAGGACCTTCGCACCAAGGAACCGCTGTCTAAGCAGCGGGAGCGCGTGCGCGACGTCGCGATCTCCCATTTTCGGGTTCTCGTTCGCCTACGTCCCGACGTGACGCAGTTCACCGAAGGCTTGGAGAATCTGCTAAAGCGGCGTGAGGGTGGCTGGTACTACTGCGCGGATTAGCCCACCAGACACGTGGGTGCGCTTGATCGGACGCTCCGTTTCACCTTCCCCGAGAGCCAATTGGCCTTGTAGCTTCGGTGTTTATTCGGTATTCTTTCATTAGATAGACCATGCCCGGTCCGGCGGGCAGGCCGCGTTGCAGTTCCCTGCCACCCTGAACCCTGCACCCGGACGTGTACGCCGAGCTGCACTGCCACTCCACGTTTTCGCTGCTCGATGGCGCGTCGGATCCCGAGCGCCTCGTGGAGCGCGCGGTGGAACTTGGGCTGAGCGCGCTCGCGCTCACCGACCACGACGATCTGGGCGGCGCGGTGCGGTTTGCGACGGCTGCGAAAGCGGCGAGGCTGCCGGGGATTATTGGCGTCGAGCTCACGGTCGAAGGGATGGCGGAGGGCGGAAGGCCGATGGCGGATGCGGGCGTCACATCGGCCATCCGCCCTCCGCCATCTGCCATCACTCACGTCGTGCTCCTATCCGAGAACGCCACCGGCTATTCCAACCTCAGCTCGCTCGTCACGCGCGCGCGGATGGACAATCCCCGCGGCACCCCGCGCGTTTCGCTCGACACGCTCGCGCGGCACGCCGATGGCCTGTATGCGCTCACCGGCTGCGCGCGCGGTGCGGTGCCGCAGGCGCTGGTGCGCAGCGGACGCGACGCGGCGTGCGAAGCGCTGTCCACCCTGCTCGACATCTTCGACCGGCGCGTGTCGGTGGAAGTGTGGAATCACGCCGTCCCCGAGGAGCGCGACCTCGTGCGCGAACTCCTCGCCGTGGCGCGCGCGCTCGACGTGCCGTGGGTGGTGACCAACGACGTGCACTACGCGCGCCCCACACAGCGCATTGCGCACGACGTGCTCTGCGCCCTGCGGCACGGCGAGACGCTGGAGTCGATGGGGACGCGCCTGCGCCCCAATGGCGAGTGGTACCTCAAGGGGCACGCGCAGATGCGCCGGCGCTGGCAGGACGACGATGCGGGAATCAGACAGACACTGGCCATCGCCGAGCGATGCGCGTTCCGCCTGCAGGATCTCAAGCCCAAGCTTCCGCACTTCACGCTGCCGCCGGGGGTGACCGAGGATGAATACCTGCGCTTGCTGGTGAGGCAGGGGGCCGAAGAACGGTGGGCGTGGCGGCGCACGGCGCGGCACGACAAGCAGCTCGAGCACGAGCTGGCGCTCATCGCCAAGCTCGGGCTCGCCGGCTACTTCCTGATTGTCTGGGACATCGTGCGCTTCGCGCGCCGCGAAGGGATCCTCTGCCAGGGACGCGGCTCGGCGGCCAACAGCGCGGTCTGCTACTGCCTGGGAATCACGGCGGTGGATCCGATCAAGCTCGAGCTGCTGTTCGAGCGGTTCCTGAGCGAGGAGCGCACCGAGGCGCCGGACATCGACATCGACTTTGCGCACCGCGACCGCGAGCGCGTGCTGCAGTATGTGTACGACCGCTACGGGCGCGAGCACACCGCGATGGTGTGCGAGCACATCACCTGGCGCGGGCGCAGCGCGGTGCGCGACGCGGCGCGCGTGCTGGGCTACTCGCCGCAGCAGGCGGAGGAGTTGGCGCTGACGGCCGATCGGTTTTCGGCGCGGCGGACGGCGGAGGCTTTGCGACAGATGGCGTCAGCGGAGGATCCGGTTCGCGAGGCTCTCGGACCGCTTCGCGGTCCTGCGGCCGCCTCGCGAACCGGATCCTCCGCTTCCGCCGTCCCTCCGACGCCCGCCGATCCGTTCGCGCCGGAGATCGCCGACGTGATGGGGCCGGCCAACTATCACAAGCGCGGCAACGTGACGAGCGTCGCCGACCGGTTGGGCCAGCAGTTCATGCCGGGCACGCAGGCATATGCGAGGATGCGCGCGGAGAGAGACGCGAGCAGGACGGTGATGGTGGATGGCGGAAGGCAGATGGCGGAACAGCCGGAGCCGACCGCATCGGCCATCAGCCATCCGCCCTCCACCATCACTCGCCCTCTCACCGCACTGTCGGCGCTAGCCGACATCGTCGAATCGCTACACCAAGCGCCGCGCCACCGCGGCATCCACGTCGGCGGGTTCGTGCTCACCGAACAGCCGCTGCGCACGATTGTCCCCATCGAGCCCGCCGCGATGGAGGCGCGCACCGTCATCCAGTGGGAGAAGGACGACCTCGACCCCGTGGGGCTGGTGAAGATCGATCTGCTCGGACTCGGCATGCTCACGCTGCTGCAGGACTGCATCAAGTACGTGCGTGCCACGCGCGGCGTCACCATTGAACTCTCCCAGCTCGACACGCGCGATCAGGCCGTGTACGACGATCTGTGCAACGCCGACACCGTGGGCGTCTTTCAGGTGGAGAGCCGCGCGCAGATGAACACGCTGCCGCGCCTCAAGCCGCGCTGCTTCTACGATCTGGTCGTCGAGGTGGCGCTCATCCGCCCCGGACCCATCCAGGGCGAGATGGTGCATCCGTACCTGCGCCGCCGCGCGGGCGAAGAGGAAGTCACGTATCCGCACCCGTCGCTCGAGCCGGTGCTCAAGCGCACGCTCGGCGTGCCGCTCTTTCAGGAACAGGGAATGCAGGTCGCCATTGTCGCCGCGGGGTTCACGCCCGGCGAGGCTGACGTGCTGCGCAAGGCGATGGGGCACAAACGCAGCCACGAGCGGATGGCCGCCATCTGCCAGAAGATGATTGAGGGGATGAAGGCCAACGGCATTGCCGACGACGTGGCCCACCGCATTTACAACCAGATCAACGCCTTCGCCGACTACGGCTTTCCCGAGAGCCACGCCGCGAGCTTTGCGCTGATTGTCTACGCCAGCGCATACCTGCGGCACTACTACCCGGCCGAATATCTCTGCGCGATCCTCAACGCCCAGCCGATGGGCTTCTACAGCGAAGGGACGCTCATTGAGGATGCCAAGCGCCACGGCGTGAAGGTGCTGGGCGCCGACGTCACGCGCAGCGGGTGGGATCACCAGCTGGTGTGTGTTAACGGGACTATCGTGCGGCCGAAGGATGGGGTCGTGTTTACGACTGCAGAGAAACAACAGAGAGACAACAGAGAGACAACAGAGAAACAACAGGGGGCGCATCTACCATCTACCACCCACCCTCTACCATCTGCCGCCCCTCACGTGCGCCTCGGCCTCCGCTCCATTCGCGGCCTCGGCCCTGACGCCCGCGACCGCATTGGGCGCGCACGCGCGGGGGGAGCGTTCCGGTCCATCGACGACTTCGTGCAGCGCACGCGGCTCGACCGGCGCGCGCTGCGCCTGCTCGCCGAGTCGGGGGCGCTCGACGCGTTCGTGCGCGACGAGCCGCTGGCGCGCCGGCGGCGCGTGGCGCTGTGGAAGGTGCTCGAGGCCCAGCGCGGGAGCGGCGGGCCGCTGGCGCTCTTTCCCGACGTGGAGGTGCCCAAGTCGCTGCCGGCATATACCGCGCCCGAACTCACCGAAGCCGACTACCGGCTCACCGGCGTCTCGCTGCACGGGCATCCGATGCGCCACCTCCGCGCGGTGCTCAAGCTCAACGACCTCGCCACCGCCAAGGCGCTGCTGGAGCACGGGCGTGACGGCGCGCCGGTGGGGATGGCCGGGCTCGTTATCTGCCGCCAGCGCCCGGGCACGGCCAAGGGGTTCGTCTTCCTGACGCTCGAGGACGAAACCGGGATGGTCAATGTGGTCGTGACGCCGCAGGCGTTTGAGCGGCAGGCGCTGCTCATCTCGCGCACGCCGCTGCTCCTCGTCCGCGGCATCCTGCAGGTGGAACAGCGCGTGGTGAACATCCGGGCCCGCGAATTCTCGCCGCTCGAGGGAACCATTGCGGCGCGGTCGCACGATTACCGCTAGCACGGCATTGCTTCCCGAACCCTGCGTCAGGCATCACATTTCGAGTATTCTCCAGCCGGTCCAACAATGACGACGCCCCCCAATGAGCTGGCCAAGGCCACGCTGGCCGGTGGCTGCTTCTGGTGCCTCGAAGCCGCCTTCGAACGTTTGCGCGGCGTCCACGCCGTGAAGAGCGGCTACGCCGGCGGCGCGCGCCCCAACCCGACGTACGACCAAGTCTGCACGGGCACAACCGGACACGCGGAAGTCATTGAGGTCACATACGATCCACGCGAGATCTCGTACCACGACCTGCTCGAAGTCTTCTTCACGATCCACGACCCGACGCAGCTCAACCGGCAAGGGCCGGATGTCGGCACGCAGTACCGGTCGGCCATCTTCCCGCACACACCGGAGCAGGACGCCGAGGCGCAGGCCGTAATTGCGGCGCTGGTCAAGGACGAGGTGTACGACCTGCCGATCGTCACGACAATCGAGCGCAACGCCACATTCTGGCCAGCCGAGTCGAACCACGACCGCTACTACCGCCGGCATCCGTACCAGCCGTACTGCCTGGCGGTGATCTCGCCCAAGATCGCCAAGCTGCGCGCCAAGCACGCCGGCAAACTGCGCGACTGAGTGACGCCGACGCGCGGCGGCGGTAGATTCGGCACACGCTCCCACACACCACGAGAGGCATGATGTACCGCACGATTAGTGACTTTGCAGGGACCTGGAAGCACGAGACCGAGAGCACCCTCAAGATCCTGCGCGCGCTCACCGATGCGTCGCTGAGCCAGCCGGTAGTTCCCGGCGGTCGCACGCTCGGATTCCTCGCCTGGCACATCACCTGCTCACTCGCCGAGATGGGCCGGCAGGCCGGGCTGACGATCGACGGCCCCACGGAGCAGTCGCCGGACGCCGTGCCGACGCGCGCGGCCGACATTGCGGCGCAGTACGAGCAGACGGCGAATCGCGTCGTCCCGGCGGTGCAAGCGGCGTGGACCGACGCGCAACTGCTCGAAACGATCCCGATGTACGGCGAGCAGTGGCCGCGGGGCCTGACGCTGTCGATCCTGCTCAGCCACCAGACGCACCACCGCGGGCAGATGACGGTGCTGATGCGTCAGGCCGGACTGCCGGTGCCGGGGATGGTGGGGCCGTCGAAGGAAGAGTGGGCCGCGATGGGCATGTCGGCCCAGCCATAAGCCGACGTGTACGAGCACCGCACCGCCCCGCTGCTTCCGCGTCGCCAGTTCTGGCAGCGGATGGTGCGCCACGGCGGTGCGGCGGCGGCGGCCATCGCGGTTTCGCTGGTCGCCGGCACCATAGGCTACCACACGCTGGGCCAACTCGCCTGGGTCGATGCGTTTGAAAACGCATCGATGATTCTTGGCGGGATGGGTCCGGTGGACCCGATCACAACCACGAGCGGCAAGCTGTTTGCGTCGTTCTACGCGCTGTACTCAGGCGTCGTCTTCCTCGTGGTCGCCGGTCTGCTGTTCACGCCCGTGCTGCACCGGGTGCTGCACCACTTCCACGTTGAGCGCGGCGAGCGGACGCGGTGACCGAGCCGCCGAAGAGTCGAACCGCCCCGCTGCGCGTGCTGGCCGGCGCCGCGTTTCTGATGGCAACCTCGGCCATCGGCCCGGGCTTCCTGACGCAGACGGCCGCGTTCACCGAACAGCTCGGCGCGAGCTTCGCGTTCGCCATTCTGCTGTCGGTGCTCTTCGACCTCGGCGCGCAGCTCAACATCTGGCGCGTGCTGATTGTCAGCGGCAGCCGCGCGCAGGATGTGGCCAACCTCGTGGTGCCGGGGCTCGGGCACCTGCTCGCCGGACTCGTGGTGCTGGGCGGTCTCGCGTTCAACGTCGGCAACGTGGCCGGCGCCGGGCTGGGGCTGAACGTGATGTTCGGGCTCGACGTGCGTACCGGCGCGGTGCTCAGCGCGGCACTCGCCGTGGCGCTGTTCCTCGTCAAGGAAGCCGGGCGCGCGATGGACCGATTCACCGTGGCCCTCGGCTTCGTGATGGTCGCCCTCGCCGCGTACGTCGCGATCGCATCGGCGCCGCCGCTTGGTGATGCGCTGCGACAGAGCGTGGTCCCCGAGCGCATCAACCCACTGAGCATCGTGACGATCGTGGGCGGCACCGTGGGCGGCTACATCACGTTCGCGGGGGCGCACCGCCTGCTCGACGCCGGACTCAGCGGGCCGGGCGCGGTGCGCGCGGCCACCAACTCGGCCACCAGCGCCATTCTCATTGCGTCGTTCATGCGCGTGGTGCTCTTCCTCGGCGCGCTGGGCGTCGTGGCCCACGGCCTGAAGCTCGACCCGCAGAATCCGCCAGCGTCGGTCTTCCGGTTGGCGGTCGGCGAGGCGGGCTACAAGGTATTCGGCATCGTGATGTGGTCGGCAGCTATTACGTCGGTCGTCGGCTCGGCGTATACGTCGGTCTCGTTCCTGCGCGGGCTGCTGCCGCGCGTCGAAGAGCGCTGGTCGTGGCTGGTCATCGGATTCATCGTCGTCTCCACGGCCGTCTTCGTGACGGTTGGCCGCCCGGTGAAAGTGCTGATTCTCGTCGGCGCGCTTAACGGGCTTATACTTCCACTCTCCCTCGGCACGATGCTCGTCGCCGCGCAGCGCCGCGCGGTGGTCGGCGACTACCGCCACCCGATGGCGCTGACCGTTGGCGGCGCGATCGTGACGATCGCCATGACCTGGCTCAGCGTGCAAACGCTGATCCGCGAAGTCCCGGCGCTGATGCGCTGAACACTCCATGAGGACGCCATGACTGCCCCCGACATCACCACGCAGCTGCACGCCATGATCCTGCGCGACCTCCGCGCCCTGCGCCGAGAGGTTGAAGCGTACCCGAACGATTCGGCCGTATGGGCGGTGCCGACTGGTATCTCCAACTCCTGCGGCACGCTCGTGCTGCATCTCTCCGGCAATCTGCGCCTGTACGTGGGTCATGTAATCGGAAGCATCGCGTACGAGCGTGATCGCCCGCGTGAGTTCTCGGCGCGTGACCTGCCGCGCGCCGATCTATTGCGCGAGATCGACGTGACGATTGACGCGGTGGATCGCGCGCTCGTCCACGTCTCCGCCGACACGTTGGCCAGCGAGTTCCCGCTGGCCGTTGGCGCCGTGCGCGTGAACACGCAGGACTTCCTGCTGCATTGCGCCGTCCACCTTGGGTACCACCTCGGGCAGATCGACTATCACCGACGCCTCACGACGGCATCGCCGACGACCGTGGCTACGGTGGCCCCGTCGGAACTCTCCAGCGCCCGCCCGACTGCCTGATGCGCGTGTCGCGATTCGCCATTCCGCCGCTGCGTGACTGGGCCCTCCTCGGGCGGCCGGTGGGCGAGTGGCTGTACCTCGCGGCGATGAGCGCGAACGCGGTAAATGAGCTGCGCAATGTCATGCCACAGGGATCACTGCCGGCAACGGCACGCGCCGTTGCGGCGGGTCAGTTCCTCATTGGCGCGACGTCGCTCGGCGTCGTGGTGGCGACGATTCTGGGGTTGCGCGCCGGACTGCGCCTGTTGTGGCTGTTTGCGTTCGCCGTCTGCTCCACCGTCGCCATCGCGTCAATGTCGGTCACTGGCGCGCCACTCACCGATGTTGCGCTCGCGGTGCTCGGCGCGCTGGGCATCAGCAGCGCGGTGGTCTGGTACGGCCGCCGGCGTCTGCACGCGGCCATCACGCATCGATTGTGGCCAGCAGTGCTCTCCGACCATGCGGCGGCGGCGGATGCCTTCGTTGCGGACGTGGGGGCATTGACGCCAGCACAGTGGTTGATGCGTCCGAATCCCGAGGCCTGGTCGCCAGCCGAAATCACCGACCATCTCGCGCGCACCTATTCACAGTACGCGGGCGAGGCGCGCGGCAAGAACGCTCTGCGCATCCGACTGCGCTGGCCTCAGCTCTGGCTGGCGCGCGCTTTCGTGAAGCCGCGCCTGCTGAACGGCGCGCCGTTCCCCAAGGCCAAGGCGCCACGCGCGCTGCGTCCGGGCACGGTGGTGGCCACGCCGGCCGACGGCGTGGCGCTCTTCCGCGCCACCGGCGCGGCGTGCCTGCGCGACATCGGCCTGCTCGCCGAGCGCCGGCCGTATCGCCAGTTGGTGCATCCGTATCTTGGCGCGCTGCCGCTGTACGACATGGTCCGCTTCGCCGCGCAGCACGTGCGTCATCACCACCGGCAGCTGCTTGCAGTGGTTGCCACGCATCCGTCAACGGAGAGGCCCGATGTCAACGCGTCGTGATGCTGTCAAACTGCTCGCCGCGCTCGCCGCGGCCGGCGTTGCTCCGCGCGCGCTGCGCGCCGCTGGCGCCACGTCGCCCGCGCCCGACGCGATTGAGCGCATCGGCCTCCAGTTGTACACGGTGCGATCGCTGATGAACACCGATATGCCCGGCACGATCGCCGCGGTGGCACAGCTCGGGTATCGCGAGGTCGAGTTCGCCGGCTACTTCGGGCGCACGCCCGCTGATGTGCGTGCACTGCTGACCGCGAACGGCCTGACCGCGCCGTCCACGCATCTCGGGCTCGAGGATGTGCAGGCGCGCTTTGACGCCACGGCCGCCGCCGCGCAGGCGATTGGCATTCGGTATCTCACCGTCGCCTCGCTCGACATGCGCACGCTCAAGACAGTCGATGACTGGGCGCGCATGGCGGAGACGTTCAATGCGATCGGCGCGCGGGCCAAGCAGGCCGGCCTGCGGTTCGGCTATCACAACCACTCGGTGGAGTTCACGCCGGTGGATGGCCGCCGACCGCTCGACATCCTGATTGAGGGCACCGATCCCGCGCTCGTGGCGTACGAGCTGGATCTCTACTGGGCGGTCCGCGCCGGGCAGGACCCGGTGGCGTACTTCAAGCGCTACCCCGGGCGCTTTGCCATGGTGCACGTGAAGGACGCGACCGCCGCGCCCGCGCTGGCGATGACCGATGTCGGGTCAGGGACGATCGACTGGAAGGCGATCTTCGCCCTGCACGCCACCGCGGGCATCGAGCACTACTTCGTGGAGCATGACAACCCCGCCGCGCCGATGGAGAGCATCGGCAAATCGGCGGCGTACCTGAAGGCGCTGCGCTTCTAGCGGTTGTGCGCTAGCGCAGGCCCTTCTCGATCCGCGCGCAGAGCGTCTTGAGCACCTTGAGGCGGGCGTGGTACTTGTCGTTGGCCTCCACCAGCGTCCACGGCGCCTTGGTGCTCGACGTGCGCCCCACCATGTCGCAGACGGCGTCGCTGTAGGCGTCCCATTTCTTGCGGTTGCGCCAGTCTTCCTCGGTGATCTTGAACGTCTTGAACGACACCTGCTCGCGCTCCTTGAACCGGCGCAGCTGCTCGGCCTTGGAGATCGCGAGCCAGAACTTGCAGACGATGGTGCCGTGGTTCACCATCTCCTCTTCAAAGTCGTTGATCTCGCCGTAGGCGCGCTCCCAGTCGTACGGCGCGGCGAATCCCTCGACGCGCTCCACGAGCACGCGGCCATACCACGACCGGTCGAAGATCGTGATGTTCCCCTGCCGCGGGAGCTGCCGCCAGAAGCGCCAGAGGTACGGATGCGCCTTCTCCTCGTCGCTGGGCGCGGCGATGGGCACCACGCGCACGACGCGCGCATCGACCGCGCCGGTCACCCGGCGAATCGTGCCGCCCTTCCCCGCCGCGTCGTTCCCCTCGAAGACCACGACTACTGAGTGGTCCTTGAACGCCTTGTGCCGCGCGAGCAGCGCCAGCTCACCCTGCCACTTCTCGAGGTCCTTCTCGTACTTGTTCTTCGAGACCTTCTTGGTCAGGTCGAGTTCCGACAACAGCGTGCGCTTGGCGTCGACTTCGGGAATGTCGCTCGAGCGGGCGGGCGTCGGGCGCGCCGCCTTGGGCGACGCCAATCGTGCCTTGATGGCCCGCAGCAGCTCCTCGGCGACGTACAGCTCACGATACCGGCGATCGATCCCTTCCACGACCAGCCATGGCGCGAGCGCCGTGGAGGTGTGGCGCAGGGTGTGCGCGGAGACCTCGCGAAAGCGGTCGTACTTCTTGAAGTAGTCCTCGTCGATGCCCGTCACGCGCCAGCGCGTGTGCGGATCCTTCTTCAGTTCCTTGATCCGCTTGCGCTGGGCGTCCTTGGACAGATGGAACCAGAACTTCAGCACCAGTGTGCCTTCTTCCGACAGCATCCGTTCGAAGCGCACGATCTCATCGATGCGCTGTTCGAGCATTGCCCAGCGCGCGTGTCCCTTGGTCAGCGACGCCTGTAGAATGGGCGCCGTGTACCACGAGCCAAAGAAGATGCCGACCTTCCCCTTGGGCGGCAGCGCGCGCCAGAAGCGCCACATGCGCGGCCGCTCGAGTTCTTCGTCCGAGGGCTCGCCCATTCCATTCACTTCGACGTGACGCGGATCGAGCCATGAGGTGAGGGCGTTCACCGTCTCGCCGCGACCACCGCCCTCGACGCCGCCGACGAGCAGTACCACGGGAAACTGTTTGGCGTCCTTCAGCGCGAACTGTGCATCGAGCAGTTCGGAGCGCAGCGTTGGCACGCGCGCATCATATGTACCCTTGTCGATCGCATGGCCGAGCTCGGCATCTTCGAACATGGCTCCTCCCGGGTCACATCCAACATGGTGCGTCCCGGCTGAGTGCTCAACCGCCGCCAACACCGATGCGCTGGCGCACGGGCGTGCTTCTGGGCATTTTCGCCTTATGCAAACCCAACCCAAGCGACTCGAATACGACGTGATCATCGTCGGCTCCGGCGCGGGCGGCGGCATCACCGCCCATGCCCTGGTGGAAGCCGGAGCAAACGTCCTGATGCTCGAAGCCGGCGGCTGGTGGGACAACAGCATGGACTCGACGATGCTCAAGATGCCGTACGACTCGCCGCGTCGCGGCGCGGGCACGACCGAGCGTCCGTTTGGCGAGTTCGACGCCTGCATCGGCGGCTGGCAGCTACCCGACGAGCCGTACACGGTCGCCGCCGGCCAGAAGTTCGACTGGTGGCGGGCGCGCATGCTCGGCGGTCGCACCAATCACTGGGGGCGCATCTCGCTGCGGTTTGGCCCCGACGATTTCCGCCGCAAGAGCATCGACGGGCTCAGCGACGACTGGCCGATCACGTACAAGGACGTCGCGCCGTACTACGACAAGGTGGATCGTCTCGTCGGCATTTTCGGGTCCGCCGAGAATCTGCCGAATCACCCCGACAGCATCTTCCAGCCGGCGCCGCGGCCGCGCTGCCATGAGTTGTATGTCAAGAAGGCGGCCGACCGCCTTGGCATCTGGTGCATCCCGTCCCGGCTCTCGATCATCACCAAGCCGCTGAACAACCGCGCGCCGTGCCACTACTGCGCGAACTGCAACCGCGGCTGCATGACCAACTCCAACTTCACGTCTGGCGACGTGCTGCTCTTCCCCGCCGCCAAGACGGGGCGGCTGTCGATCATCACCAACGCGATGGCGCGCGAAGTGACGGTGGATGCCAAGGGGATGGCCACTGGCGTGGCGTACATCGACAAGCCGACGGGCAAGGACATGCATGTGAAGGGGCGGATTGTCGTGCTGGCCGCCAGCGCGTGCGAGTCGGCGCGCATCATGCTCAACAGCAAGTCGTCGCGATTCCCCAACGGCATCGGCAACCAGGGCGGCGTGCTCGGCAAGTACCTCACCGACAGCACGGGCACCGACGTGGGCGGCTTCATTCCCAAGCTCACCGATCGCGTGCGGCACAACTGCGACGGCGTGGGCGGCGGGCACATCTACATGCCGTGGTGGCTCAACAACAAGAAGCTCGACTTTCCGCGCGGTTACCACATTGAAGTGTGGGGCGGCATGGGCCAGCCCAGCTACGGATTCATGGGCGGCATTGAGAATTATCCGAACTTCAAGGGATACGGCGCGGGGCTCAAGGAAGATTACCGGCGGTTCTGGGGCTCCACCGTCGGCTTCTCCGGCCGCGGCGAGATGATTCCCAACGCCGACAGCTACTGCGAGATCGATCCCACGAAGAAGGACAAGTGGGGCATCCCGGTGCTCAAGTTCCACTGGAAGTGGAGCGACTACGAGCACAAGCAGGTGCGGCACATGCAGCAGACCTTCCGCCAACTCATCGCCGAGATGGGCGGCGAGGTATGGAGCCCAATGCCTGGCCCGGAGAAAGGGTACGGCATCTCCAACGGCGGGCAGATCATCCACGAAGTCGGCACGGTGCGCATGGGCAACGACCCCAAGTCGTCGGCGGTCAACGCGCACCAGCAGGCGTGGGGATGCAAGAACCTGTTCGTCGCCGACGGCGGCCCATTTGTGACGCAGGCCGACAAGAACCCGACGTGGACCATCATGGCGCTCGCGTGGCGCACGGCGGACTACATCACGCAGCAGCGGAAGGCGGGGGCGCTATGAGACAGATGGCGGATGGCAAAGGGCGGAAGGCGGATAAGGAGCTTCCGGTGATCGAGCAGGCGTCCGACGACACCGCGACGGGGCTCGACCGCCGCGACGTGGTGAAGATGCTGGGTGCGGCAGCGCTGGCGGCGGTGGGGCTTGCCGTGCCGGACGTGGCGCGCGCGGCGGACTATGCAGAAGCGGCGCTGCAGCAGGGGGCGCCGGCCTACAAGCCGCTCTAC
This sequence comes from Gemmatimonadota bacterium, assembly GCA_016182795.1. Classification (GTDB taxonomy): domain Bacteria; phylum Gemmatimonadota; class Gemmatimonadetes; order Gemmatimonadales; family Gemmatimonadaceae; genus PNKL01. The sequence goes on from JACPFW010000027.1 coordinate 27,890, forward strand.
TTCACCAAGGCCGAGTGGCCGATGGTGCGCACGCTGGCCGATCTGGTGATTCCGCGCGACGCGCGCTCCGGCAGTGCGAGCGACGCCGGCGTGCCCGAGTTCATGGACTTCATCATGGTGGAGTTCAAGAGCAACCAGAAGTGGATGCGCCCGGGGCTCCAGTGGCTGAACGCCGAGTGCACCAAGCGGTTCAAGAGGGGCTTTGTGGCCTGCACGCCCGCGCAGCAGAAGCTGGTGCTCGACGACATTGCCTTCCCCAAGAAGGCGCCGGCCGCGCTCAAGCCCGGCGTCGAGTTCTTCACGCGCTTCCGCGACATGACGGCGAGCGGCTTCTGGAGCAGCCGCGTCGGCTACAAGGATATTGGATACATGGGCAATACCGTTGTACCGGTGTGGGAGGGCTGCCCCGAGCCGCAACTGCAGAAACTCGGCGTCTCGTACAAGATGTCGATGAAGGCGGTGCGCCGAGGATGAATTGCGGGTTCGCGTATACCATAGAGCAGAGGTGCGCGGCTTCTTCTGACGTGATGTGGGGGTTGCCCTGAGTCATCCATCGAGTTACACTGGCTTCATGCTTCTCTCGGCCCGACTTTCCCTTTCGCTGCTTAGCATCGCGCTTATTAGCGTGCTGCTTCTTAGCGTTCGGGAGCCGGGTCTGCAGGTCGCGATGTAATCGCGCACCGCACCCCTCCCGAGACGATCGGGAGGGCTGCCCTTGAGAGACACAAGAGGCCCCTTCCGGTTCCGGAAGGGGCCTCTTCGTCTTCTCGAGCCCCCTGCATGCGATCAGACATCATCAAGCGCGGCCCCCGCCGGGCCCCACATCGGGCCCTGCTGCGCGCCACCGGCCAGATGCGCGACGCGAGCGACTTCGACAAGCCGTTCATCGCGGTGTGCAACTCGTACGTCGACATCGTGCCTGGGCACGTGCATCTGCAGGCGTTCGGACGGGCGGTCAAGGAAGCCATCCGCGACGCGGGCGGCGTGCCGTTCGAGTTCAACACCATCGGCGTGGACGACGGCATCGTGATGGGGCACGCGGGCATGCACTATTCGCTGCCGTCGCGCGAGCTCATCGCCGATTGCGTCGAGACGATGGTGGCGGCGCACTGCTTTGACGGGATGATCTGCATCCCGAACTGCGACAAGATCGTCCCCGGCATGCTGATGGGCGCGGCACGCGCGAATGTGCCGACGATCTTCGTCTCGGGCGGCCCGATGGAAGCGGGCGTCGATCAACGCGGGGCAAAGATCGACCTCATCTCGGTCTTCGAGGGCGTTGGACAGCACGCCGCGGGGGCCATCGACGACGCGCGACTCACGGAACTCGAACGCTTCGCCTGCCCCACGTGCGGCAGCTGCAGCGGCATGTTCACCGCCAACTCGATGAACTGCCTGTGCGAGGCGATGGGAATCGCGCTGCCGTACAACGGGTCGCTGCTCGCCACGCGGCCGGAGCGGCTCGACCTCGCGCGGCGTGCGGCCCGCGAGCTGATGCGCATGGTGCAGAGCGAGGTGCGCTTTCTCGACATCGTGACGGCCGAGGCAATCGACAACGCGATCGCGCTGGACGTGGCGATGGGTGGATCGACCAATACCGTCCTGCACGTCCTCGCGCTGGCGCGCGAGGCGCAGGTGGACTATCCGCTCGCGCGCATCAACGACGTGGCGGCACGCGTGCCGCACCTGGCGAAGGTATCGCCGGCATGGGATGGCAATCGGCAGTGGCACCTGCAGGACGTGCATCAGGCCGGCGGCGTCCCCGCCATTCTCGCCGAACTGCACACGCGCGCGCTGCTGCACGCCGATGTCCCCACGGTGACGGGGAAGACGATGGGCGAGAACCTCGCGGGCGTCACGAACGCGAACCCGGAGTGCATTCGCCCGATCGCGAACCCGCATGCCGCTCGTGGCGCGCTGTGCGTGCTGTACGGCAGCCTCGCGGAAGACGGTGCGGTGGTGAAGGTGGGGGCGGTCGACGAACAGGCGCTGCAATTCCGCGGTCCCGCCCGCGTCTTCGACAGCGAGGAGGACGCGCTCGAGGCGGCAGCGGCGGGCGGCATCGTGGCCGGCGACGTGGTGGTGGTGCGTTACGAGGGCCCGCGCAGTGGCGGCATGCGCGAGATGCTGGCGCTTACGAGCTTCATCAAGGGGCTGCCGATCGGCGACGCGGTTGCCCTCGTCACCGACGGCCGCTTTTCCGGCGGCACGCGCGGCCTGTGCATTGGGCACGTTTCGCCGGAAGCCGCGGAGGGAGGCGCGATCGCGCTCGTCCGCGCCGGCGACGAGATCGCCATCGACTGCGTCGCGCGCACCCTGGACGTCAACGTCAGCGCCGTCGAGATGGCGGCCCGCCGCGCGGCATGGGTGGCGCCCGAACCCCGCTTCACGCGCGGCTGGCTGGCGCGCTATGTGCGCTTCGTGACGAATGCGTCGCAGGGCGCCGTGCTTGACGTGGACGAGGGTCGCCCGGCGGCGGTGGCCGCGACGGTGGACGCATGAGCGCCGCCATGCGCACCGGCGCGCAGATCATCTGCGAAGCGCTCATCCGCGAGAATGTCGAAGTGCTGTTCGGCATTCCCGGCGGCAACATCATGCCGCTGTACCACGCGCTGTGGGAGTACCACGCGCACCTTCGCCATGTGCTCTGCCGCCACGAACAAGGCGCCGGTCACGCGGCCGAGGGATATGCGCGCGCCAGCGGCCGCGTCGGCGTGTGCATCGCCACGAGCGGCCCGGGGGCCACGAACCTCGTGACGCCGATCGCCGACGCGTGGATGGATGGGACGCCGCTCGTCGCGATCACGGGCCAGGTGTCCCGCGCCGTGCTGGGCTCCGATGCCTTCCAGGAAGTCGACATCACGGGCATCACCGTGCCCGTGACAAAACACAGCTATCTGGTGAGCGATGCGCACGAGCTGCCCCGGGTGGTCGCCGAGGCGTTCCACATTGCGCGCACCGGGCGACCGGGGCCGGTGCTGATCGACGTCACCAAGGACGCGCAACTGGCCACGGTGACGCCCGACTGGAGCCAGCCACTCGACCTGCCGGGCTACCGGCCCGCGCAGGTTCCGCACGCCGACTCGCTGCAGGCGGCGGCGGACGCGCTGTCGCGCGCGGCGCGTCCGCTGATTCTCGCCGGTCACGGTGTGATCCAGTCGGGCGCGTCCGACGCGCTCCTCGCCTTCGCGGAACACACCGGCATACCGGTGATCACCACGCTGCAGGGACTGGGCGCGTTCCCGCAGGAGCATCCGCTCTCCCTTGGCATGCCAGGCATGCATGGTTGGGTCCACGTCAATCGCGCCATTCAGGCGTGCGACGTGCTGTGCAATATCGGCAGCCGGTTCGACGACCGCGTCACCGGCAAGGCGTCGACCTTTGCCCCGCGCGCGACCATCGTGCACGTGGACATCGACGCCGCCGAAATGGCCAAGACGGTGCGCGCCGACATTCCCGTGCTGGGCGATGCGCGCCGCGCGCTCGAAGCGCTGCGCGTGTTGGTCCCCACGCTGGACACCGCGTCGTGGCGCGCCACCGTGCACGCACTCCGCGCCGAGTATCAGCCGCGGCAGGCCTATGTGCGGCGCGAACGCATCGCGCCGCTGATGCCGTACGACGTGTTCGACGTGATGCACGAAACGTTCGCGCGGCGCGCCGACTGGCGGGTGGTCACCGATGTCGGCCAGCACCAGATGTGGGCCGCGCAGCTGCTCGAGTGGCGCCGCCCCGGCACGCACATCACGAGCGGCGGCGCCGGTACCATGGGATTCGCCATTCCGGCCGCGCTCGGTGCCGCCATTGCCGCGCCCAACGACACCATCTGGGCGGTGGTCGGCGACGGTGGCTTTCAGATGACCAATCAGGAGCTCGCCACGATCCAGCAAGAGGGCCTTCGCAACGTGAAGGTCGCCGTGATCAACAACGGGCACCTCGGCATGGTGCGGCAGTGGCAGGAGCTGTTCCACAGCCGTCGCTACAGCGGTACGCCCCTCTCCGGGCCTGACTTCGCCGCGCTCGCACATGCCTACGGCATGATGGGCGTTCGCGTGGAACGCGTGGAGGAGGCGGCCCCGGCCATCGAGCGCGCGTGGCGCCACGACGGCCCCTCACTTGTCGATTTCCGCGTCGATCAGGGCGCGAATGTCTTTCCCATCGTCCCGGCCGGAAGCTCCATCGGCGAGATGATCACACAGTAACCGCCGCCACGCTGGCGGCGCCGACCGCTGCACGCCGTATCCGTCCCTTTCCCCGTTCGAGGAACGCCGTCCCATGAAGGAACACACCCTGATCGTTCTCCTGCAGGATCGCGCTGGCGTGCTGCACCGCACGGTCTCGCTCCTGCGCCGACGACAATTCAACATCACGAGCCTGTCGGTCGGCCACTCTGAGATGCCGGGCATCAGCCGCATGACGCTCGTGGTCGACACCGCGGACGTGACGCAGGTGGTAAAGCAGCTCGACCGGCTCGTCGACGTCCTCGTCGTGCGCGATGTGACGGAGGCGCCAAGCGTGCAGCGCGAGACCGCGCTCGCGAAGGTTGCGGTGGACGAGGACGCGCTCTTCGCCCTCATCACCCGGGTGCGCGACGCGGGTGCGCGCGTGCTCGACGTGGCGGGCGGCTCCGTGGTCGTCGAGATCACGGACTCCCCGGTCCGCGTGGACGCCTTTGTCGAGGACTTGCGCACGATGGGGCTTCGCGAGCTGATGCGCACCGGAAGGCTGGCGATGATGCGCGGCGAGGTGGAGATGTCGCGTCCGCAGGCGTTCCGCGAGCAGGGCGACGGCGCGGGCGAGGAGGATGCGGCATGAGCGCGACCATCTACTACGATCGGGATGCCCAGCCGGGGCGGCTCGCTGGCCGCATCGTGGCCATCATCGGTTTCGGCAGTCAGGGGCATGCCCACGCCCTGAACCTGCGCGACAGCGGCGTGGACGTCGTCGTCGGCCTGCCGGAGTCGTCGGCCAGTCGCGCGAAGGCGGTGGCGGCCGGCCTCCGCGTCGCAGCGGTGGCGGAGGCCGCCGCACAGGCGCACATCGTCATGCTGCTCGCCCCTGACACGGCACAAGCCGCGATCTTCGACGACGCGCTACGCGCGGCATTGACGCCCGGCAAGACACTGATGTTCGCCCACGGATTCAACATCCACTATCAGCTCATTGTGCCGCCGGCCGGCGTCGACGTGAGCCTGGTCGCGCCGAAATCGCCGGGGCACCGGGTGCGCGAGACGTTCGTGTCGGGAGGCGGAACACCCGGACTGGTCGCCGTGGCCCAGGATGCCTCGGGCCACGCTTTGGCCGACGCGCTGGCGTACGCCCGGGGCATCGGATGCACGCGCGCGGGCGTCATCGCGACGACGTTCCAGGAAGAGACGGAGACCGATCTCTTCGGCGAGCAGGCGGTGTTGTGCGGCGGGACGGCCGCGCTCGTGAAGGCGGGCTTCGAGACGCTCGTCGAGTCGGGGTACCAGCCGGAGCTCGCGTACTTCGAGTGCCTGCACGAACTGAAACTCATCGTGGACCTGATGTATCAGGGCGGCCTCAACTACATGCGCTACTCGGTGAGCGACACCGCCGAATACGGCGATTACGTGGCGGGTCCGCAGATCGTGACTGACGCAACCCGCGAGTCCATGCGCGTTCTGCTGGCGCGCATCAAGGACGGGACCTTCGCGCGTGACTGGGTGGCGGAGAACCAACGGGGCCGTCCGTGGTTCAACGATGCACGCCGCCGCGACACCGATCACCAGCTCGAACGCGTCGGCGCGTCGCTGCGCGCCATGATGCCGTTCGTGGAGGCCAGGATCGTGCAGCCCGGCACCGGGGGGGCTTGATGCTCGAGCGACTCCGCATCTTCGACACCACACTCCGCGACGGCGAGCAGGCGCCGGGCTGCACAATGACGCCCAGCGAGAAGCTCAGTGTGGCGCGCAAGCTCGCGCAACTCGGCGTGGACATCATCGAGGCCGGCTTCCCCGCCGCGTCGCCCGGGGACTGGCAGGCGGTGCACGCCATCGCAGCGGAGGTCGGCGCCGGCGCGGATGCGCCAGTGATCGCCGGCCTCGCCCGGTGCAATGCGTTCGACCTCGACCAGGCCGCGAGCGCCATCGCGCCAGCCGCGCACCGGCGCCTGCACACCTTCATCGCGACCTCCGACCTGCATATCCACGAGAAGCTCCGCAGCACACGAGGCGCGGTGCTTGCTCGCATCACGGAGATGGTAGGGCACGCCCGCCAGCTCTGCGACGACGTCGAGTTCTCACCGGAGGATGCCACCCGCAGCGATCGCGACTTTCTGTTTGAGGCGCTGCACGCGGCGATCAATGCGGGCGCGACAACACTGAACATCCCCGACACCGTGGGCTATGCGACACCGGAGGAGTATTTCGAGCTGATCGCCGCCGTCACGCGCGACGTGGTTGGCACGCGCAAGGTGGTGGTGTCTACGCACTGCCACGACGACCTGGGCCTGGCGGTGGCGAACACACTGGCCGGGGTGAAGGCGGGCGCGCGTCAGGTGGAATGCACCGTCAACGGCCTTGGCGAACGGGCCGGGAACGCCGCCCTCGAGGAAGTCGTGATGGCGCTCAGTGTACGGCCCCAGCAGTACTTCGTGCACAGCAACATCGTGACGCGCGAGATCGGCGCGGCCTCTCGCCTCGTCGCCCGCTGCACCGGCGTTCGCGTTCCGCCGAACAAGGCGGTCGTCGGCGCCAACGCGTTCGCGCACGAGTCGGGCATCCACCAGGATGGCGTGCTCAAGAACCGCCGCACGTACGAGATCCTCAACGCCGAGCACCTTGGCCTGGAAGGCGCACGACTCATTCTTGGCAAGCACTCAGGACGCAACGCCTTTCGCCGGCATCTCGCGGCGCTTGGGCACGAACTCGACGAGGCAGAGTTCGAGGCGGTCTTCAACCGCTTCAAGGAAGTGGCCGACCGCAAGAAGGTGCTCACCGACCGGGAGATTGAGGCGATCATCGAAGGCGAGACGAGCCGCGCGAGCGCTTACTACGCGCTCGATCTCGTGCAGGTCTCGTGCGGCACACACGCGATCGCAACGGCCACGGTCCGGCTGCATGGTCCGGACGGCCGGCCGCTCGTCGCGGCCGCGGAGGGCGACGGTCCGGTGGACGCGGTCTGTCACGCCATCAACGACTGCGTTGGCGAGGTCGCCGACCTGGTGGAGTTCAACGTCGACGCCGCGGCTGAGGGAATCAACGCGGTCGGCGGTGTGACCGTACGCCTGCGCGAAAAGGTCGCCTCGCAGTCCATCGCCGGCGATGACGCCGAACGCCGGCGCGTGAGCACGGGATTCGCCGTGCACACCGACATCATCGTCGCGGCCGCCGAGGCCTACGTGTCAGCAGTCAACGGCCTCGTGCGGGCACGCCGCAACGATGCCGTGGAGGTGCCGGCGTGAGGACGCTGTTCGAGAAAGTCTGGCAAGCGCACGTCGTGCGCGAGGCCGGCGACGCACCCACCATCCTGTATGTCGACCTGCACCTCCTGCACGAGGTGACCTCGCCGCAGGCGTTCTCCGAGCTGGCCGCACGCGGCTTGGCTGTGCGTCGTCCCGATCGCTCCGTCGCGACGATGGACCATTCGACGCCAACAGTGACGGCGCCGGCGGGCGCCGCCGCACGCGCCCTGCCGATGGCGGCGGGGGCGGCGGAGCAACTGGCGCAGCTCGAGGCCAACTGCGCCCGCTATGGCGTGCCGCTCATTGGATGGGACGATGACCGCCGTGGCATCGTCCACGTCTTTGGACCAGAACTGGGCTACACCCAGCCCGGCATGACCATCGTGTGCGGCGACAGTCACACGAGTACGCATGGCGCCTTTGGCGCGCTTGCCTTTGGCATTGGCACGTCGGAAGTGGGCCACGTGCTCGCGACGCAATGCCTGCTGCAGCGCAAACCGTGCACCATGGAAGTGCGTGTCGACGGTGCGCTCGGTCCGGGCGTGCGCGCCAAGGATCTGGTGCTCGCCATCATTGCCCGCATCGGAGTGGGCGGCGGCACCGGGCACGTCATCGAGTACACCGGCAGCACCATTCGCGCCATGTCGATGGAGTCGCGAATGACCGTGTGCAACATGAGCATTGAGGCAGGAGCGCGAGCGGGGATGATCGCCCCGGACGACACGACGTTCGACTATCTCGCGGGGCGCCCGGGGGTCCCGACGGGCGAGGCGTGGGACGCCGCAGTCTCGCGGTGGCGCGCGCTGGCCACTGACGAGGGGGCGACGTACGACCGAACCGTGACCATCGACGCGACCACCATCGCGCCGATGATTTCGTACGGCACCAACCCCGAGATGTCCATTGCCGTGAACGCCCCCGTTCCCGGCTTGGCCGACTACCGCGATGGACCGGCGCTCGAGCGCGCCCTCGCGTACATGGGCGTGACGCCTGATGAGCCGCTGCTCGGCAAGCCGGTGCAGACGGTGTTCATCGGCAGTTGCACCACTGGCCGCACCTCCGACCTGCGCGATGCCGCAGCGGTGCTGCGCGGGCGGCGTGTGGCCGACTCGGTGCGCATGCTCGTCGTCCCGGGCTCGCAGCAGGTGAAGCGCCAGGCAGAGGCGGAGGGACTGGCCGACGTCTTTCGCGCGGCGGGCGCCGAGTGGCGTGAGAGCGGATGTTCCATGTGCATTGCCATGAATGGCGACCAGGTGCGCGCCGGCGACTATGTCGTGAGCACCAGCAATCGCAACTTCGAGGGGCGCCAGGGGCCCGGCGCCCGCACGCTCCTCGCCAGTCCGCTCACCGCGGCGGCCTGCGCGGTGCGCGGCGTCGTGACCGATCCGAGAACCCTGCTATGACACCACTGCCCTTCACCACGCTCGAGGCGCGCGCCGTGCGTCTCGTGCGCGACGACATCGACACCGATCAGATCATCCCGGCGCGCTTTCTCACGACCATTTCGCGCGCGGGACTCGGCCGGCACCTGTTTGCCGACTGGCGATGCGACTCGATGAATGCACCGCGTCCCGACTTTCCGTTGAACGCGCCCGCCGCCGAGGGCGCACGCGTGCTGGTCGCCGGGCGCAACTTCGGGTGCGGCTCATCGCGCGAGCACGCTTCGTGGGCCTTGGCAGACTGGGGATTCCGCGTCATCATCGCGACGTCCTTCGCCGACATCTTTCGCAACAACGCCAGCAAGAACGGTCTGCTGACAATCGCACTTGGCGCGTCCGACCACCGAGCCCTGCTCGACGTGCTCGAGGGCGACGGCTCGGCAACGCTGCACGTCGACCTCGCCGCACAGCGCGTGGCAGCAGGGAACTGGAGCGCCTCCTTCACGATCGAACCGTTTGCCAAGCGTTGCCTCCTCGAGGGCGTGGACGAACTGGGGTTCCTCCTCGCCGTCGACGCGGACATCGCCGCCTTCGAGGTGCGCCATACGCCGGGAGTCGCCGCCGCGCTGCTCACGGCATCACGGGCGGCGTCGTGAAGGCCACCATCGCCGTGCTGGCGGGCGACGGTGTCGGCCCCGAAGTGAGCACCGAAGCAGTGCGCGTACTGCGGACGGTCGCAGAATGTCACGGCCACGACTTCACGTTCCTGGACGCGCTCGTGGGTGGGGCGGCGATTGACGCGACCGGGGATCCGCTGCCCGCTTCGACGCGACGCACCGTGGAGGCGAGCGACGCCGTGCTCCTTGGGGCCGTCGGCGGACCCAAGTGGAGCGATCCCTCGGCGACGGTGCGGCCCGAGCAAGGGTTGCTCGCACTGCGCGGACTGCTCGGCGCATTCGCCAACCTGCGGCCGGTGCAGCCACATCCCGCTCTCGTCGGCGCGGCACCCATCCGGCCCGAATTGCTGACTGGCGTGGATGTGCAGTTCGTGCGGGAACTGACCGGCGGCATGTACTTTGGCCGAAAGTCGCTTGAGACGGATGGACCAGGGCAAGAGGTTGCGACCGACCACTGCACCTACTCGACCAGCGAAATCGAACGGGTGGCGCGAGTAGCCGGACAGCTTGCCCGCGAGCGGCGACGGCGCGTGACGTCGGTGGACAAGGCGAACGTCCTCGAGACGTCGCGGCTGTGGCGGCGCACCGTGACGCGCGTCATGCGCGACGAGTTCCCCGACGTCACCCTGGAGCATGCACTGGTCGATTCGTTTGCCATGACACTGCTGCGGGCCCCCGCGTCGTTCGATGTTGTGGTGACGGAGAATCTCTTTGGCGACATTCTCACCGACGAGGCGGCGGTGCTCGCCGGCTCAATCGGCGTGCTGCCGTCCGCGTCGTTCGGTGAGCGCCGTGCCGACGGACGACGTCAGGGCATCTACGAACCTATTCACGGCTCCGCGCCCGATATCGCCGGTCAAGGCAGCGCGAACCCGATTGGGACCATCCTGTCCGCCGCGCTGCTGCTGCGCCATTCGCTCAACCTGACCGACGAGGCGGCACACGTCGAACGGGCCGTCGGCGACGTGATCGCCGATGGCTGGCGCACCGCCGATCTCTGGAGCGCGGCAGACCAGTCGGCACCGGTACACCGTGCCTCCACGACCGCGATGGGCGCAGCCGTCGTCGACCGCTTGAGGCGGATCATGTCGTAGACGCGTCGGTTCAACTCGCCTGCTCTCGACATATACGGTCCGGCTCACCACGCTGGCACGTCATCGCGCCACGCAGACCTGTGCGTGGCGCGCGCCGTTTCGCCACGACATGGATGGCGAACCCCCCGCGCCACAAGCGATAATTATCCCGCCCCTTCCCCTGCACCACACCCTGCCCCTTCCCCTTCACTCGTCCTTCATGTCTCGTCTCGGCGTAGGCTTCATCGGCTCCGGCTTCAATGCCCGCTTTCATATGCAAGGGTGGGTCGGCGTGCGCGACGCCGACATCCTCGGCGTTTGGAGCCCCGACGACAAGAGCGCCAAGTCGGCCGCCGCGTACTGCCGCTCGCTCAATGTTGGTGACTGCAAGGCGTACCGCAGCATCGCGCAGATGGTGGCTGATCCAACCATTGACGCCATCTGGCTCAGCGGCCCCAATCACGCACGCGTCGAGAACGTCGAGGAGATCGTCGACACGATCAAGCGCGGCAAGGGGGAACTCAAGGGCATCGCCTGCGAGAAGCCGCTGGCGCGCAATGTGGCCGAAGCCAAGCGCGTGAAGCAGTTGGTCGATTCGGTCGGGTTGAAGACCGGCTATCTCGAGAATCAGCTCTTCGCCCCGCACGTGGAGGCCGGCAAGAAGCTCATCTGGGCGCGCGGCGCGGCGACGACCGGACGCCCGTACCTCGCGCGCGCCGCCGAGGAGCACAGCGGACCGCACAGTCCGTGGTTCTGGATGGGCCAGCTGCAGGGCGGCGGCGTGCTCAACGACATGATGTGCCACTCGGCACTCGTCGTGCGCCACCTGCTCACGCGCCCCGGCGAGCCGCTGAGTTCGGTGAAGCCCGTGAAGGTCACGGGCCACATCGCGTCGCTCAAGTGGTCGCGGCCGGCCTATGTGAAGAAGCTCAAGCAGAACATGGGCGCGCAGGTGGACTACGCAAAGGCGCCGTCGGAAGACTTCGCCTCGCTCACCATCGAGTTCGAGACGGCCGAAGGACACCGCGTGATCGGCGAGGCGTCCACGTCGTGGAGCTTCGTTGGCGCCGGCCTGCGGCTGTCGGCCGAACTGCTCGGCCCCGAGTACTCGATGAAGTGGAACTCCCTCGACAGCGGACTGCAGCTCTTCTTCAGCCGCGAGGTCACGGGGCGCGCCGGTGAAGACCTGGTGGAGAAGCAGAACGCCGAGCAGGGTGTCATGCCGGTGGTGCCGCAGGAGCATCTCGCATACGGCTACACCGACGAGGACCGACACTTCGTGAACGTCTTCCTCGGGCGCGAGGAGCCGCTGCTCACGTTTGACGACGGGTTGGAGGTCGTCAAAATGCTGATGACCGCCTACCAGAGCGCCGAGAGCGGCAAGACGCTCACGTTCCCGCCGCGCGGCCTCGATACGTTCAAGCCGCAGGTGGCGCGCGGAGTGTGGAAGCCGTGAGCATCGGCCGGACGATCCTGCTCAAGATGGCCGATTCGCCGTTCCTGAATCGGCAGGCCACGCAGCGCGCCTTTGTGAAACGCGCCACGCGGCGCTTCATGCCCGGCGAAGCGCCCGAGGACGCGCTGCGCGCGGCGGCGCTGCTCAAGGCCGAAGGGCGCGGCACCGTGTTCACCAAGCTCGGCGAGAACATCGAGGTGCCCGCCGACGCCGATGAGGTGCGCGACCACTATCTGTGGTTCTTCGATCAGCTCGCCGAGTCCGGGCTCGATGGGCACGTGAGCGTGAAACCCACGCAGCTTGGGCTCGACCTGTCGTACGAGCGGTGTCTGGAGCACCTGCTCGTGCTCGCGGCGCGCAGTGAGTCGATCGGCAAGATCTTCTGGATCGACATGGAGAGTTTCGTCTACGTCGATCGGACGCTACAGCTATATCGGGCGCTCAAGGAGCGGCATCCGCACGTCGGGCTGGCGTTGCAGGCGTATCTGTATCGGACGCAGGCTGATATCGAAGCGCTTCTGCCGATCCACCCAGTAGTTCGCCTGGTGAAGGGGGCGTACGCCGAGCCATCGAGCGTGGCGTACCCGGTGAAAGCCGACACCAACCGCAACTACTTTGATCTCGCCGACCGGATGCTGCAGGCGGCGGCGAGCGGCCATTGCACGCCCATCCTCGGCACGCACGACATCCCGCTGCTCGACCGGCTGGTGGCGCGCGCCAAGGCGCACGGCACGCCCGACCGCGGGTACGAGATCCACATGCTCTACGGCATTCGCGACGCCGACCAGCGCCGTCTGCGCAGCGACGGGCGCACAGTGAAGACGCTCATCAGCTACGGCAGCGCGTGGTACAAGTGGTACATGCGCCGGCTGGCGGAGCGGCCGGCGAATGTGGGATTCGTATTGCGGTCGATGCTGGGCTAGAACGGACAACGGCGCCTCTCGGCGCCGTTCTCTTCTCGCGTGCGGAACAGACGCGACTACAGCTTGTCCACCGCCTCCGCCATTCCCATGAACGCGCGGCCGTGCACCATCTTCACGCCGGTCTTCTTCACGAGCGTGCCAACGTTGGCCGCGGTGATCGAGCCGCCGGCAATCACGTTGATCCGGTCGTCGGCGCGCTCCACCAGATGCTTGATGCGCGTTGCCCCCTTGGCCGCCGTCGCCGCGCCGCCGCTCGTCAGGATGCAGTCGAACTGGAGCGAGACCAGCAGCTCGAGCGCCTCGTCCTGGTCCTTCACCTGATCGAACGCGCGATGGAATCCGACGCGCAACGGACTTGCCACGGCGTGCAACTCGGCCAGCCGATCGGCATCGACTTCGCCGTCGGGCGTCAGGATGCCGATCACCACGCCGTCCGCGCCAAGCTCCTTGGCCACCGCGATGTCGCGCTTCATGATCTCGAACTCGTCGTCCGTGTACACGAAGTCGCCCACGCGCGGGCGCACAAGCACGTGAACAGAGACGAGCAGCCGCTCCAGGCACCGCGCAATCAGCCCGGCGCTCGGCGTCGTCCCACCCTCCACCAGCGGGCCGCACAGTTCGATGCGGTGCACGCCGGCCTGTTGTGCCGACATCGCCCCCGCAAAGGAATCGACCGCCGCTTCCACGCGCACTGACATGGCCTTACTTGCCTCCTGGGGGTGGGAGCGTCGCCGCAAACTTCCACTGCGTCGTGAAGTCGCGCGTCAACGGCTGCTTGAGCATCAGCACCCGCACCATTTCCACGGGCATTGCCCCGTGAGTGTAGATGAAATCGTGGAACTGCCGGTTGGTCATCTTGCCGCCGTCCACCAGCTCATGATGCAGCGCGCGGAACTGCAGCCCGCCCATCATGTACGCCACCTGATACAACGGCCCATACGATCCATTGAACGACCGGCGCACCTCGGCGGTGGCGTTGGCCCGCTCGTGCCCCACGCGGTCAATCAGGAACTCGATGCACTGCTGGGGCGTCCAGTTGCCGAGATGGAAGTTGAGCGAGAAGATGATTCGCGCCGAGCGATGCATGCGCCAGAACAGCGCGCCGATGCGGTCCTCGGGGCTCGCGTGAAAGCCGTTGTCCCAGAGGATCGTCTCCCAGTAGAACGCCCCGCCTTCGCTCCAGAACGGCGTGCTGAACTCGCGCCGGTACGGATAGTAGCGCGACGTCATGAACCCCTGCATGTGATGCCCGGGGATCATCTCGTGGAACGCCGTCGCGTGCGAGAAATGCGGATTGTTGCCGCGCATCGCCATCAGCTTGTCGTCATCTGACATGCTGTCGGTGGGATACGCCACCTGGAACACCTCGCCGCCGAGGAAAAACGGTGACGTCTTCTGCCGTTCGGGCGAGATCATCTCGATGCGCCAGACATCCTGCGCCAGCGGCGGGATGGTGACCATGTCGTGGTCGCGCAGCCACTGCACGGCGCTAAACTCAAGGTCGCGCACGAGGTTCACCTGGTCGCCCGGCGGCACGTAGGTCTGCTTCACCTTCTCCATCGCCGCCTTCCAGTTGTCGCCGAATCCCATCTCGCGGGCCGCCTTCTTCATTTCGCTCTCGCCCCAGTCGAGCTCCTTCTGGGCGATGGCGATGAGCTCCTCGGGCGAGTACGGCAGTATCTCGTGCTTGATGCTCGTTTCGATGGCCGCGCGGCCGATGGGCAACCCGACGATGGGTTCGTCGTCGCCGCGCTTCCAGCCGACGATCTTCTCGCGCAGCACGCGCTGGTAGTTCACGAGCGCCGAATCGGCCGAGCGGTACGGCGCGCCGGTCCACCACGAGAACATGGGGTCGTACCCGTTGTAGAACTGGTGCCAGCTCCGCAGCAGCGTGCGCAGGCTCGCGGTGACTTCGGCGGCGCGATACGCCGCCATCTTGCTGATCTTCGCCGCCGACGAATCGCCCTTGGGCGGATTCTCAATCTTGGTGCGCAGCGCGTTGACTGTTTTGCCCACGAACGCGAGCGTGCGCGCCGAGCGTTGGCCGTCCACTTTCTCCATTCGGCGGCGCGCGTCTTCGAGCGCAAAGATGGAATCGGCGAACGGCAGCAGCGCACCGAGGTCGGCGTACACCTTGGCGTCACGCGCCAGTTCGTCCTGCGACTCCTCAATGGTATTGCGCAGGAGAATGTGGTCGACCTTGGCGTCGTGGCTCAGCTTGCCAAAATCCACCGCCTTCAACTGCCCAAGCCATGCCGTGTAGAACTTGCCAAAGACGTCGCGCTGGGCGGGTGAGTACTGCTGCGGATAGCGGCGCTGCAGCACGCTGCGATCGGCCGTGTAGCGCTCCACGACGCCGCGCATCTCGCTCCCGCGCTCGGCGAGGAGAAGGTTCGCGTCGGGCGTATACACCGCCGGCCGGCCCTGCACGTTCTGCGCCGACGCCGCGCCGGCGACGAGCAGCGCCGCGCACGCGACGCCAACTGCGCGGCGCCCGTGGCTCATAGCGAGTACCCCGACCGATACGGCGTGGAAATCCACTCGGCGGGAATGCCCGAGGTAAGCAGCTCGCCGTTGGTCGGGTTGAGGTCGATGGCGCGCCCGGCACGGACGGCGAGATTGCCGAGCACGATCATCTCGGTGAGCGGACCGGCGTGGCCGGCGATGTTCGAGCCCGGCTGCGTGCCGTTCTTGATGGCGTCAATGAACTCGCCGTACACGCCACGGGTGCGCGCATACTTCTGCGGCAGCGGCGACGCCTTCACCTGCTTGTCGAGATCTGCGTCGAGCAGACGTGGGTTCTCGCCGTACGTGCCGGCGATCGCCATTCCCTTCTCACCCTTCCAGATCTGCAGGCCGTCGTCCCACAGCGGCCAGTTGTCCATGGCGGTGATGCCATCGGGACGCGCCGGAATAATTCCGCCATCGCGCCACGTCAGCGTCAGCTTGCCGTTCTTGCCGACGGCGTTCATCGTGCCGTCCACCGGGAACTCGTACGTGATGCGCGACAGCTTGGGCGCGGTCTCGGGGAAGAGCGGCGATGTTTCGGGGATCACGCGACCCGGGAACTTCAGGCCGAGGATCCAGACCGAGCAGTCCATGATGTGGCACGCCATGTCGCCCATCGCGCCGGTGCCGAAATCCCACCAGCCACGCCAGTTGAACGGTGCGTAGCCCGGGTGATACGGCCGGAACGCGGCGGGGCCAAGCCACAGCTCCCAGTCGAGCGTCGGCGGCACGTTATGCGCTTCGGTCGGCCGCTTTATGCCCTGCGGCCAGATAGGGCGATTGGTGTAGAAGTCGACCGACTCCACCTTGCCAATGAGACCGGCCTCCACCCACTCGCGCAGAATGCGGATCCCTTCGGCGGCGTGCCCCTGGTTGCCCATCTGCGTCGCCTGCTTCGGGCGCTTGGCCGCTTCGGCCTTGAGCGCGCGCACTTCGGCGACGGTGCGGGCCAGCGGCTTCTGGCAATAGACGTGCTTGCCGGCGCGCAGTGCGAGCATCGTGGCCGCGGCGTGATGATGGTCGGGCGTCGAGACGGTGATGATGTCGACGTTCTTGTACTCCTTGTCGATCATCTCCCGGTAGTCCTTGTACTTCTTGGCCTGCGGCTGGGCGCGATAGCTGCGCTCGGCGTTCACGTCGTCGACGTCACAGAGGGCGTAGATGTTGCAGTCCGCCTGGGCGGCGAAGCCGCGCACATCGCTCTGTCCCATGCCGCCGACGCCAATGCACGCAACGTCGAGCTTGTCGCTGGGCGCCACGTGGCGCCCGCCGCGCGCGCCGAGCACGTGCGGCTTGACGATGGTGAAGGCCATGCCGGCCATCGAGGTCTTCTCCACGAACTCGCGGCGCGACACGCTCGGGCTTTCGGGCGTGGCGGCGGGCGTGGCGGCGGGATCCTTGGGGGTCATCGTCTCTCTCCTTACTTGGCGGTGCCCGGCACCGCCGGGTTTTCCTTGGGACGGAACAGGATCGCGAACAGCACCATCACGGCGGCAGCGGCAACCGCCGGATGCAACCAGATGGACGGCCAGTTGTGCGTGGCCGCGACGGTGGCATCAGCGGACGTCGTGGTGTAGCGCTCGACGACCGCGCCGCTGACGGTGGCGCCGAGGTAGTAGCCGACGCCGTTGGTGACAAAGTTGATGAGTCCCTGCGCGGCGCCGCGGATCTTCTCACCGGCGCGCTCGTCGGTGTAGATCTGCCCGGCGACGAAGAAGAAGTCATAGCAGACGCCGTGGAGCAGGATGCCGCCGTAGATCATCCACATGCCGGCCTGCGCGTTGCCGTGCGCGAACGCGAAGTAGCGCAGCGCCCACGCCGCCATGCCGCCGACCATGATCCACTTGATGCCGAGCTTCCGCAGGAAGAAGGGAAGGAGGAGCATGAAGAAGATCTCGCTCATCTGGCCAAACGACTGGATGAACGCCGGCTCGGGAGCGCCGATCTCATTGAGGAAGAGATTGGCGAACGAGTAGTAGAACTGCAGCGGGACGCAGAGCAGGAACGAGCCGACGACGAAGAGCAGGAAGTCCCACTGCTTGAGGAGCTGCAGCGCGTCGAAGCCGACCGCATCGTGCCAGTTGAACGGCGTGCCCGCCGCCTTGGGCGGCGTGTGCGGGAGGATGAGCGCGAAGATCGCCATCACGACCGAGGCGTAGGCGGCGAGCTCCATGGGCAGCGCCAGGGCGTCGGCCTTCAGCACCTTGCCAACGAGGATCCCGGCGACGATCCAGCCGATGGTGCCCAGCACGCGGATGGCCGGGAACTCACGCGCCGGATCCTTCACGTGGTGGAAGCTGATCGAGTTGGTGAGCGACAGCGTCGGCATGTAGCAGAGCGCGTAGCCGATGAGCACCGGATAGAACGTCGCGAACGTCGTCTGCGTCGAAGCCACCCACATCAGCGCGGCGCCGACGAGGTGCAGGATGGCGAGTAGCTTCTCCGACGAGAAAAAGCGGTCGGCGATCATTCCCACGAAGAACGGGGAGATGAGCGCGGCAATCGCGGTGGCGCCGTAGGCGGCGCCGATCTGCGTCCCCGAGAACTTGAGCGTGGCGCCGAGGTAGGTGCCCATCGTCACGAACCAGACCCCCCAGATGAAATACTGGAGGAACATCATCGTCATCAGCTTCAGGCGCGTCGCGTTCATCGGGGCTCCGGCGGGCGTGGAGACGCGGGGTCAGTTGAGCGGGCGAATGCGGATGTTGCGGAGCGAGAGCGCGCCGTTGTGGTCGCCCTGAATGCCGATGGCGCCGCGCTTGGCGAGGCCGTAGTTGGGATACTTGGCGAACTTGCTGGCGGCGACCTTGGCCTTCCAGTCGGCGCTCCACAGCTCGTACTCGTCAACCTTGACGCCGTTGAGCCAATGCTCGACGTGGTTGTTCTTGATGAGGATGCGCGTCTTCTGCCACTCGCCGGCGGGCTTGAGCGCGCCCTCGGCGGCGGGGTAGAGCCCGTAGGCGGCGCCGGCCGAGGTGAGGCGGGTGCGCCCGTCTGGGGCATTGGCGTCGTCGAGCAGCTGATACTCGGTGCCGCTCCAGTAGATCTTCTCGTACTCCTCGGTGGCGCGGTAGAAGATGCCGGCGTTGCCGCCCTTCTCGAGCTTCCACTCCAGTTCGAGCTCGAAGTCGCCGAACGTCTCGCGCGTCATGATGTCGCCCGTGGTTCCCTTCTTTACCAGCTCACCGTTTTCGATGGCCCAGCCCTTGGGCATTTCCTGGCTGTGGTAGCCGCGCCAGGCGGCGAGCGAGGAGCCGTCAAACAACGGTTGCCAACCGCGCCCTTGGAACGGCAAATGCATGGAGGCGCAGGAGGCCAGGATCAGGGCGCCAAGTGGGAGGGCGCGCGACGCATGCTTGAGAAGACGGGTCATGGTCTGGAGAGGGGTGTGGGTAACCGCGAAAACGTACCGCCGGGGGGCGGGTTTCGACAGGTTCTCGGGGACCAGTACTCTATAGGTAGGGGAGTCCCTTGGTGTGAGAGCAAGGAACAGAGAACCACGGATGACACACGGATTACACGGATGGGACTACAGGAACTCGTCACAGCACCTGCCCTATCCGTGCAATCCGTGCCAGATCCGTGTCCATCCGTGGTGTCGCTGCGTAGGTCCATCCGTGAAATCCGTGCAAAATCCGTGTCATCCGTGGTGTCAGTGTTGTGGTGTCAGTGTTGTGGTGTCAGTGTTGTGGTTTCGTTATCGTAGGACGAGAACCCGCTGACGATGACCTCCCCCCCCTTCCCCATCGAACCTGCCCGCGACGACGCCGACCGCGCCGCCTGCGCGCGCATGATGTGCGAGACCGATCCGTGGATCACGCTCGGGCGGTCGTACGATCGCTGCCTCGTGGCGGTCTCCGATCCGGGACGTGAGCTCCACGTCGCACGCGCGAAAGCCGGCGAAGTGGCCGGGTTCATCCTGATCACCATGAAGGGACAGTTCCCCGGCTACATCGCCTCCGTCTGCGTGGCGGCGACGGCGCGCGGTTCGGGACTTGGCACCCAGCTTGTCGCGTTCGCCGAACGGCGAATCCACCGCGAATCGCCGAACGTATTCCTGTGCGTGTCGTCGTTCAACCATCGCGCACGGGCGCTCTACGAACGGCTCGGCTACCAGTACATCGGCTCGCTCAAGGACTATATCGTACCCGGGCACGACGAACTGCTGTATCGCAAGACCATCGGCCCGTGGAACAGCTTTACGCCGACCACGTAGAAGGTTCCTGCCCCCCTCGCTCCTCCCGTCCCCCCCCATGTTCGTCGGTCATATCGCTGTCGCCCTCGCCGCCAAGCGCGTCGCGCCCCGCACCAACTTTGGTCTTCTTGCCCTCGCCACCCAATGGGCCGACACGCTCTGGCCTGTGCTGGTGCTCCTCGGCGTTGAGCGCGTGGAGATCCGCCCCGGCGTCACGGTGATGACGCCGCTCGATTTCATCTCGTATCCGTGGTCCCACTCGCTGCTGATGCTGGTGGTGTGGGGCGCGCTGGCGTACGCGGCGTACCGGCGCGGAGGCGGCCGGCGCGACGCGCTCGTGCTCGCCGCCTGCGTCGTCAGCCACTGGGTGCTCGACTGGATCACGCACCGTCCCGACATGCCGCTGATCCCGTTCGTCGACATCAAGCTCGGGCTCGGCCTGTGGAATCACCCCGTGGCCGAAGTCGTGCTCGAGGGGGCGATGTACCTCGCTGGAGCGTGGCTGTACTTCACCGGCACTCGCGGTCGGGATGCGGTCGGCCGGTGGGCCGTGGCCGTGTTGGTGGTTGTGCTGGCGGCCATTTGGCTGGCCAGCACGTTCGGGCCGCCTCCGCCGAGCGTGGACGCCGTGGCGTGGTCAGCACTGGCGGCGCTGGTGTTCTTTGGCTGGGCGTGGTGGGGCGACGCGCATCGCGAGCCGGCCTGAGGCGGCATACGCGCTGACGCCGCAGCGCCGAACGAGTAGGTTAGAGAGATGCATGGTCGCCTTGCTGCCATGCCCTACGTCATTCGACAGGCGCCTCGCGCCTGCGCCAGGAGCGCTCCGTGTCCAACACACCGCATCTCGCTGATCCCGACAAGAACCCGTCGTTCACCAAAGGCGTTTTCTCCGGCGAAATCCGCGAGGATCTCGTCTTTCCGTTCCCGGTGCCGTCTGCGGAGGACCGCGAGGCCGCGGCCGCGATTCTCGATTCGCTGCGCGGCTGGGCCGCCGACAACGTGGACACGCGCAAGCACGACCACGACGGCAAGTTCACCGACGAGGTGCGCGCCGGCATGGCTGAACTCGGCCTGATGGGGCTCAACATCCCCGAGGAGTACGGCGGATTTGGCGCCAGCGCGATGGTCTTCAACCGGATCATGGGCGAAATCGGCTCCATCGACGCCGCGCTGACGGTCTACTTCGGCGCGCATCAGTCGATCGGCTGCAAAGGCATCACGCTGTTTGGCACGGAGGCGCAGAAGCAGAAGTACCTCACCAAGTGCGCCACCGGCGAGCTGATCGCCGCCTTCTGTCTCACGGAACCCGGCTCCGGCTCCGACGCGCAGGCGATGCTCTCTACCGCGATCCCCAGTGCGGACGGCACGCACTATGTGCTCAACGGCACGAAGATCTGGATCTCCAACGCCGGCTACGCCAGCCTGCTCACGGTCTTCGCCAAGGTGCCGGTGGAGGTCGACGGCAAGCAGAAGCAGCGCGTGACGGCGTTCATTGTCGACGCCCACGCCCTGGGCGTGTCGATGGGCCAGCCCGAGCAGAAGATGGGGATCAAGGCGTCGGACACGCGCACGTTCACGTTTGAAAACGTGAAGGTGCCGGTGGAAGACCGCCTGGGCGATGTGGGCCACGGGTTCAAGATCGCCCTCGAGATCCTCAACTCCGGGCGACTCGGCCTCGCGGCAGGTTCGACGCGCGGCACGCGGGCCATGATGCGCCACGCGCTCGAATACGCCAAGCAGCGCGAACAGTTCGGACGTCCAATCGGCACGTTCGAGATGATCCAGCGCAAGTTCGCGACGGCGGCGTCGGAGTGCTACGCCTCGGACGCGGCGTGGATCGTGACGTCGGCGATGGTGGACCGCGGCGGCGTCGATTTCTCGCTGGAGACGGCGGCGTGCAAGATCTTCGCGTCTGAGTTGGCGAACCGCACCGCCAACGAGACGATGCAGATTGCCGGCGGCATCGGCTACTCCAAGGAGTATCCGTACGAGCAGTTCGTGCGCGACTCGCGCATCAACATGATCTTTGAGGGGACCAACGAGATCCTGCGCGCGCTTATCGCGCTCTCCGCGCTGCAGGAGCCGGGTGAGCGGCTGAAACAGATCGGCAAGGCGTTCAAGGATCCGCTCCGCTCGATTGGCGCCATCAGCGGCTTCATTGCCGGGCGCGCCAAGCGCCAGCTGACGAAGGCCGAGTTCGCCAAGGTCCACCCCAAGCTACACGACGAGGCCGAGCAGGTGGCCGACGTCATCCACGCCCTCGCGCTCGGCGTCGAGGGGCTGCTGATGGCCGAGGGGAAGACCATCATTGAGAAGCAGTTTCATCAGGAGCGGCTCGCCAACGCCGCCATCGACATCTACCTGTCGGTCTGCACGCTGTCGCGCGCCACGGCCGCGCTCGAAGCGGTAGGCGGCAACGAGGAGGAGGCGGCGCCCGACCTGGATTGCGCACGGCTGTTCATCGGCGCCGCGATGCGCCGCGCACGGCGCGCCGTGCGCGCCCTCACCCGCAATCAGGACGAACGGCAGAAAGCGGTGGCGCAGCGGGCGATGGAAAGCGCGCAGCTCTGCCCGGAAACTCCCATCTGAGTGCAGGGTGCAGGGGCAGGGTGTGGTGCAGAGAAAGGGGCGAACCGCAACGCGGCTCGCCCCCTTTCACTTCACGCCTCTGCACCCTGCACCACACTCTGCCTCTGCACCCTGCACCACACCCTGCCTCTTCCCCTGCACCCTATCTGTTGATCGTGACGGTTCCCGCCACCGCATCGTATGTCGAGACGAGGCCCCGCAGGTTGGTCGTCCGCTGACCGCCGGTCCACATTCCGGAGCTCGCAAAGCGGGCGCCGTGCCCAGTGCAATAAAATCCGTTCGTCTGCACGCTCACCGTGACGCCCTCGTGCGGGCACCGCAGCGAGAACGCCGCAAAAGACGTGGCGCCGGTGCGCACCAGCGCCACGGGCAGGCCGTTGCCGCCGTCCACTCGGGCCGCGCCTCCGACGTTGGCCAGCGCGGTGAACGAACTCACTGTGACGACGAGCGTCGTGCCCGTGCTGCCGGTATCATCTGCCTGGGTCGGGCCAATCTGACCATCGCCGCACGCCGTCTGCAGCAGCGACAGCGCGGTGAGCGCCGCGGCGCCGAGGAACTCACGCCGTCCCAGCGGGCATCCGGAGCCGTCACAGGTGTGGTCAGCCATCGTCGGCCTCTCGGTCACAGGGTGATTACGGCGGCGGCCCACTGCGCGGGTTCGGAATCCGACTCGTACCACTTGTCGACGTCCACCACCGCGTTGTTTCCGTCGCGGCGAATGACCAGCCGGTCCATGTTGCGCGTCGCGCGCCCCGAGATGAACTCGCCCGTCGGGCGGTAGCGCGACTCGTGCTTGGTGCAGTAGAAGCCGCCGGTGCCGGCCGGATCGAGCTTGAGCGCGGTGCTCTGATGCGGACACGACAGGGCGAAGGCGTACACCTTGCCGGCGTTGCGCACGAGGATCACCTCGTTCTTGTCGTCGAACTGCACGCCGTCCTTGGGCGGAATGGGATAGCGCACCTCGGTCGCCTCGCGCGACAACGCGCGAATCGGGCTCGCCGCCGCCATCGCGCCGCGCGGCGCAAGGCCGGCGGCCACCAGCGCGGCCGTAAACAAGGACACGTCCTTCAGGAAGACGCGGCGTGCAATCGGGCAGTCGCCCGCACAGTCGTGGGAACTCATCGAAAGAAACCGCGTGAAGGGTCAGGCGTTCATGAGGAGCACGCCGCCCAGCACGACGGCGAACCAGAGCACATAACTGAAGCGTGAGGCGAGCGCGAGCCGCGGCCAGGCCTTACCGAACGTTGCCGGCGCGCGCTGGGCGCCGCGCTCGAGCGACTGGAGCCACGCGCCGTTGGCGAGCAGCAATGCCAGCGCCGTCATCTTGCCCCAGAAGATGAGCGACGGGAGATACGTCTCAACGTCGGCGGCGGCCATCAGGACGCCCGACACCGCGGCCATCGCGAGGCCGATGATCACCGGGCGATGCGACGCGGAGATCTCGGCCAGCAGCCGGGCGCGCGCCTCATCCGTGGCGGTGCGCGCCTTCCACACCGCGCGGTCGGCGGCAATCGCCACGCCACCGCCGCCCAGCAGCCCGGCGAGGTGCGTGAACATCACCACCGTCTGGGCGGCATGCGACTTGGAATAGAACTTCGCCCACGGCTGCGTGAGGTCGGCAAGCGTTTCCAGCAGCGGCATCTCAATCTCTCCGCAAGGGCTTGAGCATCATCAGGTACGACACCGTCGCGACTGACATGGACGACAGCGCCACGGTGCGGTGCAGCTTGCGCTTGTCGAGCGACTCCTCGGCCTCGTCGGCAAGCACGCCGGTCACCGTGAAGCCGGCCTCGGCGAGCATCATCAGCGCGGCGTGCGTCGTCCTCCAGGCGCGGCCCCCGGGTTGCTTGCGCGTCTCCCACCAGTTGAGCCCGCCCGTCACGGTGTTCACGGTGAAGAGGCCGGCAATCACGCCGGCGCCGGCGCCGTGATAGTCGCGCGCCCACTGCGGCGCCGAGGCGCTCTTCTTGAACAGCTGGTCGCCTGCCGCGTACTGGAAGGCGAACAGCGGGAGCATCGCATACGACGAGTACCTGTGGATCTTGAGCCGCGTATTGTACGCCTCGCTCAGCCGCACCGCCTTGCGACGCACTCGCACAGTGTCCTCGACCGGCGCGGCCTCAACCCCGACCCCGACGCGCGTTGCCTCAACGCGCGGACCAGAGCCCACGCCGTTGGGCTGTTCCGTCGCCTGACCTCCAAATCCCATAGACAGCATCATCGCTAGCGCTGCGCCCGCAACCATGACAGTCACTCCGGAATGTGAAGCGGCGCGCGCGCGATCGCCTCACTTGGTACACCGCTGGCGTGCGAGGTTCCGACGCACGTCCACCCATGTCATTTGAACATATCGCGATCTTCGCGCGATAGCGGCGAGAATGATGTCACGCGGATAAATTGCGCCCTGTGACCCAGATCACTCTTACGGGTGTGCGCGTCGAATTCGGCGCCACCGCGCTGCTCCGTGATGTCTCCTTTACAGTCGCCGAGGGCGAACGTTGGGGCATCGTGGGGCGCAACGGCAGCGGCAAGACGACGCTCTTCCGCCTCATCACCGGCGAACAGCGTCCGACGGCCGGCGCCGTGGCGCGTCCGGGTGGCCTGCGGCTCTCACTTCTCGACCAGCATCGCGATTTCGGCGACGCCGTCACCGTCTGGGAGGCGGCCGCGCAGCCCTTTGCCCCGCTGATCGCGCTCGAGGCGTCGCTGGCCGAACAGGCCAACCGCCTGGCGGACATGGGAGCGGATCCCGACCTGGCAGCGCTCGACCGCTACGGGCACGACATGGAGCGGTTTGCCCACGAGGGCGGCTACGAGTTCCACGCCCGCGTCGACGCCGTGCTGCAGGGCCTCGGTTTCGACGCCGAGGAGGCCAAGGTCAAGCGCGTGGCCGTCCTCTCCGGCGGCGAACGCGGCCGGGTCGGGCTCGCCGCGCAGCTCGTCGCGCCGGCCGACGTCCTGCTGCTCGACGAACCCACCAACCACCTCGACCTCGAGACGACGGAGTGGCTGCAGCAGTACCTGACCGAGCGGCGCGGCACGTCGCTGATCATCAGCCACGACCGCGCCTTCCTCGACGAGACGGTCGATCACGTCCTTCACATCGAAGGCGGCACGGCCGTAGCGTACCGCGGCGGCTACTCGGCGTTCGTCACCCAGCGGACGGAGCGGCGGATGGCGCTCGAACGCCAGGTGGACCAGCAGCGCAAGTTCATCGCCAAGGAAGAGGAGTTCATCCGCCGCAACATTGCCGGACAGAACACCAAGCAGGCGCAGGGGCGCCGCAAGCTGCTCGCCCGCCTGCCGCGCATGACCCCGCCTCCCGGCGAGGACGACGCGATGGCGTTTTCGCTCGACGTCAAGGAACGCGGCGGCGATCGCGTGGTCTACTGCGACCAGCTCGACATCGCCATCGAGGGGCGCACGCTGGTGAAGGGGTTCCACGCGACGGCGATGCGCGGCGACGTCGTGGCGATTGTCGGGCCCAACGGCGCCGGCAAGTCGACGCTGCTGCGCACCATCCTCGGCGAACGCGAGCCAACGGCCGGCGAGGCGAGGCTTGGCGGCTCGATTACGGCGGCGCATTTCCGGCAGGATCTCGCGCAGGTGCCGATGGGCACCACTATCTACGACTGCATCAACGACCTGCGTCCGCTCTGGACCCGCGGGCAGATTCAGGGCCTGCTCGGCGCCTTCGGCTTCTCGGGCGATACGGTGCAGCGCCGCACCGATGTCTGCTCCGGCGGCGAACGCTCGCGCCTCGCGCTGGCGATGATCACGCTGTCGCGCGCCAACCTGCTGGTGCTCGACGAGCCGACCAACCATCTCGACGTTGAGTCTATCGAGTCCATTGAGGACGCGCTGGACGGCTACGAAGGGACGGTGCTGCTCGTCAGCCACGACCGCGCGTTCCTACGCGAACTCTCCACGCGCGTCTGGGCGTTCGACGGCACGCGCGTTGAGGACTTCTCCGGCACGTTTGTGGAGTGGGAAGCGCGGCAGAAGGCCCGGGCGGCAGACGCGGCGGCCGAGGCCACCCGCGCATCCATTGCCCGGCGCGACGCGGAGAAGCGCGAGGCCCAGCGCAGCGCGGAGTCGCAGGGCAAGGAGCACGCCGCCCGCCGCGACCGTCGGCGCGCCGTGGCGACCGCGGAGCGCGATGTGGCTGCCGCCGAGCGTCGGGTGGAGGAGTGCCGGGCCGAGCTGCAGGACCCGGCGCTCTATGATGGATCGGCCGCCGCCGCGCGGCGTGCCGCCGACCTGACCCGCGCCGTCAAGGATGCCGAGGCGGCGCTCGATGGTGCGATGCACCGGTGGATGGAACTCACCGCGGCCGGCGAGCCATAAGGCTCGCCCGTCGGCCTACGCCGCCGACGGCCTGACCTTCTGGTACTGCTCCACGGCATAGCGGAGCGCGAGCACGGCCGAGGCCTTGAGCTCGTATTCGATGGCCAGCTCGCCAAGCTGCGCCGCCGAGTGCCGGCTCATCTTCGCCGACTTGACGTTGCACGAAAGATGGCGCCGCGCGTACTCCCGGCTCGCATGCCAGAGCGTGTTGGCGGCATGCCACGTGATCTCGTCGAGCCCGTCGCGCGACCCCGAGCCGAGCGACCAATAGCGCTCGCACGACTCATTGAGAATCCGCACGCACAGCACCGACACCTCGATGACCGCCTCGAGTTCGTCCTCGCCGCACTTTAGGTCGAGCACCCGGCCGATGCGCGCCTGCTGGCGGCAGCACTCCGCGGCCGAACGGAATAAGTTGTCCGCCGCGCCAGTGAGCGTGGGAGCATCCACGGTGGTTTGGGCAGCACCGCCCTTCGCAACAGCAGCTTTCGTGTTCGGCATACGACGCCTGGTCCGGGGTGGGAGGGGCCATTGAACAATTGTTTGAATGCACCCCCCGAAACAAGCGCCCTAGCGCAACTCGCCCGCCCGGACGTGGAGCGGGAAGGCGACCCGCCGCATCGACTGAGGGATCCCCCAGCGCTCCGCGACGGACCGCGCGAAGGCATCCAGGCTGTCCCGGCCCCGGGCCGCGATGCAGCGCTGGACGGCGGACCAGGTCTCGACGTACCCCAGGAATTGCGCGAGGGTCATGTCGGCCTGCAGCTCGAACGGAGGCACATCGAGTTCGTCGATCGGCAGCGCCACGGTGCGATACCCCTCGTCGACCAGTCGCCGTTCGGGCGGCCAGAACGAGCCGATCGTCACCCGGTAGAAGAACTCCACCAGCTCATCGAGCTCGGGCGCGATGCGGCAGAGCGAGTAGCACCAGACGGCCAGCAGTCCGCCGGGCTGCAGCACCCGGCGCGCCTCGCCGAGGAACGCCGGGATGTCCATCCAGTGCAGGGCCTGCGCGGCGGTCACGAGCTGTGCGCTTCCGCTCGTGATGCCGCTGTCGGTGGCGGTCACGCGATACGTGATGCGCGGGTGGGCGCGCGCCTGCGCAATCTGCTCGGCACTCGGGTCGGTGGCCACGACGTGCGCGAAGCGTTCGGCGAGTCCCTGCGCGGCCTGCCCGTTGCCGGTGCCGCAGTCCCACGCCAGCGTGGTGCCCGGCGCGCGGAGGGCCAGGTAGTGGAAGAGCACCGTCGGGTAGCGCGGGCGAAATCGGACGTACGCCTGCGCGTGCGACGAGAAGTGGTCGGCGAAGCCGACCGCGTGGCGCCCGTCAGGGACTCGCACGATCCTCCGCCACAAACGCCAAGCGGTCACCGGTGGGGCTCAGCGCCAGGCGCGAGATGTTGCGCACGCCGTCGACAGCGACGTCGGCCACGACGTCCCACCGTCCATCGACCCACGCGAGTATCCGCGAGCCGCTCGCCGTGAGCAGCACGCCGCCGGGCGTCCACACATGGTAATCGGCGCGCGCCGGCGCCTTCGCTATCGGCGTCGCGCGCCCGGTCGCCAGATCAAGCGAGGTGATCCACGCGCCATCGCCGCCCTGCTGCACAAAGCTAATGGCGTTGCGTCCGGGAATCCGCTGCAAGGCCCGACCGATGTCGCGCGCGACCACCGTCGCGGTGCCCAAGCGCACGTCGGCGATCTGCAGCGTCGATGGCGGACTGTTGGGCGTGCCGAGGGCGGCGCCAAGTACGTACAACCCGAGCGTCACATCGCTCGCCCAAACGTGGTAGCCGACAGGCTGGATCTTCTCGAACAGCAGCGCCGGGGTTTCGTCGCCCGCCAGCGCGAATCGCCACAGCCGCTGCGTGCTGTCGGCCTCGACACGCACCGACGAGAAGTGCACGCCGTCGGGCATCGGCGTCGCCGAGTACTCGCTTTCGACCGTCGTGCGGGTGAGGTTGACGCGCGCGCGGGTCGGCAGGTCGAGCCGATAGATGTCGGCTGGTCCGTCGCCGTCGATAACCGTGTAGAGAATCGCGCCGCCGTCGGGGGTGAACGCCGGCTGGTTATCGTAGCCGATGCGCTGGGTGAGGTTCTCGGCGCGCCCAACGCGCGGCACGCCGCGCCCCTCGAGTGACACGATCCAGATGTCGGTTGAGGGACGCCCCTGAGCGTATGCGGGCGAGATGAGAACCGCGCTCAACGCGCAGGTTTTCCGGCAGGCAGAGAGCAGCGTGCGGCATGATCGCATAGGGCTTCTCCAGTGTGCGCCGGCAGTAGTTATCGGATCAAGCATGCGCGGACCCCAGCACTCCGCTGCACTCGCCGAACCCGATCCGCCGGAATCCCGCGCGCTCACACCAGCCGCGCAGGGTGATCTCGTCGCCGTCGTGCAGGAAGGCGCGTGTTTCCCCTGTGGAGAGCGTCACCGGCGTCTGACCGCGCCACGCCAGCTCCAGCAGACAGCCGCGCGCACCGCGCTCCGGCCCGGAGACCGTGCCGCTGGCAATCAGGTCGCCGGCGCGCACATTGCAGCCGGCGCTGGCGTGATGGGTCAGCATCTGCGCGAGCGTCCAGTACATGCCGCCGAAGTCGCCGCGGCTCAGGCGCTCCGCCGGCTTGCCCGCCTCACGCATCGTGGCGGTACAAATCCAGACTTCGAGCGTGATGCCGAATCCACCACTCGCCTGGTCGGCTGCGTCATTCAGATGTGGCAGGGGGGCCGGATCGCCGGCCGGCCTGGCGAAGGACGGCGTGCGGAACGGTTCGAGCGCATCGAGCGTCACGACCCACGGCGAGACCGTCGTCGCAAAACTCTTGGAGAGGAACGGGCCCAGCGGCTGGTACTCCCACTGCTGGATGTCACGCGCCGACCAGTCGTTGACGAGACACAACCCGAAGAGATGCTGCTCCGCGCGCGCCAGCGGAATTGTGTCGCCCTGCCGGTTGCCGCGCGCTACAAAGGCCCCGACCTCGAGTTCGTAGTCGACCCGCGCACTCGGCGCGACCGTCGGCGGGCCTTCGGGCGACGAGACCACCTGACCCCACGGCCGGCGCACCGGCGTGCCGCTCGCCACGATGCTCGACGCGCGGCCGTGATAGCCAATCGGCATCCACTTGTAGTTCGGCAGCAGCGGATTGTCGGGACGGAACATGGAGCCGACGTTCGTCGCGTGGTGTACCGACGCGTAGAAATCGGAGTAATCGCCGATCTCCGCGGGAACGCGCATGCCGATGGCGTCGGTGGACGCGAGGATGTCGCCGGCCATCGCGCGGGCGCGCGCACCCTCCGGCGTGTTGGCCCGCAGGAGGCGATGCGCCACGCGGCGCACCGCTCGCGCGTCGTCGCGCCCGAGCGTCATCAGCGCGTTGAGCGACCACGACGTCAGCGCGGCGCGCACCGCCGGATCGAGTTCGTGGAATAGTCCTTCGTGCGTAGCCGCGAGGCAATCGAGCACGCGGTCGCCAATAGCGATCCCGACGCGCGGGCGCTCCTCGAAATCGTGCCGGAAGATTCCGAACGGCAGGTTCGCCAGCGGGAAGTCGGTATCCGCCGCGTTGGCGCTCTCCACCCAGGAGATCGCCGACGGGTCGTGAGTTTCGTCGAGCACGGGAGGGGTCACGAGAAGGAGAGTGCCGAGAGGTCGTCGAGTGGCTCGCGAAACGAGCACGAACCGAAACTGGCCGCGAACGCCGTACGATCGGCGGCGAGCGTTTCGGTGGAGAGCAGATGGCCGCGCCACGCGATGCCGGCATCGGACACGGTGAACGCACGAGGATTGCGCTCTTCGAGCAGCTGCGCAAGGTCGTGGACCGCCATGCCGTGCCGGGCGTGCGACGCCGCAAGAAAGACGTTCAAGTACCCGAACATCGTACCGCGCGCCGAGTCGACTTCGTAGGTCAATGGATACTCGCCGCGCACCGGGTGGTGCAGGCCGGCGGTCGCTTTAAGCATCACGCCGTGCTGCGCGCACCGCGCGAGGAAACGCGCCACGTTCGCCGCGGTGGGAAAGGAATCGGAGGTGACGCCGCCGGTGCGAACCTTGGCGCGCAGTCCGGCCGCGGCAACAGCGGCGATCAGGGAGTCGGGGTCCTCCTCCACCGGGAGTTCGACATACACCACCGCCGACGACGCCAACGGCGCGAGCGTGTGCACGTCGTCGACGATTGACGCGCGCGACTCAATGACATCGGCCACCGCGCGCCCCGGCATCCGCGCGTTGAAGGCGCGAATCGAATCCGCATCGGTCGCCTGCGCCAACACCGCGAGTCGCCACGGCGCCGCGTGGAGATACGGCGTCGCCGTGTGCTCAAACTCGTCCAACCGGACGACCGACACCACGAACCGCCCCAACGCCCACGCGTCGGCCCCCTCACGGTACGTCGCGTACGCCGCCACCGCGCCGGCCATCGGCACCGACGCCGGCGGGAACAGACCGGCGTAATCGATGCGCTCAGTAAGCAACGCCCGCAGCGCGCTATTCATCTGCCATCTACTTTCCACCATCTACCATCTGCCCTCATGGCACCAATCCCTTCGTCAGATACTTCCCCAGCCATCCGTGCACTTCCTGGTACCACCGCTGGCTGTTCTGCGGCTTCAGGATCCAGTGCCCCTCGTCCGGATAGACGACGATGCGGGCATCCACGCCCTGGCGGCGCAGCGACGTGAACATCGAGAGGCCTTCGGTATACGGCACGCGGTAGTCGAGCTCGCCGTGGATCACGAGCGTCGGCGTCTTGAAGTTCTGGGCAAAGAGGTGCGGCGAATACTTGCGGTACTGCGTGGCCATTGCCGTCGGATTCCAGAACGGACCGCCGTACTCCCACTCGGGAAACCAGAGCTCCTCGGTGGCGGCATACATGTTCTCGAGGTTGAACGGTCCCGCGTGCGACACCAGCGCCTTGAAGCGGTTGGTGTGACCGGCGATCCAGTTCACCATATAGCCGCCATACGCGCCGCCGGCCGCCGCCATCCGCGTGCTGTCCATCCACGGATTGACCTTGAGCGCGGCATCGAGCCCCTTCATTAGGTCGACGTAGGTCTTGCCGCCCCAGTCCTTGCTGACGCCGTCGGTGAGCTTCTGCCCATATCCCGTCGAGCCGGTGGGATTGAGGATGACCAGTCCGTAGCCGCCTGTGGCGAACATCTGGTAGTTCCAACGCGTGCTCCACGAGTCGAACCATGCCCCCTGCGGGCCGCCGTGGACGAGCAGCAGCACCGGGAACTTCTTGCCGGCTTCAAACTGCGGCGGCTTCACGATGAAGCCGTGCATTTTCACGTTGTTCGATCCGGTGAACCAGAAGTCCTCGAGCGGCGGCAGGTTCAGCTTCGCCAGCAGCGCGTCGTTCTCGTGCGTGAACTGGCGTTGCGCGCTCACCCCCGACGCGTCGAGCGTCCCGACCCACACCTCGGCCGGCGCGGCGCCCGACTCGCGGATCCAGGCGACCGTGCCATTCTTGGCGATTGAGAGCTGGGTGTTGTTGTGCTCGGTGATCACCGGCTGCGGCGCGCTCGCCTTGCCCGCGGCGTCGAGCGTGACGCGGAAGTACTTGTCGCGGCCGATGTCACCGGCGAGCACGAACAGCGTCTTGCTGTCGGGGGCGACGACGATGCCGTCGGCGTTGCGATCCCAGTTCGGCAGCAGCTCACGGCCGCCCATGCCGTCGATCAGCGCGCCCATCAGACGCCACTTGTCGGCCTCAAATCCGGCCCGCCGCTGCGAGGCGAAGAACATCATCCGCCCGTCACCGGAGACCACCGGGTTTTGGTCGGCTCCCTTGTTGTCACCCGTCAGCACGCGGGCAACGCCGGCGGCGACCGCCACCGAGTAGACGTTGAGATCGGTGGTCCATGCGTCCTTCGATCCCTGATCCTTGGCCGTGTACAAGGCGAACCGTCCGTCCGAGCTGAAAGTGTATCCCTCGCTCCCCCCAAAGGGCCCGGGCGGCACATCATACGCCGCGCCCGGGATCAGGTCGCGCAGGTCGCCGCCGTCCGGCTTCACAACGAACAGATGCGACCGCGTTCCTTCGTCGTACGCGTTCCAGTGGCGGAAGAGCAGATTATCGGCGGCGTGGGCCTTCACCTTGCTCTCGCTCTTCGCCTTGTCCTTGGCCGCGTTGCACGCGTCATCGCGGCACTCGGGATAGACCGCCGAGACGAAGGCGATGCGGTCGCCGGTGGGCGACCAGACTGGGCCGCTGGCGCCGCCGGTGAGGTTGGTCAGCTGCTTGGCGGCGCCGCCGCGCACGGGGGCAATCCACAGCTGGCCGCCGCTCGTGTACGCCACCGACGCGCCGTCGGGCGCCCAGCGCGCCTCGCTCGCCATCGTGCGATCGTCCGGAAACTGGCGCGCCGCGCCGCCGCTCACCGGAGCGATCCACGTCCGCGTCGTCCGTCGATTGGCGGCCAGATCGGTGCTGCGCACCGCGTACAGCAGCCACTTCCCGTCGGGCGACAGCTGCGGGTCAGAGACAATCTTTGCCGAGGCGAACTCCTCGAACGTGATCGGTCGGCGCGTCTGGGCGCTGACAGTGGGCGCGATCGTCGCGAGGGCGAGCAGCGCAACGGACAGGCGGCGCAGCAGCAGCATGCGGAACTCCCGCGGCCAGGTCGGCCGCCACGGGTCAGAGGAACGGCAGGAAATCAGGGAACGACGCCTTGAGACGCGCAGCGCAGTCGGGCATGTCGCGCATCAGGCGGAAATCTGAGAACTCAAAACCGGGGGCCACGGTGCAACCGGCAAGCGTGTAGTCGCCCGTGCAGCGCACGGCCTGCCAGCAGCCGGCCGGCACCACGCGCACGGGCGCGCTCGACGCCTCAACCGGTCCGAGCCGCTCGGTGCGCGCGCGGCTGACAGTTCCATCAACAACGTGCAGCTCGAGCGGCGCCCCTTCGTACCAGTGCCAGATCTCATCAGAGGCCACGCGATGCCAGCGGTTCACATCGGTGCCGCGCAGCAGATAGTAGATGGTCGTCGTCGCCCAGCGCTCCGACCGGCCGTCGTCGGTGCGCACCATGCGACGCGACCGGAACAGTTCGCGGTAGAACCCACCCTCGGGATGCGGCGCGAGGTTCAGTTCGCGCACGAGATCGTCGGCGCGGCTGCTCATGGTGTGCTCTGGCGCAGCTTCACGGCCGTCGCCCTCGCGCGCACGCGAATGTTGATGAACTCCACCGCCACCGAGAACGCCATCGCAAAGTACGTATAGCCCTTGGGCACGTGGTAGCCGAAGCCCTCGATGATCAGGTTGCCGCCAATCATCACCAGGAACGCGAGCGCGAGCACCTTGATGGTCGGGTGACGGTCCACGAACTCCGAAATCGGCGTCGACGCCCAGAGCATCACCATCAGCGCGAGCACGTTGGCCGCGATCATGATGCTCACGCTTTGCACCATGCCGACGGCGGTGATCACCGAGTCGACGGAGAAGACGATGTCGATGACCATGATCTGCGCCACGACGGCCCACAGCGACGACCTGACCGCCGCCTCATGATGATGCTCGACACCCTCGAGCTTCGAGTGGATCTCGAACGTCGCCTTGCCGATGAGGAACAGGCCGCCGACGATGAGAATGAGGTCGCGTCCGCTGATCTCGCGGCCCATCATCGTGAACAGGTTGCCGGTGAGCCCCATGATCCACGTGATGCTCAACAGGAACGCGATGCGCGTGACGAGCGCGCCGCTGAGTCCCAGCCGCCGCGCCCGCCCCTGCTCGGATTTGGGCAGCTTGCCGGCGAGGATGGCGATGAAGATGACGTTGTCGATGCCAAGCACGAGCTCGAGCGCCGTCAGCGTCACGAGCCCAATCCACACGTTTGGATCAGTGAGCCAGTCGATCATTCGGGTGTATGCGTAAAGGTGGTCTCACCAGCGCTGCCTACTATCGGTCGTCGCTCGTCTCTCGCTTCGTCCCCGTCCACGTCACCATCCACCGCCGCGTTGCTCCCGGCTCGATCCACTGCGCCCCCTCCCACGCCCCCAGCGCCTCGCTGAGCGTGCCGGGCGCGCCGATTGCCGGCTCGAACCCGAGATTGAAATACGGGGTCGGCTTGCGCCACGGCAACCACGAGGTGCGCGGCAGCGGATTCCATCCGCCGTGGTTGACCCACAGCCCGAGATGCGGCACCTCCGCCGACGAAAAACTCGCGGTCAGCAGGTCCGTCCCCTCGGCCACGCTCACGTGCTGCCCATCGGCCGGCAGATCGACGTACAGCATGCACGCGAACGGCCGCTTCCACGCCCGCCCGGGCGACGAAAAGTCGAGAATCTGCCCGCCACTGCGCACCCGCGGCCACCGATGTTCGGCTCCGGGGTTGCCGAGGTCGACGCCGTGCTGCGCGGCAACGCGCGTGCGCGCCCCGTCAGGAAGCAAGACCCGCGTGCCGCGGCTCAGTGGCACCAGCGCGTGCGACGCCCAGACGAACGGCAGCTTGAGTTCGCCGATGTTCGTCGCCGCGTATTCGCACCGCACTTCACCGCACGGAGTGACCAGCAGCGTGCGCTCGAACGTGTAGGGCAGCTGATCGCCCCGCCACGCGAGATGCGCGCGATGGCCGTCGTCATTGGTCGTCAGGGCCAGCGCAGGCTGCTGCGCCCACAGTTCACCGTGGTCCGCCAGCTCACGTCCGCCGGCGCCGCGCACCAGCGACGGCAGGGTGCACGCGCCCACCGTCGGAAAACACTCGTCGAGGCCGCCGCTGTCGGCCGTCAACACATACGATGCGCCGGCGACCGGCGTGCGGTACGGCAGCTGCGCATTGCGCCACAGCCACTGCCGTTCGCCAAACCAGAGCTCGGAAATCTTGCCGCCGAGCGACGGGATGATGACCACACGCGCGTTCCCGCCACGCAGCTCAACGCTGCCGAACGAGGGCGAACCGAGCGGTGTGGCCACCCGGCTACGCGATGGTGGACAGGTCGATGCCGCGCGTCGCGAACACGCGGGCCACGGCGTCGCCGATCTTGTTGTTTGGCGTGCTCGCTCCGGCCGTCAACCCGACGGTCACCGGGCCGGTGCCCAGCCAGTTCGACGCCTCGAACCGCTCCCCCGACTTCGCGTCGCGCGCCTGGATCACCCGCCGCTCGGGGTCGATGCAGAGCGCATCCTCCACGTGGAAGGTGCGCACCTTCTCGGCGCACAGCGCCGCCAGCGAAATCGTGTTGCTCGAGTTGTAACCGCCGATCACGAGCATCACGTCGGGCGGATCGAGGAGCATGGCGTTGACCGCGTCCTGCCGGTCTTGCGTGGCGCTGCAGATCGTGTCGAACGTCCGGAAGTTCGTGGCCCGATACGCTTCGCCTTTCGCCGCCGCCATCGCCGCGCCAACAAACTCGCCGATCTCCAGCGACTCGCGGGCCAGCATCGTCGTCTGGTTGGCGACCCCGATGCGCGCGAGGTGGATGTCGGGATCGAAGTGGGCGCTGGCCGCCTTGCCGTATTTCGCCAGAAACGCCGATCGGTCGCCCCGCCCCGCCAGGTACTCGGTGACGTCGCGTGCCTCGTCCATGTTGCGGACCACGAGATACGTGCCGCCTGGGAACTTTTCCACCTGCGACGCCGTGGCGCGCGTTTCCTCGTGGTAGTACTTGCCGTGGATGAGCGAAGTCAAGCCGTCGCGCGCGTAGGCCTCCACCCGCTTCCACACATTGAGCACCGAGCCGCACGTGGTGTCGACCACCACGCAGCCCTTCTCGCGCAGCGTCTGGAAGTCGCTGATCGTCACGCCGAACGCGGGGAGAATCACCACATCGTCGGCCGTGATGCCCGAATAGTCGAACACGCCGTCGGTCGGCATGAGGATCTCGATCCCCATCTCGCGCAGGCGCTGGTTCACGTGCGGGTTATGAATGATCTCGCCGACCAGGAAGACGCGACGGTCGGGAAACTTGTGGCGCGTCTGGTACGCGTACTCCACCGCCCGCTCCACGCCGTAGCAGAAGCCGAACTCGTGCGCCATCCGCACGGTGACGTCGCCGACAGTCAGCTGATAGTCCCGCGCCCGCAGCAGGTCGACGATCCGGCCGGAATAGTCAGCCGACAGCGTCGCCTCGACGTCCTGCTTGAGGCCGAATCCCTTGCGAAAATAGGTTGGGTCAGGGGCGTTCATTCCTGAAATCTAGTGGACACCAGACGGTTCTGGGGGATAGTCTCTAGGGGATGACAGAGCACTTTGACCTCGTGGTGGTGGGCGCCGGCCCGGCAGGCGAGAAGGGGGCGGCGCAGGCGGCCTATTTCGGCAAGAAGGTCTGCCTCATTGAGCGCGCCCCCAAACCGGGCGGCGCCGCGGTCAACACGGGGACCCTGCCGGCCAACACGCTGCGCGAGTCCGCGGCGCTGCTGTCGGGACTCCGCCGCAAGGGACTCTACGGCGTGGAGTTCCACGTGCAGCCCGACCTCTCCGTCGCCGACTTCATGCAGCGCGAGCGGCAGGTCATCGAGGGTGCGTGGCACGACATCGAGGAGAACCTCGCGCGCCACCAGATCACCGCCGTGCAGGGCGACGCGCGGTTCACGAGCCCGCAGGCGGTCGAAGTGCACCGCCACGGGACGGCGCCGCGCAGCATCGCCGGCGACATCTTCCTCGTCGCCCCCGGCTCGCGTCCGTGGCGTCCGGCCTCCGTGCCATTCGATGGCACGACCATTCTCGACAGCACCGACGTCCTCACCCTGCCGACGATTCCGGCCCGGCTCATCGTCATCGGCGGGGGCACGATCGGCTGCACGTACGCGAGCATCTTCGCCGCCCTCGGCGCCAAGGTCACCGTCGTCACGACCAAGGAACGCCTGCTCGCCCAACTCGAGCACGAAGTTGGTGACGCCCTGCGGCAGGAAATGACGCGCCGACTCGGCATTCAGGTGCACCTTGGCGTCGACGTCACCCGCATCGACGCGCAGGGTGGGCTCGGCTACGTCACGATCGCCGACGGGACGACGCTGGTAGCCGAGTGCGTGCTCCATTGCGCCGGACGCGAGGGCGCCACCGCCAGTCTTGGTCTGGCGAATGCCGGCGTGGCCACCAGCGATCGCGGGTTCATTCTCGTGGACGAGAAGTTCCGCACCAGCACCACGCACATCTACGCGGCCGGCGATGTGATGGGGCACCCCGGGCGTGCATCGACGTCGATGGAGCAGGCGCGAGTGGCGATGTGCCACGCGTTCGGCCTGCGCTACAAGCAGGAAGTCTCCTCGGTGGTGCCGTACGGCGTGTGGACCATTCCCGAAGTGGCGAGCGTCGGACTCACCGAAGCCGAGGCGCGCGCCCGCGGCATCGACTGCGAGATCGGCCGTGCCGACCTGGCGCACAACACGCGCGGCCGGATCCTCGGTGAGTCGACGGGATTTGTGAAGCTCGTCTTCAATGCCGAAGACCAGCAGCTACTCGGCGCGACGATCGTCGGCGAGGGCGCTTGTGAAATCATTCACGTGCCGAGTGCCGTGTTGGCCCACGGCGGCACGCTCGACTATTTCATTCAGGCCGTCTTCAGTTACCCGTCGCTGACCGAGGCGTTCAAGTACGCCGCGTACGACGGGCTCCAGCGGTTGCAGCGGCGCATCGGCGCCGCCGGCGGACTGGACGCGCGGGACTGAGCGCCGCCCTCAGGCGCTCTCGGTGAACGCCGCAATCTTGGCGCGCACGTCGTCGGGCAGCGGGTACTTCATCATCGTGTCCTTGTGCACACAGACCACCGTCAGCGTCCCCGAGGCGCGATGCGCGCGGTCGCCGTCGCGGTACACCTCGAACCGCATGGTGAGCGACGTCTGACCGACGCGCGAGAACCACGTTTCGATGATCACCGGTTCGTCCATCTCGGCCGGCGAGTGGAACTCCACCTGCAGCGCCTTGCGCGGCAGCCACACTCCGCCCTGCTTGCGCAGCGTCTCGAACGGCAGGCCGCAGGCGCGGAACATCTCGTGCTCCGCCACTTCAAAGAGCCGCAGGTAGGTGCTGTAGTGGATGATGCCGAGTGGGTCGCAGTCGGACCAACGCACGCGGTCGGAGATTGAAAATCGGGGCATGGCTGGGAACGAGGAGGAGGTAGGGGCGAAGCAAAGGGAGAAGGGACACGGAACGGGGAGGGCGGTCTTAGGAGCTCGGCGGTTTCTCCTTGCCACTCCCACGCCCCAATCCTTCGCCTCTACGACCTCCCCGTTCCAATCCGTACAAGGAGGGTCCCAACAGAGGGGCCATCGCGTACGCCAGGATAGTCTCGTACGCGTCGACCCGGTTGACGAGCCCGGCGGTGAGG
Source organism: Gemmatimonadota bacterium (assembly GCA_016182795.1). GTDB lineage: Bacteria > Gemmatimonadota > Gemmatimonadetes > Gemmatimonadales > Gemmatimonadaceae > PNKL01. The sequence continues at coordinate 66,720 of JACPFW010000027.1, forward strand.
ACGCCCACGGCCCCGGCTCCGTGCTTGATGTTGGTGGTGCCGATCAGCTGATCGATCGCGTGGCCCAGTTCGACGCCGCTGCGCACGAGCGCCGCCACGGGATCGGGAAGCGGCATCGACAGCGAGCCGCCCACATGTGCATCGCCGGCCCGCGTGACCACGACCGCCCAGGCGCAGGTGCGCATGCCGGTGGGCGCGTCCACCACGCCGCCCTCGATGCCGACGCCCAGATCGGCGTCAAGCGCCGCGCGCGCGGCCCGCGCGCGGTTCGTCGCGCCGGCAATGGTCTGCATGTCACCGACGGGCTGGTCCGGCACCATCGACTCCACGGCAGTCGCGTGCACGTGGGCGTGCGACGAGAGCCGCTTCAGGACAGCGCGGACCGCGTCCAGCTTCACCGGATTCTTGGAGCCGACGGCGACGAGATGGATGTTGGATAGCGGCACGCCGTGTAAGTTAGGCGCACGATGCCACGCGCGAGAACCCCATTCGCCGCCGGCCGGCTTTGGCTCGACTTCGTGAATACCGACGAAGCGCCGCGCCATGCGCAGCCGGACGCCCTCGTCTCGTTCGACGGCTACCTCGCGTGGCTCGAGTCGGTGGGGCTGGTCGATGCCGCGCGTCGCACGGCGCTCGAGCGCCGCGCGCTGGAGCAGCCGGCGAGCGCCTCCGCCACGCTGCACGAGGCCCGGCGCATTCGGAGCGCGCTGCGCCCGCTGGCCGAGCGCGGCCTGCACGCGTCGGAACGCGCGACGCAGACGGCGGTGCTCGAAATCAACCGCGTGCTCGGGCGCTCCACGGGCGTACGCCGCGTCGAGCGCGACCCGCGCGACGGTTCGTTCACGCGCGCGTTCGTGCCGGCCGGCGACGCCTTCGCCGCGCTCGTCATTCCCGTCGTCGAGAGCGCGGCCGACACGCTCGTCACCGGTGAACTCGGCCGCGTCCGTCGCTGTGCCGCCGAGCCGCCCTGCCCGCGGGTCTTTCTTGACACCAGCCGCAGCGGCCGGCGTCGCTGGTGCGACATGCGCACCTGCGGCAACCGGGCCAAGGCCGCGCGGCACCGCGCCAACGCGCGCGCCCCCCGGCGTCTCCCGCCTGGCGGGTAGTCAGCCGACGGGGGCTCCGATCAAGTTGTCGCTCGGCGCGGGCGAATCGTCCAGGCACTGGGCGACGGCCTCTTCGAGCTGCTCCAGCGTAATCGGCTTCCGCAGGAGCTTGGTGCCCACGGTGAGGTGGCCGACGGTGGGCAGAAGGTCGCCCGCGTACCCGGACATGCACAGCGTCTTGAGACCCGGCCGTCGGCGCCGAAGTTCATCGCGCAGCTGCACGCCGTTCATCCCCGGCATGATCACGTCCGTGAGCAACAAGTCCACCCTGTCGGCGTGCGTGTCGGCAATGTTGAGCGCCTCGGCGCTCCCCGACGCGACCAGTACGCGATAGCCCAAATGCTTCAGCATCCGTGCGACCGGCAATCGCACGCTCACCTCGTCATCCACGAGAAGGATCGTCTCCCCGCCGCGGCGCCGCGGGCGCGCTGATGCCTTGGCATCCGGCGCCGCCGCGTCGAGCACTCTCGGGAGGTACAGGCTGACGGTTGTTCCGCTGCCCAACGCGCTCTGAATGACGATGAGCCCCTTGTGCTGCTTCACGATGCCGTACACCGTCGCCATGCCGAGTCCGGTGCCGTGGCCGTCCGCTTTCGTCGTGTAGAACGGCTCAAACACGTTTGCCAGCGTGTGCGCGTCCATGCCGCACCCGTTGTCCGTCACCTGAAGCATCACGTACTGGCCGGGGACGCAATCGGGATGCGATGCGACGGCCGCTTCGTCGAGCACGACGTTGGCGGTGGCGACTTCGAGGCGGGCGCTGCGCCCCTGCATCGCCGCCTCGTCGGTCATTGCGTCGCGGGCATTGACGGCGAGGTTGGCGAGCACCTGGTCAATCTGAGCCGGATCGGCCTTCACGTTCCACAGCGACGCGCCAGGCTTCCACTCGAGCCGCACGTACTCGCCGATCACGCGCTGCAGCATCTTGAGGATGCCCTCGACGGCGTCATTCAGGTCGAGCACCTTGGGCGCGATCGACTCCTTGCGGGCGAACGCGAGCAGTTGGCGGGTGAGGTTCGCCGAGCGCTGCGCCGCGGCGCGAATCTCCTCGAGGCCCTGCGTCGCCTCCTCGTTGTCGCCCACGCTCAGCAGCGTCAGGTCGGCGTTGGCGAGAATGGCGGTGAGCATGTTGTTGAAGTCGTGTGCCACACCGCCGGCGAGCCGGCCGACCGACTCCAGTTTCTGCGCCTGCAGCAGCTGAGCCTGCATCTGCTTGCGTTCGGTGATGTCCTCGGCGGTGCCGCGGAGCCCGACAATCCGCCCCACCGCGTCGCGCTTCACCTCGCTGCGCGCCGTGATCCAGCGCGGCCGTCCCCCGCTCGACGCCATCTCCAGATCAAGCTCGTAGCCCTCGCCCGTCTCCATGCTCCGGGCCACGGCGGCATCGAGCCGCGAGGCACTGTCCGGCGTGTACGCCGCCAGGTGTTCCGCGTATCCCGGCGGGGGCAGCGATGGATCGAAGCCGAAGATGCGATAGTACTCCTCCGACCAGGTGATGGAGTCGGTGACGGCATCCCAGTCCCAACTGCCGATCCGCGCCAGGCGCTGCGCTTCCTTCAGCTCGAAGGCCAGCCTGGCCAGCGCGTCTTCCACGCGCTGGCGTGCCGTGAAGTCGCGGTCGATGCCGCGATACCCGACGACCGCGCCGAGTTCATTGAGCACCGGCGTGCCGCTGCTTTCGATCACGACCTCGTGACCATCCCGGTGGCGGTTCACGTTGATCACCTGATCGAACGGCACGGCCGACTGCATGGCCGACTGGAACGTCGCGGCGACGCGCTGCGCCTCCGCCGGCCTCATGAAGTCGAACGGCGTCTTGCCGACCACTTCGTCGGGCGTATAGCCGAGCAGTTGCTCGACGCGCGGGCTGGAATAGATGTACGCGCCGTGGGCGTCAACCTCCCATACCCAGTCGCGGGTGGTCTCGACCAGCGCGCGGAACTTCTCCTCGCTCACCCGCAGCGTCGCCGTGCGCTCGTGGACCTGCGCCTCGAGCGCCGCCCGCGCTTCGTCGAGACGCCGGATGTGCTCCCGAATCTCGAGGGTGGCGGCCACCACGTTGTTGACATTGCGCACAAACGCCCGGTACGGCTCGAACGCCGTCTCGTCGTCGAGCGACAGGATCAGCATGCCGTACAGCTTCCGCGCCGTGCGCAACGGCAGGCTGATGACGCGTTGACCGTCGATGAGCTGGTCCTTGCAGCAGCCTGAGGTCTGCCACGCCGCCTGTGCGTGGGCGGCGGTCTCCTCATACTCGGCAGACGGAGGAAACAGGGTGCCTTCGAGGTAAAGCAGCGAGTCTTGCACCCCCGGCACGTCGCGCAGCGACCGTCGCATGAAGGCGGCGATGCTTTCACGCTCGGGCAACACGTCCAGCGTCTCCTGGATCAGCAGCAGCCTGGCCAGGATGTCGGCGCGGATTTCGTGCGGACCGGACATGGTCAGTGTTGCTTCAGGTGCTTTGCCAGAAAGCGCTCGGGTTCGATGAAGTACGGATTGCGCATCACCTGTCCTCGAATGACCATCATAGGGTGCACGCTCAGCACGTCGAACAGGGTCGCACCGTCGAAGCGGCGCGCATCATACTGGCAGATTGCCGTGATCGGATGCTCCCGCACCACCGTGTTGATCAGCGCCTCATACTCGATCAGCCGATCGGAGCCCGGCACGCCGCGCAGCGCCCACGTCATCTCGCCGGTGGCCCGAGCGCCGGCGTAACCGGCGTCGATGCTTCGCTGGTACGTGTCACGGAGCCGCTGCAACATCTGCTCGGGCACGAAGCGGCCTTCCGGGCAGTACGTCGCCAGTGCCGGACTGATCGCGAATCGGCGGTCCTCCGTTGACGGCGGCAATTCCGCGCCGCCGGCCTGCAGGCGATCGCGCATCACCTCGGTCGGCATCACATCGGCGAAATACCCCACCGTCTCATTCGAGCGCAGCCCACTGTCCACATACTTGGCGATCTGCTCGAGTATTTCGTCATCGTCATTGAAGATGTAGCACATGTGGGTCCCCGCCGGAAAACGCTCCGCGGTGAACCCCAACGAGACGAGGCGGTTTTTCTCGGTCGCCGCCGAAGTCGGGTGGCGTTGCTCGCTGACCATGCGATCCATCGCGCCCTCCCAGTTGCCGGCGCATGTTGTTGGATCGACCTGATGACTCCCGAACTCTCGGTACGGGTGTCGCGCCGGCTGCTCGGCGCCCGTGACGCGTGGCATCCGCATCCGCGTGGCACGCTTCCAGCACGCGGAGTGCCCTGTCAGTGAGCTCTCTTTCAGCATAGCCCAACCGGTGGGTTTCGGAAAGAGAGCCCCGGCGCTGGGGCCAGTTATCCCCTCGCCGCCGCGAAGCGCCTCAGCGCTTCGCGGCGATATATCCCATTTCCTCGGCGTACGCGCGGAGCCGCCCCTGCAGCAGCCGGCGCCCACGGAACAGACGAGACTTCACCGTCCCCTCCGGCACGCCAAGCACCCGCGCAATCTCGGCGTAACGCAGGCCGTGCACATCGCTCATCACCAGCGCGCTGCGGTACTCCTCGGGCAACTCACCGATGGCCTTCACCACGTCCTCGTCAATGAACGAGTCGTAGAAGGTCGCCTCCGGATTCTCGTCGGCCACCGGCTCGAGACGGCTGAAGCCGTCCTCGGTCTCCGGCATCGGCACTTCGCGCGCGTCGATGCGACGCTTGCGGCTGATGAACGCGTGGTAAAGGATGGTGAACAGCCATGCGCGGATGTTCGACCCCAGCTGAAACTGCCGCCAACGCTCGAACGCGCGCAGCATCGTGTCGCTGACCAGGTCTTCGGCTTCCTCGCGAACCTTCGTCAGCTTGAAGGCGAAGCTGTACAGCGCGTCCATCTGCGCCATCGCCTCACGATCGAAACGCGCCGGACGCTCGGATCGGGGGACCGTTCCGGTGCCGCGCTCAAGGACCACACTCGCCATCATCGTCGCCATGGTTTCTCCAAGCGGATCAGTTGCCGGAGAAATTGGGACGGTCAGTGCCCTATGTCAAGTGTTTGTCTAGATATTTTGCTATATTTGCTAGACAACAGCAGGCGTCAAGTTTGATGAACTCTCGTAACTTTATTTGCCCCTTCGCTTTCCACGACCTGACGGAGAACCTGGACGATGGCGACCGGCACCGGTCGAATCGCCCCCTTTCGGCCCATTCCAAGGATTCCGGCCCCGAGGGCCTCCGCCATCCCGTCCGCGACGCTGGTCGTTCTTGCCAGCACCACCAGGCCTGCCGCGCCCTCCGTATCCGCCCTTCGCCGGCCGAGACTCCTCGCGTTCGGCATCGGTGAACGGCTCATCCAGCTTGTCCTGCAACTCGTCAAGCGAACTCGCCTTCACCGATCCGCGTGCGCCGCGCGACACGATAAAACGCAGCGGTCGATCCAGCAGAGGCAGCTCCTCGACGACCAGCGTGCGAGCGACCTTCTCCGGCAGGCGCAACCGCGCCACACCCGTGACACCGGCCGTGGTTTCCTCGACTTCGTAGTCGATCGACACCGTGCGGTCGCGCACCTCCACGGCGCCGGGCAGCGTTTTGAGGCGCTCGCGCTGCGCGCGCGGTACGAAGTCGTCGGCATTGAGCAGCGCGCGCGCCGCGCGCCATTCCTGCACGTCGCGCACGCCGGCAATGGCGCGTTCGTACCACGCCGTCAGCTCGGCCTGTCCGAGTCGCGGTGTTGCGCCGCCGCTCCGCCGGTACGCTTCGCGCACTTCCTCGATGTCCTGCCGGTTGCGCTGCACGGACTGGTGATGGGCCTCGCCGCGCGCCATCGCCTCGGCGAGCACGCGACGCGCGTCCACCTCGAGGCCGGGCGGGAAATCGTGCACCGCCTCCCGCTCGCGCGAGAGTTCGAAGTCGAAGAACGTCACCCGCCGCTCGAGCGCCAGCGGCGACTGCTTGTGCTTGCCGTCAAAGGTCAGCGCCGGTTCGTGCGCCGTGGCGTGGCGCCGCACGAGGTCCTTGGAGAGCTGCGTCCCCTCGATGGCCGCGCGCGGCACGCCCCAGCGGTCGGCGAAGTAGCGCAGCGTTCCGGCAATCGCTCCCCACGCGCCGCATACGCTGGTTTTCGACACGCGCGCTTCATCGCCCCACGCCGTCTGCTCGTCCATCACGAGGTCAAACGGCATCACCTGGGCAAGCAGCGCGCGGAAGCGGCGGTCCACGTCGGGCGACACGGCGGGCATCTTGGAGGGCAGGCTCAGCCCCACCGCGCGGTAGATGCTGGCCATCGCCAGCGCCGCGTCCTCGAGCGCCTTCACCAGCACGCCGCGTCGCTCGGCCCACGTCCCCACGCTGTCGTCGAACAGCTGTCGCGGCAGGCCGTACACCTCGCCCAGGAAGCCGCACCGCGTGTACGCCTCGGCGTACACGTTGTACGCCGTCAGGTGGTCGCTCCCCGGCACGATGAGCCCCGAGAGGTCGCGGTCCTCGCGCGTCATCCGGTGCAGGCTCTCGATGCTCGCCATCACCGCGACGTACGGCAGCAGGTCGTCGTCGCAGTGCACCAGCAGCTCGGCCCACGGCCGGTCCACCGGCATCGCCTCGACCTTCACGCCGTACGGCGTGAGCTTGCCGTTGTCAACGATCCCGCGCCCCTCGAGAAACTCGAGCGCGCGCCGGTAGCTCAGCCTGTCGAGCGGCACCGGGAGGTCGAGCTCATCGGCGCGCACGCCGAGCGCCGCGCACGTGAGCGCCACACGCTCGCTGTCGCCGGCGAGCTGGAACTCGGGAGCCGTGGGGCGCAGCGCCTCGAACTCGATGTCGCGGTCGCTGAGAATGAAGACCCGCCCGCCCTGCACGCGCCCGTGCACGCGCCCGGCCATCTGCAGAATCTCGTTGGCGCCGAGGTGCAGACGGGTGAGCACGTTCTTGCCGCGCTCCACCAGGTTGGTGAACCGCGTGTCGTCGATGATGACCGTATCGAGTCCCTGCACGTTCAGCGCGCTCTGCCCCGCCGCGGTCATCGCCAGCAGGAACGGCTTGGACTCCTGCCCCTCGAGGAACGGGCGGATCACGCGAATCGGCTCGCCGCCGTGATAGAAGGCGACGTTCATCCGCGGAAACCGGCTCTGCACGAGGGCCGCCGCCTGTTCCACACCGGCGCGCGTCGGCAGGAAGACGCCGACGCCGCGCCGTTCCTTGAACACGCGATTGAGGAACCGGTCGTCGAGGAAATCGAGCGGTTTGGAGCGTACCACCTCGACGACGGCCGCCTTTGTCGGATCGAAGGCGCTGCTCTCGATCACTTCGTCGGCGTCGAGATAGCGCGAGTAGAAGGCCGGGTCCACCGTCGCCGACAGCCAGATGAACCGGCAGCCCACCCGCTTGCCGAGTGCGAGGCACAGTTCCAGTTCGGCCGAGGTCTGGTGAATCTCATCGACGACGAGCGTGTCCTGCGGCCGGATGTCGCCGTCCTGGAACCACCGCCGCGCGATGCCGGTGGTGACGATGATGACGTTCCACGTCGGCGTCTCGGGCGTCGCCTCGCGTTCGCGGTTGATCACGCCGACCCGCAGGTCGCCGGTGGCGAGCATCACCTGGGCGATCGGCTTGATGCTGAGCGTCTTGCCCGTTCCCGTCCCCGCGACGATGCCGAATCCCGGACGGCGGCCGTCGCGCGCCCCTTCGCGCGTCAGCCGGTCGGCGAGCGCGCGCAGGCGTTCGCCCTGGCTCTTCCAGAGGACAGTCTCGATGTCGAGCGTGAAGCCGAGTTCGATGGTCTCGCACGCCGCGCGGGTCGGTGCGATGACGATGATGCGCCCCCCGGTCCCGCTGCGCACGAACTGGTCGCGGTCGCGCGGCAGGTACGGGTCAGTGACAGGGCGCAGGGGCTGGCTTACTGCGGCCTCTCCGGCTTGCGTGGCACGGGCTTGGCGGTGCTGTCCGACGGGCGGGCCCGCGGTTCGTCGCGACGCGACTCGTCGCGCGCTTCATCACGACCGCGCGTGCTCGATCGGTTGCCCGGCGCCAGTTGGCGAATCGGCATCTTTCCCGACCGGCGGGCGAACGGCTCCATTTCCATGGCCCCGCTGCGCAGCGGCGGCCCGAACAGCACATTGGCGTTTGGCGGGCGGTTGCGAATCGCGTGCGCGCAGTCGGTGGGGGCCGGCTGCTGCGAGGCTGGCACGCCCTCGATCCACAGACGGCACATTCCCGCCGGCGGCGTGAACGCGCCTGGCACGCGCGGCGACGGCTCCTGCGGCTGCCGTGCGCGCGTCTCCTGCGCCGCGGCAGCGGTGGACAGGAGCATCAGCGGCACGACCCAGACGAAACCCTTCAGAACTGCCTCCCCAAGTGGACGGAGCCTCGTCCTACGGACGATTGGACGCGCGGCCCCGCTACGACAACGAATTCTACCCGCCACTCCACTGCCGGATCCATACCGACGGACGCCGGTGGTCAGTCCCCAAAGGAGATCCCGATCTTCCGCGCCGTGCGCACCAGATCGTGGGTCTGATCCACCTTCTTGTGCTCGCGCAGCGCCTCCACAATCGGAATCGCCACGATGTGCGGCGTCTGCAGCGCCACCATGTGTCCCCACTTGCCGTTGGCCACAGCCTCGGTGGCCGCGCCACCAAACCGGGTGGCGAGCAGGCGATCGTATCCCGTGGGCATACCGCCGCGCTGCAGATGACCGAGCACCATCGACCGGCACTCCTTGCCCGTGCACGCCTGAATGGCCTTGGCCACACGGTCGGCCACGCCGCCCACGCGCACCGCCTGCCCGGGCAGGGAGGCACCCATCACCCCAACCTCGCCCTCAAAGCGCGCCCCTTCGGCGACCACGACGATGGCGAACTTCTTGCCCTGCGCGTCGCGGGTCATGATGTGCTGGCAGACTTTCTCGATCTCCCAGTTGATCTCCGGGATCAGGATCGCGTGCGCATTGCCGGCCACCCCCGAGTGCAGGGCGATGAACCCCGAGTCGCGCCCCATCACCTCGAGCACCATCACGCGGTCATGGCTCTGCGCCGTGGTGTGCAGCTTGTCGATGGCTTCCATAGCGGTGGTGACCGCCGTGTCGAATCCGAACGTCGTGACCGTGCCGCTGACGTCGTTGTCGATCGTCTTCGGCACGCCGACGACGCGCATCCCCTTCTCGAACAGCTTCTGCGCGATGGCCAGCGACCCGTCGCCGCCAATCGTGATCAGCGCTTCGATGCCGAGGTTCCGCGCGTTGTCCATCAGCTCATCGGTGCGGTCGACCTCGACGAACGACCCATCGGCCTGCTTCACCGGATAGGCGAACGGATTGCCGCGGTTCGTCGTGCGCAAAATCGTGCCGCCCAGGTGGGCAATACCGCGCACGCTGTCGCTGGTGAGCGGAATGACCTCATCCTCGCCGAGCAGGCCCATGTAGCCGCGCTTGATGCCCAGCACATGCCAGCCGCGCTGGAGCGCCGACATCACGGCGGCGCGAATGACGGCATTGAGGCCCGGGGCATCGCCGCCGCCGGTGGAAATTGCGATTCTCATTGGGATGCGGTGTGTTGGCGAATCAACTCGAGCACCTCGCCCGGCTGGGCGTGCCGCCCCAGCCGGGATTTCTCAAAGACGGCCGTGTCATTGACGGTCACTTCAAAGCGGCCGCCGCTGCTGGGCTGCAGCGACACCTCCGCCCCTCGGAACTGCTCACGAATCGCGGCCGCCAGACTGACGGCCCGGGGTTCGTAGTTTCAAACGACGCAAAACTCGATGTTCACGCGCATCGCCGATCCTCCTCGTCGCCCGAAATCTAGGGGGCGGCGGCCCAGCGCGCAGGTCAACGCGCGCGCTACGGCGTCGGCACGCCGCTCACCGCCGCGAGGCGCTTGATGAGCGTGTCCTGCTTGGCGGCCACCATCACCAGCGAATCGAGCGTCGTGGTATTGGCCGCCAACTGGTCCTGCATCCGGATGATCGCGTCGGACATCTGCGCCAATTGCTCCGCGACGGCGGCGTCGGCGGCCGGCGAGCGGCAGCCGGCGGCAAAAGCGAGCAGGGCGAGCGCCGAGACGCGGCGCAGGACGTGGCAGGACATGGCGAGTCTCCGGATGGACGCGTGAGACGGCGCGAGGCGCAATCAAGTGCCCTCCGTGGCACTGGATTGGTGATGCCGCGCCGCACCGTCTCCCCAAGATGTGCAGATGCCACGCGCCGCGCACGTCAGGCGGCCGCCACGACGGAGGCATCGCATGCGACCCGCGCACACCCTGTACGAGCTGATCCTGACCCTCACGCTCCTCGCGCTCGTCACGGCGATGGCCGTGCCGCCCATCGCGGCGGCCACGGTGCGGTGGCAGATGCGCGCCGCGATTACCGAGGTCGTGAACGCGCTCGTGCTGACACGCGAGGCCGCGCTGACCCGCGGTACCGTCGCCTCGTTCGTCGTCAACGAAGCCCTCGGCGAAGTCACGGTGACCTGCGGCGGCGACACCATCGCCCGGCGGGCCATCGGCGCGCTCCACGGCGTCACGCTGGCCGCCAGCGGCGACTCCGTGCGCTACGCTCCCGACGGCTTGGCCACCGGCGTCTCCAACACCACGCTGCTCATCGTGCGCGGCGCGCGCGTCGATTCGGTGGTGGTGTCGAGGTTAGGGCGGGTGCGGTGGACGGAGTAGCTCAGGCGCAGAGAGAAAGCAGAGAAGAGGCAGAGAGAAAGCAGTGGGCTGGCATCGACGGCCGCGGACGTCTGCTTTCTCTCTGCTTCTTCTCTGCTTTTTCTCTGCTTTTTCTCTGCTTTTTCTCTGCTTTTTCTCTGCTTTTTCTCTGTGGGACCGTCAGGTCCCAAAATCGTACCCCACCACCGACCGCCGCGGAATCTCCTGATTGATCGTCCGCTCGATGGTCTTGACCATCGCAATTTCGTCGGCGCACATGAACGTGTACGCGTCGCCCGTCTGCGCCGCGCGGCCGGTGCGGCCGATGCGGTGCACGTAATCTTCCGCCTGCTGCGGCACGTCGTAGTTGATCACGTGCGAGATGCCGGAGATGTCGAGCCCGCGCTGCGCGATGTCGGTGGCCACCAGCACCCGCGTCTTCCCTTCCTTGAATCGCAGCAGCGCCGATTCGCGCTGCGACTGCGACTTGTCGGCGTGCAGCGCGTCAGCCTCGATGCCGACCGATTCGAGATGGCGCACCACGCGGTCGGCCCCCTGCTTAGTGCGCGTGAAGACGAGCACCGAGTCCATCTCCTTCTGCTTCAGCAGTTCGGCCAGCAGTTCGGCCTTGCGCTGCTTGGGCACCGGATAGACGTAGTGCTGCACCGTCGTCGCCGCGCTCGACCGCCGCCCGACCTGCACGACCACCGGTTTGCGCAGATACTTGCGCGCCAGCGCCTCGACCTCGGGCGGCATCGTCGCGCTGAACAGCAGCGTCTGCCGGTACGGAGGGATGGTCGCGACGATGCGCTGGATCTGCGGCGCGAACCCCATGTCGAGCATGCGGTCGGCTTCGTCGAGCACCAGCACCTCGAGATCGTCAAAGCTGACGTTCTGCTTCTCGAGATGGTCAATCAGCCGGCCCGGCGTGGCGACCACCACGTCCACGCCGTCGCGCAGCGCGTTCACTTGAATGTCGTAGCCGACGCCGCCGTACACGGATACCACGGTGAGCCCCGCGTACTTGCCGTACTTCCTGAACGCCTCTTCCACCTGCTGACACAGTTCGCGCGTCGGCGTGAGGATCAGCGCCCGCGTGCGATGCGGGCCGTCGAGCAGGCGCTCGATGATTGGAATCGAGAAGCCCGCGGTCTTGCCGGTGCCGGTCTGCGCCAATCCCATCAGGTCGCGCCCGTTCAGCGCCAGCGGGATGGCCTGCCGCTGGATGGGCGTCGGCAGGGCGTAGCCGGCGTCCTTGATGGCGTGCATCACCACGTCGCTGAGGCCGAGCTCGACGAATCCTCCGCCGTCGGCCGCACTGGCCGCCGCTTCCGCCTGGGCGAGGTTCAGGTGTTCTGTCTCTGCCGCCGGCGAGGGTGCCGGCGCTGCCGCCTTGGCACCGGTGCGCGGCGCGGCCTTCGCTGTCCCGCGGGCACCGCGGCGGGGGGCCTTCTTTCGTTTGTCCGTGGTCACCACCGCAACCTAATGGGCGCCGGCGGCAGTCGCTACGCGCTCGCGCAGGAAGGCGATGAGGCGACGCATCACCTCGTCCGTCGCCTCGACCTGCGGCAGGTGCCCGACGCGCGGCAACGTGACGAGCTGGCCCGAAGGCACCAGTGCCACGCGCGCCGCGAGATCGCACGGCCGCACCACCGCATCGTGCGTGCCGAACATCACCAGCGTTCCGAGCGGCAGGGTGGCCAGCTGGGCGTTGGTGTGCAGGCGAAAGTCGAACTCCTTCACCGTGCGCAGCAGCGCGCGGTAGATGTCGCGCTGGCTGTACGGTGCCAGCAGTTCCTCCTCATCGCGCGTCGTCCACGTGCCGCCGGGTCCATACACGTCGCCGAGCACCAGGTGCGCCGCGGCGCGCGACGCAAACGGACGCGCCAGAGGGGCAAGCGCGTCGGGGACGGCGCGCAGCAGTCGAATGCGGCTCGGCACCACGCCGAAGCCGGCCGGCGAGAGCAGCGCCAGGCGCTCCGTGCGCTCGGGATGCATCCACGCCATCTCGGCGGCGATCGCGCCGCCCATTGAGTGGCCGATCACCGGCGCGCGCGGCACGCCAACGGCGTCGAGCAGCTGCCACATCCGCCGCGCGAAGGCGACGCGCGAGTACTCGCCCGCCGAAAAGGCCAACTGACTGAAGCCGTGTCCCGGCAGGTCGGGGGCCAGCGCGTGAAAACCAGCCGCGGCGAGCGCCGGCAAGGCAAATCGCCATTGGTATGACGAGGCGCCAAAGCCATGCACGAGCAGCACCGGCGTGGCGTTGGGATCGCCGCTCTCCACGAGCCGCAGCTGCGAACCGTCGGCCAGCGCGACCTCACGCGCGGTGCACCCCGCGTAGCCATCCGGGAAAAAGCGCGAGGGCCGGGTCACGTGCACCGGCCCTCGGCGTGCCAATTGGCGCGCGATGCGGTCACACGAGGTCGATCGGGCGGCCGGACAGGCGCGCGATCAGGCCGATGCGGAACGTGACGTCGGTCCAGCGCTCTTCGCCGGCGGCGTGCGATTCGAGCGGGAAGAACGGCCAGACGAAGGGATTCGTCGTCTTCTGCGTCGCCATTCCCTTGTGCGGGTGCCAAATGCCGTCGCGACCGCAGTCGTCGACGAAGCGCTCGAACATCTTGGACCAATTCTCGTTGCGCCGCAGGAAACCCAGCCGCGCGATCGTCTCGAGCCACGCCAGCGCCATCGGGATGTCGGCATCCACGGCGTTTCGATGCGGGAGCATGTCGCCGAGTACGAACAGCGGCACCGGCAGCTGCTTGCGTCCCACGATCTGCACGCCCTCCTGACGCGGCAATGGCCGCGTCAGGTACTCGTACAGCGTCTCCATCGACGTGTAGTACTCGCTGCGGAACAGCGGCATGTGGGCCAGCATCTGCAGCGCGTACAGAGACGGCGGCGACGCTTCGGCGGCGAGGAACTGCTGGTTGCCGACGCGGATCCACGGCTTCTGGGCCAGCGGCGCATCGAGATACGTGATGATGCGCTCGAGCGTGCGGCGCGCGATGCCGCGCACGCGCGGGTCGGACTCAAAGCCCGCCTGCGCCAGCGTCGCTCCCGCCGCCTCGCGCAGGAGTTGGCGATAGTGCGCCGCGAGCTCCGGCTCCAGCGTCTTCCCTGGCTTGGGCTGAAACTCGTAGAGCTGCGCCTCGTCCTCGTCCTCCGCCAGGAGGCGGAACAGCGACCGCCGCGCCTGATACATGGCCGGCGAGTCCTTGTCCCATCCGTATTCGAGGAGACGGCGAACCGCGTTGATGCTCCCCAGCCCGTCAATTCCACCCTTCGCGGGCAACGCAAGCATCGCGTTATTCCATGTGCCGTCATACGACTGACGGATCGCGAGTTCCACCGCCGGCCGATAGAAATACGGCGTGTTCGCATACGCCGCCGGCACCTGGTCACCGAGCCTGGCGACCTCCGTAACGGAGCGATACTGAATGGGCAGCGCCGCGTTTTCGAGGATCCAACCAAGCGGAAACCGAACCGGCGCCGGAGGCGGTGGCGGCGGTGGGAAGAGCGGAACTGTTGGAATTACCGGTGCAGTCACCGCGGGAAACTCCGTTCTAACTTGTTGGCAGTCCTTGACATAGCGATGTCGTAAGGTCTTTCCCTGCCAAAGGTTGCGTAACTATACGCCTTTTGTCGTAAAACGCTAGACCGTAAACCATAGTTCGCGGCTTGAAAGCGGGCGCCCATCGCGGAGATTTCGCGGGATGCGTGGCGAGTTCCTCGATCTGGCCGGTTCACGGCTCTACTACTACGCGGCTGGTACGCGCGGGGCCGGTGAGCCGGTGCTCTTTTTGCACGGCTTCCCGACGTCCTCATTCCTCTGGAACGACGTCACCGGACTGATGCCTGAAGGCTACCGGCTGATCGTGCTCGACCTGCTGGGCTACGGACGCAGCGACCGGCCCGGCGGCGCGTCCGTTTCCGTGTCGGCCCACGCCCGCCGCGCGCTCGACGTGCTCGATACGCTCAATGTGCCGCAGGCTTGCGTGGTGGGGCACGACCTCGGCGGTGCGGTCGCACAGTGGATGGCCGTGCACGCCCCCGAGCGCGTCACGCGCCTGGCGCTTGTCAGCAGCGTCGGTCTGACCGGGTGGCCCCGCCTGCGCACGCGCGTCGCGCGGTCACTCGGCGCGGTCGCACGCCAGCTCCCTGCCCCGCTGCTCGCTGGCGAGGCGTACGCGTCGCTCCTGCGCGGATTCGCCGATCCCGCCGAGGGGCGGCACTCGCTCGATCACTTCCTTCGGCCGTTTGCGCAGCCGACAGGGCGCGCCGCGCTGATCGCCCATCTGGCCGCGCAATCCGCCGATGAAACGGCGACGCTGGCGGTCGACGCGATCCGCGCGCCGACGGCCATTGTGCACGGCGCGCGCGACCCGTTTGTTCCCGCATCACTCAGTCAGCGGCTGCAGCGCGCCATCCCGGGCGCTACGCTGGAACTGCTCGATTCGGGCTCGCATTTCCTGCCGCTCGACATGCCTGAGCGCGTCGCTTCCGCCATCGGCCGGCTGCTCGCGCGATAACGCGCGGTCGCGATCCGACTCAACGGATCAGCGATGCCGCGTCCAGAACAAAATTACAAGGCAGGCCTGCGGATCCTCGTACTGCGGCGGAATCGTCCCGTGGCCGCGGAAGATCTCGATGCCCCAGAGTGTTTCCGGCGGGAATGAGTCGAGAAAATAGAAGCGGCCGTTCGTGGACGACTCCGTTTTCAGGCCGTCGACGAAGAGAATCGCCTTCTGCCCCGTCCCCACGCCGCACCGGCTCGCAGTGAGCTCGTCGTAGCCGAAACCGGGGCGCGTGTGGATACCCGGGGCGAGCGCGAGGAGATTGGCGGTGTGCACTTGCCGGGCATGCTCGATATCGAGCCGATCGAAGAAGGTGCCGAGTCCGACGCGTCGGCGCTCGACGAACCCGTCGATCCACTGCGGCCGAAAATTCTTCAGCGACTTGGTGGAGTCGAGGACGACAACGGCCGGCAGCGACTGGGTGGCCTGCGTCATCGTGATGGTGCCGTCCCAGAGGTCGCCGGCGGTCACGGCCACGCGGAAGCGCAGCGGCACCAGCCCGATCTTGCGCACGAGCACATCGTGCACGCCGGGATCCACCGGGTCGATTTCGAAGTACCCTTTGCGGTCGGTGAGCGCGCTGACGCTGTCGCCGATGAGCACCTCGACGTCTTCAATGCCCTTCTTGTCGGGTCCGACGATGCGTCCGCTCACAATCGCCGGATGCGCGGTATACAACCCCTTCGCACCCGACTGCTGCGCCGCGGCGGAGCGGCCCAGTGCGACGACGGTGACGGCCACCGCCACGAGCCAGGCGAACCGCGATGCGGAACGACCAGCGGAAGACGCAACGGGCATTGCGGACCCTCCTCTATTTGATCTTCTGCACTTCCTCCGCCACTTCAAGCGCCCGCTCGATCTCGGCGACCACCGCGCGCGCGTCCTGCGTCTGAAAATTGGCGTCCGCCATCTGCGACTGCAGGCCGCTGGAGCGCAGCTTGAGCAGGTCGAGTTTCATTGTCCCCAGCACGAGCGACGCATTGTCGAGCTGCGCGGCGACCGACTCACGACGGGCCGCGAGATCGGCCATCGTCTGCCGCTGCCGCTCGAGGAGCGTGATCCGGCGTTCGCGGTCGGGCGCGTCCTCGGCGAGGGCGCGCGCGTCGGCGAGGCGGCGGTCGAGTTTGGCGATGGCGTCGAAGGAGGCGTCGTGGTCGAGCTGGTGCAGCGCGCTGGCCAGCGCAATGATGCGCTCCACGAGTCCCTTGGCGCTGGGGGCGATATCGGGAAGCAGCTGCTTGTCGGCGGCCGGCAGCTTCGCGATCACGTCGAGCATCGTGCGGTGTGCGTCGACGGCATCGCGAATCACCGCGCCGTGCGCGCCGTCGAGCACGTCGCGCGGCACGGTGGCGAGCAGCGGATCGCTGGCCGCCGCGCGCAGCGCGGGCACGCCGACGCCGGGCCCCGCGAATTCCGCTCGCGCGGACGCCCCCGCCGCGTCGCGTGGGAGGCGCTTGAACAGCTTGCGCAGCGGGATGCCGTCGTTCCACAGCCCCGCGACGGAGCGAAACATGCCCACGCCCATAACGAACGCGGGCACCAGGAACCACGGCGCGCCGCCCATGTTGGCGTTGATCACGAACAGCACCGTGGTCAGGGCGGTGTAGTTCACGAGCTTGCGGCGGACGCGCCGCACGCGATCATCCTCGCCTGGCGGCGCGGGATACAGCGCCTGCTGCAGCTGTTGATTGGCCGCGACAAGCACGTCGCCGCGCAGTCCCTCGCGCGCCGCGCGCAGCTGCTCACGCCACGCGTGCTGCTGCTCGCGCCACTGGTGAATCTCCGAGTTGTGTCCGGCATCGGTGCGCCCGGCCTTGAACACGCCGAATGCCTTGAGCGGGTCGGGCGGCGCGCGATGCGACGGCAGCGGCGGAAGCGCCGGTGGTGCCAGTGGCGCGAATGGCGCCCCGCCGGCCGGCTGCGCCGGCGTGGGCGCGGAAGCGGGTGCGGGTGCGGGTGCGGGTGCGGGTGCGGCGGCCGTCGAGGGACGCGGTGCCGCCGCTGTGCTGGTGATCGTCACCGGCGCATTCTCGGCGAGCGCCGCCCGGAACGACGCCGCATCCGGCCAGCGGTCGTCGGGCGCTTTGCACAGCGCACGTTCGATGGCCGCGGCCAGGTTGGCCGGCAGATCGGGACGCAGATCGAGCAGCGGACGCGGCGGCTCGCTGAGGTGCTTCATGAGCATCGACGGCGTGTTGGCCGCCGAGAACGGCAGTTCGCCGGCGAGCATCTGATAGCCCACGATGCCGAGCGAGTAGATGTCGGCGCGTCCGTCGACTTCGCGTTCCCCCATCGCCTGCTCGGGGCTCATGTAGGCCGGCGTCCCGACCGCGATGCCAGTGGCCGTGAGCCGCACCTCGGCCTGCGCCGCGCGCGCAATGCCGAAGTCGGTGACCATCGACCGCCCCGTGGCCGCCTCTACGAGGATGTTGTCGGGCTTGATGTCGCGATGCACGACGCCGCGCTCATGGGCGAACTGCAGCGCGTCGGCCACCTCGCGCAGGATGCGGCGTACGGTCGCGATCGGAGGGCGCGGCTCCAGGAAGAGCAGCTTGGCGAGCGGGTCGCCCTCGACAAGTCCCATCGCGAAGTAGACGAGCCCCGATGCCTCGTCCACCGAGTAGATGGGCACGATGTTCGGGTGGCTGAGCTGCGCCGCCATCTGCGCCTCGCGCAGGAACCGCCGGCGCACCTCTTCACGAAAGGCGAGTTCGGGCGGCAGCACCTTGAGCGCCACCAGACGGCGCAAGCGCGTGTCGGTGGCGCGGTAGACCACCGCCATACCGCCGCGGCCAATCTCGGCCTCGACGTGGTACAGCGATCCGACCGCGGCGTTGACCCGCTCGCGGAGGGCGTCGGTCATTGGCGGCCCGTCGCGCCGGTGCGCGGGCGGATCTTGGCCATCTCGTCGGCCACGTAGACGGCGCTGTCGACCTCGCGCGCCAACTGCATCGCCTGCTCGGCGATCGTGGTCACATGCTGGTAGGTCTGGGCGCCCGTCTTCAGGCGCAGCACGTCGAAGCGCATGTTCTTGAGCGCCAGCGAGCAGCTGTCGAGCCGGGCGGCGATCGTCTCGCGGCGCTTGTCGACATCCATGACGGTGCGCCGCTGCCGCTTGAGCAGGGCCAGCCGCCGTACGCGCTCTTCGCTGGCCGCCACGTCGAGCGGGTTGGCCGCCGCTTCGAGCGTCGTGATCTCGCGCTCAATCGCCGCCACCGACAAGCCCTGCGCGGTGCGTTCGAGGTCGGCCAGCTGCGCCGCCAGCGCGAGCACGGTGTCGGCGAGCGTGGTGGCGCTCGCGGTCACGTCGGGAATGCGCGCGCGATCGCCGCGCGACATGCTCTCCACGAGGCGCAGAATCTCGTCGCGATCCACCAGCGCGTCGCGCGCGGCGGCGGCGTGCGGGCCGCTGCCCAGCGCGGCCGCATCGCGGGACGACAGCGCGGCCGGCGCCGCCGGCGAACGCAGCAGGTCAGGGCGCGCCGCGCGCAGGCGGTGCCGCGTCCGCACGCGCTCGCGCGTGTCGCGGTCGACCAGCGACTTCACGTCCTCACCCCACTCGGCGAATACATCGCCGACCATCCGCTCACGCGGTTGACGGAAGACGTCATGCCAGTCGTACCCCTCGCTCCAGAGCTTCGCGTACTTGTACGCGATGCTGATGCTCCAGAAGGCGGTGACGAACAGCAGGTTCGGTCCGCCGACGAGGTTCACGATCACGAACGCGCCGTTCACCCAGATGAACGGAGCCATGCGGCGGCGGAATTCCACCACCATCGGCGCGTTCCATCGCGCCAGTTCATCGGGCGTCGGCAGCCGTTCGCCGTCGGGAAGCGTCGTGATCGGCTGCGGCGTGAACGCCGGCGTCGGGGTCGCCCCGCGCGTGGCGGCTCCCGTGGAGTACGTCGACGGCGCCTGCGGATACGCGCTGCCCGGCTGCGCGGGGAGCGCCGGCACCTGCCTCGTCTCCAACGCCGACTTCAGCTCCACAGCCGACTGAATGCGGTTGGCCGGATCCTTCTCGAGCAGCAGCATCACGATGCGCGCCAAATCCGGGGGCACGCTGGCTCGCTGCTCAATCGGCACCGGCCGCTCCGACAGGTGCTTGACGAGCAGCGCCGGCGTGCTGGTGGCGTTGAACGGGAGGTCGCCGCAGAGCATCTGGTACGCCACGACTCCCAGCGAGTACAGATCGCTGCGCCCGTCGACGTCACGATCGCCCGCCGACTGCTCGGGACTCATGAACGCCGGCGTGCCGATGGCGATGCCGGTGGCCGTCAGCCGCGCCTCGCCCCCCTCGCTGATGGCGCGCGCGATGCCGAAGTCGGTGACCATCGGCCGCTGCGACTGCGCGTCGAGCAGGATGTTGTCGGGCTTGATGTCGCGGTGCACGACCTTGTTGGCGTGCGCGTACGCCAGCGCGTCGGCGACGTCACGGAGAATCCGGCGGACGTCGTCGGGCGGCATCGGCCCGCGGTCATGGATGCGCTTCGCGAGATTGTCGCCGTCAATGAACCCCATCACGAAGAAGACCAGCCCGCCCTTCTCGTCGACGGCGTAGATGGGAACGATGTTCGGATGGCTCAACTGCGCGGCCGTCTCGGCTTCGCGCAGGAAGCGCGACCGGATCTCCGAACGGAAGGCAAGTTCCGGCGGCAGCAGCTTGACCGCCACCGCGCGTTTCAGGCGCCGATCGCGCGCCTTGAAGACGATCCCCATTCCGCCGCGTCCGATCTCCTTGTCCAACTCGTACGCGCTGTCGAGCACGCTCGCGATATGCGAACGCAGCTCGGCTTCGGACTTGGAGAGGAGGGAGTCTTCCACGGGGGTGGGGAAAGGTAAGAAACACGCCGCCCAGATGCGAGAAGCTTCGGGACCTGGCCGTTCGCACGACCCCGAGCCTCGCCGCCCCGCACCGGCTGCGTTTTGTCATGATCCCTACGTCACGGAGGCAGGGGAAAGTTGCAGGTCCCGCCGTTATGTCGTATCTCAGTTTCTGGGGTACCAGTCGAGGCCGCCCGCGTCAGAGCGCCGACGTGGAACGCGGCGTGTGGTACGCCAGTTGCTACAGGTGGAGGCGGTCTACACCCCTCAGCCCCCCGTACGGGTGCCGCAGCGCCCAGGAAACTTCATGAGCATTCGACAGACACTCCCCGTCCTTCCGCTTCGCGGGACGGTCATTTTTCCGGGACTGACGGCGCCCATCGCCGCCGGCCGACCCGGCACCCTGCGCGCCATCGAGGCCGCCCTCAAGGGCGACCGGCTGGTCTTTGCCGTGGCGCAGAAGGACAACACCGACGAACCGAGCCCCGAGATCCTCTACTCGATGGGCGTGGTCGCCCGCATTGGGCAGATCCAGCGCGGACTCGGCGGCGTCCAGCTGCTGCTGCAGGGCGAACTGCGCGCCACGTCGCTGCAGTACACGACCACCGAGGGCTACCTCTCGGCGGTGGTGACGCACGTCGAGGAGCAGACGCCGCTCGACGAAAAGGACCCCGCGTTCGCCGCGCTGTACAAGGAGATTCGCGAGCGGGCCGGCGAGCTGGGCGAGCGCCGCGGCCTACCGGAAGAAGTGGTGCACCAGGTGCTCGACTCTGTTACCGAGCCGGGGCGGTTTGCCGACCTCGTCGCCGGATATCTGGAGCTGACGGTCGCGGAGAAGCAGGGCCTGCTCGAAAACCTCGGCGTCGAAGACCGCCTGCGCCGCGTGCTCGTGCACGTGCAGCGCCACATCTCGCTGCTGGAGGCGCAGGAGGACATCAAGAGCCAGGTGCAGGAAGAGCTGGGGGAACGCCAGCGCGAGATGTTCCTGCGCGAGCAGATGAAGGCAATCCAGAAAGAGCTCGGCGACGACGACAGCTCCAAGGAGATCGAGGAACTGCGAGAGAAGCTCTCCAAGCTCGAACTCCCCAAGGAGGCGCGGACGGAAGTCGAGCGCGAACTCGGACGACTCGAACGCGCCGGCCGCGAGTCGATGGAAGCGCAGGTCATTCGCACCTACCTCGAGTGGATCGCCGAGCTGCCGTGGAACAAGCGCTCGGACGACCAGCTCGATCTGAACCACGCCATCACGGTGCTCGACGAGGATCACTACGGCCTCAAGGACGTGAAGGACCGCGTCATCGAGTTCCTCGCCGTGCGCCAGCTTCGCGCGCAGCAGTTGAGTGACGAGATGGACCGCACCGGTGAGTTTCCGGTGGCGAAGCTCAAGGAGAAGAAGGAGGACGCCACGCCGTCGCTCGCCCGCAGCACGGGCGAAGTCGACCGTACCATCACCGACAAGCGCGAGGCCAAGGCGCGGGCGATGGCCAAGGGGCCGATCCTGCTGTTCAGCGGCCCGCCGGGCGTCGGCAAGACGTCGATCGCCAAGTCGATCGCGCGGGCGCTTGGCCGCGAGTACGTGCGCGTCTCGCTGGGCGGCGCGCGCGACGAAGCCGACATCCGCGGCCATCGCCGCACGTACGTGGGCGCGATGCCCGGTCGCATCATCCAGGGGATGAAGCAGGCTGGCACCAAGAACCCTGTCTTCCTGCTCGACGAAGTCGACAAGCTCGGCGTCTCGTTCCAGGGCGATCCGTCGGCGGCGCTGCTCGAAGTGCTCGACCCGGCGCAGAACGACTCGTTCACCGATCACTACCTCGGCGTGCCGTTCGACCTCAGCGAAGTGCTGTTCATCGCGACCGCCAACTTCATTGGCAACATCCCCGGTCCGTTGCGCGACCGCATGGAAGAGGTGGAGTTCTCGGGCTACACCGAACGCGAGAAGGCCGAGATCGCCAAGGCGTACCTCATTCCGCGCCAGCTCGAGGAGAACGGCCTCGCGGTCAAGAAGGTGCAGCTGCACGAGGAGGCGATCATGCAGCTCATCACCAACTACACGCGTGAAAGCGGCGTGCGGCAGCTCGAACGCGAGATCGGCAAGGTGGCGCGCAAGGTGGCGCGGCGGATTGCCACCGGCGCCGAGGTGACGATGATCGAGGGCGACGGCGTGATCACCGCCGACGAAGTGCGTGAACTCCTCGGCCGCCCGCGCGTGCGCCCCGAGAAGGCGGCCGCCCAGCACGAGGTGGGCGTCGCCACGGGCATGTACTACACGCCGATGGGCGGCGACATCATGTTCGTGGAGGCGTCGACGCGCCCGCTGACGACATCAGCCGGCGCCAGCGGCGCCACGGAAGGGAGCGGCGTCCCCGTGTCGCTGATTCTCACCGGCCAGCTCGGCGATGTGATGAAGGAATCGGCGCGCGCGGCGTTTTCGTTCGTCACCAAGAACGCCGAGCAGCTCGGCATTCCGAAATCCCGACTCGGCGCGCTTGAGACGCATATTCACGTGCCGCAGGGCGCGATTCCCAAGGACGGCCCGTCGGCCGGTGTCTCGATCGCGACCGCGCTGGCCAGCGAACTGAGCGGCCGGCCGGTGCGCCGCGACTTGGCGATGACCGGCGAAATCACCCTGCGCGGGCGCGTGCTGCCGATCGGCGGCGTTAAGGAAAAGGTGCTCGGCGCGCTGCGCGCCGGAGTCACGCACATCATCCTGCCCAAGGACAACGAAGCCGACATGGAAGACGTGCCGTCGGAGGCGCGGGATGCGCTGACGTTCCACTTCGTGGAGACGCTGCAGGATGTCCTGAAGCTGGCGCTCGTCAGCGAGGCGGCGGGGGTGGAGAAGGAGGAGTTGGTGGGAGTCTGAAGAGCTCGGAACGAGGAGGGGGTAGGGGCGTAGGGTCGAGAAAGGAGATTCGGAACGGGGAGGGAGGTCATCCCATCCCCCTTCACCACTCCCGGTTCTCGTTCCTACGCCCCTACCCCCTCCTCTTCCTGCTCACGGCCTCTTGATCGTATCAATCTTCCCCGTCTTCTCGTTGATCCTGAACCGCGGCTTGATGGCCTGATCGTAGTCGCCCGCCTCTACCTTGGGCGCCGACGCTTTTGTGGTGGCGGTGGGCTTTATCGTGCTGTCGGCCGAAGTCGGAGCGGCGCTGTCCACCGCCGCAGGCGCCGCCGCCGGCGGCACAACCGCCGTGGTGTCGGCGGCGGGAGTCGCGGACTCCGGCTTACCGGCGCACGCGGCGAGGACAAAGGCCGGCACGACGACCCACGAAGCTTGGCGCGTCATTTCTGGATCTCCCGACGAATCGCCTGGATGCGCCCGCCGCCGACTTTGAAGCGCGGCCGCAGAACCTGTTCCGTGGGTGCGTCACTCCCCTGCGCATCCATCGCGGCTCGCAGTCGCGCCATCGACATCAGGCTCGGCACCGAATAGCTGTCGGCGGCCAGCAGGTTGACGGTGTAGCCCAAGTCCTGGAACTGCGCGATGGACATCACGCTCCACGGCATGCCCGGTGACCCTTCGACATAGCCCGTCATGAGTTCGGTGTCGAATGCCGCGGTTCCACCCGACGGCGACCGATTGGAGCCGGTGCACGTGCTGGTAAACACCTCACGCCAGTGCCCATCGGCGGTTCCCGCACCGCCGCACTGCTCGACAGCGATGCCCGTGCCGCCGCCACAGTGCGTCGGCTGACCGCCGACGAGCAGACACTGCGCCTGGGCAGCAGCGCCGGTGAAGCGTGGATTCATGCTGCCCGTGAGCGTCGTGTCATTGTACGCCGCGCCTTGCAGCAGATTCTTGTCGAGCCAGATCGTGCCGAATCCAACGACGTGATTCATCTCGTGCAGCACGACGGACTCGAACCGTCCGGTGTTGATGTAGTTCACAATGTCCGCTTCGTCGAACTTCATCACCCCAACCAACGGCAGCGTCGTCTGGTCGCGGACATAGCACGGCCCCGCCTGAGCCAGAATCTTGCCCACGCCATCGATGGACGCGACGCTCGCATAAATGATCACGCCGTTCGTCGATTCGCTGAGGGTGCCGGTGAGGCCGGCGACGCCGCATCCGGCGAGGTCAGCGCCTTGCAGGGAGACGGTCGAGAGCTGCCCCACGAGGGCGGCCTTGATCCGGTTGGCCGCGTTCGTAAACGCCGTCTGCGCTTCGGTCGACATGGTCGGTCCAAAGAAGCGCAGCTGCAGATTGAAGGACGACTTGATCGTCGCCGAGATGCTCTTCACGACGGTGTCGGCGGTCGCGGTCAGCCGCTGCTCGCCGCCGCGCGTGCCCAGCGTCCACGCGACGCCACCGGCGACGCCCTGCTGATCCGTCGTGACCGACGACGGAGTCACCGACCCACCGCCCGCCGCGACGCTGAACGTCACGTTCTTGTTCGGCACCAGCATGCCCTTGGCATCCCGCACCGTGACCGTGATGCCCTGCGAGACCGCAGTGCCCGCCAGCGCGGACTGCGCATCCCCGGTCGTGAT
Source organism: Gemmatimonadota bacterium (assembly GCA_016182795.1). Lineage (GTDB taxonomy): Bacteria > Gemmatimonadota > Gemmatimonadetes > Gemmatimonadales > Gemmatimonadaceae > PNKL01. The sequence continues at coordinate 91,324 of JACPFW010000027.1, forward strand.
CTCGATTCGCGCCGGCGGCCCGGGTTTGACGGGCGCCGTGCTGGAATCACAGGCCGTGGATAGAACGCCCATCCCCATCAGCAGCAGCGCACGGGGGCCGTCAATTCGGAGCATGCAATGTCCTGGTTCAGGAGGGAATGGAAGACGCGACCACCGGACCGCCGAGGCGGCCCAGCGTCGCAGCAAAACTTAGCTCATCGTCGGCGAAGATCCGATCGTCGGAATCGGAGCGCGAGTCGGCCATCATCGGCTCACCGGCGGTCCACGGGAGCGTCGCCGGCGGCCCCCGTCAGGTGCTCTTCGACGATGCGCGACGTCAGGCGCGACGCCACTTGCGCACGGACGGGCTGGAGCGCCACGCCAGCGAGGAGGAACGCGAGCACCATCCCGACGAGAATCACGCGCTGGGCGCTCGCGCTGTTCGCCGCCTGCAGGCGCGTCCGCTCGCCGAGCACGCGCAGCTCTTCCTCACGGATCGCCTCTACAATGTTCATCAGCGAGTCGACCGCCTTCGTCGACACCTCGGCGGCCAGGATGCGGCGCGCCGAATCGGCGCCGGCGCGGTCGCGGACGAGCACGGTGGAGCGGAACGTTTCAAAGTTCTGCGCCGCCCCCTCCGCGAGCGCGTGCACGCGGGCGAATTGCCGGGGATTGTCTTCGGTGCCGCGACGCAGTGTGTCCAGGGCATCCTCCACCGCTCCCTGCGTCGTCTGGAGCAAGCCGCGAGTCACGCTATCCGGACGCACCACATAGGCCTTGGCCAGACGTTCCCCAAGCTGCCGACTCACGACGATCCGAAATGCCGCCGTCATGTTGGTGTTGGCCCGCTCCACGGCCCGCTCGGCGGCCACAAGACGCGACGAGTAGAAGTAGGACGCGGCGCCGAATCCGCCGAGCACCACGAGTGCCGCTCCGATGGAGATCGAGTACTTCTGGACCGGGGTCAGTTGCATGCGAAAGCCCATGCTCAGGGAATGGGACCCCAACCGAACAGTCGCCGCGCATCCACGCGCAGCGCGCCCGGCTCTGTCCCGGGCAAAAAGTACTCCAAATAGCGCCGTTCTGGCGGCGTGGTCCCCTCGGCCAGTGCGCCGCTCGCGCGGTCGAGCTCCGCGGTCACGAGACCGGCCGGCGGAAGCCACGGCGCGCCGCGGCCGTAGCTCGACCGCGCCAGCATCTGTCCGAAGATCGGCGCCGCAAGCGTGCCGCCCGCGGCGCCCGGCATGATCGGACGCGGCCGGTCGAATCCGAGCCAGACGCCAGCCACGAGATCGGTGGTCGCACCGAGGAACCAGACATCAGTGTTGTCGTCGGTCGTGCCCGTCTTCCCCGCCACCGGCACCGAGTACGGGACGTAGCGGCGCACCGCCGTCGCCGTGCCGCGGTCCACCACGTCGCGCATCATCTCGCGCACGATGAACGCCACCTCCGCCGGCATCGCCGGCGGCAGAGTGCGCACCCCCTGGCTGTACACCACGCGTCCGGCCGTGTCCTCGGCGCGCGTCACGAAGCGCGGCTCGACGGCCGCACCAAGGTTTGGGAAGGCCGTGAACGCCGCCACGAGATCCAGCGGCTGCACCGCCGAGGCGCCAATGGCGCTCGACGGCCACGGCGCGATATACGAGCGGATTCCCATGCGGCGGGCGAGCGCCACCACCGAGTCGCCGGTCACGCGCTGCCAGAGCTGAACGGCCACCGGATTGCGCGACCGCGTCATCGCCTCGCGCAGCGTCATGTTGCCCAGGAACTCTCCGTCGGCATTGACGGGCCGGTAAATGACCCCGCGGTCGACGACGAGTTCGAGTGAGGTATCGGGGACGATGGCGTTGGCCGGAATCGAATCGAGGATCGCTCGCGCGTACACGAACGGTTTGAACGCGGAGCCCGGCTGACGCACGCCATTCACCGCCCTGTTGAACGGCGCCTCGGCGTACGTACGCCCGCCAACGAGCGCGCGCACGTCGCCGGTGGCCGGATCCATGGCCACGACCATCCCCTGCAGGTAGTCGGTGCTTCCCTTGGGATGCTTGGCGTAGGTTGGGTTACGGTAGCCCGGCCGCGCTTCCACCGCCGCCGCGCCTTCGACCAGCGCCACCCATGCCGCGTTCTGCAGCGACGGGTCCAGCGTCGTCATCACCCGGTACCCACCCTGCGAGACCGGGACCCCCGCACGCTCCATCTGCGTGCGCACCACATCCAGGAACCACGGCACGCTCGATGCCACGCCGCCGTTCGTGACCGTCTCGACGGGCTGCCCCTTGGCGGCCGTCGCCTGCTCGCGCGTGATGAACCGCTGCGCGACCATCAGGTCGAGAATCGCGTCACGACGATTCTTGTTGCGCTCCGGGTGGCGCGCGGGATCATAGATGGCCGGCCCCTTGGGCAGCGCGGCGAGCGACGCCGCCTCGGCCAGCGACAGGCGCGACGCGCTCTTTCCGTAGTAGTGGCGCGCTGCCGCCTCGATGCCGTACCAGTTGCGGCCAAAATGAATGGCGTTGAGATACGCCTCGAGGATCTGTTCCTTGGTGTAGTGCCGCTCCATCTCGCGTGCCGCCTGCTGCTCGCGCAGCTTGCGCGGCACGCCGGCGAGCCCGCGCTCGCGGCGGTCGATGAGATCGGGGTGCAGGTTGCCGACCAACTGCTGCGTGATCGTGGACGCCCCACGCGACGCGCCGAGCAGGTTGTCTTTGACCGCGCCTGCGATGCCCACGAGGTCCACACCGTCGTGCTGGTAGAAGCGGCGATCTTCCACCGCAATGAACGCCTGCGGCACGTACCGCGGCAACGTCCGTACCGGGACGGACATGCGCCACTGCGCGCCGATCTCGCCAATCAACGACCCATCGCGCGCAAAGACCTGGGACGACTGCGCGAGTGGGGTGATCTGCCACACTTCGCCCGTGGAGGGCTTGGGTGCGGCCACCTGCTGCCCCGCCAAAAGGGCGGGAGCAAGGAGGAGGGACGAGAGGAAGCGCGAGAACATTAGAGAGTACTACACCGAAAACCGGGGAACGGGGAGGGGGTAGAGGCGAAGGGTCGAGAAAGGAGATCCGGAACGGGGAGGGAGGGCCATCTCGTCCCCCTTCACCACTCCCGGTTCTCGTTCCTACGCCCCTACCCCCTCCTCGTTCCGTTCCGTTGCCCACCTCCCCGTTCCGTTGCCTCTCCTCTCCTCCCATGCGACCTTTAGCGTGATGCCCACCCTTCGACTCGCCATCGCGCAGTTCCGCCCCAAGAAGGGCGATGTCGCCGCCAACCTCGCCCGCGCCGGCGAGATTCTGGCGCAGGCCGCGGCCCTCGAACCGCCGCCGCACGTCGTCCAGTTCCCCGAGGCCATCCTCTCGGGATACTTCGTGGAAGGCGGCATCCGCGAGAATGCGATGACGCCCGACGACGTCGTGCGCGCCCTCGACGCCCACTGGCGGTCGGCCGCGCGCCCGGGATCGACCATCGACGTGATGGTCGGCTTCTACGAACGCCACGACGGCACCCTCTACAACAGCGCGCTCTACGCCCGCCTCGGCGGGGCCGAAGCCGTGCTGCTGCACGTGCACCGCAAGAACTTCCTCCCCACCTATTCGCTGTTCGACGAAGAGCGCTTCATGGAGCGCGGCTACGACATCCGCGCCTTCGACACGGCGTGGGGACGGGCCGCGATGCTCGTCTGTGAGGATGCCTGGCATTCACTCACCGGCACCATCGCCGCGCTCGACGGCGCGCAGGTGATCTTCGTCAGCTCGGCGGCGGTGGCCCGCGGCACGCACCCGCGCGCCGACGGCGTCGACGGACCGGGCACCATCGCGCGCTGGGAACGCCTGATTCGCGACATCGCCGAAGAACAGGGCGTCTTCTGCACGCTCGCCAACCTCGTCGGCAGCGAGGGGGGCAAGATGTTCCAGGGCGGCTCCCTGGTGGCCGGCCCGCGCGGTGATGTGCGCGCCCGCGCCCCGGTGTGGGACGAAGCCCTGCTCGTCACCGAACTCGACCTCGGCGACATCGGACGCAGCCGCGCCGATGCCCCGATGCTCAGCGACCTCAAGGTCGCCATACCCTACCTCTCGGCGGAAATGAAGCGCGCGGTCTACGCGCCGCGCCTGTCGCCCAAGCCGCGCGTCGTGCCGCGCGCGGCGCCGCAGGCCGCCGAGTCACCGCGCGCATCAGCGGACTCGCGCGCGGCTGGCGCGCTGCCGGTGGTCGCGCCCGCCGACGGCGGACGCGCCGCGCCCCCGCCCATCGACATCGAAGCCCCGCTCGTCGAACGCTGGCTAGTGCAGTTCCTGCGCGACGAACTCGGCCGCCGCGGTTTCGACAAGGTGATCGTCGGCGTCTCCGGCGGCGTCGATTCAGCGGTCACGGCGACGCTCGCGGTGCGCGCGCTCGGCGCCGCCAACGTGATCGGCGTCCGCTTGCCGTATCGCGCGTCGAGCGCCGATTCGCTATCGCATGCCCAACTCGTGATCGATCAGCTCGGCATCGAGGGGCGTACGCTCGATATTTCGGCGGCGGTCGACGGCTATCTGGCCAGCGAACCCGACGCCGATGCCGCGCGCCGCGGCAACGTGATGGCCCGCACGCGGATGATCGCGCTGTTCGACCTCAGTGCCAAGCATCGCGCGCTGCCGCTCGGTACCGGCAACAAGAGCGAACGCCTGCTCGGCTACTTCACGTGGCACGCGGATGACTCGCCGCCGGTGAACCCGCTCGGCGACCTCTACAAGACGCAGGTCTGGGCGCTCGCGCGCCACCTCGGCGTTCCAGCGGAGATTGTCGACAAACCCGCCAGCGCGGACCTCGTGCAGGGGCAGACGGACGAGGGCGACTTCGGCATTACCTACGCCAAGGCTGACGCGATCCTCAACTGGCTCCTCCACGGGTGGACGCCGGCGGAGGTCGTCGAACGCGGCTTCAGTGAGAGCGAAGTGGAGCGCGTGCGCGCACGCCTCGACGGCACGCACTGGAAGCGACGCCTGCCGACGGTGGCGATGCTGAGCGGCGCCGCGATTGGCGAGAGCTATCTGCGCCCCGTCGACTACTGACGCCGCGCGCGTACACTTCCAGTATGTCAGGAACCACCGCCGACTACGAACGCGTCGCGCGCGCCATTCGCTATCTCGACGCGAACTGGCGTGAACAGCCGTCGCTCGCCGAGGTCGCGCGTCATGTGGGGCTGAGCGAGTCGCACTTTCAGCGCCTGTTCACGCGCTGGGCGGGCATCAGCCCCAAGCGGTTCCTGCAGCAGGCCACCGCGCAGTTTGCGCGCGCGCTGCTGCGCGAGCACCACGCCGCCCTCCCCACCACGCTCGACGCGGGGCTGTCGAACCCGTCGCGTCTGCACGAACTCATCGTCCACGCCGACGCCATGACCCCCGGGCAGGTGAAGCGCGGTGGCGAGGGCGTAACGGTGACGTGGGGCTTTCACGACTCGCCGCTGGGCACGGCGCTGATTGCCGTCACACCGCTCGGCATTTGCTCGCTGCAGTTCGCCGACAGCGCGGCTGACCGCCGCGCCGCCGTGGCGCGGCTGCGCGAAGAATGGCCGGCGGCGACGCTCGTGGAATCGACGGCGCGCACCAAGAAGGCCGCGCGTCAGGCGCTGGGCTCGCTTGGCGCCCCCACCGGCCCGCTCGCCGTGCATGTGCGCGGCACCAACTTTCAGTTGAAGGTCTGGTCGGCGCTGCTGCACATCGCGCCGGGGACGGTGACGACCTACGAGGAAATCGCCGGCGTCATTGGCCAGCCACGCGCCGTGCGCGCCGTCGGGAGCGCCGTTGGACGCAATCCCGTCAGTCTGCTCATCCCCTGCCACCGCGTCATCCGCAAGAGCGGCAGCCTCGGCGGCTACGCCTGGGGGTTGGAGCGGAAGGAAATCATTCTGCGAGTGGAAGAGGGCAGAGGGTAGGAAAGCGAAGGCAGATGGCGGAGGGCAGAAGGCAGACGATCGCTACCATCCGCCATCCGCCATCCGCCATCTGCCATCCGCCGCCCTGCAGGCTATGCCGCGTCCGCAAACGCCAGACTCACCGCCCGCCGCGCCCCGCGCTTCACACTCCGGTGCGCCGCGCGCGCATAGCGCATGAAGTTCTGACCGGCCCACGGATAGCGCGTGAAGAATTCCACGGGGAGCATCGATCCCTTGAGCTGATTGCACGCTTCTTCTAGGTCATCGTCGTACTGTTTGTATGGATACCATTGTCATGATTTGGTTTAGATCATCGTACAAGTACGAATACGCAGTACGAATCGCTCTCGTCGGACCCGCCATAGGAGTACTTCCCCTCCCTGTTTGCTGCTAGCGTACAATTGGGCGCGGAGCCTCTTGAGATCGGGTACAGAGCGAGATTGTTGATGAGCGACTCTTCAGGTCTCGATGGCACGGGGCTTGGCGAACGACTTTCAACAAGAGGGACATTAGATTAAGTTTTGATTAAACTGCACTAGCGTAACATAACGTGATGGTCGAATGGCCGAGCTTTCGCCACATATTTGGTGTGTGCGCTGGCGCGCTTCCTCAGGTCGCGCCAGCCCGGCCCCGAACGACCTCGGAGTGCCTGCCCCTCCAGTCCGATGGCCCGCCGGAGCAACCACCACAGATCGGAGGCACTATGATGGTTCGTGGACCTTCTAGCACCATGGGCGGTAGCGCACTGCTGGCTTGCGCCATCATTCTGGCTATGGGCTGCACCGCCAATCGAGACTCGCCGGTGACAACGGGGGAGGCATCGGTACCGTCGATTGAGGCAGTTACTCAGCACAATTCGACGCGAGGCTTCATGGACCTCTGTTGGCCGATCAGTTCTGAGTGCCAGCACCGGGAGGTTACTACGAACGAGCACAACAGAATGGTCAGTTTGGGAATGAACATCAACACGGCCGGCGATTCGAGGTGTTCGACAATCAAACAGAAGGTGCTAGACGATCTAACCGTAGGGAATGTGTTCGTTTGGACCGTGGGCCCCTCGAACTACGATCCTGCGGACTACTACGGTGATCGCCACAATGCACCCCAGGTCACGCATGTGACGGCGCTCGCTCTCGCGAGCAATGAGATGTTGATGAAGACACTGATTCATGAAGCGGCGCACGCTATCGGCGTGACCACGGATGACGAGGCGAATGGCCTCGAGGAGTCGTGTGCCGGTGACTGGATGATAGGCTGAACACTCGCGTTGCCACTTGACGCGCCAAAACCGAGAAAGAGGGTATTCATATGTCGTTGCTGATGCTGAGGGAAGTATTCGCCGCAGCTTTGGTTTCGGGGTTCATCGGAGCCCAGGTGCCCTCCACTGTGAGCACCCTAGAGCAGCTGGCCGCGAAGGCCGCCATGGAGCGTCTTCCCTCGCCCAAGACGGGGGTGCTGAAGATCGGAGTCGATCGCATGATCGTTCACTCTGGCGAAGCACCTGGTGGCCGCGATAGCGTGCGTCGAGCAGACAATCGTATGCAGGCACTGGCACAGCGTCTGAACGCAACCGCTGTCTCTCGTGGCGACGTGCTGGTTTGCGCAGACCAAACGTGCATGCTTCGTGGCGTCGACGTACTCGTATCCATCTCTGAGCCGATGGTGAAGGGGAATGAGGCAACTGTGACGGTCACGACGGTCGTTCAAGGTCGTCCTCGACGAGTCCAATACCAGACGCTGAACGTGATCTTTGAGCGACGCGCGGGTGAATGGCGTATCGTCAGATTCGAGGAACTGGGCATCTCGTAGGATAGGAGTGGCGGGCACCAGCGGCGGAGGCTGGCCAGTCAGGTCGGAAGTGGACTGGCCTCCCTCCACACGCTGGCGCCACGGTCGCGCGATCACGTAGTTGAGCGCGCCATCGTCCGCCTCGTTCACGTCTACGGCCACGTCTTCGGCGACAGCGCCAAATGACGCTCCTGCGGCCGAGAGTCCGGCGTAGCTGTTGCGCGCAGCGTTCGCTGCTAGCTGCTTGACGTCGGGGGCTCTTCAAGAAGTGGAGCAGCGGCACCCGTGAAGGCTGTGGTGGGGTCGCGGGGTGTTGAGTGGCTCCACACCCTCGCGGAGACCCGAATGAATGCACCAGGGAGGGAGGTGGCGCCTCAGCCATCGCCGCCGGGATGTCTCGAGGTGCTGACAATGCGCCGGAGGGCGTCGAGGAAGTACGGCGGCGCGACCTCCCGGCCACCGCGCTGTTCGAGGATGCAGCCCGTGGCCTCGTCGGGCCGGAGCCCTACTGCCTCCATGTGTGCTAGGAAGTGCTCGACAGCCCGGACTTCGTCGAGAGTGAAGACTAATTCGCCTGCCGCGACCGGCGCCGCGGTGGGAGCCGTCGCCAACGCCGCGCGACTCAACCTCACAACTTCCTCGTGCAGGATTCGATTGCGCTCCTGCAAGGCGCGCACCCTTCGCAATTCGATGCGCACGCGCTGTTGGATGGCAACGTCCGTAATCGCTAGCGGCAAGTCCTCATCAGCGTCCGTAGCATCGCGTGACTCGACCACAGCACCGTGCACCTCCCGATACGCGTTGATCAGCGCACGAAAGTCCGCGCCCTCCTTGTTGCGCATCGATTGATATTTCGGCCCTGAATATCCGAGTCGTGCGACTGCCCTGGCGACGCTTGCCACGTTGTAGACTCTCTCGGCTCGAGCGCGCATATCCTCAAGCGCAGCCCAGATGCGCTCGATGTTCCTCTTCTTTCTTGCGCTCTCGGTTCGCGTTAGAAGTGCCTGCAGCTCGCGCTGCGCTTTGGTATCGGGGACCGCGTCGGATGGCGGCTGCCCCTTGAGGGTGTGAGACAGCACTGTCATCATACGGTCCCGACCTCGCGGGGTAATCGCATCGGTCGTAGGTCGAAGACCGCCGTCCCGACGACGTCGGCATCGCTGCAGGAATCCTGCCGTTCCAAGCGGTTCACGAAGGTGGCACGGCCGAGACGGAGGGAAGCAGTATCTGTGCGTTCGGAAGCAAGTGACTAGCACTGCGGTTCACACCACTGCGCGGTAGAACCATGTCGAGGTCGTCGAGTAGGCCGGCTTCGGCCAGTGTCCGACGTCCCTCGTAGATCTCGTCAGCACCCGCAGGGCCCAATCGCGTCTCCAACCAACGCGCGAAAACGTTTCCGACAGCTATTCGCTCCTCCTCAGAAAGACCAGCGAAGACCGCTGGCCGTCCGGACTGGGCAAGCAGGTGGTCAATTCGCATACCGCGCCTAGCCGCAGGCTCCGTCGCGTCGACGGCATCCCAAACTTCGGAGTCAAAGCATACGCGGTTCCATAAGGTAATGTCGTTGCACCGCCGCAAGGCAACCTGAACGTCGTCGGGCGCACCGTTAAGCACTAGAAGATGGCGATCGTCGGCGACCTCGCCAGCACTCTTCCGTCGCATCAGCTCCCGCAACGCCTTGAGGCATCGGTTGAAGAGACGAAGGAGATTCCACCAGCGCTCGCCGAAATCCTCAGCTTGCGCCTCAGCAGCCTCTACCTCTGCTGCTGCGCGACGCAACCGACGTAGCAATGCCGCATCCACATTATCGCCCGCGCGTCGCCGCTCATCAACGAGAGAGCGTCGTCTCTCTTCTGTCGCACGTAGCCGATCCCCCGTTGCCCTCACCCGTACCGACAGGGCGTTTAGCCGGGCAACGATACCGACTAGGTACTGCGGCCCCGACACGAGAAAACGACACGACTGACAGTTTGTTGCTAGCCCAGGCACTGGCCCGTGCACCGAGCTTGATGAGGCCGCAGTCGACAACGGTTTGCCCCCGACGTGACACAGGGTACCGCCGTTCGGACAGAGCCCCAGTTCTGACGAAGACATGAGCGCCACGTCGGCATCGCGCCATTGTTCGAGACCAACTGCGCTGGTCGCAACCTGAAATGCGCGCATCGTCGTTGCATCTACACTCGACAGCGCCTCTTCTAGTTCGGCGGTCTCGAAGCGTTCGAGCCGCTTTTCCGCGTCTTCAAGAGCCTTCCGGACTTCGCTCGGGGACATCCTCACGTAGTACAGCGACATGATCCACGTGGCGTGTCCCGCCAGCATCATCAACACCTGAAGGGGGCATCCGCCGAGAGCAAGCCGCGAGATCCCGGTAACGCGCAAGCTATGCAGATCGTACTTCACCGATGATGCTTTCCCGTCTGACGTCCATTTCTCGACGAGCGTCAGTGGAGAGCCGTCTGGATTGCGCGGTACGTCGGGGCTTGATTCACAACGTCGTTCGACCTCAGCAAGCATTTCATTCCAAAAGTTCTGCACTCGCGCCGTACTAACAGGCTCGTCTGAATGCGTTCTGTGCGCCGCATCGCGAAAGAGGTAGTGCGTCTTCGGCATCAGAACCGCGACATCGGAGGGGATAATCGTGGCCTCCCCCGTCAGTTCGGCGCGCGACTTGGGCGCTTTGGGTGCGTTGTATCGCGCTTGAAATCGGAGCACTCTGTCGTAGATGCTGAGGATCTCATCGCTTACCCACGGGATCTCGTATCCGAGTTCCGCCCAGCCCTTCATCTTGTCAGCGGTCTTGTTGGTGCTGATGTAGAGCCCATTGAAGTGCACCCCTTCCTCGTCATCCCACATGCGACGAACAAGACCGAGCGCGCGATCTTCTCCGTCCGCGGGCGCCCACTGCGACGTGTTTCGGACCCAATGGCCGGATTGCCGCGCCTTATCTGACGAGTCCCAATCGTGGCTCTCAGCGCCCGCGAAGACATCTGGTGGAACCCAGACCCACGTGTCACCCTCGCCGCTACCCAGCAATCGCGCCTGAGTGCCACGGATGGGAAGCAAGAAGCGGAGCAGCGTCAGTTCGGCCAAGACCGGACTCCAGACCTGCGTTACTTCGCCATCCTCGACTACCTCTCGATAATCGGTCAAGCGCTTTCGAGGCCACTCGTAGTCGTTCCCCTGAATGACCTCGACAGCCAGCTGCATCAGCCAGCTTGGCATCTTCGCGCGTACAGTTTGCGCGGGACGAGTGTGCTTCCCGAATTTCGGGAACAGGTCGACGGGGTTGCCTAGTCGCTGATCGAGCGTCCCGTCCACTCGGCGCTCCTTCACGGTAATCAGCCAGTCGAAGAAGCCCCTCACGACATTTGCGCTTTGCTGTCGGTTAACGTCCTTGCATTTACGTTCGGCAAGCTCGGCCAGCAAGATTCGCGCTGTTTCATTTGGCTGCCGGCACGCGTCAGTCGGCGTCGCGGGAGGGGACTCCGATGACAGGAGCGCCTTGACGCTACGCCGGAGGGCGTAGAGCTGGCTGCGCAGGTCGAGCAGATCACTTCGCGTGGCGACATAAGCAGCAAGTTGCTTTTGCCATTCGTCGAATCCGGGGAACTCCCTTCTAATCCACGTGAACTCGAGGTCACGCGCTTCGGAAATGTGGACCCCGGACCACGGTCGAATGCGATGCGGACGCACATCGAAGTATGACTGCGGTACCCGCGCCACGATCTCTGGTTGCTTCACAAAGACCAGTCGTTGAGCCGTGGCGAGAATGGTGCATGCCAGGGTGACAGCGTCGTTGATGCTGCGTGCGGTATACTCGAACGCGCCGGGAACAATAGCATCCACCGCGCTCTGCATCTCCGGGTCAAGTTCCGTCCATGCTCGTGAGAGCAGCGCGAGCACCTCAGAAGACAGATCCCCGACGTCCTGGATCCCATGCACCGAGAGAAGCAGCCGCGTTATGAGCGCCTCTGCGCCTTGGGTGTGGTTAGCTACGGCGCGGAGTTGCGCGACCACAGTGTTGATCGGACCAAGGGCGCCCTTCGCGCCGCCATGCATCTTGCGATCAGCAAAGAAGAGCCCTAAGCGTGCTTCGGCCAGTGGAGCAAGTAAGCAACCCTCGCGCCATAACAGGAAGAAAACCTGCGCGACACGTGGCTCACATTTCTTCGAGATCGGCCCACTCATCAGGTTGACGGGCGTTGCTCCGCCCCAGCGCTTCGGATGCGTGCTCGCGAGCAACGCCTCCGCGAGCGGATCAAGAGCACCAGCGAGCGTTGCGGGAGTACGACAGGACAGCGCGGCCGTGATGGCTTGCCATTCAGGTTTGCCCATCACCCTCCGAGTATCCCAGGTACTCGCCGAGTTCATAAACTCCATGTACGCCGCCTCCGCTGCGGCGGTACCTTTCGCTGTGAACGTGGCAGGGACCCGGAAGCGCGTGACGTCGGTGTTGATGAGTAGTTCGCGCCCCGAAAGACTCGAAGTCACCGGAGTGCCGCCACCGACCAGTATGTGCTTCATACTCTTCGTCACGGCAGCAGTGTAGTGAACTCAGGACCGAGAGTTTCGAGCAATCCACGAGGGACCTTGTCGCCCTGATCGGTTCTACTGCCCGCATCATGCCCGGTTCCAGTGGCGCCAGTATGTCGAATCGCGCGCGCATTGGCGTTGAACTCACGGGCTCGTGCTTCGGCCTGATCGAGTGCGTGCGCTACGATTTGCCTGGTCGGTCGCGTGTACACCTCCTGACTGAGCGGCGACTTGTGGTGCATAGCGATCTGGATAGTCTTCTCCGACACGCCGGAAGCACGAAGCGACTGCGCGAATGCGTGGCGAAGGCCGTGACTCGTCGTCCCGTTCGCTTGTAGCGACCGAAGTCCGATGCGCTTTACTGCGCGCGCCAACTGATCAGTGTAGCTCTCGATCCGGTACGGAGCTCCGAAGGTGTCCGCGCGTGAGGCATCGAGATTTACGAACAGATAGGGATGGTCTAGTCTAGATGGCCGCACGAAGCGCAGGTAGTGAGTGTAGAGACGCCAGAAGTAGGCGCCGATAGCAGAGGGGTACCAGTGCACCCTAAGGAGGTTTCGGGTATCGTCGTCTAGCAGTGGGTCCTTCCAGCCAGCCCGCTCCCCTCGCCATTGCATCTGATTGCGCGGGATGCGGCCCCACTGACTCATGAGATACTCCGCGCGGTTGGACTTCTTTCTCTCGCGGGTCAGCTTGTCGCTGTAAGTGATGCTTCCAGCGCTGGGGTGGTCTGTACCCCAATTCGACGAGGCACTTTGGGAAGCGTAGGATTACTTCTCAAAGGAGGGGCAGCAGATGGAAGCACATCGTCGGGGTGCGGATGGCCGTCGGATCTTCAATACGGCCTTCAAGCTGGAGCAAATCGGG